>NZ_JAHVKJ010000010.1:0-728199 GCF_019800795.1 Halomonas sp. DP3Y7-2
CGATGCGGTCAATGGCAGCCAGCTCTATGCCACCAATCAGGAGGTGGATGGGCTGGACGGTCGTATGGATACGGCGGAAGGCAATATCACGACCAACGCCGGTAATATCTCGACGAACGCGGGCAACATTACGACCAACACTACTGCTATCACCGATTTGCAGGGTGATGCCAAGTACTACCAGGCCAACTCCTCCGGGACGGCGGCGTCGGCCACCGGCACCGATAGCTTGGCTATGGGCCCAGAGGCCAAGGCCAGCGCCACCAACAGCGTGGCTATCGGCAACGGGGCCAACGCCTCGGTGGCAGACAGCGTGGCCTTGGGTAACGGTGCCATCACGGCTGCCATCGTGGATACCGCCAAGGGCACCGTGGCGGGCACCGAGCACACCTTTGCCGGTGGCGATGCCAAGGGCACTGTCAGCGTGGGGGCAGTGGGTAGCGAGCGCACCATCACCAACGTGGCGGCGGGACAACTATCCGCGACCAGTACCGATGCGGTGAACGGCAGCCAGCTGTATGCCACCAATCAGGAGGTGGATGGGCTGGACGGCCGTATGGATACGGCGGAAGGCAATATCACGACCAACGCCGGTAATATCTCGACGAACGCTGGCAACATTACGACCAACACCACTGCCATCACCGACTTGCAGGGTGATGCCAAGTATTACCAGGCCAACTCTACCGGCACGGCGGCGTCTGCCACCGGCACCGACAGTCTGGCCATGGGGCCAGCTGCTGTGGCGGACAAGGCCAACAGTGTGGCTGTTGGCAATGGCGCCAAGGCCACGGTGGCCGACAGCGTTGCCCTGGGTAGTGGTGCTACCACGGCTGCCATTGTGGATACCGCAAAAGGCACCGTGGCCGGTACCGAGCACACCTTCGCCGGTGGCGATGCCAAGGGCACCGTCAGCGTGGGCGCCGTCGGTAGCGAGCGCACCATCACCAATGTGGCGGCGGGACGCCTGTCTGCTACCAGTACCGACGCGGTCAATGGCAGCCAGCTCTACGCCACCAATCAGGAAGTGGATGGGCTGGATGGCCGTATGGACACGGCGGAAGGCAATATCACCTCCAATAAGGCATTGGCCGATGCCAATAAGGTTTCCATTGAGGAGAACACCACCGCCATTGGTGGAAATACCACGGCTATTACCGACTTGCAGGGTGATGCCAAGTACTACCAGGCCAACTCCACCGGCACGGCGGCGTCGGCCACTGGCACCGATAGCTTGGCTATGGGCCCAGAGGCCAAGGCCAGCGCCACCAACAGCGTGGCTATCGGCAACGGGGCCAACGCCTCGGTGGCTGACAGCGTGGCCCTGGGTAACGGGGCTACCACGGCCGCCATCGTCGATACCGCCAAGGGTACCGTGGCCGGTACCGAGCACACCTTCGCCGGTGGCGATGCCAAGGGCACCGTCAGCGTGGGCACCGTCGGTAGTGAGCGGACCATTACCAACGTTGCGGCGGGGCGTCTTTCAGCGACCAGTACCGATGCGGTGAACGGCAGCCAGCTATATGCCACCAATCAGGAGGTGGATGGGCTGGATGGCCGTATGGACACGGCGGAAGGCAATATCACGACCAACGCCGGTAATATTTCGACGAACGCGGGTAACATTACGCAGAACACCACCGCCATCACCGACTTGCAGGGTGATGCCAAGTACTACCAGGCCAACTCCACCGGCACGGCGGCGTCGGCCACCGGCGCCGATAGCCTGGCCATGGGACCAGCTGCGGTGGCGGACAAGGCCAATAGTGTGGCTATTGGCAATGGCGCCAAGGCCACGGTGGCCGACAGCGTGGCCCTGGGTAACGGAGCGACCACGGCCGCCATCGTGGATACCGCCAAGGGCACGGTAGCGGGCACCGAGCACACCTTTGCCGGTGGCGATGCCAGGGGCACCGTCAGCGTGGGGGCAGCGGGTAGCGAGCGCACCATCACCAACGTTGCGGCGGGCCAGCTATCCGCGACCAGTACCGATGCGGTCAATGGCAGCCAGCTCTACGCCACCAATCAGGAGGTGGATGGGCTGGACGGCCGTATGGACACAGCGGAAGGCAATATCACCGCCAACAAGACGTTGGCCGATGCCAATAAGACGTCCATTGAGGGTAATACCACCGCCATTGGGGGAAATACCTCCGCCATCACCGACCTGCAGGGTGATGCTAAGTACTACCAGGCCAACTCCACCCTGAATGGCGCCGATGCCAGCGGTACCGATAGCCTGGCCATGGGCCCGGTGGCCAAGGCCAGCGCCACTAACAGTGTGGCCATCGGTAATGGGGCCAATGCCTCGGTGGCAGACAGCGTGGCCCTAGGTAATGGTGCTACCACGGCCGCTATCGTAGATACCGCAAAAGGCACCGTAGCCGGTACCGAGCACACCTTCGCCGGTGGCGATGCCAAGGGCACCGTCAGCGTGGGGGCAGCGGGTAGCGAGCGCACCATCACCAACGTTGCGGCGGGCCAGCTATCCGCGAGCAGTACCGATACGGTCAATGGCAGCCAGCTCTACGCCACCAATCAGGAGGTGGATGGGCTGGATGGCCGTATGGACACGGCGGAAGGCAATATCACCGCCAATAAGACGTTGGCCGATGCCAATAAGGCGTCCATTGAGGGTAATACCACCGCCATTGGGGGAAATACCTCCGCCATCACCGACCTGCAGGGTGATGCTAAGTACTACCAGGCCAACTCCACCCTGAATGGCGCCGATGCCAGCGGTACCGACAGCCTGGCCATGGGCCCAGTGGCCAAAGCCAGTGCCAGCAACAGTGTGGCCATCGGTAATGGGGCCAACGCCAGCATTGCCAATAGCGTGGCGCTGGGTAATGGGGCCACCACGGAAACCGCGGTGGGCACGGCGGATGTGACGCTGGCGGGGACGACGTACGACCTTGCTGGCAAGGCCCCGACGGGCACTGTCAGCGTGGGCACCAGTGGTGCCGAGCGTACGATCACCCACGTCGCGGCAGGACGCCTGACCGCGGACAGCACCGATGCGGTGAACGGCAGCCAGCTGTACGCCACCAACCAGGCGGTGGGGGGGCTGGATACCCGCCTGAGCACGGTGGAAACCGATATCGGCACCAATGCGGATGCGATCCAAGATAACGCGGATGCCATCACTCTCAACACCGGCAATATCTCCACCAATACGGATGCCATCGCCAAGCTGGGCGACGGCGCGGTGCAGTACGATCGCGATACTGATGGGAAGGTCACGCCTGGCACCATCACCCTGATCGGTACCACAAATGGCGATGGCGACAATATCGGCACCAAGATCACCAACCTGGCCAACGGTGACGTGGCCGAAGGCAGTCGCGATGCGGTCAGCGGTGATCAGCTGTGGACGGTACAGAACCAGCTCGAGGGTGTGGCCGGTGACAGCAAGTATTACCAGGCCAACTCCACCCTGAATGGCGCCGATGCCAGCGGTACCGACAGCCTGGCCATGGGCCCGGTGGCCAAGGCCAGCGCCACTAACAGTGTGGCCATCGGTAATGGGGCCAACGCCAGCATTGCCAACAGCGTAGCGCTGGGCAACGGGGCTACCACGGAAACCGCGGTGGGCACGGCGGAGGTGACGCTGGCGGGGACGACATACGACCTTGCTGGCAAGGCCCCGACAGGCACCGTCAGCGTGGGCACTAGCGGTGCCGAGCGCACTCTCACCCATGTGGCGGCGGGACGCCTGTCTGCCACCAGCACCGATGCGGTGAATGGCAGCCAGCTCTATGCCACCAACCAGGCGGTGGGGGGACTGGATACCCGCCTGAGCACGGCGGAGACCGATATCGGCACCAATGCGGATGCGATCCAAGATAATGCGGATGCCATCACCCTCAACACCGGCAATATCTCTACCAATACGGATGCCATCGCTGAACTGGGCGACGGCGCGGTGCAGTATGACCGGGATACCGACGGTAATGTGACGCCTGGCACCATCACCCTGGCGGGCGGTAAGGACAGTGACGACAACAACATCGGCACCAAGATCACCAACCTGGCCAACGGCACTGTGGCCGATGGTAGCCGCGATGCGGTGAGCGGTGGTCAGCTGTGGACGGTACAGAACCAGCTCGAGGGTGTGGCCGGTGACAGCAAGTATTACCAGGCCAACTCCACCCTGAATGGCGCCGATGCCAGCGGTACCGACAGCCTGGCCATGGGCCCAGTGGCCAAGGCCAGTGCCAGCAACAGTGTGGCCATCGGTAATGGGGCCAACGCCAGCATTGCCAATAGCGTGGCGCTGGGTAATGGGGCCACCACGGAAACCGCCGTGGGCACGGCGGAGGTGACGCTGGCGGGGACGACGTACGACCTTGCTGGCAAGGCCCCGACGGGCACGGTCAGCGTGGGCACCAGCGGTGCCGAGCGTACGATCACCCACGTCGCGGCAGGACGCCTGACCGCGGACAGCACCGATGCGGTGAACGGCAGCCAGCTGTACGCCACCAACCAGGCGGTGGGGGGGCTGGATACCCGCCTGAGCACGGTGGAAACCGATATCGGCACCAATGCGGATGCGATCCAAGATAACGCGGATGCCATCACTCTCAACACCGGCAATATCTCCACCAATACGGATGCCATCGCCAAGCTGGGCGACGGCGCGGTGCAGTACGATCGCGATACTGATGGGAAGGTCACGCCTGGCACCATCACCCTGATCGGTACCACAAATGGCGATGGCGACAATATCGGCACCAAGATCACCAACCTGGCCAACGGCACGGTGGCCGATGGTAGCCGCGATGCGGTGAGTGGTGATCAGCTGTGGGAGGTGCAAAATCAGCTCGAGGGTGTGGCCGGTGACAGCAAGTATTACCAGGCCAACTCCACCCTGAATGGCGCCGATGCCAGCGGTACCGATAGTCTGGCCATGGGCCCAGTGGCGAAGGCCAGCGCCACCAATAGCGTGGCCATCGGTAATGGGGCCAACGCCAGCATTGCCAACAGCGTAGCGCTGGGCAACGGGGCTACCACGGAAACCGCGGTGGGCACGGCGGAGGTGACGCTGGCGGGGACGACGTACGACCTTGCTGGCAAGGCCCCGACAGGCACCGTCAGCGTGGGCACCAGCGGCGCCGAGCGCACCATTACCCACGTGGCGGCGGGACGCCTGTCTGCCATCAGCACCGATGCGGTGAACGGCAGCCAGCTGTACGCCACCAACCAGGCGGTGGGGGGATTGGATACCCGCCTGAGCACGGCGGAAACCGATATCGGTACCAATACGGATGCGATCCAAGATAACGCGGATGCCATCACCCTCAACACCGGCAATATCTCTACCAATACGGGGGATATCACCAGCAACACCAATGCCATCAGCGATAACCACGATGACATTCAGGACAATATCGATGCCATCGGAGGCATAGAGGCTAACGCGCGCTACTACAAGGCCAACTCCACTGGTGACGCGTCTGTCGCCACAGGTGTGGATAGCCTGGCAATGGGGCCCTCTGCCAGCGCCATGGGTGACAACAGCCTCGCCATTGGTAAGGGAGCCTCTGTTAGCGTCGCGTCCAGCGTCGCACTGGGCAGCGGGGCAAAGGCTGATCGCGCCACTGCGCCTGTTTCTGGGCAGTTTGCAGCAGGCTCCGGTGAGGTCGCCTACAACACCGATGACGGTACCTTGTTGGGTGAAGTCTCCGTTGGCCAGACTGGCGAGTACCGACAGGTCACTCATGTTGCCGATGGTGTCGAGGACCATGACGCGGTGACCTTGCGTCAGCTCAAGGGGGCCATCGGCTCGCTATCAGATACCAATGCGCTGTTCTTCCATGCCAACGGCATCGTCGACGAGGACTCCGTTGCGTCAGGTGACAATGCCATGGCGGCGGGCCCCGGTGCTGTGGTCAATGCCGACGACGCCATCGGTGTCGGTTACCAAGCCAAGGTGGAAGCATCCGCGGCCGGGGCAATTGCCATCGGCGACCAGGCTCATAGCTCCCTGGCCGATGCGGTGACAATCGGCTCGTCGGCACAGGGTGGCGGGGAACAGTCCGTGGCTCTCGGTGCCGGGGCCAAGGCCACTCAGGCGGGTGCTGTTGCCCTGGGCGCGCAGTCCGTGACCGAGGATGCCGTGGCAACGAATGCGATTACCCTGCTTGGTCAGTCTCGAACAGTGGCAGGCGGTTCCCCCCTGGCGACGGTCAGTGTTGGCACAGTGGGCAAGGAGCGCACGCTGACCCACTTGGCGGCGGGACGTGTGGCGGCGGATTCCACCGATGCCATCAATGGAAGTCAGCTCTTTGCGACCCATCAGGCGATGAACGAGCTGGTGGCCTACGACCGCATGGGCGATGGCAGCGTCAACTGGGGACGAGTGACCTTCGGCGCCAAGACAAGAGCGGCGGCCGGCACGGTGCTGGATGGCGTGGCTGACGGCAAGATTGCCAGTGATAGCAAGGAAGCGGTCAACGGCAGCCAGCTCAAGGACACGAATGACCGCGTGGCCCGGGTGGAAGGCGATGTGGATGGCATCGAGGACGTCATCGATGACATGAATGGCGATGTCGCAGCGCTGGCGAATAGCGCGGTGCAATATGATGCAGACGGTGACAAGGGTCAGATCACGCTAGGGGGCACTGGCGGTACGCTTATCACCAACGTAGCGGATGGCAGCATCAGCCAAGGCAGTAGCGAGGCCGTCAATGGCGGTCAGATCTGGGACCTGATGGAAGACGTTGGCGATCTGCAAGTGTCGGCGCAGGACAGCCAGTACTTCCAGGCCAACTCCAGCGCTCCTGCCGCCCAGGCCAAGGGCGATGACAGCATCGCCATTGGCGGCAAGGCTGTCGCTGAGTCCAAGGGTGGCGTGGCTCTGGGTAGCGGGGCAATTGCCGATCGCGAAGGCATGAATGGCAAGCAGGAGGCTTTTTCTGACGTTGCGGTGGCATCGTCCCAGGGCGCGCTGTCGGTCGGGAGCGAAGGCAGTGAGCGCCAGATCACCCACGTGGCCGGTGGTACCGAAGACACCGATGCCGTCAATGTGCGTCAGCTCAAGTCCGTGCAGGAGGGCGCTGTCAACTATGACCGCAAGGATGACGGCAGCGTCGACTATGGATCTGTCAGCCTCGGGAAGGAGGGGGAGCCTGTTCAGATCCACAATGTAGCGTCAGGGACGTCGACCTACGATGCGGTCAACCTTGGCCAGCTGAATGCACTGGATAGCAAGTTCAGCCACGCCTATGACCATCTCAGCGACAAGATCAATGAAGTCGAGCGTGATGCCAGTGGTGGCATCGCCGCCCTGGCCGCTATGGCGGATGCCCCTTATGTCGCGGGGAAGTTCACCTACCACATCGGTACTGGCTACCACAACGGCGAATCGGCCCTGGGTGTGAGCCTCCGGCGCACGGCAGATGACGGTCGCTGGAGTGTGGGGCTAGGGATCGGCGCATCCCATGGGGGGCCGACGGTGGGGCTAGGTGTCTCCGGGGTGATCGACTGAGAATGCATTCCCGCGTTGCATGGTGTGGGGTGTCGCATGGACATATGTTGGAAGAGGGTGTGAAGCAATGAAGCGATGGATAAGCGTAGTAGCGGGCTTGCTGCTGACGCCAGCAATGGCCCTGGCAAGCGTGCAAAGCGGCATCGATGCCTATGTCAGTGGCAACTACCCCGCCGCGTATGAACAGTGGCTGCCTCTGGCGCAACAGGGTGACAAGGACGCACTGCATAACCTCGGCATCCTGTTTCTCGAGGGGCGAGGCGTCGAGCAGAACATCGGACAAGCCGTGTCGCTGCTGGAGCGAGCGGCAGAGCTCGGTAGCGTCTCGTCAGCGCTTGAACTCGCCGGGCTCTATGAAGCGGGACGACTGGTCCCCCAGGATGCCGCCAAGGCGGCCGAGTGGTATCGCCAAGCCGCTGAGGCGGGCTCGCCGCTGGCCCAGAACAACCTTGGGCTGTTGTACCTCAAGGGAGCGGGAGTAGAGCGTGATATTGGCCAGGCCTTGAGTCGTTTCTCACTGGCGTCTTCAGCCGGGGTCGCCGTGGCCGCGGAAAACCTCGACGCCGTCCTGGCGGGGCTCGCGGTCAAGCAGATCAAGGTACGCGGAGCCAATGTGCGTGAAGGGGGCTCGACCGCCTTCCCCGTGATTGAGTGGGCCGGCCAAGGTGAGCAGGTCCACGTGATCGGGGAGGTCGATGGCTGGAGCCACGTCTACGTCGATGATGATCGTGCGGTAGGCTGGGTGGCCAGCCGCCTGTTGCAGGCGGCGGATCCCAGCTGAGGGAGGCGCTAGCCGATGTCGTAGGATTTATTGGGTAGCGCAGCTCTTTAGGCAAGGCCGCAGTCACCTGAAAGCTCTACGTTACTTATCGTCTCATCTGTTCCGCTCCAGGGCGTCCACGCAGAAGCGCAGGGCGCCTTTTTCATGCTCATGCTCGACATGGAAGCGCACGTTGACGTCGCGCAGGCTGACGCCGTACTGGCGTTGGTCGTCATCACCTCGATAGGCCGGTCGAGGATCTTGGCTCAGGACCTGAACAATCAAGCGCCTAAGCGATGCCCCGTGTGGGTGATCATCCAGTGCAGCCTGCGCTTCGGAAGAAAAGGACACGGCATGCTGGATGGGGGCGGTGGGGGCGAACCCCGCCCTGGCATCGGGCCGGCTTTCGGTCCAGGGCAGATACGGCTTGATATCGACCACCGGGGTGCCATCCACCAGGTCAGCGCCGGCTAACAGCAAACTGACGCCCGCGGTGGTGTCGATGTCGAGGAGCTCGACCAAAGATAGCCCGAGACGGTTGGGACGATGCGTGCTGCGGCTGGCGAATACGCCCATTCGGGCATTTCCGCCCAGGCGAGGCGGCCGAACCATCGGTTTCCAGCGTTGCGGACTAAGGTGAAAGATGAAGGTCAGCCACAGGTGGCTGAACTCATCGAGGCCTCTGACCGCCAAGGGGTCGGCAAACTCGCCCTCGAGTGTGAGCCAGGCTCTGGCGTCCTTGACCAGGCCTGGCTGCCTGGGGACACCAAACTTGTCGGGAAAGTCGCTGTGAATGGTGCCGATGGGGGTAAGCGTGAAGCTGGAGTCGGACATGCTCAGGCAGTGGCTCCGGCAAGGGGAACATGGTCGAGTGGCGTCGCAGGGAGGGCCGACGTACCGGTGATCAGCGGATGCAGGCATCGTGTCATGGCAAAGCAGTGGGGCATTATCTTCTCTCGGCTGGTATCAAGATGGAGCTGGCTATTGGACAGAGCTCGGCTTGTGGGTAGGCTTGGCGAACCTCGCCAGGAGAGGTTGATGGCTGCCAGTCCCCCAGGAGTGTCTTTCATGTCTGCCCCTCATCCAGCATCGCCCGCACAGGAAGTCCGGCTTCCGCGTATCCGCTATCGCGAAGCCCTGGCGGATGACGCCTCGGACCAGGCGGAAGTGTTCTATCACGCGGTCATGACCGGTGCCAGCCGTCATTACAGCATCGAGCAACGTCATGCCTGGGCCTCTGCATTGCCCCGCGAGGGCGCTGCCTGGCGGGCTCGTCAGGCACTGTTTACGACCCTGGTGGCGGACTGTGACGGCCGCTGTGTCGGCTTTGTCGAGTACGACATCGCCCGTGCCAGAATCGAGACGCTTTACGTCTGGCCATCCCTGGCTGGACAGGGGATCGGCGGGCGTCTGCTCGAGCTGGCGGAGGAACGACTCAAGCAGGCGGGGGCCAGACGAATGATCATCGAGGCCAGCCTGCTGTTGGCCGAACCCTTGCTCAGGGCTGGCTGGGTATCCCATGGCGAAGAGTGGGTCGAGCGTAACGGGGAACGGCTGCCTCGCCTGTGTCTGAGCAAGGCTCTCAAATGACGCTGACATGGCTCTGACGTGGGCTCTGACGTGGGCTCTGACATTTCGCTGAGACGATGACCCGGCCGCACGCCTGCCAGCGTGCGGGGGTACGCTCTATAAGCCCTCTGTCAGCGATAGGCCCTCTATCCAGTAACGAGTCCGCCGTAAGCCTCTGTCAGCTAGCTGGGCCGTCTTCCACCATCCGCATGGACAGGTCAATCGCCTTGATGTCCTTGGTCAAGGCGCCGCTGGAAATGCAGTCGACGCCGGTGTCAGCGATCGCTTTCAGGGTGGTCTCATCGACATTGCCGGAGGCCTCCAGCGTGGCGCGACCGGCGACCTGGCGCACGGCTTCGCGCATATCGTCCAGCGAGAAGTTGTCCAGCATGATGACATCTGCACCGGCTGCCAGCGCCTGGTTGAGCTCATCAAAGGTCTCGACTTCGACCTCCACGGTGAGATCCTTGGCGATGCCGCGTGCTTCCTTCACTGCTCCGGCGATACCGCCGCAGGCCCAGATGTGATTTTCCTTGATCAGGAAGGCATCGTAGAGCCCAATCCGGTGATTGGTGCCGCCCCCGCAGGCCACCGCATATTTCTGCGCGACGCGCATGCCGGGTAGCGTCTTGCGGGTGTCCAGCAGCTTGACCCCGGTCCCTTCCAGCAGGTCCACATAGTGGCGCGTGCGAGTGGCCGTGGCAGATAGCGTCTGCAGCAGGTTCAGGGCGGCCCGCTCGCCGGTGAGCAGGCTCCTGGCAGGGCCTGTCAGCTCAAGAAATGGCACGTCGGGCGTCAGTCGATCACCGTCGGCTGCATGCCAGGTCAAGGTGACGCGCGGGTCAAGGCGGCGGAACAGCTCATCGACCCAAGCCACGCCGCACAGGATGGCCGGTTCGCGGCTGATGACTCGGGCGTGGCCCTGGTGTTTTTCGGGAATCAGCTGAGCCGTAATGTCCACCGGGCCGACATCCTCTGCCAGCAGGCGAGCGGCGCTGTTGCGGATCTCTTCGGCAAGGGCGTCCTGGAAATGCATGGATATCTCTGTATTGCGGCGCGTGGAGCCGACATTATAGGGGGGATAAGCCTCGGCGTCAGTGCCTGGGCGACAGACTCCGATACCGGCAAGGAGAGGCCAGTGACCTGTGTGAACGGATGGTTGAACGGTGCTCGCCAGGTGCCTTCACCGAACATCAATGAGCGGCCAGACCAGGAAGTGTCTGCGGTGGTGCTGCATTCGATCAGCCTGCCGCCGGGCGAGTTTGGCGGTGATCATATCGAAGCGCTGTTCTGTAACCGGCTGGTGCCAGAGGCCCATCCTTACTTTGCCAAGATAGCGGGGCTCAAGGTGTCCGCGCATCTGCTGATTCGTCGAGATGGCGAGTGCGTGCAGTTTGCCCCCTTCGAGGCTCGCGCCTGGCACGCTGGGCGCTCGCGCTGGTTCGATGGGCATCGCATGCGTGACGAGCTGAATGACTTTTCCATTGGCATCGAACTCGAAGGTGATCCATCGACGCCATATCGAGACGCACAATACCGACGTCTGGCACAGGTGCTGCACGATCTGTTTGACGCCTATCCACTCATCACCCCCGAAAGGCTGACCAGTCATGCTCGAATCGCCCCACTACGCAAGGACGACCCGGGTCCGTCTTTTGACTGGGCTTACCTGCGCCGCTGTTTGCAGTGCCGCGAGTCGATGCCCTAGGCCAGCGTTCTTGCATAGTTTGGTCGCGAGCCGGGTGTCAAACGGTAGTTTGTTTACAAGTGGCTGACTTTCGTCACATAACTGGCAGAGGAGCGTGGCTAAGCCATTGTGTTGCAGTGCAATATAGCTGAATTGAAAAACATTTCCATAGCTGGTTCAATTGGCAGTGCAGGGCGATTGAGGTATCTTCTTGCCCAATCGTGCCCGGTTGGCACGGATAATCTCGTAATATTACTACATGCCTGACGCTGCGAGGCGGCCGGGGATTACTCCTCAATCCCGCTCGCTCATTGGCCTCGATCGCGGGGCAGTGGACCCCCATCGTCATTCGGAGAGACGTTCTATGAGTCTTGGTTCAAGAGAAGATCTCGATCCGGTCGAAACCCAGGAATGGTTGGATTCCCTGGAGTCAGTCCTGGATCGCGAGGGCGAGGATCGTGCCCGGTACCTGATGACACGGCTCGCCGACCGTTATCGCCAGGACGGCATGCAGGTGCCCTTCTCGGTCACCACCCCGCATCGCAACACCATTCCGGTGCACTGTGAAGCGCCGATGCCGGGCGACCTGTTCATGGAGCGTCGTATCCGCTCGGTGATCCGCTATAACGCCATTGCCCAGGTCATTCGTAATAACCGTGCCAAGCCAGGGCTTGGTGGCCACATCGCCAGTTTCATGTCCTCCGCGACGCTGTATGACGTGGGCTTCAACCACTTCTTCCGCGCCCCGAACGGAGACTTCGAAGGCGACCTGATCTATATCCAGGGCCACGTGGCGCCGGGTATCTATGCCCGTGCCTACCTTGAAGGTCGTCTGACCGAAGAGCAGATGGACAGCTACCGCCAGGAAGTGGACGGCAATGGCCTGTCCTCTTACCCGCACCCCTGGCTGATGCCGGATTTCTGGCAGTTCCCCACGGTGTCCATGGGTCTGGGCCCGATCCAGGCGATCTACCAGGCCCACGTCATGAAGTACCTGCACTCCCGCGAACTGCATGATATGCAGGACCGCAAGATCTGGTGCTTCATGGGTGACGGCGAGTGTGACGAGCCGGAATCCCTCGGTGCCATTCACCTGGCCAGCCGCGAAAAACTCGACAACCTCATCTTTGTCATCAACTGCAACCTGCAGCGTCTCGACGGCCCGGTGCGCGGTAACTCCCGCATCATCGACGAGCTCGAAGGTGTCTTCCGCGGCGCCGGCTGGAACGTGCTGAAGGTCGTCTGGGGACGCCACTGGGATCCGCTGTTCGAGAAAGACAAGAAGGGCATGCTGCAGAAGCGCATGGACGAGGCGGTCGACGGCGACTACCAGAATTACAAGGCCAACGGCGGCGCGTACACCCGGGAGCACTTCTTCGGCAAGTACCCGGAAACCGCCGACTTGGTCAAGGACATGTCCGACGAGGACATCTGGAAGCTCAACCGTGGTGGTCATGACCCGTTCAAGGTCTACGCGGCGTATCACGAGGCGACCACCAATGCCAACGGCCGTCCCACCGTGATCCTGGCGCATACCGTCAAGGGCTACGGCATGGGTGGCGGCGATGGTGAGGCGGCCAACGAAGCCCACCAGGTCAAGACCATGGAGTACGAAGCGCTCAAGCGGTTCCGTGATCGCTTCGGCATTCCCATCTCCGACGAGCAGCTCAAGGATGTGCCGTACTACAAGCCCGAAGATGACTCTCCGGAAATGAAGTACATGCACTACCGCCGCGAGCAGCTGGGTGGCTACCTGCCGAGTCGTCGTGCGGACTTTGAAGCGCTGGAAATTCCTGGTCTTGACGACAAGACCTTCGCGTCCCAGACCGCAGGGTCCAAGGGCCGCGAGGTGTCCACCACCATGGCCTTCGTGCGTGTCCTGAATGGCCTGGTCAAGGACAAGAAGATCGGTAAGCGCGTGGTGCCGATCATCCCCGACGAGGCCCGTACCTTCGGCATGGAAGGGATGTTCCGTCAGCTCGGGATCTACACCTCCGAAGGGCAGAAGTACGAGCCCGTCGACAAGGGACAGATCATGTTCTACCGCGAGGATCAGAAAGGTCAGATCCTCGAGGAAGGCATCACCGAGGCCGGCGCCATGTCGGCGTGGATTGCCGCCGCCACGTCCTACTCGAACAACAACACCACGTTGTTGCCGTTCTACATCTACTACTCGATGTTCGGCTTCCAGCGTATCGGTGATCTGGCCTGGGCCGCGGGTGACATGCAGGCGCGAGGCTTCCTGTGTGGCGGCACCGCCGGCCGTACCACGCTTAATGGCGAAGGTCTCCAGCACCAGGACGGGCACAGCCTGCTGCAGGCAGCGATGATCCCGAACTGCCGGACCTACGATCCCACTTACGCCCACGAAGTGGCCGTCATCGTGCAGGATGGTTTGAAGCGCATGTTCGCCGACAAGGAGAACTGCTTCTACTACCTGACCCTGATGAACGAAAACTACGAGCACCCGGAGCTTGCCGAGATTCCTGCCGAGGACATCATCAAGGGCATGTATCTGCTGCGCGAGACCGAAGGCAAGAAGGGACACGTCCAGCTGCTGGGGTCGGGTACCATCCTGCGCGAAGTCGAGGCTGCCGCTGAAATGCTTGCCGAAGAATGGGGTGTCGGCTCGGATATCTGGAGCGTGACCAGCTTCAACGAGCTGCGTCGTGAAGCGCTCGGTCTCGATCGTCAGGCCTTCATCAACCCCGAGGCCAAGCCCGAGAAGCCCCATGTCACCAAGTGCCTGGAAGGGCGCAAGGGTCCGGCTATCGCGTCCACCGACTACATGAAGCTGTACGCCGACCAGGTTCGCGCCTGGATGCCGACCGACTATCATGTACTGGGCACCGACGGCTACGGTCGCTCCGACACTCGCGAAGCGCTGCGTGCCTTCTTCGAGGTGGATCGTTACTACGTCACCGTGGCGGCGCTCAAGGCGCTGGCGGATCGCGACGAGATCGATCGCAAGGTCGTGGCCGAGGCACTCAAGAAGTACGACATCGACCCGAACAAGCCCAACCCCCTGGACGTCTGAGGCGACAAGGGAATGTTCGGTGGCATGGCGGGCCGGGAGGCCCGCCTCCGTCAAGAGTTTGAAGGAGCGCGACCTTGAGTAGCGAAATCATCAAAGTGCCCGATATCGGTGGGGACACCGATGTAGAAATCATCGAGATCGCCGTATCCGAGGGCGACGTGATCGAAGCGGAAGATACGCTGATCACCCTGGAGTCGGACAAGGCCAGCATGGATGTGCCCGCGCCCAAGGGCGGCAAGGTCATCAAGGTGCTGGTCAAGGAAGGGGATACCGTCTCCGAAGGTGACGACATCGTCGAGATCGAAGCCGAAGGCGGTGGCGATGCCGACGCAGGCAACGACGCGGCTGACGATGCCAAGGACGACGCCCCCAAGGCGGAGGCCGACAGCCAGCAGGAGGCGTCAGCGGCCAGCGACAGCAAGCCTGCTCCCAAGCAGAGCGGCGGCAGTCGTACCGTGGAGATCAAGGTTCCAGATCTCGGTGGCTCCAGCGATGTGGAGATCATCGAAGTGGCGGTGTCCGAAGGCGATGATGTCGCCGAAGAAGATACCCTGATCACCCTGGAGTCCGACAAGGCTTCCATGGATGTGCCCAGCCCCCACGCCGGCAAGTTGGTCAGCCTGAGCGTGAAGGAAGGCGACACGGTCTCCGAAGGCGATGTGATCGGCACCATGGAAGTGGCGGGTGAAGGCGGCGACGAGGATGCTGGCGCGCCGGATGACGCTGCGCCCGCCAGCGCGCCTGAGGCCAGCGAGCCTGCATCCGAGGATGACGGTGACGATGATGACGCCGCCGCAGAAGGCGGCCGTCAGGAAGTGCGCGTGCCGGATCTCTCCGGTTCCAGTGACGTGCCGATCATCGAGATGGCCGTCAGTGAGGGTGATGAGGTCGATGTCGAAGACGCCCTGATCACGCTGGAGTCCGACAAGGCCTCCATGGACGTGCCAAGCCCCTTCAAGGGCAAGGTGGTCGAACTGTCGGTCAAGGAAGGCGACACCGTTTCCGAGGGTGACTTGATCGGCTATATCGAAGTGGCCGGTGCAGCGCCCAAGAAGAAGGCAGCGCCCAAGCAGGAAGCGGCTAAGCAGGCGGCGCCCAAGCAGGAGGCGTCCAAGCAGCAGGCGTCTGGCGGCGGTTCTGCGGATAGCGCCAAGGGCTCTGCCGTGGCGGACAAGCCTCGCGATGCCAAGAACGTGCACGCGGGTCCGGCGGTGCGCATGCTGGCACGTGAGCTGGGTGTCGATCTTGGCCTGGTCAAGCCCTCCGGTCCCAAGGACCGAGTGCTCAAGGAAGACGTCCAAAACTACGTCAAGCAGGCCATGGCCAATCAAGGCAAGAGCCAGGGGGCATCCGCTCCGGCAGCTGCCGCGGGTGGTTCCGGTATTCCGCCGATTCCCGATCAGGACTTTAGCCAGTTCGGTGAGATCGAAGAGAAGCCGATGGGCCGCTTGATGAAGATGGGCGCCAACAACCTGCATCGCAGCTGGGTCAACATTCCCCACGTGACGCAGTTTGACGAGGCCGACATCACCGAGCTCGAGGCTTTCCGCAAGTCGATGAAGGCGGAAGCCGAGGCTCAGGGTGCGAAACTGACGCCGCTGCCGTTCATGATCAAGGCGTGTGCATACGCCCTGGCCAAGTACCCGCAGTTCAACGTCAGCCTCAAGGCCGACGGCGAGACCGTGGTGCACAAGAAGTATGTGCATATCGGCATCGCCGTGGATACGCCTGACGGCCTGATGGTGCCGGTGATTCGTGATGCCGACAAGAAGTCGCTGATCGACCTGGCCAAGGAGTCGGTGGAGCTGGCCAAGAAAGCCCAGTCCAAGAAACTCAAGCGCGAAGAGATGACCGGTGGCTGTTTCACCATCTCGAGCCTTGGGTCGATTGGCGGCACCGCCTTCACCCCCATTGTGAACCCGCCTGAAGTGGCGATTCTCGGGGTGTCCAAGGCGTCCATGAAGCCGGTATGGGATGGTGCGGCCTTCCAGCCACGCCTGATGATGCCGCTGTCGCTGTCCTATGATCACCGTGCGGTGAACGGGGCCGACGCGGCGCGCTTTACCGCGCTGCTGGGACAGCTGCTGACCGACGTCCGGCGTCTGCTGCTGTAAGCCTGCTCCACCTGGGAGCAACGAACGGCGCCGCAAGGCGCCGTTCGTCGTTGGCGGCCCGCTCATCAAGTGGCCCTTCACCTGGTCAGAGGTTTTGGTGCCATGCTGTGCTACGTCACGCGAATCATGAACCTTTGATGACGCCTGACGAAAGTGCAATCCAGTATTTAGTTATTTGATATTACAGTTGTTTATCCTCTTTTTCCGGTGCTGTGGCGGTTGTCTCAGGTTGTGTCGCCAGAGCTGCGCGGGTATTGTTCGCTAACCTTATTCTTCACCCCGAATTTTTCGCTTTTTCGAAGGAGTTCTACTGATGCGTTTGATCCTCTTGGGTGCACCGGGAGCCGGCAAGGGCACCCAGGCTCAATTCATCTGCGAGCGTTATGACATTCCGCAGATTTCCACTGGCGACATGCTGCGCGCAGCGGTCAAGGAAGGCAGTGAGCTGGGGCTCAAGGTGAAGGAAATCCTGAATACCGGCGGTCTGGTGTCCGATGACATCATCATCGCTCTGGTGAAGGAGCGCATCGCTCAGCCTGACTGTGCCAATGGCTTCCTGTTCGACGGCTTCCCCCGCACCATTCCCCAGGCCGACGCCATGAAGGACGGTGGTGTGAAGATTGACCACGTGCTGGAAATTGCCGTGGCCGATGAAGAGATCGTCAATCGCCTGGCCGGTCGTCGCGTCCACCCGGCATCCGGTCGCGTCTATCACGTCGTCTACAATCCGCCGAAGGAAGAAGGCAAGGATGACGTCACCGGCGAGGCGCTGATCCAGCGTGAAGACGACAGCGAGAGCACCGTGCGCAATCGCCTGTCCGTGTATCACGAACAGACCGAGCCGCTGGTGGGTTACTACCAGGAGTGGGCAGCCGAGGCGCCTGAGGCTGCACCTCGCTACCACCGTGTCGCAGGTGTCGGCAGCGTGGACGACATCACCCGTCAGGTGCTCGAGGCCCTGGAGGGCTAGTCAGGCTTCCCGCCCGTGCATCGCTGACCACGGCCCGCCATTGGCGGGCCGTGGTCGTTTATCGGGCATAGCCTGTCAAATCAGCCCGTCGAGTGAGCCCGCCAAATGTCCGACGAGCTCGGGTACCGGCTCCCCCCATTTTCCGGTCACTTGCTTTATAATGAGCCGGTTTTTCCCTTGCAGGATGAGTCCAACATGACCCTGATTGTGGCCCTCGACGCTTCTTCCAGCGCCTGTTCTGCGGCCTTGCTGCGCCGTATCGACGGCCAGCCGGATGAAGTGCTGGCACGTTTTGCGCACACCCCGCGAGAGCACACTCGGCGTTTGATGCCGATGGTGGATGAGGTATTGGCAGAGGCTGGTGTCTCGGCCAATGCGTTGGATGCCGTGGCTTACGGTCGTGGGCCAGGCTCGTTCACTGGACTGCGAATCGCCGCGGGAGTGGCTCAGGGGCTTGCCTATGGTCTGGGACGTCCGCTGATCGGCGTGTCGACGCTGCAAGCGCTGGCTCTGAGCGGTTATCGCAGCCACCGTTATCGTTACATGGTGACGGCTCTGGACGCTCGTATGGGTGAAGTCTATGCCGCTGCCTGGCGTATCGATGATGGCCTGCCTGTAGCGTTGGTGGACGAAGCGGTGTTGCCACCTGAGCGGCTGCTACTGCCTCGAGAGCATGAGGATCATGACTGGGTGGGGCTTGGGTCTGGCTGGGCCCTGTGGGATCAGATGCCGGCAGAGCTCCAGGCCAACCTGAACCTGACAGTGGTGGACATCGATCCGGCTGCCGAAGACATGGCGCGACTTGCCGTGGAGGTGTTCGACGCTGGCGGCGGTCAGCGGCCCCATGACGCTCAGCCTGTCTATCTTCGAGACCAGGTGGCCTGGAAGAAGACGGAAAGGAAGCGTGCTCAGTGAGCGTACGCTTGGCCCCAGGGCTCGCCTTGCCCTTCACGCTGGAGCATTGCCCCGAAGCCGGGCTTTTGCTTGAGCGAGATGAGCAGGGACGGCTAGTGCTGGCAGGAGATGAGGCACTCTACGGCAAGCCACTGTGGGTCGACTTCATCGGTGGTCGTGATGGTCATCGCCGACGCTTCGGCGGAGGACGCGGTCAGCTGGTGGCCAGGGCCTGTGGCCTGGCAAAGGGTATTACGCCCCAGGTGGTCGATGCCACCGCTGGGCTCGGGCGTGACGCCTTCGTACTGGCGAGCCTGGGTGCCGATGTGCTGCTGATCGAGCGGGTGGCCGCCATTGCCGCGCTGCTTGACGATGGCCTGCAACGGGCACGTGGCTGCGAGGAAACCCGTGACGCGGCGCAGCGCATGACCCTATGTCACGGCGACAGCAGCCGTGATCTCGCCGAGCTGGTGGCGGACCATCACAAGGCACCCGAAGTGATCCATCTCGATCCCATGTTTCCTCATCGGGACAAGTCCGCGCTGGTCAAGAAGGAGATGCGGGTTTTCCGGGAGTTGGCCGGTGATGATGCTGACGCGCCGCGCTTGCTGGAGGCGGCGCTTGATGTGGCGACTCACCGGGTGGTGGTCAAGCGCCCGCGCAAGGCTCCGCCGATCGATGGGCCCGAGCCAAGGCACCGGCTGGAAGAGAAAACCAGCCGCTACGATATCTACGTGCATCGCTCGCTCAAGGCTCAGGGTTGAGCGCGGACTGGCGGTCGCGCACGTCACTGTTTTCGCGGTAGCGGGTGATCAGCGCCAGGCGTCTGCGCAGTGATGCATCGAGCAAGCGAGAGGCACGCTGGGCGGCTTGTCTGAGACACTCATCGAAGTGGACCTGCTGCTGGTCAAGCCAGATCCAGCCTTCCTGCCCCAGGGTGTCGATCAATGTCTCGAACAGTTTGGGATCAAAGAATTCCGGTGCCTCGCGGCCGCTGAGCAGGCCTAGCCGTTCTGCCAGGTCGCGGGAGCGCTCGGTCAATTCCTGCCGGGTCAGGGTGCCGCTGCCCGCGTGCAGCAGAACTTCGATCAGCAGCGCGTTGCGTTCCAGCGACGGCTGAATCATGCGTCCGACCAGCTGCAGCCGCTCCCGCGCCGCCAGGCTGTCCTTCGGGGTGAAGCTCGCGCCGTAGCGTTCCAGCAGGTCGAGATCACACAGGCTGGTCAGGATGGCATCGATACGCTCTCCAAGATCGGCATCATCGCTGATGCAGAATTCATGTGCCAAGGGTGGCCATAGAGGACGCAGCAGGTCGTGCAGCTCTGCTGGGCTGCGCTGAGTTCGGCTACGGAAGGCAAAGGCCACCAGGGCCGGCAGAGCAAACAGGTGCAGCACATTGTTGCGATACCAGGCCAGTTGCGCGGCCTGTGCGGGGGTGGCACTGACGATATCACCCAGGCGGTGATGGTGGCGTTCGACCAGCTCCAGCGCGACGGCTTTGGTCACACAGTCCTCTGGCGATTCGGCCGGTAAACTGGGCGTCTGGGCGCAGGCCGGACTGCGGGCAAGCCGGCTCAGCAGCGCCAACTGGTCACACAGCGTCGCGTGTTCCAATGCGCGATAAGGTGACGCCAGCAGGGCAAGGCCGGTCAGGTTGGCAGCATTCAGCGCGGCGACCTCATTGATACGCTGCGTCAGCAGGTGTCCAAGACCCGTGACCGTGGGTTTCAACCAGGGGTGATCATCGGCCCCGCTAGTGCGCCACTCCGGGGCGGACCGGTCAAGGAAGTCGGCGATGGGCAGCGGTTCCCCGATATTGACGGCGACCCGGCCGTAAGGCTCTCGCAGCCGGCCAATGACCCGCAACAGACCCAGCGGTGATTCCTTGCGCTTCTTGCCGCCGCTCAGTTCGCGCTGATAGCTCGAGTTCTCGAGAATGCGCTCATAGCCAATGTAGACAGGCACGAACACCATCGGGCGGTCGTCGCCGCGTTGACAGCGCATGAATGAGGTCAGGGTCATGGCCAGCATGCCGGGACGCGGAGACAACATGCGGCCACTTCGCGAACGCCCGCCTTCGATGAAGTACTCCATCGGGTAGCCACCGGCCAGCAAGCGATGCAGGTACTCGTTGAAGACGGCGCCATAGAGCCGGTTGTCGCGGAAGCTGCGGCGCAGGAAGAAGGCCCCGCCGCGCCTCAACAGGGGGCCGATGATCGGCATGTTGAGGTTCTTGCCCGCCGCGATGTGCGGCGGCATCAGCCCCTCTCGGTAAAGCACGTAGGACAGCAGCAGGTAGTCGATATGACTGCGGTGGCAGGGCACGTAGATCAGGGTGTGATCGCCTGCCAGGGACTTGACCTTGTCCAGGCCGGTCACATCGACGCCATCGTACAGGCGATTCCACAACCGCCGCAGGGCACCGGCAAGGAAGCGCAACACCGGATAGGTCATGTTTGCCGCAATCTCATGTCCGTAACGGCGCGCACGTCGCTTTAGCCGCGAGGGCGACATCCCCTGGTCGACCTGCTGTCCGATGGCGTGGCGTACCGCATCGCTGGCCACGACGCCCTGGATCATGGTGCTGCGGTGAGACAGATCCGGGCCCAGCACCCGTGTGCGCACGCGGCGAAAATGCACGCGAAGCAGGCGAGCGGCCTTGCGGTTGGTGAGCGATGGGTCTCCATTGTGCAGCTCCTCGAGGTGCAGAGGCGCGCCGAACTGCAGCTCCACATCGCGGCCGTTGATCAAGACCGACAAGGCCCGTCGAACTCGCCCGGTTAGTTGCCAGCTATCTGCTGCCAGCAGGTGCCAGAAGCCGAAATTCTTGCCCGGGGCGCGACCCCAGAACACGCTGACCGGTACTAGCTGGACCTGGATACCGTTGGCGACAAGCTGGGTAAATGGAGCAACGCTGGTCGCGCGGCCGCGCCACAGGCGCGAGCCACGAGCCGGAAGCGCTACGCAGCGTGGCAGTGAAAGCTCCGCCAACTTGCCGTGGGCGGGAGGCAGTCCATGCTCCCGACAGTAGGCATCCAGCAGCAGCACATCGCTGAGTGCTGGCCTTGGCAGCACATACAACGTCGGCAGGTCGGGATTGAGCTGCAGCGGAGCCGGCTCGGCCAGGCGGACCTCTGTCCATAGTTTGATCAGTCGTCGCAGCGGCGCGTGAAACATAGCCATCCCGTTGTCCATGCCGCGAGCAGTCCGGGCTCGGCGGTCATCCATGTGTGCCGTCAGTATAACGATCGGACACGCAAACTTGGGATTAATTGCGAAGAAGGCTGGCGTCAGGCCACCTTCTCTCGCGACTTTTCTGTGCCCTTTGATTAGGGTATTGAAGAGTCACGATGGTGGCGGGTGTGACGCTGCCGTGGCCAGGCAACGACCCGCATGCAATGGCATGGAGGCCAGGCGAGATGAGTACCCAATGGCGTGAGCACAACGCGGTGGAACTGCTGCCAGAGGCAGATCGATTTCTGCCGGCCTTGTTCGAGGCGGTGGCTCAGGCACAGGAATCTGTGCTGGTAGAGCTGTATCTGATGGAATCGGGCGAGCTGGCCAACCGAGTCATCGAGGCGTTGGCCGATGCGGCCGCCAGGGGGGTGGCGGTCTATCTGCTGCTGGATGGATTTGGCGCGATGGGGCTGTCACGCGCTGATCGACAGCGGCTGACGGCAGGCGGAGTCTGGTTGCGTGATTTCAACCCGCTGGGCTGGCATTCGCTGGCCCGCAACGTCAGCCGCGATCACCGCAAGCTGGTGGTGGTCGACCAGCGGCTTGCCTTCACCGGCGGATTTGGGGCGGTGGATGACTTCCTGTCGGCCTGGTTCGAGGTGGCAGTGCGGGTGCGGGGGCCGGTCGTCAACGACTGGGTCGCGCTGTTTGCCCAGGTGTGGAATTCACCGCTGGCCAGAGGCGCCGACCAGGCGCCGGCGCTACCTCGCGTACCCGCTGCAGCCGCCACCGCTGACGCGGCGGATGGCAAGATGCGGGCCAGGGTCATGTGGGGGCGTGGCTATCGCTTTCAGGCGATCCGTCATTCATTGCAGCAGCGTATCGATACCAGTCAGGGTCGGTTGTGGCTATGTACGCCCTACTTCGTGCCGACATTGGGTACGCGACTGAGACTGCAGCGAGCGGCACGCAAAGGGGTGGATGTGCGCCTGTTGCTGCCAGGGCAGGACCATGACCATCCCGGTATTCGATATGCCGGACAGCGCTTCTACTCGCGCCTGCTCCGCGCTGGAGTGCGCATCTACGAATTCCAGCCGAGCTTTATCCATGCCAAATTCGTCATGGTGGACGACTGGGTCAGTCTAGGGTCGTGCAACTTTGATCACTGGAGCCTGCAATGGAACCTGGAGGCCAACCAGGAAGTGGAAGATGCTGGCTTGGCGCAGGAGGTGGCGACGCTGTTCCAGCGCAATTTTGCCGTCAGCAAGGAAATCTCGCATGAGCATTGGAGCCGCCGCTCACTGTGGGCAAAGTTGAGAACCTGGCTGTATGGCACTCTCGATGGCTGGATGACGCGCTTGCGCTGATGGACGGTGGATACCGCCTCATCTAGCGCGGGCTCGACGACGCCAGGCCTCGCCGAACCCGATGACAGTGCCGGTCGCAGCGCCGGTGGCAGCGCTAGTGGCAGTAAGGCTCAGCGCTTGCCCTTGCCTTTGGCGCCGCCCTTGCCGCCTGCTCCCTTCTTGGCGGAAGGTGGCGCGCCCTTGCCCCGTGCGGGGGACTTGCCTCTTGGCTTGGGCTTGGGGGTATCCGGCGGCACCCGGAAGTGCAGATACAGATCCAGCACCAGTTCAGGCAATTGGTTGACCAGCTCCTCCAGACGTTTTGCATCGCCGGCCAGGTCCGCCATGTCGGGTTCATCGGCAAACAGCCCCGACAGTGCCATGAAGGGCAGCAGCAAGGTGGCGACGCTTTCTTCGTCGCCCTCGAACCAGGGGGCCTCGTCCAGGAAGACGCCCTCCATGAAGCCGGCACACCAGTCCCCGATGGGGGTCTCTTCCGCTGCCATGCCATCCAGCGTCAGCTCGAAGGGCAGCTCTGGCAGCCCCCCACTTTCCAGCACATTGATGGCGTTGGACTTGAGCTGCTCGAACAGCCCCAGGATGATCTCACGCTCCTGCTCTGACTCGAACTCCGGTGAGCCGTGGAACAGCTCGGCCACCCAAGTGGCAGCATCGATTTCCCGTGGCGCTACTGCCAGGGCGACCAGAAAGCCGTGCGCGCCAATCAGGTCTAGCGCATCAGCGCCGGCCCGTTCCTCGAGAAAGTCATCGAGCAGGTCCAGGGCATCATCTTCGAGCAGCGGTTGCGGGAGCGGCGTTTCGGCGTCGGACATGGAGCGCTCACTTGGTCGGGGGTGGAATGGGGGCGGTCTTTACCGCCCTGGTTCGAGGCGGCATTCTAGCATTCCTTGAGGGAGACTGATGATTCAATGAGTGAGACGCGACGCAGACCGCATGCTGCTTTGGCAGGCACCGCCCCGGTACTTCCCGCGGTGGACGGAGAGTGGCTGGAAGCGCTCGGGGCCAAGGCACTGCATGCGGCGGTGAATGCCAGAGTGAAAGCGGCGGTGGCCCTGTGTCGCGACGTTCACCCGCATCTGCCGGAACCCGCCGTGTGGTGTGATCTGCGGGGGAAGGGCGCTGGTCAGGCGCATTTCGGCCGAGGAGGGCTGCGTTTCAATCCCAGGCTGCTGGAGGAGAACCGCCAGGCCTTCTTTGATGAGGTGATTCCCCATGAGGTAGCCCACTGGTTGGTCTGGCACCTTGAGGATGGTCCTTCCTTTCGTCCGCACGGGCGGGAGTGGCAGACCGTCATGGTGCGCCTGTTTGGCCTGTCACCCAGGGTGACTCATCGCTTTGACACCAGCCGGTCCAGTCCTGCACCGTTTCGCTATCGTTGCCACTGTCGTGACCACCATTTTTCTGCTCGCCGCCACGCCAACGCGAAGGCCGGTCAAGAGTATCGCTGTCGTCACTGTCGTGGGCGGCTTTGCTACATCGATCGGGCCGACTGAAAACATGGCATAACTCTTTGTTTGTAATAACAAAAATAGTCATACCAATGTCTAAGGGGAAAGCCTGGGCTGGCAACGTTATGCTGGCTAGCAGGTTATTCGCGCCGGACACGCCTCTGTTGGCGGCTGGCTCTCCACTTCAATGGGTATCCAAGGACAGAGCACCATGAGCGATCACAAGCACGTCTATCCGGTCTCCGATACGTTCGCCAAGACCGCCTGGGCCGACAAGGCCACCTATGACAAGCTCTATCGGCAGTCGGTGGAAGACCCTGAAGCTTTCTGGAAAGAGCAGGCCGCTCGCCTCGACTGGATCAAAGCCCCCAACACCATCAAGTCGGTCTCCTACGCCAGTGACAATGTGGATATCCGCTGGTTCGAGGACGGCACCCTGAATGTCGCCGCCAACTGCCTGGACCGTCACCTCGAGACCCGTGGCGACAAGCCGGCCATCATCTGGGAAGGTGACGATCCCGGCGAGTCGTCGGTCATCACCTACCGCGAGCTGTACGAGCGTACCTGTCAGTTGGCCAACGGATTGAAATCGCTTGGCGTTGGCAAGGGTGACACGGTGACGCTCTACATGCCGATGATTCCCGAGGCCGCCATGGCCATGCTGGCCTGTGCGCGTATTGGCGCGGTGCACTCGGTCGTGTTCGGCGGTTTCTCCCCTGATGCGCTGGCACAGCGGGTCAAGGACGCTGCTTCTCGCATCATCATCACGGCGGATGAGTCGGTTCGTGGTGGCAAGCACGTGCCGCTGAAGGACAACGTGGATGCGGCGCTGACTCGCGATGGCACCGATGTGGCGGAGAAGGTGCTGGTGGTCAAGCGCACCGGTGGGGATATCGAGTGGCACCAGGATCGTGATGTCTGGTACCACGACCTGGTGGCAGGACAGGACACTGACTGCCCCGCGGAAGAGATGGGCGCTGAAGACCCGCTGTTCATCCTGTATACCTCTGGCTCTACCGGGACCCCCAAGGGGCTCAAGCACACCACCGGTGGCTACCTGACCTACGCCAGCCTGACCCATCAGTACGTGTTCGATTATCACGAGGACGAGGTCTACTGGTGTACCGCGGACGTGGGCTGGGTCACCGGACACAGTTATATCGTCTACGGGCCCTTGGCCAATGGCGCCGTTACCCTGATGTTTGAAGGGGTGCCCAGCTACCCCACTCATGGCCGTATGGGCGAGATTGTCGACAAGCACCAGGTCAACATTCTCTATACCGCCCCCACGGCAGTGCGCGCCCTGATGGCCCATGGTGACCATGTCATGGACTCCAGCTCGCGCAGCAGCCTGCGTCTGCTGGGGTCTGTCGGGGAGCCGATAAATCCGGAAGCCTGGGAGTGGTTCCACCGAGTCATCGGCAACGGCCAGTGCCCAATCGTGGACACCTGGTGGCAGACCGAGACCGGCGGCATCATGATTACCCCGCTCCCCGGTGCCATCGCACAGAAGCCGGGTTCGGCGACATTGCCTTTCTTCGGGGTGCAGCCCGCACTGGTGGACAACGAAGGCAAGCGGCTTGACGGCGCTACCGAGGGCAACCTGGTCATCCTCGATTCCTGGCCGGGGCAGGCACGTTCCATCTGGAACAACCATGAGCGCTTCGTGCAGACCTATTTCTCGACCTATGAAGGAACCTACTTCACCGGCGATGGCTGTCGTCGCGACGAGGACGGCTATTACTGGATTACCGGCCGGGTAGATGATGTGCTCAACGTGTCGGGTCACCGCATGGGGACGGCTGAGATCGAGTCATCGCTGGTGGCTCACTCCGCCGTCGCGGAGGCCGCGGTGGTGGGCTTCCCGCACGATATCAAGGGGCAGGGCATCTATATCTACGTGACCCTTAACGATGAGGCGGAGCCCAGCGATGAACTGCGCAAGGAATTGACCCAGTGGGTGCGCAAGGACATCGGCCCCATCGCATCGCCTGACCATATCCAGTGGGCGCCGGGGCTTCCCAAGACGCGCTCTGGCAAGATCATGCGGCGTATCTTGCGCAAGATCGCGGCCAACGAATGCGATGGACTGGGTGATACCAGCACGCTGGCCGATCCCACGGTGGTGGAAGACCTGATCGAGCACCGCGCCATCAAGTAACAGCGGGTTGGCAGACGCTCGACATGGCATGAATCATGCCGAAACGCCGGTGGCGGCGATGCCCGCCACCGGCGTCTTTTCGTCTGGAGTGCACCGAATGGTGCGGACTTGATGGGCATCTTGTGGCTGACGTTGATGAAGGGAGTGCAAGGGTGCTTGGGAAAGCCGGTGGCCATGGGGTAACATGCTGGTCAAACAAGCGTCTTGCGTTGTGGCGTCAGGGCCTGACACGCCGCAGCGGAATCCGGAGGAGAATCCATGGCCTTTGCCCAGAAATTCATCGTTGCCGATGATCATCCGCTGTTCCGTGCTGCCTTGACGCAGGCGCTGCGCCAATTGGCACCTCAGGCCGAGATCATTGAAGCGGATACCATGGAAGCCACTTCCGACGTAGTGATCCGGCATCCTGATGCCGATCTGATTCTGCTCGACCTGCACATGCCTGGCGCTCACGGCTTCTCTGGGCTGATCCAGTTGCGTGGACAGACCCCGGACGTGCCGGTGGCGGTAGTGTCCGGCAGTGATGAGCTGCACGTGGTTCGTCGAGCCATAGACTACGGTGCGTCCGGCTTCATTCCCAAGTCTTCTTCGCTGGCGTTGATTGCTGAAGCCGTGGGGGAGATTCTCGATGGTGAGGTGTGGCTGCCGGAAGACATGGCGGACGCCCTCGGTGAAGCCGATGAAGAAGAAGCCCGTTTCGCTGAGGCGATCGCCTCGCTGACCCCCCAGCAGTTTCGCGTGCTGAACATGCTGACGGAAGGGCTTCTCAACAAGCAGATTGCCTACGAGTTGAATGTGTCTGAGGCGACCATCAAAGCCCACGTCACGGCGATTCTGCGCAAGCTTGGGGTGCATTCACGCACCCAGGCGGTGATCGCCGCGCAGAAGCTTGAGGTCGAGCCGCCCAAGGTCGAGTCCTGAACGGACCTGGTCCAGCGCTGCAGAGCAACACAGCAACACCCCGCCATCCGGCGGGGTGTTGTGTTTTGGGGCGCCCGGCGAGGGGCGCCCGACGAGGAGTGCTTAGCGAGGGGGCTCGGCAGGGGGCATCAGGGCGAGGCCTGGTCGCTGCCGGGGTCGTCGTCCGGCATGACCAGCTGCGCCTGCCTTCCCATCAGGAAGTCCTGGTTGAGCGCGAGAGCCTCCCGCAGGTAGTCCCACAGCAAGCGGATGCGCGTCAGCTGCCGCTGTTCCTGCCGCGCGGTGACCCAGAACTGCCTGTCGATCGATACGTCGTGGTCGAGCACTGTCCTCAGCTCGGCGCGCCCGGCAGCCATGAAGCATGGCAGCACGCCAAGACCGGCACCGCTTTCGGTTGCCATCATCTGCGTCGTGACACTGGTGCTGCGTAGTGAAAAGTGGGCCTTGGTGTCCTCGCGACGGTGTGCCAGCAGAGGGTCCAGATAATTGAGCTGCTCACTGAACAGCAAGTCATCCACATAACCGATCAGCGGGTGCTGGCTGAGTTCCGTGCGGTGCAGCGGTGCACCGTGCTGTCGCAGGTAGCGATCCGCGGCGTAAAGCTTCAAGCGGTAATCGCACAGCCGGGATGTGACCAGGCCCTGATTGGCCGGCCGTTCGATGGTGATCGCCAGGTCGGCCTCATGACGGCTCAAGTTGACGACTCTAGGGAGTGCCAGCAGGTCTAGAGTGAGGCCTGGATGTCGGCGACAGAAAGCGCTGAGCAGGGGCGCTATCACCCAGGTGCCAAAGCCCTCGGTGACACCCAGTCGAATCTGTCCTTCCAGCCTCAGGTTGTGGTCGACCAGACCGTCAGTGGCGTCGTCTGCATGGCGTGCCATGAGCTCTGCGTGCACCTTCAATCGCTCGCCGGCTGGTGTAAGACGATAGCCATGAGTACTGCGTTCAAACAGCTGAGTGTTGAGGCGCTGTTCAAACCGGCGCGTTCGACGAGATAGGGTGGAATGATCGACCCCCAGGCGCCGCGCGGCATCGGCCAGGCGAGGGTGTCTGGCCACTTCAAGAAAGACCTGCAGATCCTGCCAGTCGAGCACGTTTGCCTCCCGTCGTCCGCCGACATCGCTTTTGCAAAATTGCACAAGCAATGTGCCCCGCTGAACATTGTTTGGCTATCCGACCTGTGGCTAGACTGACCCTCTTTGCTTGCGTGTGTAGCCTCACGCTGGGCGTTGGTGGATCGTCCTGCACCACGCGAGCCGCTGGTGTTGACAGCGACACGATACGGCAACAACGCGATACGACAACGACAAGAGTAGGAGCACGCCATGACAGTCCGCGATATTCCGATGATCATCGATGGCCAGGCCGTCCCCTCGCAGTCCAGTGAATGGCGCGACGTGACCAACCCGGCCACCCAGGAGGTGGTAGCCAGGGTCCCCTTCTGTACCCTCGAAGAGGTCGACAAGGCGGTCGCCAACGCCCACCAGGCCTTCTCCAGCTGGCGCAAGGTGCCGCTCGGCAAGCGCATGAGGATCATGTTGAAGCTGCAGGCGCTGATCCGCGAACACACCCCTGAGCTTGCGGCCTTGATCAGCGAGGAGCATGGCAAGACGTTGCCCGATGCAGAAGGAGAGGTGGGGCGTGGGCTCGAGGTAGTGGAGCATGCCTGCTCGATTACCTCGTTGCAGCTCGGCGAGGTGGCGGAAAACGCGGCCAGTGAGGTGGATGTCTATACCCTCAACCAGCCCCTTGGCGTGGGCGCCGGGATCACCGCTTTCAACTTCCCCATCATGTTGCCATGCTTCATGTTTCCGCTGGCGATCGCCACGGGCAATACCTTCGTCCTCAAGCCCTCCGAGCAGGATCCCAGCTCGACCATGCGGCTGGTCGAACTGGCCCTTGAAGCCGGTGTCCCGCCTGGCGTGCTGAATGTCGTGCACGGTGGCCCAGATGTGGCCAACCGTCTGTGCGAGCACCCGGATATCAAGGCCATGTCCTTTATCGGCTCGACCCATGTCGGTACCCAGCTCTACCGCCGGGCCAGCGAGTCCGGCAAGCGTGCCCAGGCCATGATGGGGGCCAAGAATCACTGTGTGGTCATGCCCGATGCCAATCGCAGCCAGGCCATCAACAATCTGCTGGGTTCCGCCTTTGGCGCTGCGGGGCAGCGCTGCATGGCGAATTCCGTTGTGGTGCTGGTCGGCCAGGCGCGGGAATGGCTGGACGATATCGTGGAAGGCGCACGCAACATGAGAGTGGGGCCAGGCACCGACCGTCAGGCGGATCTCGGCCCACTGGTGTCTCCGGCGGCCAAGGACCGGGTAGAACGCCTGATTGCCCAGGGTGAGCAGGAAGGCGCCAGGCTGCTGGTCGATGGGCGTGGCTGTCAGGTGGAAGGTTATCCCCAGGGCAACTTTGTGGGGCCTACACTGTTTGCGGGTGTTACCGCCGAGATGGACATCTACCGGGAAGAGATTTTCGGCCCAGTGCTGTGCGTGGTGGAAGTGGACACGCTGGATGAGGCAATCGCCTTCATCAATGCCAATCCTAACGGTAACGGCACCTCGATCTTTACCAACTCGGGATGGGTGGCGCGGCGCTTCGAGACAGATATCGATGTGGGGCAGGTAGGCATCAATGTGCCGATCCCGGTACCGGTCGCCTATTTCAGCTTCACCGGCTCACGGGCATCCAAGCTGGGCGACCTGGGCCCCAACGGCAAGCAGGCGATCAGTTTCTGGACCCAGACCAAGACGGTGACTGCGCGCTGGTTTGAGCCTGAAAATGTCTCCTCTGGCATTAATAGCACGATCTCGCTGAGCTGAGCTGAGCTGAGCTGAACCGAACTGAAGGAAGCCAGAACCCCCGACAATGCCCCGGCCACGGGGTATTGTCGTGTGTAGACAGGTGGGGCGTGTTCGATCAAAGGACAAGAGTGAGAGCGCTTGCTTTACGTTAACGTAAAGTCAGTTTTTTGAGAGCCACCTCACTCAATGCTGGAGTCCGCCCATGTCGTCTCGCTCGTCATCCGTTTCTCCTCCTCTCTCGTCTTCGTTATCTTCTGCCTCATCTTCTTCCTTGTCATCGCCGGTACCGTCGTCCGGTGATCCGTCCCTGAGTCGCTTTCCCATTCCAGCATCTCTTGACGAGCTGCCCGACGATATTCGTGACAGCATTCTTGCCGTTCAAGACAAGGCGGGTTTTATCCCCAATGTGTTCTTGATGTTGGCCCATCGGCCCGCTGAGTTTCGTGCCTTCTTTGCCTATCACGATGCCCTGATGGAGCGGGAGTCAGATACCCTGACCAAGGCCGAAAAGGAGATGATCGTGGTCGCCACCAGCGCGCGTAACCGCTGCCTGTACTGTGTGGTGGCCCATGGCGCCTTGGTAAGGCTCTACAGCAAGGATCCATTGTTGGCAGATCGCGTGGCGATCAATCACCGTAGCGCGGACCTAAGCGAGCGGCATCGTGTGATGCTGGACGCCGCCATTCACTGCGGCATCGACGTAGGAGAGTTGACCGAAGAGTGGATGACGCGACTGGAGGCAGTGGGCTTTACCCAAGACGACATTTGGGACATTGGCGCCATCTGTGCCTTCTTTGGCCTGTCCAATCGACTGGTCACCTTGACCGGCACGCCACCGAATCCAGAGTTCTACCTGATGGGGCGGGTGCCCCGCGAGTCCAACCCTTAGGTTCGCCAGGCAAGCGAGCTCGAGGAAACACGTCATGCCTGCCTGCGCGGACGAGTTGCTGCGTCGCGGGCGTCTGGTGTCGCTTGGCTGGTGACCTCAGCTCAGCAGGGAGAGCAGCGGCTTTTCGGCCAGCTCGATCAGCCATCGTGCAAGCAGCTGGCGCTGGGAACCATGTGCAACCAGGCCCACGGTATCGTCGCTGCCGTTCTCGGCATCGGCGTGTGGCAGGCTGATGGCAAAATCACCCTCCTGCAGGTGGAACTCGTGGATTTCCCGCAAGCCGGCAGGTGTCTCGCAACGTATCGAACGATAGCTGTCGTCTTCTCCATAGATCAGACGATGGCACACCTTGTAGCGCGTATAGAGCGAGAGCCCACCCGCAAAAGCAGGCCATCTGGCGGGGGTGTGGCGAATATCATCGGGAAGGGCAACATCGTCTTCCAGGGCCTGGGAAAGAGACTCTTCCAGGGTGGTGGAAAGCAGCGGGCGCCATGGCATCGCGGGGGAGGCCGTGGCCAAGTCCTCGGGCCGACGGATATCGATATCCTGATAGACCAGCGTATGAGGCTGGCAGTCGCCATTCTGCCAGCCATCGAGCAGTCTCAAGGTCAGTCTGCCCTGCTCAAGAGGGCCGAACAGCAGCGTCTGCAATGCCAGTAACAAGTGCAGCTGGCGCTCGTTGGCCTGATTGTCGAATGCAGTATAGGGCGAGGTGAACAGGCGATGCAGACGGCAGGGCGCGTGTTCCTTGGCTTCGCTGTATGGCATGGCGACATGTCCTCGAGAGCCGGGCGAATAGTGTCATTTGCTTAGCTTAATAAGTTAATCCTGTTTCTTTAAGCATGGCAACGGCTGTCTTGCTGGACGGTCTTGTTGACTGTCTGAGTTACGGCCTTATCTATGGTTGCGCAGACATCTTCGTGGGGTTCCCGGTGCCAGGAAAACATTGCATCAATATCTGCGCCGACGATTCACCGCGTTGCGCTCTCTCGAGTTCAACAGCGATACCGCATAGGCTCCGAACGCTGTGTTTCGGTTGCCTGGCATCGCGTTGTGCTCGGCTGATGTGTTCAGCGCTTGACTAGGGCGTTAGGCCAGATGATCGATCAGCTGCTCGGTGCCTAGCGTTCATCGTTGTGGGCCGTGGTGGGCTGAGCAGCCTGCTTGTCCGTTACTTGCGCGTCGTCAGTGGGGGAGGGCTTGGCGGCCTTATTGCTGCGGCCTCGCTTTCTGGCTTCCTTGTTGCGATACATCATGGCATCTGCCGCACGCAGCAATTCCTCCTCGCGCAGGTACTCGCGGTCGCCAGTCTCGGCCACCCCCAGGCTAATGGAGAAGTCCGGGTACTTGTCCTGAAAGGCCAGTTCGATCTTGCTGCCAATGGTACCCGCACTCTTGACGTCGCAGTCAGGCAGGATGCAGCAGAACTCGTCGCCGCCAAGGCGACAGCAGATGTCGCTGGACCTCACGGTCTCACGCATGATCTGGCCAAAGGTGATCAGTATCTCGTCACCCTTGTGATGGCCATAGGTATCGTTGATCTGCTTGAAGTCATCGATGTCGCAGTAGATCAGGCTGACCAGCGAGTGCCGCCTTTCTGCCATGCGGATTTCGCGACTCAAGGCCTCGCTCATGCCGCGTTGATTGAACAGTCCCGTAAGCGCGTCCTTCTCGGCGTAGGTGGCAAGCTCCTTCGTCTTTTCCTCGAGATTGCGGGCATAGATTTCCATTCGCCGCTTGGCGCTGTGCACTTCATTAAGCAGGGTGTCGATATAGGTATCGAAGACCAGCGTGATATCGAAGTACATCAACTTGTCGAGGTTATCCTTGGCCGAGGTAAGACTGTGTTGGTCTGTCAGGTTCTCGTCGATCACCCGAAACAGGATTTCCTTGAGGGTTCTCATGGCGGCCAGGAACAGCTTGGGTTCCACCCCGATACGCTTGTGTACCAGTCCGATACGCAGCCGGCTGTTGACGTACTCCGCATCGTAGTAACCGGTGAACAGATCAAGCACGTACTGGCGTTGAGCGGAACGCAGCCGCTGAAGGGTTTCCGAGTCGCCGATCAGCAGGCTGATTTCATCGATTTCGGTCTGACGTTCGTAGAACTCTTCGACAATGATTTCGATATGTTCATTAATGATGGGCTTTAGCGCAGCCAGATCAGCCAGACCTGCCTCATCAAGATTCAGGAACTCCTTGCGGCGCTGAATCTCTACCTCGCTGATGTGCATCTGCTCGAGCAGGGATTTGTCGATCGGCCTCATGGCGACTCTCACCGGATTGATGCGCCGCTCGCGGATTGACGAAAATCCCCGGCGCCGACATTAAGAAGACGTGTGTCCTCAACATATATCGCGTTACGGCCGGGCTTGCACCGCATTTTGGCGATTGTGCACGCCATTGACACACGAGGATTCCACGCAGTGCGCAAATGAGTACATGTTGGCTGGCGAGAAGGTCGTCAGCACCAGTGTACAAGGGGGGAAGGGCGTGGCGCCGAGAGGCAGGGGGAGAGATTGGAGGGTGACGCGAAATAGCGGGTGCTACGCGCCCGCGCCGTCATGCCAGGATGACGGCGCAGCCGTATGAGTCGACGTCTTTACTGGATCACTGAGCGGAGCAGGTCGGAGACGTTGCCACCTTGCGCGGGAAGGGCTAAAGCGGCGGCATCAGGGGGAGTGGAGGTCAGTTGGGAGACCTGGAACTTGTCACCGAAACGCAGGATTCCAAGTCCACGCTGTTCCAGTTGGGCGGCCACTGGATCCGGTTGTCCCGTCATGATGCGCTGATAGCGGTCGACCACCTGCAGTAATTCTCGGACCTCGCCGCGCTGGCTGAGTACCAGTGAGTCCTGGCGACGATCGCCGTCACGATTGATCCAGTCGAGGCGGTATACGTCTCCTTCGATACCCGCAACGCTCTCCGTTGAGCCAGTGGGCTCTAGGGCCAGCACCTGCTGAGCCTGATAGCTGCCCAGTTGGGACATGTCCTGTCCGCCGAGCTGCCCGGCAATCGACTGCAGGTCACGGATACCCAGAACCACCGGCTGTCCGCCGAAGTTGGTCACCGCATACCCCTTGCCATCGCGAAGTAGCAAGTAGCCCTTGGCGGCGTGACGAGGGAAGTCCAGGCGAAGCTGGTCTCCTATCCAACGTGCCGTCACTGCGCTATCGGGATCGCCACTGCCGTCTACCAGGGTGGCCTGGCCGTCGGCCAGCACCATGGGGGACATGCACAGAAGGCAGGCTGCCAGAAGGGAACGGCGCATGGGGATTTCCTCTACATAGGGGTAAAGAAGGGGGAAAGAAGCACAAAGGGTGAAGACGCGTGATGCAGAGATACGTGGAAAGTGAGAGTTCGGCAGTCAGCGAAGGTTCCATGGCATCGCCAGAACGGCCTAGCGGCCACGTCAGTGTAGCCCCCGGGCGGTGCCTGCGACGACTGACGCAGCCAAGGGCACAGCGCCTCCTGCTTGGCAACACTGAGCCAGGCGCGATCGGGATACACGGAAGCTGACGTCATCGCCTGCGGGCGACGTCGTCAGCGTGAGCTATTCAGTGATTCGGCTCAGAGGTTCTGTTCCGAGGTTCAGTTCAGTGATTCAGTGATAGGTGGCCATCGTCGATGATTCGGCGGATGGCCTGCAATTCATCGCAGGTGAAGTGCTCCAGCCTTCCAGACAATAGATCACTGATCTTTTGCATGGGTAGGCCTGCGCGGCGGGCGATCTCACGGCTTCCGAGATCGGATACGGCAATCAGCCGTGTGACGATGCGCATCAGTCGTGTGCGCTGTTCCAGGTCCCTGACGTCGAGGTCAGGGCATCGTCGAGGAGGCGGTTCTGAGGCGTCTGCTCGAGACAAGGAATCTGCGGTGCTCATGGTGCTCCAATGGGCGTTTGCGACCCCTACAGCATGCAACCTTTTTTGCTCCCTTGCCAGTCCAAAATCGGCAAACGGCTAGTGTCATTGACGGGGCCGTCAGGGGAAAGCGCAGGGAGGCCCGCTACGCCCGGGTGCACGGGCGAATGGAGGTATGTTGCGCCGATGTAAACTTAGACGAAAGAGGTATCAACCAGTGCTGCTGACGGCAGAGTAGCGCGTGATAGTTTTCTCGCTCGAGGGATACCTTCAACAAGAAAGGCTCTGACATGAGAGCTTTCCCCCCGCCTGACCTGTTCTGACCTGTTGTCCCTTCGCGGGTAGCCAGGGCGGGGGAGTCACAACGAGCGATAGATTATGCAAGCGAACAGCAGTGAAGGAGCACAGCTAAGTCGAGTGCTCGCGCGCAAGGATGTTCTGGCCCTGGCGTTTGGTGCCATGGTGGGCTGGGGCTGGATTGTCCTCACCGGAGGCTTTATCACCTCAGCCGGGAGCCTTGGTGCCATTCTGGCCTTTCTGCTCGGTGGAGCGGTCATCGTGCTAGTGGGCCTGACCTACGCCGAGCTGGCGTCGGCGATGCCACAGGTGGGCGGGGAGCACGTCTACAGCTATCGCGCCATGGGGCACTTCGCCTCATTTTTGTGTACATGGGCCATCGTGCTGGGCTATCTGAGCGTGGTGGCGTTCGAGGCGGTGGCGCTGCCCACCGTCGTCGAACACCTGTTCCCTTCCTATGCGGTCGGGCATCTTTGGACGCTGGCCGGCTGGGACGTCAAGGCGACCTGGGTCGCCGTGGGCATGGCCGGTTCGATCGTCATGATGATCATTAACTACGTCGGCGTGCGCACCGCTGCGCTGGTGCAGAAGCTGGTGACCTTGCTGATCCTGGCGGTGGGCGTGATGTTCATTACTGGCGCCTTGTTCGAGGGCGGCAGCGCCAATCTGACACCGCTGTTCAACACCGAGAGCGGGGTGCTTGGGGGAATCACCATGGTGCTGATCATGGTGCCGTTCCTGTTCGTCGGCTTTGATGTCATCCCCCAGGCTGCGGAGGAGATCGACCTGCCGTTTCGCGATATCGGACGCGTGTTGATGCTGTCCGTGGTGCTGGCCGTGTTCTGGTACGCCTTCATCGTGCTGGGGACCGCGCTGATGCTGTCTCCCGCTGAACTCGAGAACAGCTCCCTCGCGGTACCGGATGCGATGCGGGCGGTGTTCAACACTCCCTGGGCCGCCAATCTGATGGTGCTGGCAGGTATCGCGGGCATCCTGACCAGTTGGAATGCCTTCTATGTGGGAGGCTCCCGGGCCATCTATGCCCTGGCGCATTGCGGCATGTTGCCGGCCTTCCTGGCCAAGCTGCATCCCCGTCATCGGACGCCGGTCAACGCCATTCTGCTGATGGGACTTGTGTCCAGTCTGGCTCCGCTGCTGGGTCGCCAGGCTATGGTCTGGCTGGTCGTGGCGGGCGGACTGGGCATCGTCATTGCCTACCTGTTTGTGTCCATTTCCTTCCTGATACTGCGGCGTAAGGAGCCGGAGCTCGAACGTCCTTTCCGGGTCAAGCATGCCAGGCTGGTGGGCTGGCTGGCGGTCGTGATGTCGCTGGGCCTGATTGCGCTGTACCTGCCCGGCAGTCCTTCGGCGCTGTCTGCGATCGAGTGGGGACTGTTCGCCGGCTGGATGGGACTTGGACTGGGGCTGTATGTGTGGTCCCGCCAGCGCTACGGCACCGACTACAGCGAGCGCCAGATGAAGCGTGAGCTGGCGGTGGCTGGGCAGGACGTCTGAGTCCGCCGCGTCGCCGGCCGATCCATCATGAACCGTTATTCAACGCTAGCGGGTGAGCGGGCGCAGAGCCTCGCGCCCGCAGTCAGGCCGCGGCAGCGGCCTCGTGGGTAGCGTTGACGTCATGAATCAGCAGCGATGCATCTAAGACCTTGTGAGAATTGCAGACAAAGACAAAAAACGTCGAAATGTTGGCATTGGCGAAGTCGCTAGGCACTTGCTAGTTTGCTTAGCGCATCTCGAATCGATCAACAACAACGTCACGATGGTTCCCACGAGGAACGGAGGAAGATCATGCGAGCACTGACATTCGCCCTGACGGCGTCCCTGCTGGTTGCCAGCCACACCGCGGTGGCCCAGAGCCAGCTGTCGATTGCCACTGGCGGCACCGGCGGCACCTATTACCCCTATGGCGGGGGCCTGGCAGAGCTGATCAAGAAGCATGTTGATGGCTATGATGCCGTGGCAGAGGTCACCGGTGCCTCGGTAGAGAATATGGGGCTGGTGTGGCGAGGCGACTCGGACCTTGCCCTGGCGCTGGCGGATACGGTGTACCAGGGTGCGACCGGCACCGGCGATTTCGAGGGGCGCAAGCTCGAGAACATTCGTGCTATCGCGTCGATCTACCCCAACGCGGTGCAGATCGTCACCATGGCGGACTCCGGTATCGACTCGCTGGATGACCTGGAAGGTAAGGTGGTATCGGTGGGCGCCCCGGGTAGCGGTACCGAACTTAACGCTCGTGCCATCCTTGAGGCCAACGGCCTCAGCTATGACGATTTCGACGCACGGCGCCTCAACTTCAACGAAACCGCTGATGCCTTGCGTGACGGCGATATCGATGTCGGCTTCTGGAGTGTCGGTCCGCCCACCAGCTCGATTCTGAATCTGGCGACCACCAGCGACGTGCGCCTGATCGGTCTCAGCGACGAGGAAGTCGCCAACGCCCAGGAAGACGAGCCTGTGTTCGCCGCCTACGAGCTCAAGCAAGGCCTTTATGAAGGCATGGATGCCGCGGTGCAGACCCTGGGCGTACCCAATGTGCTGATTGCCAGCAGCGAGATGGATGACGAGCTGGCCTACCAGATCACCAAGACGTTGTTCGAGCAGACCGATGAACTGATCGCCATTCATCCTGCCGCCAATGACACCACGGTTGAGTTCTCGGTGGAGTCCACGCCCATTGCCTTCCATCCGGGTGCCCTGCGTTACTACGAGGAAGTCGGTGCTGAGGTGCAGGACAAGCAGCGTCCCTGATGGTGATGGGGACACGCTTCACAAGGCGAGCCATGGGGCTCGCCTTGTGCGTGCTATGGCTGGGTGTGGCGCCGATGAACGCAGTGGCTGCGGAGCTGACGTCGAGCTGTGACGATCAACTGACGGTTCGCGATAGTGAGGGCAGGCTGCTGGTGGCAATCCCGATGCCGCCTGGCGCAGGGTGGTGCATGGCCTGGAACCATTCCGTGGAAGGGTTCGAGGTGCTCGACTGCTACCGTCACGTAGAAGGTCAAATGGTGCTGGAGCGCAGCCACCTGCCCGACTTTGCCGCCGGCCTTGACCATGTGCCGGGCCGCGGGCGGCAGGTCAGTGATGGGCAGGGAGGCTACTGGATCAACGATATCGACGAGGCGGTACCGGGTAATCACTACCGGCTGCGGGTCGGCGCCAAGCGCGTTGATCACCGCCTGGTCAGCCGTGGAAAGCCCACGCTGGAAAGGTTGGTCTCGGCGGGACGGTCGTGTGCAGCCGCCTGGGCGGAAGCGTTGCCCGCGCAGGCTACCCCGATCAGCTTAAGCGATATCGCGGCCGGGCGTTTGGTCAGCGTTGGCCTGGAGGGGCGCGGCGTGGATGACCATGGTCCAGGCTAGGCTTGAGCATCCATAAGGCTGGCATGACCAGCCATTGTCTAACGTACATGCAAGGCGAAATTCGCCGATAAGGCAGGGAGCGACCGTCGCTGTTGCGCCATTTGATGGCGCATGGATGACACCAGCATGCCCCTGACTGACACTCCCAGGAAGATAACGATGAGCGAATCGCCAGCTTCTCCCGTGGTGCCTGGCAGCCAGGCCAACCACTCGAAAATCGTACTGTGGCTGATCTCTCTGGTAGCGATCGGCCTGTCACTGTTTCAGCTCTATTCGGCTGGCATCCAGCCGCTCGGCTTGTTCTATCAGCGCAGCATCCACCTGGCGCTGGTCATGATGCTGGCGTTTTTGATGTTCCCCGTGTTTGGCCCGTCCCGAGAGCGAGGCCCGGTGGGAGCGCTCATCGACCTGGTGTTCTTCTGTGGCGCCGTGGTCACCGGCGGTTATATGGCGCTGTATCTTGACGAGATCATCAATCGCGCAGGATTCTGGAGCCAGACCGATATCTGGGTGGGCATCATCGCCACCGTGACCGTGCTGGAGGCCAGTCGGCGAGCGGTGGGGCTTGGCATGACCATCATCGGCATGATCGCCATCCTCTACGCTTTTGCCGGCCCCCGGGGCGAGTTGCCCTGGCTCGGGCAGTTCCTGCCGGGCATCCTGGAACACCGCGGCTACAATCTGGATCGCCTGGTGGGCCAGCTGTACCTAGGTCAGGAAGGCATTTTTGGTCTGCCCATGGGGGTAGCCGCCACCTACATCTTCATCTTTGTTCTGTTTGGTGCCTTTCTCGAGATCACTGGCGCAGGCAAGTTCTTCATCGATCTGGCGTATGCCGCCACCGGGCGCCAGCGCGGTGGGCCCGCCAAGGCTGCAGTGATTGCCTCTGCCGGGATGGGGTCGATCTCAGGGAGTGCCATCGCCAACGTGGTGACCACCGGCGCCTTTACCATTCCTCTGATGAAGCGCCTTGGCTACAAGCCGCATCAGGCGGGGGGTATCGAGGCGGCGGCCTCTACCGGGGGGCAGATCATGCCGCCATTGATGGGGGCTGGGGCATTTCTGATTGCGGAATACACCCGGCTGCCCTACCTCGAGGTGGTCAAGGTCAGCATTCTTCCGGCCTTCATGTACTTTGGCACGGTCTATCTTTTCGTCCACATCATCGCTCTGAAAGAGGGCATGCAAGGCATGGCCAAGGAAGAGCTGCCGCAGATGAGCGACGTGCTCAAGCATGGCTGGCACTTCCTGCTGCCGCTGGCGGTGCTGGTGTGGCTGCTGGTGATGAACATGTCGCCGATGCGGGTCGGCTATTACGCCATCGTCTGCATGCTGGTGGTGGCCGTTTTGCGCTTCGCCGTCTGGTTCTTGTTCGTTGCGCCAAAGGAGGGGCAGCCGGTCAATGCCCAGCGCCTGGCCCTGGCCTGTCGCAATGGCCTGATGAAGCTGCTTGAGGGGCTGGAGCTTGGGGCACGCAACGCGGTGGCGGTGACCATGGCCTGTGCGGTGGCCGGTATCATCGTTGGCGTGGTTGGTTTGACCGGCCTCGGCCTCAAGTTCTCGGCCATGATGCTGGCCTTCTCCAACGGCCACTTGCTGCTGGCGCTGATCATGGTGCTGCTGGCCAGTCTGGTCCTGGGCATGGGCCTGCCGGTAACGGCGAGCTATATCGTGCTGATCGTGCTGGTCGGTCCGGCACTCTCCAATGAGTTTGGCGTACCGCTGCTGATCGCTCACCTGGTGGTGTTCTGGTACTCCCAGGATTCCAACGTGACGCCACCTATTGCACTGGCAGGCTTTGCAGGTGCTGCCATTGCGGGTGCCAAGCCGATGGAGACCAGCTTCCAGTCCTGGAAGTTCGCCAAGGGCCTGTATCTGGTGCCGCTGTTCATGGTCTACAACCCTGAAGTCATTATCGGTGGGCCGGTCTGGCTGTTGATCTGGAAGGGCGTGACGGGCCTGCTGGCGTTGGGTGCCTTTGCGGCGACGCTGGAGGGCTACCTGTTCACCCGGATCCCGCTGTGGCAGCGGCTGCTGCTGTTGCCGGCAATCGTGGGCGTGTTCCTGCCGTCAATGATGTTCGACGTTGCTGGGGCCGCGGTGATGGCGGCGATCATTGGTTTCAACTATTGGGAGTCACGCAGGGTGGCAACGCCCGCCTAGTTGGTCGAGTGACAGGTTTTCCCAGCGTGACGACAGCGCCGTGCCTCAGGGCACGGCGCTGTCGTTGTGTCGTGGCACACGTTGTGTCGTGGCACACGCTGTGTTGTGGAACCGCTAGGCCAGATCCGTACGGGGGCCCGCGTTACTGGGCTTGAGCGCTGTCGCTGCCTTCAGTAGGGGCTGTAGCATCAGGGGCTGTCGCATTGCCGCCGCCGGCGGTCGCTGCCCCCTGGCTGGGTTCCTGCATGCCAGCCGCTTGCTCGGCCACCGCGTCGGCCTGCTCAGCGGCCTGCTTCTCTGCGGCGGTGGGCTCATCACCGCTCGACAGCAAGGCCTCCTGGGCCTGCTGCATGCTTTCACTCTGGGCGTTGCCATCGGCTCCCACCGGGTGGAGCACGATGGACACCGGAGGCTGGTCGGCGTCTGGGCCGACCTCGACCGGGTTGGCTTGGGTGCTGGTCCAGATCAGCTGGCCGTCGTCGCCCCGGATTTCCCCTCGCAGGCTGTGGGTGTGACGTTCGCTGACATCGTCGGCGTCATAGCTCAAAGAGAAATCAGTGGGCGCCTGACGGTCGATCGAGACCGTGGTCTCGGCAATGGTCTTGGCCGGTGCATCGGCCAGGGCCACATCGTTAAGAAGGACCTTCACGTCAGCGCCCTGTGGCAGTGTCTGCCCAGTTTCGGCAAAGCTGACGGTACCCTTGAGGGTCATCTGTGTGGCCTGCTCGGCGCTGGCCTGCTGGCTGGTCTCGGCACTGCCCTGGGAGCTGCTGGCGTTGCTCTGGCTATCGTCGCAACCGGCCAGCGCCAGGCCAGATGTTAAGGCGGCGATAAGCAGCAGGGTCGGTTTCATGGCTCTCTCCTTGGTGAGCGTGTCGTCCTAATAGACGCTGTGACATTGGCGATGACAGAAAAAAGTAGCAGACCAATGCGCAGTCAGAATGAATGTTGCTGTCGCTGGCTGACGACGTCTGTATCGGGAGAGGTATCGCTCCCTCGGCTCTGCTAGACTATGGCGCTTCCCGATTGTTCCCTAGTCGCGGCGATTTCTTTGCTGCGGCACCGTCGTTTCTTCGAGGAGTTGCCGATGTCATCCACCTCCCCAGCGCCCCGGGTCGGCGTGATCATGGGTTCCAAGTCTGACTGGCCTGTCATGGAGCACGCCGTCACCATGCTGGAGCGCTTGGGCGTGAGCTATGAAACCCAGGTCGTCTCCGCTCATCGGACGCCGGACCTGTTGTTCGACTACGCCAAGAGTGCTGCCGAGCGTGGCATCCAGGTCATCATCGCTGGTGCAGGAGGCGCGGCCCACCTGCCGGGCATGGTGGCGTCGCAGACGGCATTGCCGGTGCTGGGTGTTCCGGTTGAATCCAAGGCGTTGAAAGGGCTGGACTCGTTGCTGTCGATCGCCCAGATGCCAGGTGGCGTAGCGGTGGGTACGCTGGCGATCGGCAAGGCTGGCGCGACCAACGCGGGGCTGCTGGCAGCTCAGATCGTCGGGCTTGCCGATAGCGCGGTGCGTGATGCGGTAGAAGCCTTCCGCGCCGAGCAGACGCAGACGGTGCTGGATAACCCTGATCCCCGTCCCCCGGAAGCTCGCCAGGGCTGAGCGTGGTTGGCGCCCCAACCCTTGCACGACCGTCGTAAGAGCATAGGAGCAAGTCATGAAGATTGGTGTTCTCGGGGCCGGACAGCTTGGCCGCATGCTGGCGCTCGCCGGCTACCCGTTGGCCAACCGGTTCCGCTTTCTCGATACCACCGGGAATCCCAGTGCCGGCATCGGTGAGGTGATGATCGACACCGACCAGAAACATATTCAGAGCTTTCTCGAAGATGTCGACCTGGTCACCTATGAGTTCGAGCATCTGCCAGTCTCGCTGGTTCAGGCGATCGAGGCGGAGCGGCCGGTCTATCCGGGCAGCGAAGCGATTCGCGTGTGCCAGAACCGGGCCGAGGAAAAGGCACTGTTTGATCGCCTGGGCATTCCCACTCCCGCCTATCGGTTGGTAGACAGCGCAGAGGCGCTGGAGGCCGCCGCCAAGGAACTGGGGACTCCGGTGGTGGCCAAGTCCATCACCGAGGGCTACGACGGCAAGGGGCAGGCGGTGCTCAAGCAGCCAAGCGACGCTGCAGACGCCTGGTCGCGCATCAGCCACCCGCGGCTGATCGTCGAGTCCTTTGTCGACTTTGTTCGCGAGGTATCGATCATTGCCGTGCGCGGCCGTGATGGACAGGTCGTGTTCTATCCCATGGCCGAGAACGTGCACGTCGACGGCATCCTGCGTTACTCGCTGGCGCCCATGCCCAACCTGGATGACAGTGTTCAGCATACTGCCGATGAGTACATTCGTGCGCTGCTGGACGAGCTGGACTATGTCGGCGTGCTGACGCTGGAGCTGTTTCAGTGTGCCGACGGTAGCCTGTTGGCCAACGAGATGGCGCCACGGGTCCATAACTCCGGTCATTGGACCATGGACGGTGCGGTCACCAGCCAGTTCGAGAACCATTTGCGCGCCATCCAGGGCTTGCCGCTGGGCGATACCAGCGCGCGTGCTCCCACCTGCATGGTCAACGTGATCGGTCGTGAGCCGGACCCGAGCCAGGTGCTGGCCATGCCCGATGCCCATCTGCATCGCTACGACAAGAGCGAACGAGCAGGCCGCAAGCTGGGCCACATCAATCTGGTGGCCGCCGATCATGCGACCTTGCTGGATCGTGTTCGCCAGTGCGCAGCGCTGGTACCCGATGCCCCTGAGGTGCGCTTCAGCTTCGAAGATTGAGCGTAGGTTGCGTGGCAACAAGCACAGCGGGCCCCTTCTGGGGGCCCGCTGTCGTTTGTGCTGCTTGTACTGTTGGTACTTAGCCGCTGGCGGTCAGACGCTTGGCCGCTATCCAGGATGATGGGGCCGCTCACCCCATCAACACGGCGCTGGCCAGGCCACCGCCGACCACCAGCAGCACGAACAGGATCAATGCCAGCAGGAAGGGCTTGATGCCCAGCGCCTTGAGGCGTGATATCCGGGTATTGATGCCCAGCGCCGCCATGGCCATGGTCAGCGCGATCTGACCGCCAAGCACCAGCGCAGCATGGAGCGGAGCCGGTAGGCTGATGACACTGTTGACCCCGACCATGACGATAAAGCCCAGAGCAAACCACGGAATGACCAGCTTGGCTTTCTCGACCTGACCGCCGGCCTGTCCATCCAGCGTGGCGGCGTCTGCTTCGCGGGGCTGGCGTAGCCACCACTGGCCGACGATCAGCAGGAAGGGGACCAGCAGCATGACCCTGACCAGCTTGACAATGACCGCATTGGCCAGCGCGTCCGGGCCGACCGCATCGCCCGCGGCGACGACCTGAGCGACTTCATGAATGGTGGCGCCGATATAGACGCCGAACAACCCTTCCTCCATGCCCAGCCACGGGTACAGCAGGGGATAGGTCAGCATCGCCAGAGAACCGAACAGGACCACGGTGGCCACCGCCATCGACGCAGCGGCGGGCCTGGAGCGGATGGTAGACTCGGTGGCGAGAACTGCCGCCGCCCCGCAGATGGCACTGCCTGCGCTGGTCAGCAGGGTAGTTTCTCGGTCCATGCCGAGGACCCGGGTGCCGATCTGATAGCCGCTCACCAGTACGGCAGTAATCACCAGTGCATCGAGTAACAACACCTTGGGACCGAGTCCTACCACCTGGGCAAAGGTCAACGATAGCCCGAACAGCACGATGCCACCGCGCAGCAGCCAGCGGGTAGCAAAGGCCAGTCCCTTTTGGGAAGACTCCAGGGTACGCCCCAACGGCAGGTTGCCCACGATGATACCCAGCAGCAGGGCGAACACCAGCGGACTGATCCCCGTCTCACTGATGCCTGGCAGGCGGCTGATCACCTGGCCGGCCAGTGTGAGTAGGGCGCACAGTACCAATCCTTGCCACATGATCCTGACCTCCTTTCATTATTGTGCTGGCATCGATACTCCCGCGAGCGGCACAGGAAGGCGTGCCTCATCTGGCTACCGACGTCAGCTTTGCTCTGATGGGGCCATTCTAGGCTTGGATATATCTTTTGATTATCGTGTAATAACGAAACCGGTTATAAGTAAAACCGATATAAGAGCAGGCGGCGTTTGCGAGGCTCCTGATCACGCAGCGAGAGGTCATCATGTCCCACCCTACCCATCAGCGATCACGCTCGCGCATCACCTTGCGTCAGCTGGAAGTCTTTGTAGCCGTCGCCAGACTGGGGACTGTCAGCGCCGCTGCTCGACAGCTAAGCCTTTCTCAATCGGCCACGAGCCAGGCGCTGGCAGACCTGGAGCGGCAGCTTGGCGTGGTGGTATTCGAGCGTCCCGGGCGTAGACTCAGCCTCAACGATATGGGGCATCGTCTGTTGCCCAGAGCCGAGCAGTTGCTGGATGAGCTTGATGACCTGGTCGCCGCAGCGGTAGAGCCAGGGGATGTGCTGCACGGTAGCCTGGCGATCTCTGCCAGTGCCACCATCGGGACCTACCTGCTGCCGCCCCTGGCCGGTGAGTTCGGTGAATGGCATCCCGGTGTCGATCTGCGACTGCGCCTGCGCAATACCGGCGAGGTCATTGCCGAGGTACAGCGTTTCGATGCGGACCTGGGATTGATCGAGGGGCGCTGCCATGAACCGGGCCTGGCCAGTGAGGTGTGGTGCGAAGATCACATGGTGGTGGTCTGCGCGCCTGGGCATCCACTGGTGGAAAAGGGCCGCATCTCGGACGTGGATCTGGCCGAGCAGCCCTGGATACTGCGTGAACTGGGCTCTGGCTCCCGGGAGGTGCTCGAGGCTGCGGTGCTTCCTCGAGTGGCCAGGCTGAAAGTGCGGATGGAGCTGGGGCAGCACGAAGCCATCAAGCAGGCCGTCGCGGCCGGCTTGGGCCTTGGCTGTCTATCACGCTTGAGCGTGCGTGGGGAGCTGGAGCGGGGCGACCTGGTCGAGCTGGCCCATGACCTGCCATTGACGCGCCACTTCTCGCTGGTGTGGCATCCGGACCGCTACCGTAGCCCGGCATGGCAGGCCTTCAAGGTGTTTCTGGTGGAGCACAAGGATCGCGTCATTCACCGTCGCTGATTCAGCCTCGTCACGCAACTTGCGATGACGGGGCAATTGAAGCGAGCAGACTAGCCACCCCATGGCGGTCTACAGGATCTGCGCGTTGCCATTCCACAGCAGGATGGCGGCGATCACCGCGAAGTGAGCGGGATACCACGCCAGCCACATCTTTCTCGGCATGGTCACAGCGGGGGCTCGGACCAGGCGGCTGGCACCGGCAGCCAGCAGCAGGACCAGCAGCACGGTGGCTACCGTTACCGACTTCGCCATGTCAGAGGAATTCATCAGGCCGGCCACTGCCAGCAGCGGCAGGCAGCCTGCCACGGCCAGCAGCCGCGATGGGATATCGTCGTCGGCGCGATGCAACTGACCGATCGCCAGCATGAAGAAGGGAACCAGCAACAGCCCCTGGTGGCCGTACTCCACCCAGAAGCCGGCGAAGTACCATGCCAGCGCGATGCCCAGGGTCTCCAGGGCGAGACGTGGATAGCCCAGTTCGCCGCCGTCCTGGCGCCGGGTCAGTTGCTCGAGCCAGTGACCCGCCATCAGGCCAAGGGCCAGGGTAAAGCAGATGTTGAGCTGGAAGATCGCTTCACGTGGCATCAGCTGGTAGGGAAGCTGGGCGAGCAGACCGATGACCATGACTCTGCGGGCGTAGCGCAGGGGATCTCGGGTGTTGAACAGGCCATGCCAGGCCACCATGCCGGCGAACAAGGGAAAGGCGATGCGACCGACACTCGAATCGATCCAGCCCATATGCCAGGCATCTGTGGCCAGGTAGCGGGCGACATGATCCAGGGTCATGGTGATCAGTGCAATCCACTGTCCCCAACCGGTCCAGGCGGAAGACGGGCGCGCCGCGTAGCCGGCGTTGGTGGCGAGGTTCATCGGACATCCCTGTTGTTCGCAATGTCAGGATAGACTGATGGACGTCCCACAAGTTCCAATACGGCACATTTTAGCCGTTGGGAGCTGCACGGGTCAGGCATCCGAGCGGCGCGCCTCGCAGCGGCTCGTCGGGGCAGGCCCTCATGCTGTGGCACCTTTGGACGTCACCGCCGGTGAAGAGCAGGATAAGATGGGGTGCGTGACGGCAGGCGCTGCGTCACAGGGACAATAACAAGACAACCCTTCAGGAGTTGCCATGAAGAATGGCTTCGGTTTCGATCTGCGCAGTATGGAAATCTTCGTCGAGACGCTGGAACGGGGCAGCCAGAGTGCCGCCGCGGAAGCGCTGGGGTTGACCCAATCCTCGGTATCCCACTGTCTGGCGACCCTGGAAGAGAGCCTTGGACTGACGCTGTTCGAGCGTCGCTCACGTCCTTTGGAGCCGACCAGCGCTGGGCGGTTTTTCTATGACCGGGCGAGACGGCTGCTGAGTGAAGCCAGGGATACGCGCCGCGAGCTGATTTCCGGCGCCTTTGGCCAACTTCATCAAATGCGGCTGGCACTGGTCGACTCGTTGGCCACCGCCGTGGGCAAGCCCTTGATCGACCTTATCCGGCGACACACCCGGGACTATACCCTGACCACGGGGCTCTCCCACATGCACGGTCACTCACTGCTGACCCGACATGTGGACGTGATCATTTCGGATGATCGCCTCGAGAATTATGACGGCCTGGAGCGCCACAGCGTGCTGGTGGAGCCTTTCGTGCTGGTCCTTCCGGCCGACTGGTCTGGCCCTGCTGACAATTTGCGCTGGCTATCGCGTCAACTCGATCTGGTGCGCTATGTCCCGCAGTCATTGATCGGGCAGAGCATCGAGCGTCATCTGCGGCTGTCTGGCGTCGAGCTGCCGGCGCGTCTTCATCTGGACAATACCTGTGCCTTGCTCAAGGCGGTCAGCGATGGTGTCGGCTTTACCGTGACGACGCCGTTGTGCCTGTACCAGGCGGGTCTTGACCAGCTCAGGGTGCGGATCGAGCCGCTGCCCCTATCGCCGCTTAGCCGCACGCTGACGCTGGTCGCGCGACGGGATGAGCTGGGAGGGCTGCCTGGGCAGCTGGCCCGTGACGCACGGCGTTTACTGGACGCTGGCTTTCGCCGCACCCTGGCAGCCGAGCTGCCCTGGGTAGACGCACAGATCACGACGACGTCGTGACGTTCCCCGCGGGGTGAACCGTCCTGGTGCGTCGAGGTCCTCACGATGCGCCAAGCGGTGGCAATATCGAAAGCTTCGATAGTGCGGGTGTCGTTGAAGTCGATGCAACTGGCGAGGTTGGTCTGGCTGAACCAAGACTCATGAGATTCCTCTTGAGTCCGGGAGACCCCATGCCGGCAGCCATTCGTCTCTACGTTCGTTACGTCGACCGCTTCAACCGGCGCATCGGTCGTATCGTCATGTACCTGATCTTCGTGATGATAGGTGTACTGCTGTATGCCTCGCTCTCGCGCACGCTGTTTGACCGGCCGCTGCTGTGGGGCGTCGAGGTCTCGCAGTTTCTGATGGTGGCCTACTTTCTGCTGGGTGGCGCCTATTCCATGCAGCTCGATGACCACGTGCGCATGGATCTGTTCTATACCCGGCTGTCCCCTCGTGCCAAGGCCATGAGCGACGTGCTGACGATGCTGTTGCTGCTGGTGTTCCTGGGCACACTACTGGCTGGCGGCATCTCCAGTACCAGCTATGCGATCAAGTACGGCGAGACCAATTACAGCTCCTGGGCGCCGCCACTGGCACCCATCAAGACCATCATGACCGTCGGCGTGGCCTTGATGCTGGCCCAGTGTCTTTCCACCCTGTTCAAGGATGTCGCCGTGCTGCTCGGGCGACCGCTGGAGGAGAGCGAAGGGGAGAAGGATGCCAGGGAAGGCAAGAACCGCAAGGACGGGGAGGGCGACCGATGAGCTACGAAATGATCGCCCTGACCATGTTCTCTTCCATGATGCTGCTGCTGCTGACAGGACAGCGGGTGTTCGGCGTGATTGGCTTTGTCGGCGCGGCAGCCGCCTTGGTGCTGTGGGGCGACGGCGGCATGGAGATGCCCTTCAGTGCCGCCATTCAGCTGATGAACTGGTACCCGCTGTTGACCTTGCCGCTGTTCATCTTCATGGGATACATGCTGTCGGAGTCCGGTATCGCCTCCGAGCTCTACGAGATGTTCCACGTGTGGATGGGGGGGCTGAGAGGGGGCCTGGCGGTGGGCACCATCGGTCTGATGGTGGTGGTCTCGGCGATGAATGGGCTGAGTGTGGCCGGTATGGCCATCGGCGCCACCATTGCCTTGCCGGAACTGCTGCGACGGGGCTACGACAAGGTCATGGTCACCGGCGTGATCCAGGCTGGCAGCTCGCTGGGCATATTGGTACCGCCCAGCGTGGTGCTGGTGCTCTACGGCATGATTGCGCGCCAGCCGGTCAGCCAGCTATGGCTGGCCGGGGCGATACCCGGCTTGATCCTGGCGGCCATGTTCGTGGCCTATATCGTCATCCGCTGTCGCTTGCAGCCGAGCCTTGGGCCGACCCTGCCGCCGGAAGAACGCAACCTCTCCACCGCTGACAAGTTGAAGCTGTTGCGCGCCGGCATCATGCCATTGGCCATCTTCTTTTTCATGACCGGCCTGTTCGTGATGGGAGTGACCAGCCTGGTGGAAAGCGCTGCGGTAGGGGCGCTGTCGGCCACTCTGGCTGCCCTGATCAAGGGACGCTTGAATCGCGCCGTCATCGAGACCACGGTGCGCCGTTCGCTGGGCATCACCTGCATGTTCATGTGGATCATCCTGGCGGCCTTGTGTTTTGGCGCGGTGTTCGATGGTCTCGGCGCGGTGCGTGCCATCGAGTCTGTATTCCTCGAGGCCTTTGGCCTGACCCCCTGGCAGATCCTGGTGATGATGCAGCTGTCCTACATCCTGCTTGGCATGTTTCTCGATGACACCGCCATGCTGGTCATCGTGGCGCCGCTTTACGTGCCGCTGGTCATCAGTCTTGGCTTCGACCCGATCTGGTATGGCGTGCTCTACACGATCACGGTGCAGATCGCCTATATGACCCCGCCCTTCGGCTACAACCTGTTCCTGATGCGGGCCATGGCGCCGCCGGAGATCAGCCTGGGGGATATCTACAAGAGCGTGTGGCCGTTTGTCGCCATCATGTTGGCGGGCCTGGCGCTGATTACCGCCTTTCCCCAGCTCGCACTGTGGCTCCCCGAGCTGTTCCGGGATTACTGAGCCTGTGCTCAAGCAGCGACATGACCGGCTGTTGCCAGGGAGTATCGCGCACCGGCCAGCGGCGACGAAGGTGCGCCACAAGGCATGTTAGGCCGGATGCCGGAGCGAGCGATAGATAGCGCAACATCGACAACAAACAGGAAACGAAAAACGGCAGGAGGCCGGCAACACACCGACAGGTGCAATGAGTCACAGCAGTACCCGATGGCATCACCCCTGACCACAACAATCGACAGAGTAGGGAGAGATCCAATGACCAACCGTCGCGACTTCTTGAAAAAGGCCGGTGTCGCTACCGCCGCTACCGTGGGCGCAGGCACTCTTGCCGCGCCCTATGTGCATGCCCAGTCGAAGACGCCGATACGCTGGCGTCTGCAGACCTATGCGGGGCCAGCGCTGGCGGAGCATGTCATCAAGCCTTCCATTGATGCCTTCAACAAGGCCGCCAATGGCGAGATGGAAATCGAACTGTATTTTTCCGATCAGTTGGTCCCCACCGGGGAGCTGTTCCGGGCCATGCAGAGAGGCACCATCGACGCCGTGCAGAGCGATGATGACTCGATCAATGCACCGGTGGACGTGTCGGTGTTCGGCGGCTATTTCCCGTTTGCCTCGCGTTACAGCCTGGATGTACCGACCCTGTTCAACCACTACGGTCTGAAGGAAATCTGGGAAGAGGCCTACGGCGAGATCGAGGGCGTGACCTGGCTCGGCTCGGGCAGCTGGGATCCCTGCAACTTCGTCACCCGAGAGCCCATTCGCAGCATCAAGGACCTCGAGGGCAAGCGGGTGTTTACCTTCCCCACTGCCGGGCGCTTCCTGACTCGCTTCGGGGTGGTGCCGGTGACCCTGCCCTGGGAAGACATCGAGGTCGCCATGCAGACCCGCGAGCTTGATGGCATCGCCTGGGCGGGCATCACCGAGGCTTACACCGTGGGCTGGGCGGATGTCTCTAGCTACTACCTGACCAATAACATCTCGGGCGCCTGGGCGGGGTCCTACTTTGCCAACAGCGAACGCTGGAACGAGCTCCCGGATCACCTGAAGACGCTGTTCAGGATGTGCATGGACAGCTCTCATTACTATCGTCAGCACTGGTACTGGTGGGGTGAAGCGCACTATCGCACCAAGGGTGGCAAGCTCGAACTGACCTCCATCCCGGAAGAAGAGTGGCAGACCATCGAGGATGAAGCGCTGGGGTTCTGGGATGAGATTGCGGCCCAGAGCGAGCGCAATGCCAAGGTGGTGCAGATCCTCAAGGACTACCGCCAGACCATGCAGCAGGCGGGCCCTCCTTATCGCTACAGCTGATACGAGGCAGTGCAGGCCGGCCTGCGGGCCGGCCCTTCATTCCTTCGCCCATGAGGAGGGTGATCGATGTCAGGACTCAACCCGAGGGACGTGCGCACGGCAGAGGATGCTCGGCGCGTGGTCGAAGCGCGCAACCTCAGCCACGTCAAAGTCGGCTTTCTCGACCTGGACGGGGTCATGGTCGGCAAGTACATGCAGCGTGACAAGTTCTTCGCCGCGCTGGAGGGGGGCTTTGCCTTCTGTGATGTCGTGCTGGGCTGGGACAGCAAGGACGAGCTGTACGACAACACGCGCTTTACCGGCTGGCATACCGGTTACCCCGACGCCCAGTTGAGGCTATTGCCGGAGACCTGCCGCGAGGTGCCCTTCGAGGGCGACATGCTGCTGTTCATGGCGGAATTCACCGAGCGGGCCGAGGCGATCTGTCCCCGCGGGCTGCTGCGTCGAGTGCTGGCCCGGGCCGCCGACATGGGATTCAAGGTGCATGGATCGCTCGAATATGAGTTTTTCATGTTTCAGGAGACGCCTGAGTCGGTGCGCGAGAAGGGCTTTCGTCAGCTGCGTCCCCTGACGCCCGACATGATGGGCTACTCGATGCTCAGAAGTTCGGTCCACGCCGAGCTGTATCACGAGTTATTGGGCCTGTCGGAACGCATGGACTTCCCCATCGAGGGGCTGCACACCGAGACCGGGCCAGGAGTGCTGGAGGCGGCCATTGGCGTCGACGAAGCCCTGGCTGCCGGTGACAAGGCGGCGTTGTTCAAGACCTTCACCAAGGTCTGGGCTCAGCGGCGTGGCCTGATGGCCACCTTCATGGCCAAGTGGTCGCCGGACTATCCCGGGCAGAGTGGGCACATCCACCTGTCGATGACCCACCTGAATGACGGCCAGTCGGCCTTCTACGATGGCGAGGCCGAGTACGGCATGAGTGCCATCCAGCGTCATTTCGTCGCCGGACAGCAGCGCCTGATGCCAGAGTTCCTGGCCATGTTCGCGCCCACCGTCAACAGCTACACCCGCCTGATACCGGGTTTCTGGGCGCCGACTGACGCCACCTGGGGAGTGGAAAACCGCACGACGGCGCTGAGGGTCATTCCCGGCAGCGCCAAGTCTCAGCGGGTCGAGTATCGCCTGGGTAGCGCTGATGCCAATCCCTATCTGGCGCTTGCCGCGGCAATCGGCGCCGGCCTCTATGGGATCGAGCAGCAGCTTGAACCCGACACGGCGGTCACTGGCAACGCCTACACACTGGATCACCCGGAGCATCAGGCGCTGCCTCGAACACTGTGGGACGCAGCGCAGCGGCTCAAGGGATCTGCCCCGGCGCGGGCGCTGTTCGGTGACGACTTCGTCGAGCATTTCGCGGCCACCCGAGAATGGGAAGAGCGCGAGTTCCGACGTCACATCACCGATTGGGAGCTGGATCGCTATTTCGAAATCATTTGACGCGGATGCCCGGCATCCCGCCCATCGACTGACGAGAGAACCGCATGGCCATTCAACAGACCCTATCGCCGGTGGACGGCTCGGTGTACGTAGAACGAGAACAGGCCGATGCCGAGCAGATCGAGCGTACCCTTGCCCTAGCGACCGATGCCCAGAAGCGCTGGCGTGACGTCAGTGTGGAACAACGCTGCCGTCTGGCCAGCGCCATGGTGGATGCCTTTATCTCCCGGCGCGATCAACACGTGGAAGAGCTTTGCTGGCAGATGGGGCGGCCCATCGCTCAAGCGGGAGGCGAAATCGGCGGTTTCGAGGAACGTGCCAGGGCCATGATCGAGATGGCGCCTGGGGCGCTGTCTCCACTCAGGCTAGGCGACAAACCGGGGTTTACTCGCTACATCCGCCGCGAACCTCTCGGCGTGTCACTGATCGTGGCGCCCTGGAACTTTCCCTACATGACGGCCGTGAATGCGGTGATCCCGGCGCTGCTTGCCGGAAACGCGGTGATCCTCAAGCACTCGGCCCAGACCCCGCTGTGCGCAGAGCGCATGGTGGAGGCCGCCCGGGAGGCGGGTATCGAGGAGGGCGTCTTTCAGTTCCTGCACGTGAGTCACGCCGACGCCGAGCAAGTGATGGGCGATCCACGCATTGCCCACGTCTCGTTTACCGGGTCGGTCGCTGGTGGGCGCACCGTGGAGCAGGCAACGGCGGGGCGTTTTATTGCGACAGCGCTGGAACTGGGGGGTAAGGATGCGGCTTACGTGCGTGGCGATGTCGATCTGGACAGCGCAGTGGATGGTGTCATGGATGGCGCCTTCTTCAACTCAGGCCAGAGCTGCTGTGGCATTGAACGCATCTATGTCGAGCGAGCCATCTTCGATGATTTCGTCGCGCGCGCCGTGGCCTGGCTGAAGCAGCTCAAGCTCGGTAATCCCACCGACCCCGCCACGACCCTGGGGCCTGTGGTCAAACCTGCTGCCGCGGATTTTGTACGTGGCCAGGTAGAAGCGGCGGTCGCTGCCGGCGCACGTGCCTGGATCGATCCCGGCGACTACCCGCTGTCCCGGCCAGGTAGTGCCTATCTGGCGCCGCAGCTGCTGACGGACGTCGATCACTCCATGGCGGTGATGCAGGAGGAGAGTTTTGGCCCGGTGGTCGCCGTCATGCCCGTCGATAGCGACGACGAGGCCATTGCTCTGATGAACGACTCCGCCTTTGGCCTGACCGGCGCGATCTTTACCCGCGACCTGGAGGCCGGTGAGGCACTGGCGGCCCGCCTCGACGTCGGCACAGCCTTCGTCAACCGCTGCGACTATCTGGATCCCGAGCTCGCCTGGACGGGGGTCAAGCTATCAGGACGCGGTTGCTCGCTATCGCGCTTGGGCTTTGACAGCCTGACCCGGCCCAAATCCTTCCATCTCAAGCATCCCTGAGGTCACCATGAGCGATATCAGCCGCTTTACCACCAGCTGGAATTATCCGTCCTCGATCCTGACCGGCGCAGGGCGTATTCGAGACCTGCCGCAACAGTGCCATGAGCTTGGCATGCATGCGCCGCTGCTGGTGACCGACCCTGGACTGGCGGCGCTGCCGATGGTGGCGGATGCCCTTGAACACTGTCGATCGGAAGGACTCCGGGTCGGGCTATTCAGCGAGATCAAGGGCAATCCGACCGGTGCCAATGTCATCGCTGGCGTGGATGCCTTTCGCGAGGGGGAGCATGACGGCGTGATCGCCTTCGGCGGCGGTTCCGGGCTTGATGCCGCCAAGGCGGTGGCCCTGATGGCCAATCAACGTGACGGCCTGTCGCTGTGGTCGCTGGAGGACATCGGCGACAACTGGAAGAATGCCGATGCCAAGGCCATCGTGCCGGTGGTAGCGGTTCCTACCACCGCGGGCACCGGGTCCGAAGTGGGACGTGCCTCCGTGATTACCGACGAGGCAGAGCACGTCAAACGCATCATTTTCCACCCTGGCATGGTACCGGCGCGGGTGATTCTTGATCCGACCCTGACCGTCGGACTGCCTCCTGCGGTGACCGCAGCGACCGGTATGGATGCCCTGTCCCACTGCCTGGAAGCATGGTGCGCGCCAGGCTACCACCCCATGGCGGAAGGCATCGCGGTGGAAGGCATGCGGCGGGTACGAGACTTCTTGCCGAGGGCCTATGCCCATGGCGATGACCTGGAGGCCCGCCTTAACATGCTGGTGGCCTCCAGCATGGGGGCGACGGCCTTTCAACGAGGGCTGGGGGCAATGCACGCCCTGGCGCATCCTCTGGGAGCCCTCTATGACGCCCATCACGGCACCCTTAATGCCATCCTGATGCCCTATGTGCTCAAGGCCAACGAGCGCGCCATCGGCGAGCCCATGGTCCGCCTGTGTCGCTATCTGGATCTGCGCCAGCCCAGCACCGCCAGCGCCATCGATTGGGTGCTGGAACTGCGCGAACGACTGGCGATTCCTCATGATCTGGCGGCTATCGGTATCGACGATTCACAGGCCGACAAGGTCGCCGAAATGGCGGTGGTGGACCCGTCTGCGGGATCCAACCCCATCGCCTTCACGGCCGAGGACTACCGTCGGGTCTTTCTGGCGGCCCTTGAGGGCAGACTCTAGCGGCCGGCCTCGCCCGATGACATAGCCCTGGCGGCTCTCTGGCAAGGTGGCCGGCCAGCGTCAAGGGAGTACTGGTGATGGAGAACATCATGCGAATCGGTCTACTGCAGTGCGATGACGTGGCACCTGAACTGATTGCCGCCCATGGCAACTATCCCGCCATGTTCGAGGCGTTGCTGGCGCCGGCGGCATACGATCTTGGCGTGACGCTAGAGTGGCAGGTCTATCGCTGCCTGGATGGCGAGATTCCAACGGATATCGAAGCGGTGGACGCCTGGCTGACCACCGGTTCCAAGTTTGGGGTCAACGACAGCCATGACTGGATCGATCGTCTTGAGGGATTCGTACGCGATCTCTATCGTGCCGAGAAGCCGCTGGTGGGCATCTGCTTTGGCCACCAGTTGATCGTCAAGGCGCTAGGCGGCGAGGTCATCAAGAGCCCCAAGGGGTGGGGGGTTGGCCTGTCCAACAATCGGGTAGTCGAACGCGAACCCTGGATGACGCCATGGCAGGAAGCGCTTGACCTGCTGGTCAGTCACCAGGATCAGGTGGAGGTGCTGCCCGAGGGCGCCTGTACGCTTGGGGGGAGTGGCTTCTGTCCCCACTACCTGATCCGGGTGGGCCGCTGCTTCCTAGGGGTTCAGGGGCACCCGGAATTTCGCCCGGACTACTCCCGTGACTTGATGAACCTGCGCCAGGGCCTGGTGGGAGACGCCCGGGTGCGCCAGGGACAGGCATCGTTGTCCGGGCGAATCGACGACGCCGTGATGGCCGAGTGGATACTGCGCTTTATGCGCGAGGCGATCGCGGTCAGGTAGGAGGGCAGAGCAAGGCGAAGCGATGCGCTAGCGGGGTATAGGTACAGCGGGGTAGAGATAGATTCGCGGCACCAGGGCTTGTCTGAAAAGTGCCTGCGCTCGGTAATACGGCGTTAAAAATCGGATCAGGCGGCTCGCTTCCACCCTGTAGACTGCGTTTCCTCACCGATTTTTGCCTTGGCTAGCCATCACTTGCCGATTTTTCGGACTTCTTTGGACAAAGCCTAGCGGGACGTGACTGAATGCGAAGTGAGGGTGCGAATCGATCAACGTCTACGATACTGTTGGGGGCCGCCGATGACGCCGGTAATGCGCGATGCTCAGACGCTCTGGGCGTTTCTTCAAGGCCAGCCGGCTTGTCTGGTGCCTTCGGATATCATCATTGTCTGTGGTTCCTATGATCTGCGCGTGTGCGATCATGCCAGTGCATTGATGAGAGCGGGTACCGCTCCTCGTATGTTGATAACCGGGGCTACTGGCAACTGGACACGTCATTTGTGGGAGCGAAGCGAGGCCGATGTGTTCCTTGATCGAGCACGCTCGCTGGGGGTTGACGCGGGGCAGATCACGCTGGAAAGACGTGCAACCAATTTCGCGGAGAATATCCGCTTTTCCCGTGATCTCCTCCCCGGGGTGCGTCGTGCAACGTTTGTGACCAAGCGGAATTCTGTTTTACGCGTGAAGCATACCCTCGCTGTGCAGTGGCCAGAGTTGACAGCTGCCATCGATGCCCCTGCTACGGCCTTTCCCGATGACGTATCCAACCAGATCGGGGTGCTTGGGCTGATCGATGAGATGGTGGGTGACCTCCAGCGGATGCTGCACTATCCCGAACTCGGATATCAGTCACCGGTCTCCATTCCTGGCGATGTACTGTGCGCCTGGCGCATGCTTGTCGAGTCGGGGTTCGATCGTCATCTTCTCGATGCCCCGCTCGCCTAGGGAAACGCTGCTCAATTGCTGCACTCGACCCCGGATCACGTCGGGTGTTGATGACACCAATCCTGATACACAAGGCCTTCGACGCGGCCAAATTCTCGAACGTTATTGGTCACCAAAATGGCGCCGGATGCTATGGCGTGCCCTGCGATCCCCGTATCGTTATACCCGATGGGGGTGCCCGCGCTCCTTAGAGTGCTCATGATTGTCAGCGCAGCGTCTACCGCGAGTTGATCCCACGGCAATATGTCATCGAGTCGTTTGACGAACTCGTCCACCAAGGTCTTGTGTTTGGCCAACGCCTTTTTGCCGACCTGGCCGTAGCGCATTTCAGCGTAGGTGATGGCCGATACGACGATCCGGTTTCCCGATTCGACCTCTTTGCTCAAACGCTGGATAACCCTCACCGGATGTTCTCGCATAATGAACAAGCAAGTGCAGGTTTCGAGCATATAGGTCATCACAAGGGGAACCTGTTCTCGTTGTTCACGACGGAGGGGCGCTCCTGCAGGAAGTCGTCGTCTGCCTTGGGTAAATCCTTGAATGACTCCCAGGACGGGCGAGCAGGACGAAGGGTAATCACATCGCCGTCTCGGGTGATTTCCAGCTCTCTTATGCCTTCATAGGCCATGTCAGCGGGCAGTTGAACGGTCTGGCTCTTGCCATTCTTGAAAATCGACACGGTTCGCATGTCGCGCTCCTCCTTAGGCTTCGCTCTCCGCATAGCGTAGTTGCGTCGATAGGCAGATGTAGAGCATATGCCCGACTCCCTCGAGCCCACCGCGCTTATGACTCGGTCCGATACGTCAGAATCCTCAGCCCATTGCCTACCACCAGAAGGCTCGATCCCAGGTCGGCGAAGACGGCCATCCACAGGGTGGCGTTGCCGGTCAGGGCGAGGGCCAGAAACACGGCCTTGATCCCCAGCGCCAGCGCAATGTTCTGCACCAGCAGTCGCCGAGTGGTGCGGGCCAGGTCGATCAGCCTCGGCAGGCTGGCCGGGTCATCGTTCATCAACGCGATATCGGCGGTCTCGATGGCCACGTCGCTGCCCGCCGCGCCCATGGCGATGCCGACATCGGCTCGGGCCAGCGCCGGCGCATCGTTGATGCCATCGCCGACCATGCCGGTGGTGCCGCGCTTGGTCAGGGCATCGAGATGTTCGAGCTTGTCTTCCGGCAGCAACTCGCCGAAGGCCTCGTCGATGCCGGCTTCCAGGGCGATGGCATCGACCCGAGACTGAGTATCGCCGCTGAGCACGCTGACCTTGACGCCTTGGCGGTGCAGGCGCTTGATCGCCGCCTTGCTGCTTGGACGCAGGGCATCCCGTACCTTGAAGCTACCCAGCACGGTCGCGTCGCGGCCAAGCCAGACGACGCCAGCAGCATCATCCGTTGGTCCATGACTCAGCAGTACCGTGTCGTCGACGCCCATGTCGCGGGCCAGACGGCCATTGCCGAGCCATAACCGAGCAGCCATATCGGTGTCGCTTGTCGCCTCCCTGGCCACTAGACCACGACCACTGCGCTCCTCGACCTGCTCGAGAGAGACATCGGGCTGCGCGCCCAACCCCACCACCAGAGCGCGGGACACCGGATGGTTGGAGCGCTCGGCCAGGGCCACGGCCAGGCGGTGGCAGTCCTTGTCGGACGTGTCGCCGATGGCACTGGCGCTGACCAGATGTGGCTTGCCCTCGGTCAGGGTACCGGTCTTGTCCATGGCCAGGTGGGTCAGGCGGGTGGCCTGCTCCAGAAAGGCGCCTCCCTTGATCAGAATTCCCTGGCGAGCGGCGGCGCCGAGCCCGCTGACCACGGTGACCGGGGTCGAGATGACCAGGGCGCAGGGGCAGGCAATGACCAGCAGGACCAGGGCGCGATAGACGCCGTCGAGCCACGGACCGAGGCCCAGTAAAGGCCAGCCGACTGCCACGATCAGCGCCAGGACGAAGACCACCGGCGTATAGACGGCGGCGAAGCGATCGATGGTGCGCTGGGTCGGCGCACGCCGTGACTGGGCGTCCTCTACGGCGTGAATGATGCGGGCCAGGGTGGTGTCACTGGCGTCACGTGTCACGCGATAGTCGAGATCGCCGGATAGATTGATCGAGCCTGCGTAAACAGTGTCGCCTGGACCGCGTTCGCGAGGCAGGCTTTCGCCCGTGATAGGGGCTTCATCCAGGCTCGCTTCACCGCGCACGATCTCACCATCCAGCGCCAGGCGTTCACCGGCGAACACCCTGACCAAAGTCCCAGGCCTGACCTCTTCTGCCTTGATCTCGCGCCAACGATTTGCCTCGGCTGCGCTCTCGTCGCGCACTCTTGCCATGGGCGGCGCCAGGTCAAGCAAGCCTGAGATGGCCCGGCGGGCGCGCTCCAGCGAGCGCGCTTCCAGATGTTCCGCCAGGGTGAACAGCACAATCACCATGGCCGCCTCGGACCAGTGCCCAATCAGCATCGCGCCGGTGACGGCAACGCTCATCAGGGCATTGATGTTGAGGGTGCCCTGGCGTAGCGCCAGCAAGCCTTTCTTCCAGGTGGGCAGCCCCACCATGGCGATGGCGATAATGGCCAGCAGCGCCGCCAACCAGGGCACGCCCAGGCCAAGCCAGCCGGTGACCTCTGCCCCCAGAGCCAGTGCGCCGGCGACGGCCAGGCGAGCCCAGGGCAGAGAAGCGCTATCGCGGGGGGGCTCCTGCTTGGCCTGGTCAAGGAAGCGAGCCGTCATTCCCGCCTCCTGAATACGCGACGCGACCGCCCGGCGGTCCACATTTCGGTGATGGATGGTGAGCCGACGCTGCATGGTGTCAAAGGTCAGCTGCTCGACGCCTGGCAGGCTGTTCAGTGCCTTGCGCAGGACGCGCTCTTCAGTCGGACAGCACATTTCGTCAACGATCACGTCCAGGCGCTGAGTGCCTTCCGGCGTAGCCGCAGAGGTACTGTCGGTCGGTGCACTCTGGGTCGACGCACTCTGGGTCGACGAACAGTGCGCACTCGACGTTCCCCTCGGGTCGTTGCCGCAGGGCGCTTTCGTGTGCCCGACACTGCAGCAGGATGAGGGGGCGTCTGACGGTGTCTGGCGCTCAAGATCAGCCATGCCTGGAACTCCAAAGAGGATTCTGGTATCCAAGTTGACACCCTGTAGTGACTACAGAGTCAAGCATCCGAGTGAGCCACGAGATCACCTGCCGCGAGAAGACGTCCAGCATGGGCGGCGAAGGCATGACGCAAGCTTCGGTGACATGCCAAGAGCGTTGGTGACATGCCAAGAACGTCGAGAGAATGGGGAGGCAGTAGATGAAGATAGGAGAACTGGCCCGTCGTAGTGGGGTGAAGGTAGAAACGCTGCGCTACTACGAGCGCGAAGGGTTGCTGCCCGAGCCCGAGCGCAGTGACGGCAACTATCGCGTGTATCGTGATGCCCACGCCGAGCGGCTGGATTTCATTCGCCACTGCCGCGCGCTGGACATGACCCTGGACGAAATCCGCGCGCTGCTGGTCTGCCAGGATCACCCGGAGCATCCCTGTGAAGATGCCGATGCGCTGATCGAGGCACACCTGGGCCATGTGGAGCAGAGAATTGCCCAGCTGTCCCGATTGAAGGCGGAGCTCGAGGGGCTCAGGCAGCGCTGCGCGGGGCATGGCACGGCGGGAGAGTGCGGCATTCTCAACGAACTGGCGCAGCCGGTAGGGGACGTGAGTCGTGGAGGAGACGCCGGGGTTCATGTGGGCGGTGCGCATCCCCGGCGTTGAACCCCGTGAGAAACGACGACACCGCCCAGAAGGGCGGTGTCGCAGTTCGCATACCAACGGCAGGATATCGCGTGCTTAGCGCGCGATTGCCGCCTGCCTGGAGGCAACCTCAGGCCTCTTCCGTGCGCTTGGGCAGGACCCAATCCGGGCGCGGGAAGTGGCAGGTATAGCCGTTGGGAAGACGTTCCAGGTAATCCTGGTGCTCCGGCTCGGCTTCCCAGAAGTCGCCTACAGGCTCCACTTCGGTCACCACCTTGCCCGGCCACAGTCCCGAGGCGTCGACATCGGCAATGGTGTTCAGCGCCTCTGCCTTCTGGTCCTCGTCCACGTAGTAGATGGCGGACCGGTAGGACATGCCACGATCGTTACCCTGACGGTTGACCGTCGTCGGATCATGAATCTGGAAGAAGTACTCCAGCAGTCGACGATAGCTGATCACCGCCGGGTCAAACATGATCTCGATGCCCTCGGCATGGGTGCCATGGTGGCGATAGGTGGCGTTTTCCACGTCGCCACCGGTGTAGCCGACACGTGTACTTTCGACGCCTGGCAGCTTGCGGATCAGATCCTGCATACCCCAGAAGCAACCTCCTGCCAGAACTGCGCGTTGTAGTGCCATGTTCAGATCTCCTCCACTTGATCCAGGTACTCGCCGTAGCCTTCGGCTTCCATGTCATCGCGGTGGATGAACCTGAGCGACGCCGAGTTGATGCAATAACGCATGCCACCCTTGTCTCTAGGGCCGTCTGGAAAGACATGACCCAGGTGGCTGTCGCCATGGCTGGAGCGCACCTCGGTACGGATCATGCCATGGGACGAGTCCACCAGTTCATTGACGTAGGCAGGCGCAATGGGCTTGGTGAAACTTGGCCATCCGCAGCCGGACTCATACTTGTCCGACGACGCGAACAGGGGTTCGCCGGAGACAATGTCCACGTAGATGCCCGGTTCATGATGATGCAGATACTCGCCGGTGCCAGGACGCTCGGTACCGCTCTCCTGAGTGACCCGGTACTGTTCACGATTGAGACGGGCAATGGCCTCGGGTGACTTGTCGTAGGTTTTCATAGGCTCTCCTCGTGGATGGGGGAGACACGGGCTTGGCACATCGATTTGTCAGCCATCGCACGCTCACTCAACGGTCGTTGCGCTGGCCGTCCAAGCTCGTGGGACAGCCTTCAGTCTGTGATCCGCCAATAATCCTTACACGACTAACGATCTGTGTCACGTCGATGCACGCATCGACCCAGCGCCCAGACCTCGTCAATCGCCCAGGCGTCGTCAGCAAGGACCAGCAGGTCCGCATCCTGCCCCACCGCGAGGCGCCCCTTGCGGGCAAGGCCCAGGGCGTCTGCACTGTGGCTGCTGGCGAAGCCTAGTGCGTTCTCCAGCGCGATGCCGTGGTCGTTGACACATTCGCCCACGACCTCGAACAGGCTGTCGAGGCGTCCCGCCTTGAGGCCAATGAAGCGGCCATGGTCATCGAAGCGCGGCAGAGAAGCGTTGGCGTCTGACGAGAGCGTCACGCGCGAGGGCTCGACACGCGCCTTGAGCGCCCGCGCGACCGCTTCCGAGGCGGGGACTTCGCCCTCGGCGAGCAGCTCCGGGGTGGTACTGGTCGTGAGGTCGATGCGGCCGCCGTCCCGGGCGAAACGCAGCCCGTCTTCGAACAGGGTCGCGGTGCGGTTGATATGGGTGGGCATGAACTGAGCGATAGGCAGCGCCGTGGTGCGTGCCACCTCGCGCAGGATCTCGAGTCCCCCTGCGGCGTCGCCGGTGTGGATGAAAACCATGCCGGACTTGCCCGCCAGCATACCCGCAGTGCGGCTATCCGATGCCAGCCGGGCCAGCTCCTGAACGGACGGTTGGGAACCGCGGTGGTCGCTGATGGCAACCTCTCCCACACCGATGTATTCAGGAATATACAGAATGTCCTGAGCGACGGAGCCGGTCAGGGTGACCGGGGGCAGCTGGTAGGACCCGGTATAGGCGTAGCAACTCAGTCCCCCGGCGGCGAGCTCGCGCACCTTGCCGAGCAGGTTGGCCGGGGTGCGGGTCAGGGCGTCGGTCCCCAGGGCGCCGATCAGGGTGGTGACGCCGGAGCTCACGGCGTCCTCGAGACGCAGCTCCGGGGTGCGGGTGCCAAAGCCGCCCTCGCCGCCGCCGCCGGTCATATGGACCAGCGGATCCACCAGGCCAGGAATCACTCGCCGCCCCTCCAGGTCCTGGACCGAGAGACCGGGCAAGTGAATGTCCGGGCTATCCTGCGGGTCGAGTATGGCGGCGATGCGTTGGTCGGCGATCAGCAGATGCTTGAGGCCAAGCGGAGCTGGGGCATACAGCCGCGCATTCTTGAGAAGGGTCAGCATGGCGGTTCCTGCGGGTCGGTCGAGGCTGGGATGTGGCTGGCGCAACGCCAGCCAGTGTTCGGCACTCCAGGCCGGGCGGCGTTCACCGCCCGGATCTGGTAGGGGCATGGCTACAGTTTAATGTCGTAGCTGAAGTACTCGCTCATGATCTCGTCGTAGGTCCCATTGGCCTTGAGCTCTGCCAGCGCTTGATTGAAGCGCTCGGCGAGGTCGCGATCACGCTTGCGGAAGGCAACGCCGACGCCTTGTCCGAAGTAGGTGTCGGGCTCCTTGATGAAGTCGCTGATGCGCACAAAATCGCTTGCCTCGGTATCGATCTCGATCATCGCCTCGGCGATGGGGTAGTCCATGAAGGTCAGGTCAAGACGGCCGGCACGCAGGTCGGCGACCACATCGTCGGCGCTGGCATAGCGGCGTACCTCGAGCACATCGCCGTACAGGTCGGTCACATAGCGATCCTGCAGGGTAGCGCGCTGGACGCCAGCCGTGAGCCCTTCAAGGCTTGCCTTGTCGGAGATGTCGATGTCCCGGCCACGTGGCGTGATCCAGGCGCTCGGCGTGGTGTAGTAGGGCTCGGAGAACAGTACCTGGCGGCTGCGTTCCTCGGTGATCGCCATGGACGACATGATGGCGTCGAACTTGCGCGCCATCAGCGCCGGAATCATGCCGTCCCAGGGTTGCTCCACCCAGGTGCACTGGATCTCAAGGTGCGCGCAGACGGCATTGCCCAGGTCCACTTCAAAGCCGGTCAGAGTGCCATCTGCGGTCTTGTACTCGAACGGTTCGTAGGGCACGTCAACGGCCAGGCGCAGGGGGTCGTCGGCCAGGACGGGAGGGGTGGCAAGCATCAGAGCTGCCAGGGTTGAGGCAAACAGCATGGGAGAGCGTGGCATGGGGAAATCCTCAAATAACGGAAAAGTGTTGTGTGGTCGAGACACAAGCTCACCGCCCACATTAATAAGGCGGAAAGACACCGGGGGGATGTCGTACGGGAGATAGCCAGGCGCCGATGACGCCAGCGATTATTCGTCGAACCACTCGCTCAGGGCGAAGCCATCCAGCCAGGGCGACTGGGGCAGGCATAGTGGGCGAGACAGGGGGCGAGATAGGGGCATCGCGCCGTGGAGGAGCAAGGGCGAAGGCACGTCAGGTCAGCTCAGGTCCAGATCGGTAGTGGTTGACGCCGACCCCAGGGGGTCGACGTCATGCAGAGCCAGGGTGAGGTGACTCAGCAACGCACTGTGTATCCAGCAAAGTACGATTTATTCAGCAAAGTACGATTTATTCAGCAAAGTACTTGGCATGGATCTCGTCATAGGTGCCATTGCCCTTGAGGGTGGCCAGGGCGTCATTGAAGGCCTTGGCCAGGTCTTCGTCGCGCTGGCGGAAGGCGATGCCGAAGCCGTCACCGAAGTATTCCTTCGGTTCGGTGATCTGCTCACCGACCACCTTGTAGTCACCGGCATCGCTGTCCAGCAGCGTGGACTTGCCCACCGGATAGTCGAGGAAGCCGATATCCACGCGACCAGAGTCCATGTCCAGGACCAGGTCGTCGGCGGTGGCGTAGCGGCTGACATCAGCGACATCGCCGTACAGGTCGGTGACGTAGTTGTCCTGCAGGGTGCCGCGCTGCACACCGATGGTCATGCCCTCGAGGGCCTCGGCATCGGGGTTGCCCATCTCCAGGTCGGCTGGGGCAAACCAGGCTGACGGCGGAGTGAAGTAGGGGTCAGAGAACAGCACCTGCTCGCGACGCTCGTCGTTGATCGTCATGGACGACATGATGGCGTCGTATTTGCGTGCCATCAGGCCAGGAATGATGCCGTCCCATCCCTGCACCACCCACTCGCACTGGATACCGACCTCGGCACACAGGGCATTGCCCAGGTCGATGTCAAAGCCGGTCAGCTCGCCGTCAGGGGTGCGGTACTCCATGGGCTCGTAGGGAACGTCGACGCCGATGCGAATATCACGAACCTCAGCCTGGGCGGTGGAGGCAAGCACCGCCGTGCCGATGAGACTCGCGGTAAAAAGGTTGCGCAGTGTCATGTGGAGTGACCCTTATTGTTGATGAGAGATGGTTGATAGGAGGGTAATGGCAGGCGTCTCGTGGACGCATGATGCCACCTTAGCGAATCACGCCCCCGTCAGGAAGGAAAAAAAGGGGGCAGTGAAACGGTAGTTCCCAACGCTCGTTTGACGATCGTCAAGGGACGCCGGAGGGACTGGCCTCCGGCGTTGGTCTCTAGCCTGAAGCCGGCTTAAGGTGCGCCAGCAAGCGCTTCTCGAGATAGCGGAACAGGTAGAGGATAGCGAAGGTCAGGCACAGGTAGATGGCCGCGACGAACAGGAAGGCATCGAAGGGCGCATAGAAACGTGCGTAGACGAAGCGGGCGGCGCCGGTCAGGTCCATGATGGTCACCACGCTGGCAATGGCGCTGGCGTGGAGCATGAAGATGACCTCGTTGCCGTAGGCCGGAAGCGCCCGACGAAAGGCGCTGGGCAGCACGATACGACGCATCATCAGGGAGTAGCGCATGCCGTAGGCCCTGGCCGCTTCGATCTCTCCACGGGGAGTTGCCTTGATGGCGCCATGGAAGATCTCGGTGGTGTAGGCCGCCGTATTGAGGGAGAACGCCACCAGCGCCGGGAAGAACGGCTTCTCCAGCAGCACCCAGAGCCAGGTGTCCTGGATGCCCTCGACGAAGACGACGCCATAGTAGATAAGATACAGCTGCACCAGCAGCGGCGTGCCGCGGAAGACGTAGGTGTAGAAGAAGATGGGCATCTTGATCCACCGGCGCTTGGAACCGCGGCCAATGGACAGGGGGACCGCAGCAACCAGGCCAACGATCAGCGACAGGAAGACCAGTTGGACCGTTGTTGTCAGTCCTTCACCGTAGTAGGACAGGGTGTCCAGGGTGAAGATGCTGTTGTCGGCCAGCATTGTCTCCAGTGAGGCGAGCACAGATTCCATCAGTCATGGCCTCCAAAACCGACGTCATAGCGCTTTTGCAGCTTGGCGAAGAACCACTCCGAGACGCTGGCGATCAGCAGGTAGATGATCGCGACGATAATCATGAACAGGAAGGGTTCCCGGGTGGCCTTGGACGCTTCGGCGGCCACCCGAACCATGTCCGACAGGCCGATCACCGAGACCAGTGCGGTGGTCTTGAGCAATACCATCCAGTTGTTGGAAAGGCCGGGCAGGGCGTGGCGCATCATCTGGGGAAAGCGGATGCGCCTGAACACCAGCGCATGGCTCATGCCGTAGGCGCGTCCGGCCTCGATCTGGCCGCTGTCGACGGCCAGAAAGGCGCCGCGGAAGGTTTCTCCCATATAGGCGCCGAAGATCAGACCGATGGTCAGGACGCCTGCCACGAACTCGTTGACGTTGATGAAGATATCGATGTCGAAGCGGTCATACAGCCAGTCGGTGACCATATTGATGCCAATCTGGCCGCCAAAGAACAGCAGCATCATCAGCACCAGGTCGGGGACGCCGCGGATGATGGTGGTATAGAGGGTTCCCAGACGATGGGCGACCCAGTTGCGTGACATCTTTGCGCTGGCGGTAATCAGTCCCAGCACAATGGCCAGGATCAATGACAGTACTGCCAGCTCGATGGTGACCAGCGCTCCCTCGAGAAGGCGCGGCCCGTAACCGTGAAGGTCAATCATGGGTCTCTCCTGGCCGTCTCAGCGCTTGGGTGCAAGAAACTGCTTGAGTCGCTCGGAACGGGGATTGCCCAGCACCTCATCGGGAGGACCGGCTTCTTCTACCTGCCCCTGGTGCAGGTAGATCACCTGGCTGGACACGTCCCGGGCAAAGGCCATCTCGTGGGTGACCACGATCATGGTGCGGCCCTCTTCGGCCAGGTCGCGCATGACCTTGAGCACGTCGCCGACCAGCTCTGGGTCAAGCGCTGACGTCGGCTCGTCGAACAGCATCACCTCCGGGTCCATGGCCAGGGCGCGGGCGATGGCGCCGCGCTGCTGTTGGCCTCCGGAAAGCTGGGCGGGATAGTAGTCGGCGCGCTCCGCCAGGCCAACGCGCTCAAGCAGCGCCCTGGCATGCTGGATGGCTTCCTTCCTGGGCTTCTTCAGCACATGCACGGGCGCTTCGATGACGTTTTCCAGCAGGGTCATGTGGGCCCACAGGTTGAAGCTCTGGAACACCATCGACAGTTTGGCGCGCATCTGCACCACCTGGTTCCAGTCGGCGGGTTCCCGCCCGTGCTTGGTTTCCTTGAAACGGATCTGCTCGCCATGAACGATCAGTTCGCCTTCATTGGGCTGCTCGAGCAGGTTCATGCAACGCAGGAAGGTACTCTTGCCGGAGCCGGAAGCTCCGATCAGGGTAATGACGTCACCCTTGCGGGCCTCCAGGGACAGCCCCTTGAGCACTTCGGTGTTGCCGAAGCGCTTCTTGATGTTGCGCACTTCCAGCGGAATCGGTGTATCAGCCATGGATCGGGCTCCAGAGAAAAACGGCCGTGCCTGGTAAGCCGGCCGAATGGCGCGGGCTGGCGCGAAAAAACGGGGGATTCTAACAGGCTTGGGTCGGCGCAGCAGACGAAGCGAAATACAGAAGCATTATACCTTCGTCTAATCTGGAGGGGCGGGTAATCATAATGTTATCTCCAAGTTGTTGTTATCTCGATAATATCGGGGAGATCGCAGCGTACAGGGTCAGTCCATGTCGAGAGCAACAGGGGCGACCAGAAGCGCTGCACGGGCGCCGAGTTCCACCTTGGCGTTGGGAAAAACCACGCTCAGTGGTGTTGCGCCGATGCGCGTTTCACCGGCCTTGGCGTCGCGGGCGACGACCTCGCCCGGCGCGAACTCGGTGAAGTTCGGGGTGTTGTCGGCAAAGCACAGCGTGAAGTCCTCGCTTTCGCGAAAGACCTCCATTTCCACCGCGAAGCCCTGTAAATCCGCGATCTGCCCCTCTCGCGGAGACAGTCCGCTCAGCAAGGCCCACAGCAAATCACCCATGGCAGCAAGGGGCGCAAGATCATTGTGACCGAAGGGCAGTGCCTTGCCGAGTTCCAGCGTAAACGCCTGGGCCTGATGGTAGTGCTTGCTGTAGTGGGAAAAGGTCCAGCTATGCTGATGCTGCTTCAGCGCCGCCTGAATGCCAGCACCGGCCATCCATCGCCACTGCTGTGGTTCGGTAAGCGTGTCAGCGAAGGGGGCCACCACGAAGCGCGGATAATGGCTGTCGCGAATGGCGGTATGCAGGTCGTAGTGCAAGCGTGGCAGCTGGGGGTGGTCAGCAAAGAAGGTATCTACCGCTGCCATCAGTTCACGCGCACGGTCGGCCTCATCACCGGGTTGGTCCAGGCCTTGGCGGAACAGCCGATTGAGGTTGGTCTCGACGAAGCGCGTGTTGCGTCGAATGGCTTCCAGGTTGCCCAGGATCACCAGCACAGGAGCCCCCAGCTCGATGAAGCCGGCCTCAAGGCGTGCCAGGCAGTCTCCGAGCAGCTCAATGGGGGCCGTCTCATTGCCGTGGATACCGGCTGACAGCACGCAGGCGCGTGCGTGGGGAGATACGTGGTCTGGGGTAAGGCGCAACACCCCTGGCGCTTCGATGCGGTAGTGTCCGCCGTGAATCCTGCCGTCTGACGGGAGCGAGGCGGAAGCAGCGTCGAGGCTTTTCGACAGCCAATCAGAAAGCATGTCGAGCTTCCTCTGTGGTGCTACACAACATACGGGTATGGCGAGGTAGAGCAAGCAACATGGGTAGCGTTCTTTGTTGTCGTATGCGGTGGTGGTGTGTGACGCCTACCGCTGGGCGTCGCCAACTCGGCACGCTAACGCGACGCCAGTCCGGCGAACCGGCGCCGAGGAGCGCACTGCCCTCACGGTGATCACGGCATCATGTGGATCCAGTGGCGCTGGCCCGGAGCACATTCTGACGCCAGTTCCTGTGCACGTTCCGATGCAAGTTCCGGTGCAGGTTCCGATGAGAGCTGAGCCAGCTTCGGCACGCTTCACGCTAGCTGCAAGGGCGGGCGTCGATCTGGTGTAAACCCGGGGTGCGAAGATGAAAGGTCGTGTAGCGTCGCCGGTGAGCACCGGTAAAGGGTGGCTGCAAGGACGTCACGGCGTAGTGATGGCGTCTCACGGCCTTGCCGCTACATTCGCCCAGGCTCGCCGATGCCTTCGCCCCGGCTCGCCGATTCGCTTCGGCGAGCCGGGGCTAGGCTCAGGAGGTCTAGGGTTTGTACGAAAAGTCGACGAGCGAAGGTTAGACAAGGCAAAAATCGGTGAGAAAGCGCAGTTTACAGGGTGTAAATGAGCATTTTGACCGGGCTGGCGTACCAGCCGATTTTTAACGCCGTATGACCTAGCGCAGGCACTTTTCAGGCAAGCCCTAGATTCCCCGTGCACCGGTGTACAGGGTGTAGATCGACTGACTGGCAGCCATCAGCAGGCGGTTGCGTTTCTCACCCACAAAGCAGACGTTGGCGCACACCTCTGGTAGCAGAATACGGCCGATGAGGGTGCCGTCACTGGCGAAGACGCTGACACCATCGATGCCCTCTCCTCCAGACGTACCTACCCACAGGTTGCCGTCCTCGTCGCAGCACATGCCGTCGTAGCCCTCGGTCTTGCTCTCGACCAGCCGCGTTGCTTCGCCTAGCGTTTTCTGGTCGCTGTCCAGGGTGAAGCGGGTAATGGTCGCAGGTTGGTCGGGATGGTGAGAGGGGGCCGTGTCAGTGACGTATAGGGACGTGCCGTCCGGGCCCAGAGCGATGCCGTTGGGCTTGAACAGCTCGGTAGTCAGCCGTCGAGGCTCGTCCAGGCCTTCTTCCCAATAGTAGATCGCAGTGTCCAGCTCCAGCTCACGCTTTTGCCCCTCGTAGTCGGAGTGAGCGCCGTAACCCGGGTCGGTAAAGATGATCGCGCCCCCCGGAAGCGTTACCAGATCATTCGGGGCATTCAGGGGTTTGCCTTCGTAGGTGCTCGCCAGCACGCTGAGGCTGCCGTCCCACTCATAGCGTACTACCCGTGCAGGGGAGTGTTCGCAGGCCACCAGCCGACCGCGATCATCGAACGCGTTGCCGTTGGAGTGCCCCACGTGGTCACGCAGCACACTGACCTGACCACTGGCCTCGTCCCAGCGCATCTGTCGCGCTCTTGGGATATCGCTGAACACCGCGTAGCGGCCGACCGCGTTCCAGGCAGGCCCTTCCAGCCACAGCCCGCCTGTCCATTCGCGCTCCAGCGGAGCGTTGAACAGCTTGTACGATGCGAATCGGTCGTCTACCACCTGCCATGCATCGACCGGGTAACGTTGGGGGGCGGGGGCCTGAGCGAACAGCGACGGTGCAAAGCTGCTGGCGCCGATGGCTGCCGTGGCAGCAAGAAACTCTCGTCTTCCAAGTGACATTGGGGAAACCTCCATGCAGTGAAAAGGCAGCCACCATGGCCGCCCCTTCAGCGTATGAGGTAATCATGCATCTGTATGTTATACATTTTGACGAGAGCTGGAGGACCTGATCGGCGACTTACGCCCCTTGTCGATACGCGGTGCAGGCTTCGCCCTGGTCGACGTTGATCAACTCGTCAACCGGGTAGTCGAGGCGTTCGGCGCGCTCGACCAGCGATTGGTAGGTCGCCTGGTTCAGTTGAGGACTCCGCGCCAGAACCCAGAGATAGTCGCGGTCTGGTCCGGTGACCAGCGACCATTGTCCTGCGTCGTCCAGCGCCAGAATGTTGTAGCTTGAGTAGAAGGGGCCGAAGAAACTCACTTTCAGGCGGCCCACATTGTCTTCCTCAAGCAGGTAGGCCTTGCCTTCTGCCACATCCACGTTGCCCTCGGCGAGGTTGACGCCGCGGTTGATCACTCGCACGCCACCGTCGTCGCGCAGGGAGTAGTCTGCGGTCACGCAGTCCAGCCCCTCTTCAAAGCTGTGATCGAAGCGAGCGATCTCGTACCAGCGCCCCAGGTAGTCATCAAGGGCAAAGTCATTGATGGGTTGGGTACCCGAAGGCAGCCCGGTGCAGCCGGCCAGCGCCAGCATGCTGAGGGGAAACAGGGTGTTCAGAGAGCGAAGACGGCGTCCGTGCGAAGACATGGTGACTCCAGAGAAACGTTCATGATGTAAAGCTAGTGTATGTCTCTGGTATCAATGTTGTCCAAGGATGGGGCGGCTTCTGCCAATAGCCACTCCGGTGCTGATACCGGCGTGGTCAGATGGCTAGTGGGGGACAGGGAATCAGGGCGTGGCCGTGAAGGACAGTACGACAGGGAATCAGAAAACAATAGGGAGCCTGGGGATGAAGGACACGAGGTCACGTAGTGAGGCGGTATTGGCAAGAGTCGATGAGCACTATGCTGGCAAACCCGCTGGCAAACCTGCTGGCCGCCTTGATGCCGGTTTGACCGACCGGCTGAGAGATGCCTTTCAGACGGCAGGCTGCGATGTGGAGCGGCTGAGCCTGGACGAGATAGCGGGTGTCGACCAGCTTCATCTTGGCGGCCGCGCGGCGAGTCGACGGCTGAGTCGGTTGGCTCAACTGCCCCCTGGCAGCCGCGTGCTGGATATCGGCTGTGGCACCGGGGGTGCCAGTCGCCTGCTTGCCGCTGAAGGCGACTGGCAGGTGGTGGGGATTGACGTCACGGCGGAGTTTATCGATGTGGCCAGATGGCTCAGTCGTGCCACCGGGCTGTCGTCCAGGACCCGGTTCATCTGTGCCGATGCTGCCGAACTGCCGCTGCCCAGCGCAAGTGTTGACGCGGTCTGGTGTCAGCATGCGCTGCTTAACATGCCGACCCCCGATGCGGTGATCGGCGAATGGTGTCGAGTCCTTGCCGGTCAGGGCAAGCTGCTATTGCATGAGGTGGTCAGCGGTGACAACCCCTCACCGCTGGTGCTGCCGGTGCCCTGGGCAAGTCGCCGAGAGCATAGCCAGCTCGAGTCACTGGCTCAGCTTGAGCGGCGCCTGGAAAGCGCTGGCTTTGAGTGCCTGACGCTTGAGGACGTGACGGCCGATGCCCTGGCATGGCGGGGCAAGCATGCACGCCACGAACAACCGCCACAGGCTGACACGACGCAGGGGACGCCCGCAAAGACGGAGGGCAGCCGTCACACGCTGCCCGGCGCGGCGGCCATCTTCGGTGAGTCGTTTGTCGACATGGGGCGTAACCTGCTCGACAACCTTCAGCACGACCGGGTGAGGGTGGTACAGGGCGTGTGGCAGCGGGGCTGACCTGTTCGATCAGGCCTGCCCCGCCGGCCTCAGCCGTGAGCAATCCGCTCGCTGATGGCACCACCCAGTCGCTCGGTGGTACCAGTGCCACCAAGGTCCGGCGTCAGGACCGCCTTGTCGCCGTCTTCCAGTACGGCTTCGATCGCCGCGAGGATGGCGTCGCCGGCGTCCTTGTGTCCCAGGTGTTCGAGCATCATGGCTCCGGACCAGATCTGGCCGATGGGATTGGCGATGCCCTTGCCGGCGATATCCGGTGCGCTGCCGTGAACTGGCTCGAACAGGCTGGGGAAGGTGCCCTCAGGGTTGATGTTGGCAGAGGGGGCGACGCCAATGGTGCCGGTGCAGGCAGGCCCCAGGTCAGACAGGATGTCGCCGAACAGATTCGAGGCGACCACCACATCGAACCAGTCCGGGTGCATCACGAAGTTGGCGGTCAGGATGTCGATATGAAACTTGTCGACCTCGACATCGCTGTAGTGCTTGGCCATCTCGGCCACGCGACTGTCCCACCAGGGCATGGTGATGGCGATGCCGTTGGACTTGGTGGCGGACGTCAGTTTCTTGCGAGGCCGGCTCTGGGCCAGGTCAAAGGCGTACTTGAGGACTCGGTCGACGCCGTGGCGGGTCATCACGGTTTCCTGAATGACGACTTCCCGATCAGTGCCCTCGAACATGGTGCCGCCAACGCTCGAATACTCGCCCTCGGTGTTCTCGCGAACCACATAGAAGTCGATGTCCCCGGGCACGCGTCCTGCCAGAGGACTCTTGATCCCCGGTAGCAGGCGGCAGGGGCGCAGGTTGACGTACTGGTCAAACTCGCGTCGAAACTTGAGCAGCGATCCCCACAGCGAGATGTGATCGGGCACTTTGTCGGGCCAGCCGATGGCACCATAGAAGATGGCATCAAAGCCGATCAGCGTCTCACGCCAGTCGTCCGGCAGCATCTTGCCGTGCTCGAGGTAATAGTCACAGCAGGCGAAGTCAAAGGTCTGGGTGTCGAGCGCAATATCGAAACGCTTGGCGGCGGCCTCCAGGGCGCGCACGCCCTCTGGCATGACTTCGGTACCGATGCCGTCTCCGGCGATGATCGCAATGCGATGAGACATGGGGCGAGCTCCTGTCAGCGTTGATGTTGATCTGTTGTTAGTGGAGAGACTGCCAGCCGAGTGGTTGCGGGTTGAACGGCCATCTGTCGTCAGGTCGGCGGTCCTGACGTTGGCCAGGTCGCCGTCGCTGGAGCCAGTGTAGCCCTTTACGTGAATGGGATAATGGGGCTTTATGGCAATTCATTGTTGAATCTTGGTGGAGAGTGGCGTGGCGTCACTGGATGATCTTGCGTTCTTTCGCCAGCTGGCGCTGGCAGGCAACTTGACGGCTACGGCGCGGGAGCTTGGGCTGTCGCTGTCGGCGGTGAGCAAACGGCTCAAGCAGATCGAGGCACGGCTGGGGGTTGAGCTGGCCACGCGTACCACCCGCCGGTGGACCCTGACCGCCGAGGGAGAGCGGTATCTGGCCCGTGGCATGGCCCTGCTGGAAGAGCTGGCAGAGCTGGAAGAGAGCCTGGGGGAGGACCGCCGCGCCCTGGCGGGGCCGATTCGCATCAATGCCACCTTTGGCTTCGGTCGCCGCCACGTGGCTCCACTGCTATCCGATTTCTGTGCCCAGCATCCCGGGATCGAGGCGTCGCTTGAACTGTCGAACTTTCCTGCGCCGCTGGTGGAGGGGGGCGATCTGGGGATCCGTATCGGCGAGCCACCGGACTCGCGCCTGGTCGCGCGTCGGCTGGTCATCAACCGTCGAGTGCCCTGTGCCTCACCTGACTACCTGACCAGGCACGGACGGCCCGTCGCCGTCTCCGACCTTCAACGCCATGCCTGTCTGGTGCTTCGCGAGAACGATAGTGACTTTGCTCAGTGGCGCTTTGAAGATGCCCAGGGCAAGGAGGCATCGGTGAAGGTCGGTGGCCGCCTTGCCAGCAATGACGGGGAAGTCATCAAGCGACTGGCGCTAGACGGCCACGGGATCATGCTGCGCTCCTGGTGGGATGTCTGTGATGACCTGGCGGCGGGAAGACTGGTTCAGCTGCTGCCGGGGTGGCAGGGAGTCAGGGCCGACTTCTTCGCGGTCTATGCCCAGCGCCGTCACGTGCCGGCTCGACTGCGGGCGCTGGTCGACTTTCTCGCGAAGGGACTGGAAGACCGCATTGCTGTCCCGGCTTGAGCGACGGGCTGGCGCACTAGGGCGCTGGCTCAGCCCTGTCTGGCCAGCACGCGCAAGCGTGACTCCAGCATGTCGCGGTCCAGGTAGGTGCCCTGCAGGTGGCGCTCGCCGGTGCTGGGGTCGAACGCTTCGCGACCGTGGAGAACCCGGCGATTGTCAAAGGCGACCATCTGCCCTGGCTTGAGCTCAAGGGATATTCGGTGCTCCGGGGCGTTCAGCAACGCCCAGAAATGGGCGTAGGCCTCGTACCAGGGGGCGATCAACGCCTCCGGCAGGTGGAGGGTGTCACGAATCCAGTTATTGAAGCGAATCTCGCGAATGCGCCCATCCGGCGCCACGTCTATGACCGGTTCGCGCACGCCAATATCCTGCTCGTCATCCTGAAAGCGAAAGTCGATGGGCGTTGTCGCCAACAGGGTGAAGTGGGCGGGATGTTCGGCCCGCAATGCCTCAGCGACCTGAACGCCGTCGGCAAAGATCGAGCCGCCTCCTTCGGCATCGTTCTTGAGGCAGTAAAGCAGCTGTATGTCCGGCGGCTGGCGCCAGTTGGGCAGGTCCGTATGCAGCGCCAGGCCGATGGCCGTATAGGCTGCGTTGTTGGGGTTGGGCTTTGAGACTACGTCGAAACGTGCACCGAAGTTGGTCGCTCTGAGCGGTCCGATACGCTGCGCCAGTCGGCTGACTTCGTCCAGGGCCAGCGGGCCGTCATCCAGCAGCACCAGGCCATCGCGCAGCAGTGCGGTGAGCCACCGTTGTTCGCCCTCACCGCCGGCGACGAGGTCTGAGTGGCGTACACGCTCGGCAGCGAAACCATGGGGCCACGCCACCGTGTTGGGCAGCGGCGACGGGCTTGAATACCCTGGCCGGCGCTGATGCAGCCAGCCGCTGGCGAACCGGCTGATATGCTCATCCTGCCAGGACAGCTGCAGTTGCCCTTGTACGACCCGTGCACCAGACAGCCGTGGCGTTTCCTCAAGGGGCATCACCAGCCGCTCCCGGGTCTGCGGGTGTCGGCATCGCTCGCAGGCACAATGATCACGAAGCCAGATCAGCGGGTAGCTGCCCTCGTCACCGTTTTCCCAGGTCAGCCTGACGTGGGATTCGCTGGTGCTGACGGTGGCAAGCCATGGCCGGTCGGGGTAGGGGGCGAGTTCATGCATGTCGATTAGCGCGTCAGCGTGTAGGGAGACGTCAGTCGCTTGGGGCGGCACGGCATCGCTTTGCATGGAAACTCTCCTGAAGCGGCATGTTGAAGGTGAGGGAGGGGAAACATGGTGGCGGCTCGAGCCCGCGTCGACAAACGACTAATATGGGGTCTTAGGCCAAGCTCTGCTTATGGCACCTTTTTGCTTGGTGCCAAGTAAACCAACCACTACGCGGATGGATACGAGATGAGCGCTCTTCCTCCTCTCCACTGGCTGCAGGCCTTCGAGGCCTCGGCGCGCACGCTGAGCTTCACCGCAGCAGGACAGGAACTGTCGGTGACTCAGGCGGCCATCAGTCAGCGCATCAGGTTGCTGGAGGATCGTCTGGGGCAAGCCCTGTTCGTACGACACCCTCGCAGCCTGTCGTTGACCCCGGCAGGCCAAGCCTGGCTTCCGAGCGTGCAGGAAGCCTTCGCGCGCCTGGAAGAGGGAACGCTTGAGGTGTTCGGTACCACCTCGGAAGGCCAGGTCACCCTGCGCACCACGCCCGCCCTGCAGCATTATTGGTTGGCGCCTCGGCTGGCGCGTTTTCACGCCACTCATCGCGATATCTCGGTCAGGGTGGTCAGTGCCATCTGGAGCGCCGACTTTGGCGCCCAGGGGGCGGATATGGAAATCCGCTACGGCCGAGGGGACTGGGGGAATGTGGAGAGCATCAGCCTGGGCAAGGAGTCGCTGATCCCCGTATGCTCACCGTCGCTGGCCGAGCGTCTGGCCTCACCGGGGGATCTGGCTGGACAGACGCTGTTGCACGCTGCAGGATTCGCCTCAGGCTGGCCGGCGTGGCTGTCTCTGGTGGACCAGGCAGCGCTGTCGCGCCAATGCCATAGCCTGGTATGCGACAACCTCAGCATGGTCATCAGCCTTGCCGAGCAGGGCGTCGGAGTGGCATTGGTTCATCAGCGCCTGCTGACTGGTAGGCACTCCCTGGTGGCCCCTTTCGCGACGGCATTGCCCGTGGATGAAGGGTTCTGGCTGTGCCGGCCAAAACGGCAGCAGGGTCAGGCCGCACACGGTCTGTGGAAGTGGCTGCTGGCCGATCGGGAGGATGCCTAACGTTCTGTCATCACCCCTGCCTCCACCTGAGTCACCTGAGTGCTCGTATCCATGATGGCCAGGCGGGGCGAACCATACACGCGTAAACTTGTCCTCATAGGGTTTGTTGCCAGCGCCGTTGCCGTCGTTTACGCCACTCGAGTGACGACCGTTTCACGCAGGCGTTATACGCTTTTTTTACCTGCTTTCGGGAGCGAATAGCCACCGTGAATGTGCTGATGTTCACCAACACCTATGCACCCATTGTGGGCGGGGTGAGCGAATCCGTGCAGCGTCTCAAGTCCCAGCTCCAGGACGCCGGCCATGCTGTGCTGGTGGTGGCACCTCGGCTTGAGGGACAGCCGGACAACGAGCCGGATGTGGTCAGGGTGGCGGCGGTCCAGCAGTTCAATGGCAGTGACTTTTCCCTCCCCGTACCGATTCCCGGGCAATTGTTCGATGCCATCGAGTCCTTCGAGCCAGACATCGTGCATTCCCATCATCCTTTCCTGCTGGGGGATACCGCGGCTCGAGCAGCGGAAACGTACGGACTGCCTTTGGTGTTCACCCACCACACACTGTATGAACACTACACCCACTATGTGCCCGGGCATTCGCCCCGGATGCAGCGCTTCGCCATCGCCCTGGCGACCCAGTACACCTGGCTGTGTGACGAGGTCATCGCGCCGAGCGAGAGCATCAAGGCGCTGTTGGCGGAACGTGCCGGCAATCCGCAGACCACGGTGGTACCAAGCGGTGTCGATACCCGTCGGTTTGCCGGTGGCCAGCGTGACCGTTGGCGTAAGCACTTCGGTATCGGTGACGATGCGCTGGTGTTGGGACATCTTGGTCGCCTTGCCAAGGAGAAGAATCTGGCCTTCCTGGCCCGTGCTGTGTGCCTGGCGTTGACGGCCCGAACGGACGCCTTGTGGCTGGTGGTGGGTGACGGCAATGCGCGGCAGGTGGTCGAGAGCATCGCCCAGGAACAGGGGGTGTTGGATCGCGTCTGCTTTACCGGGTGCCTGCATGGTCAGGAGCTGATCGATGCCTACCATGGGATGGATGTGTTTGCCTTTGCTTCGTTTAGCGAGACGCAAGGCATGGTCGTCGCCGAGGCGATGGCGGCGGGCTTGCCGGTGGTGGCCCTGGACGCGCCAGGCGTGCGCGAGGTGGTGCGTGACGGTGCCAACGGCCGCCTGCTGCAGAGCGAGGACGAGAGTGCCTTTGCCGAGGCGCTGCTGGAGTGCGGTGAGCCCGAGTGCTGGCAGGACAGGCATCAGGCCGCGCTGACAACCGCAAAAGACTACGATGAGTCGCGCTGTGCCGAGCGTTGCCTGCGCGTCTATCGCCTGGCCATCGCCCATGGCGGCCCCTTTACACACGCAGACGACGGCGGCTGGGAGCGGGTGCGTAGCCGTCTTGGCGCTGAATGGCAGATGCTGTGCTACCGAGGACGAGTCCTGCGTCACGTGGTGCAAGACGAATGGCGGGAAGAGCGTCCTTCCTGGTGGCCTGGGCACCACCATGGTGAACCGAAGACACCGGCTCGCCGAGAAGAGTCGTAGGCGTACCCTGGCCTAAGACATGTCGAAGGCTTGCTGTCGTCAGTATGCCGTTGCGGTGCGTCGCTTGGCGGTTGTTCCCTCTCCCTAGCTGGTGCACGATAGTGTCATGACAATGCAGCAGGATGGCATGAATGCCTGGCGTGGAGGTGGCAGGGTGTCCAAGGCAAGCGAACCAGGGGAAATGACGTCTCTCGACGTCGACTTGACCATCGAATTGCCGGTGCGCTTCGTGCACGAGCTGTCTGCTGCCGAGTCGTTACAGGACGTGCTGGACACGGTGGCCAGGTGGTCGCATACCGTGTTTGGCGCCAATCGGGCGTCCATCACCCTGGCCAAGTCCGAGACCGAACTGGCATTGATTGCCATGCAGGGTAACAACGCCATTCCCGTAGACGCTCCCATGCCCATCGAAGGGACGATGGTGGGGCGGGTCTATCGCACCCGTCAGGCGGAGTACGCCGCCAGCTTCGAAGGTAGCAGCGATCTGGATTGCCAGATGCTGCGTAGTAAGGGACTAAGGTGTTGTCTCGATGTGCCGATGATCAGCAGCGGTCGCTGCATGGGCACAATGAATATTGCCCATGAGACGCCTGACGCCTTCAGCGACCTCGATCGGCAGCGCCTGCAGGCCATGGCGCACTGGGTGGCGGCCAGCATTCGTATTCATCACCAGATGGAAGAAATGGCGCTGCTGTCCGGTACCGACCCCCTGACCGGGGTATGCAATAGACGGGCCTTCGCCACCCGCTTTGGTGCACTGACCAAGCGCTGGCAGTGCCATAGCGCGGCTCTGGGAATCGCGCTCATCGATCTCGATCACTTCAAGTCCATCAACGACACTTACGGCCATGACGTGGGCGACCAGGTTCTGGTCGCCGTGGCGAAAGCGCTCACGTCCAGCTTTCGCAAGTCTGACCTGATCGCGCGAATGGGAGGCGAGGAATTTTGCGTGGTCATGGCCGATGTGGACAAGCCGGCGCTGATGGTGGCGCTGGAGCGTTTCAATCAGGCGCTGGCCAGTCTCGATGTGTCGGCCGCAGGAGCGCCGATTGCGGTCACGGCCAGTATTGGCGCCCTGTTGATCGATCAGGGGCACGAGGACCTGAGCCAGCTGGTCAGCCATGCTGACAAGGCCATGTACCGTGCCAAGACCGGCGGGCGTAACCGCATCGAGTTTGTTCACCTTAAGGAAAGTGCCACCTAGGGCTTGTACGAAAAGTGCCTGCGCTTGGTGATACGGCGTTAAAAATCGGGTCAAAATGCTCATTTACACTTCGTAAACTGCGCTTTCTCACCGATTTTTGCCTTGTCTAACCTTCGCTCGTCGACTTTTCGGACTAAGCCTCGCCCGCACCTGGGGGGCGCTCACTTCACGCCCCGCACTTCACGCCCTGCACTCGAGACGCGCTGTTCAAGAGAGGGCTTACCGCGTTATCTCGCGCCGGGAGCGTTTGCGCCGGTCCGCCCAGCGCTTGAGCGCCACCAGCACGGCAACGCCGATGGCCAGTCCCATCACGGAGTAGATCACCTCGCTGCGGCTGTCTGCCGTTACCAGCTCACCCAGCTGGCTGCCCAGCAGGGTAACGCCGGCAAGCCCAGGGGCGATCCCGATGACGGAGCCGATCAGGTAATCCCTGAAACGCAGGTGAAAGGCACCTGCCAGCATATTGGTCAGGGTGAAGGGGGCCAATGGCAGCAGATTGACGATGGTCATGGTGCGTATGCCGCGGCCGGAAAGGTAGCGCGATACGCCGTGGAGTCGCTTGCCGCCATAGCGCAGCAGTGCGTCCCGACCGAGTTGCCGGCCGACCCACCAGGTCAGGCATGACGCGGCCAAGGTGCCAATCAGGGCATAACCAAATCCCCACCAGGGCCCGAACAGCAGGCCCGTGGCCGCTACCAGCAGGCTCAGCGGGAACATCACCAGCGACAGGCCGGCGTAGACGCTGGCCACCGCCACCATCGCCCATGGGCTATCGCGCCATGCCGCGGCGCCCTGTGCCAGCGTCAACAAGGTGTCGACCGTCAGCAGGTCATGCATCGCCAGCCATTGCCAGGTCAGACCGCAGGCGAGGAGAAGCGTCAGCGCCAGAGTAGGGAGAAGCCAGCGACGGGTCATGACGAGCGAGCCTGTGAGTCGGATGACGGAGCGTCAAGGGCAGCGGTGGGTAGGTGCCATTGATGCGGCTGCTGCTTGAAGTAGCGACAGAGCAGTTCGTACAGGCCGGGATAGGCCTGCGATAGGAGGTCGGGTGCGCTGAAGAAGGTCTCGCAGCAGACCGCGAAACACTCTCCAGGGTGAGTGGCCGCGTAGTCATCGATAGGCGTCGGCTCGCCGCTGGCAACACGTTCCTGAAGGTCGTTCCAGACCGCGGAGAATTCGCGATGCCACTGCGCCGAGGCAATGGTCACAGGAAGCGGGGGGAAGCCGTCGACGTCCTGAGAATTGCCCATGTCGAGCTTATGGGCGAACTCGTGGATGACCACGTTGAAGCCCTCCAGACCACCGCTCTCCAGCAGGTCGGGCAGGGCAATGACCACAGGCCCCTGATAGAACGTCTCGCCGGCACGCTCGTCCTCGTAGACGTGCATCACGCCGGCCTCGTCCATCTCTTCGACCTGGCGACGGAAGGCGTCGGGCAACACCAGTACTTCGTGCACGTTGGCGAAGGCGTCCTGGTGCTCGTGCTCGCTCCAGCCGAGGGTCAGCAGGCAGGCCTGGGCCGCCAGGGCCAGGCGTTCCTCGCTATCCAGTGCCGCAGGGTCCAGGTCCGGGTGCAGGCTCAGACGCTTGTCGTGAAGAAAGCGCCAGGCGCGCTGCCCCAGGCGCTGGGCCGACGCCTCGGGCACCCGGGCCAGCAAGGGCAGCCGCGCTCGCGCGGCTGCCCAGGTGTCGGCGGGAAAGGGATGACGAGCATCGAAACGCGCCGCTCGCCATCGCCTGAGGCGGGACAACATCAGCTGTCGTCCTGATCCCTGGCGCCGGACTTCCAGGACCAGTCGCGCAGGCGCAGGTCGAACAGGTCCTTGCGGCGGTCCTTGAGGTTGGTCACCGAGCCCTCGGCGCGCACCACGGTCAAACGCGACAGGTCGAGATCCGAGAACATGATCATTTCGGTGTTGGGGGTGGTCTCTGCCATGACCGCATCGTGGGGAAAGGCAAAGTCCGACGGTGAGAACACCGATGACTGGGCGTACTGGATATCCAGGTTCTCGATGGACGGCACGTTGCCCACGCTGCCACACAGGACGACATAGCACTCGTTCTCGATGGCGCGAGCCTGGGCACAATGGCGCACCCGCAGGTAGCCATTCTTGGTATCGGTCCAGAACGGCACGAACAGCATGTCCATGTCTTGATCCGCGAGCAGTCGGCCCAGCTCCGGGAATTCCACGTCGTAGCAGATCAGGATGCCGATGCGCCCAGCATCGGTCTGGAACACGCAGAGGTCGTCGCCGCCCTCAATGACCCAATCACGCCGCTCTTGCGGGGTGATGTGCAGTTTTGCCTGGCGCTCTACGCTGCCGTCACGATGGCACAGGTACGCCACATTGTAGAGGCGACCCTCGGGCCCTTCCTCGATCATCGACCCTGCGATGATGTTGATGTTATAGGCGACCGCCATGCGTGACATTTCGGTCTTGAAGCGCTCGCTGAATCCGGCCAGGAAGCGAATGGCCGCCATCTGGTCCTGCTGTGCGGCGCGATCCTGCAGCCCCATCAGCGGGGCATTGAACAATTCGGGAAAGACGGCAAAGTCGCTCTGGTAGTCCGACAGCGCATCGACAAAGTACTCGACCTGCTGCAGTACCGCCTCGACCGATGCAAATTCGCGCATCTGCCACTGCACCGCGCCAACCCGAACCTGGGTGGGACGACTTTCCAGCATGCGCTCGGCCGGCTCGAACAGGATGTTGTTCCACTCGAGCAGGGTCGCATATCCCTGGGACTTCTCGTCCTCGGGCAAGTATTTGCGCAGCAGTCGCTTGACCTGGAAATCGTTGGACAGCTGAAACGACAGGATGGGGTCGTGCAGCTCCTTGCGCGATACCTTGTCGATGTACTCACTGGGAGACATCTGCTCGGCAACCCGGTGATACTCCGGGATGCGGCCCCCGGCCAGGATGGCCTTGAGGTTGAGCTGGCGACAGACTTCCTTGCGCGCTTCGTACAGGCGTCGGCCCAGGCGATAGCCGCGGTAGGCGGGGTCGATCAGTACATCGATGCCGTACATGGCATCGCCATCCTTGTCGTTCTGGATGGTCTCGCGCTTACCGATGAGATCGTCGTAGCGATGAGGGTTGGAGAACTCTTCGTAGTCCACCAGGGCGGTCAATGCAACGCCCACCAGGCGGCCATCGTCCTCGATGACGATCTGGCCGTCAGGAAATTCTGCCACCAGCTTGTCGATGGTGTTCCTGGGCCAGGCTCCGCCAATATCGTGATAGACCTTGTCCATCAGCCCCTTGAGCTGGGGATAGTCGTCGCAGGTCAGGTTGCGGAGATTCAGCTGTAGATCATCGAGGGACATGCAACGTTCCTCCGGAAATGAGTCGCTAAGGCTAACATGCCGCTTGCGGCAGGTGGAAAAGCCGGAATAGGTGGGGATCAGCGTTGGTTGACAGGAAAACGCGGTAAAAAGGTGCTGTACAAGATCGCTCACATAAGACCATCGGGATAACAGCAGCGGCACAAGAGCATCGCTGGAAAAGCATCTGTACAGCAGCCACGAGCCCTGTATCAACGACCCATGTAAGGTGTTCCGCTACACAGTGGCGGTAGTGTCAGGACTTCGAAAAACAGGTGGTCACGAGTATACCTTAGGCACGTCTGTGACGTGAGCCAGCGCCTGTCCCATCGTCAGGGTGGCAGGAGACACAACACACGCAAGACAACTAAGGCAACCGATAGCCCCAGGACATAAAAAGGCCCCGCCTAATGAGGGGCGGAGCCAGACGAGTCACTTTGCGGGCAGGTGCAGCGGCGCGCGCCGCCGTGCTAAAGGTCTCAGACCTCGTTTTCCGGCTTGTTGGCTGAGTCGACGCCGCTATCCTCGACCAGCTTGCCCTCGTCGAGAGCAGACGGGTTATCGCTGTCAGAGGCCTTGTCAGAAGGCATGTGGCTGGAATCGACGCCACCATCCTTGACGATTTCTCCACCGGGGATGGCGCCATCGGCATGGTCGGCCATGGACGGGTCATTGGCCGAATCGACTCCGCTGTTGTCCGGCGTGACCTCCTCCTGCTGCATATCACCCTGGGCGTGCGCATGGTCGTCGCCGTGGTGGTCTGCCAGTGCGGCGCCGGAGGCGAGTCCAAGCAGTCCAGCAAGGGCCAGGCGCTTGAGCAACGTGGTTGAGAAAGTGTTCATTGCAGTACCTCCAGATGTTCACTGGTCATGGTCTGTACAGGGTCAGTCGATGCCTGTGCGCTGGCTCATCAGTGAGAGCGCATACGTCTCAGTTCAGGGCAAAGAAGGTCGCTGTGGGTGGGGGCTAACAACCAAGAAACGTTAGCCGGACGAGGGCGTGGGAGGCGTGAACCCTTCCTTGGGCTCGGGTGGCATCCTTTTCACTGTCCGGCGCGAGCCGATCCTTGTGCTCAATGTGGGCATCCAAGCCCATCAGTTCCGTCTTGGAACTGTCGGCAGCCTTCCTGGCAGCCGTGCTGATCTGGCCTGGGCCCTTCCATGGGCCCGTCAATCTTCCGTGTCGCTGTCGGGCGTGAGCGAATCCGTCTGCTCGTCGTGGAGCCTCCTGCTCCTGCGGTTCCGTCCTGGAACCACTGGCGGCCTTCCTGGCCGCCGACCCGCGGCATATCCGTGCCGCTAGTGCCGTCCTTGGCAGGGCGCGTTTATTCGGTTTCGTTGGCAGAGTCGACGCCACTGTCTTCGGCCAGGTCACCGGTCGGCTGGGTCTGAGTCATGCCGTCGTCAGCACCTTCGGTGCTGTTGGCAGAGTCGACGCCACCGTCCTCGACAATCGGCTCATCAGTGTTCATGGCATCGCTGCCATGCTGGCCGCTTGCATCGTGCTGCTCGGTGACATTATTGGAAGAATCGACGCCACTTTCCTGTGCATCGCTTTCCTCATGATGGTTTGCCAGGGCCATGCTGGAAAACAACGCCATGGCGCTCATCAGTGCTGCTGCCTTGACGATATGTTTCATGGTGAACCTCTCGTCGCTGGTGGGTGCAGTGGACCGCCGGCGTCCTGTGCTCAGCGGTTGTACTAAAGCTATACAACCTGATCTGAAAATGCAAATAAGCCTGATAACTAAGTCTAAGTATTGTTCACTGTTATGGCGACAATGGCTGGCATGTTCCCTAGGCAACAGGGGGTTTTAGGCCGATGGGGCGACGCAAGGTCTGCGCCAAGAGAACCCCGGAAAGCACTAGCGCGCCACCGCTAAGGTGGTGCCACGAAAGAGTTTCACTAAGGAAGGACATGGCGATAAGGGCGCTGAACAGCGGCATCAGGTTGATGAATATGCTGGCTCTGCTGGCGCCAATTTGTCGAATGGCCAGCATCCACAGGTAGGTGGTGACGATGGACGCAGGGATGCCTGCGTACAGGATCAGTCCTATATTTTTTGAATCAATGGGGGTCATGGGTCCCATCAGGTAAAAAGGCAACAGCGCGATCACCGCGAACAGCGCCTGGCCGTAGAGCATGACCCAGGGGGAGATGGGGAGCGGCCAACGCTTGAGCATGACGCCATACAGCGCGTAGCAGATGGCGGCCACCACCATCAGGGCATCGCCTGGAGCGACCTCCAGCGCTGCCAGGGTAGCGAGGCGGCCTTGGCTCAAGAGCCAGAGCACCCCGATCAATGCCAGCAGGCCACCGATGCATCCACCCCAGGTAGGCGCCTCTCGCAGCACCAGCGCACTGAGCAGAATGGTCAGCAGCGGCACCATGGCGGCTAGAATGCCCATGTTGGTGGCACTGGTGGTGGCCGCTGCCACGTAGGCAAGGCCCTGCCAGAGTGCCATGCCAAGCAGACCGAGCAGCGCGAGCCTTGGCCAATGCTGGATGACCTGCCGTCGCTCTGACCACAGTCGTGGCCAGACAAAGGGGGTCATCACGAGTACGGCCAGCACCCAGCGTAGAAAGGCGATGCTGCTGGGAGAGATGGTGCCTACGGTCAGCTGGTTGATGGTCATGTTGCCGGACCAGATCAGCACGGCACCCAGCGGCGCGAGAAAGGGCAGAAGTGGCATGGGACCTTCCGTGTCAGCACTTCGGTGAGTCACAAGCACCACCGCCGCCAGAAGCGGCGGCGGTGGTGGATCCAGCTGTCGGGGACGGCGTGTTACGCGATGGCAGCGGCGCCAGCCTTGGCCACCTGGATGTCCTGATCGGGCTTGACCCCGGAGATGCCCACGGCACCTGCCACCTGGCCATCGATCATGACGGGGACACCGCCTGACATCAGGCCCTGCATGGGCGCCGACAGGAAGGCATTGCGGCCACCGTTGATCATGTCCTCGAAAATCTGGGTGTCCTTGCGGCCGATGGCGGCGGAGCGTGCCTTGGCCATGGCAACGTCAGCGCTGAAGGGCGCTGCACCATCGAGGCGGCGTAGGCCCAGCGGATAACCGCCGTCGTCGCTGACCACAATGGTGACGGCGAAGCCGTTGGCGTCGGCTTCCTGTTGCGCGGCATCAAGAATGGCATTGACCTGAGACTGGTCGAGGTAAGGCTTGGTCGGCATGGTGGCTCCTGTTGTTACAGTTAGTACAAAATGTGGAAAATATTTTCGTTTTCAGTCTAGGCGCTCTGGGACTGTCTGACCAGAGCCTCATCAACGATCTCGACCCAGTGGCGCACCGGGGTGCGGTTGGTGGAGGCAAGATGGGTCTGGCAACTGAAGATGTCAGCGCGGTGACGATTCGCTTTTTGGACCATGACACTCCGGGACTGAACACCTAGCCCAGCGCCTCATCGACGATTTCGACCCAGTGGCGCACCGGGGTGCGGTTGGTGGAGGCAAGATGGGTCTGGCAACCAATGTTCGCCGTGACGACCACATCCGGCTTGCCTTCCTCCAGCGCGTCCATCTTGTTGTCGCGCAACTGGCGCGACAGTTCGGGCTGGGTGATCGAGTAGGTCCCGGCGGAGCCGCAGCAAAGGTGGCCATCTCGCACCGGTGTCAGGGTGAAGCCCATCCTGGTCAGTACCGTTTCCACCGCGCCGTTGAGCTTCTGGGCATGCTGCAGGGTGCAGGGGCAATGGAAGGCCAGGCGCTGGTCGGCGCGCACGTCGAGAGTGGTCAGGTCTTCCTGTCCCAGCACCTCGACCAGGTCCTTGGCGGCCTCGCTGACCCGACGTGCCTTCTCGGCATAGTCAGGGTCGTCGGCGAGCACTTCGACATATTCCTTGACGAAGGCGCCGCAGCCGCTGGCGGTCTGGATGATGGCCTCGCAACCGGCGTCAAGGTGAGGCAGCCAGGCGTCGATATTGCGTCTGGCTCGCTCGCGTCCGGCTTCTTGGGCGTTCAGGTGAAAGTCGATGGCGCCGCAGCAGCCTGCCTCCGGTGCCGGGGTCAGCGCGATGCCTAGCCGGTCCAGCACGCGGGAAGTAGCGGCATTGGTGTTGGGCGACAGGCCCGGCTGAACGCAGCCTTCCAGGATCAGCATCTGCCGCTCATGTCGCCGGGTGGGGCGGACGCCTGCATCGACCGGACGAGGCGGCATCTTGCTCTTGAGCGCGCCCGGGACCAGTGGCTTGAAGGTCTGGCCCAGCGACAGCAGCGCCTTGAAGCGAGCAGGCTCGACCAATGCCTTGCGCAGACCGAAGCGCAACGCCTTGTCGGCGGTGGAGCGCGGCACCCGGCGTTCGATCTCGGCGCGGCCGATATCCAGAAGCTTGTGGTACTCGACGCCTGACGGACAGGTCGTCTCGCAGTTGCGGCAGGTCAGGCAACGGTCCAGGTGAAGCCGCGTCTCTTCGGTGATGCGCTGGTCGTCAGCTGGGCTCTCGAGCATCTCCTTCATCAGGTAGATACGCCCGCGAGGGCCATCGCGCTCATCGCCGAGCAATTGGTAGGTGGGGCAGGTCGCGTTGCAGAAGCCGCAGTGTACGCAGCTTCTCAGTACCCTGTCCGCCTCACGCAGGTGAGGCTTCTCGAGATCTTGTTCGGTGAAATGCGTCTGCATGTTGTTATCCGCTAGTCGTGGTCAAGGCTTGCAGCGTCACTGCAGTCTTGCGGTGAAACGGGTCGCCTGTGGCAATCGCTTGGCGCGCCAGGGGCGCATTACCAGTCCGGATACAGCCGACGCGGATTGAAGATGGCGTCGGGGTCGAGTTGGCGCTTTACCTGCTCGTGGTACTTGGCGACCACTGGGGAGAGCGGGGTAAAGGGCTCGGCAGCGCCCGGTGTGAAACAGCTGGCATGCCCTCCAGCGCGCTGGACAACGGCGCGTAGTTCATGGGCATCGACCGCGCCTTTCAGCCAGCGTTGGTTGCCGCCCCAGTCGAGCAGCAGGGTATCCGGGGCAACCCCGTCGAGCTTGAGCATGGCGCTGTTGGTCGGCAGACTGATCCGCCATAGCGGCGCGTCCGAGGCCGCAAAAAAGGGCAGTGACAGCTCCTTGAGTTCGCTCCAGAAGCCTGGCTCCAGCGTGTCGCCACCGATCATGCTGGCGGTCGCCTTCACCGAACTCTCACCGCCCTCCAGGCGCACGTGCAGGGCGCCAGCGTGCCAGGCGGCTGCACTCAGCGGCAGTGGCTTGCGGCCCCACTCTGCCAGGCGCTGCAGCGCATCTTGCTGGCTCATCTCAAGACGCAGGCTGGCGCTGGCGGTGGCCTTCGGCAGCACCTTGAGCGTCACTTCGGTAATCAGCCCCAACGTGCCCTGGGCGCCGACCATCAGGCGTGACAGGTCGTAGCCGGCCACGTTCTTCATGACTTCACCGCCGAAGCGCTGCTCACGCCCCTGGTGGTCGAGCACCCGCAGGCCCAGCACAAAATCGCGCACCGAGCCTGCCCAGGGACGGCGTGGGCCGGACAGCCCGGTGGCGATGGTGCCACCCACGGTGGCGTTGCTGCCGAAGTGAGGTGGCTCGAAGGGCAGCATCTGGCCCTGGTCGGCAAGTGCATCTTCCAGTTCGGCGATCGGGGTGCCGGCGCGCACCGAGACAATCAGTTCGACCGGATCGTAGCTGGTGATGCCGCGGTGTTCGCGGGTGGATACCGGCGTACCTTCCACGGGGCGGCCATAGAAGGACTTGGTGCCGCCACCTTCGATACGGATGGGATGAGCGCTGCTGGCCGCTGCAACGGCCTCAGACAGGGCGGGAAGGCCGTCGGCAGCAGAACAGAAAACATCGTTGTTGGACATGCGGGTACCTGCATTCCGGCAAAAGAGAAACAAACATCCGTGCAGTCGCGCTATACGGCGATGACCGGTTCACGAGAACCGAGGCAGCTCTGGATGCGGTAGCATGGCTAGAACCTGGGCAGCTCTGGATGCGGTAGCTCGTTGTTGTGCACGTGCATCGCTCTGAACCTTGATCGGGCACAGCGGGCCAGCGCCGTGACGGTCGCGTAGCTGTCATGGCTAGAACCTGGGCAGCTCTGGATGCGGTAGCTCGTTGTTGTGTACGTGCATCGCTCTGAACCTTGATCGGGCACAGCGGGCCAGCGCCGTGACGGTCGTGTAGCTGTCATGGCTAGAACCTGGGCAGCTCTGGATGCGGTAGCTCGTTGTTGTGCACGTGCATCGCTCCGAACTCGGCACAACGCGCCAGGGTCGGGATGTTCTTGCCAGGGTTGAGCAGACCGTCGGGGTCGAAGGCTGCCTTGACCGCATGGAAGGTAGAGATTTCCAGGCTGTCGAACTGGGCGCACATCTGGTTGATCTTCTCGCGGCCTACCCCATGCTCGCCGGTGATCGATCCGCCCGCTTCCACGCACAGCTCAAGAATCTTGCCGCCCAGTGCCTCGGCGGTGGCCAGCTCTCCTTCACGATTGGCGTCGAACAGAATCAGCGGATGCATATTGCCGTCGCCGGCATGAAACACGTTGGCCACCTTCAGGCCATATTGCTGCGACAGGTCGCTGATGCCCTTGAGCACTCGCGGAAGCTCACGCCTGGGGATGGTGCCATCCATGCAGTAGTAGTCCGGCGACATGCGCCCGACGGCGGGAAACGCGTTCTTGCGACCTGCCCAGAACTTGGCTCGCTCGGTTTCGTCGCGGGCCAGCTGGACATCACTGGCACCCGCCTTGGCGAGAACACCGCGCACGGTCTCGATATCGTCGTCGACGTCGGCCTCGACGCCGTCGAGCTCGCACAGCAGGATCGCCTCGGCATCCACCGGGTAGCCGGCTCGGATGAAGTCCTCGGCGGCGCGTATGGCCAGGTTGTCCATCATCTCTAGGCCGCCAGGGATGATGCCGGCAGCGATGATATCGCCCACGGCGGCACCCGCCTTTTCGACGTCGTCGAAACTGGCCATCAGCACCTTGGCGGTTTCGGGTTTCGGCAGCAGCTTGACCGTGATCTCGGTGACCACGCCGAGCATGCCCTCGGAGCCCATCATCAGCGCCAGCAGGTCGAAGCCTGGGCTGTCGAGCGCCTCGGAACCGATCGTCATGCGCTCGCCTTCGATGGTCATCACCTCGAGCTTCAGCACATTGTGTACCGTGAGGCCGTACTTGAGGCAGTGCACACCGCCCGCGTTCTCGGCGACATTGCCGCCAATGGAGCAGGCAATCTGGGAGGAGGGGTCCGGCGCGTAGTAAAGCCCAAAGGGCGAGGCCGCTTCCGAGATGGCCAGGTTGCGCACCCCCGGTTGCACACGCGCGACGCGAGCGTCGGCATCGATGTCGAGGATGCGGTTGAAGCGTGACATGACCAGCAGCACCCCTTGCTCCAGCGGCAGGGCGCCGCCGGACAGGCCTGTGCCAGCGCCGCGGGTCACCACCGGTACGCCGAGCGCGCGGCATTGCTTGAGCAGGGCCTCGACCTGGTCCAGGCGCTCGGGCAGGGCCACCAGCATGGGCAGGACGCGGTAGGCCGAAAGGCCGTCACATTCGAAGGGGCGCAGGTCTTCCTCACGGTGCAACAGGGTAAGATCAGGGGCAACGCGAGAAAGCTCCGCCAGGACTTCCTGCCTGTCGCGGCGCGGCAGGGCGCCGTCCAGGCGTTCGTCGTAGAGGATGTTCATGATGCTTGTTCGCCTCAGCTAGCACGGTCGTGCGTACTTGATGGTTATTGTCTGCACTACAATCTGCGTGCTATTGGTCCTGCTGTCCACCAGTTGGTTTGCTGGTCTGACCAGTTGTTGTAGCGCTGGCGCTTCTCTTCCGTCCATGATCAGATCGGCAAACGACTGACCGGCGGACGACACATGGGACAGAGGTGAGGGGCTACGCGGATATGTGGGACCGGGACGAGCGACTCGCACCGAGCAACACCTCGGCGGCGATCGCCGCAAAACTTGAGACGCTGATTCTGGATGGTGTCTTTCGGCCAGGGCAGTTGTTGCCCTCTGAACGCCGCCTGTGCGAGCGGCTGGGGGTTGGGCGCTCGTCGTTGCGCGAGGCGCTGGGCACGCTGCGCAGCAAGGGCGTGATCGTGACCCGGCAGGGAAGGGGGTCCGAGGTCGCCCCGCTGGTGGAAGCCCCCCACGCCAGCCCCTTGATGCACCTGTTTCGCGAGCACCCCAGAACCCTGTATGACCTGCTTGAAGTGCGAGCCTTGCTGGAAGGGGAGTCGGCCAGTCTGGCCGCCAGTCGCGGGACCGCCTCGGACAGGGTGTTGATCACCCGGCGCTACCGGGAGATGGCGGACTACGTGAGTGGGACCCAGGACATTGAAGTCGAGCGTCTGGCGCGTCTCGATCACGCCTTCCATCTGGCGATCTGTCAGGCGTCGCACAACCCAGTGCTGGCGCACACGCTGCAAAGCCTGACCGACCTGCTGCTGAGTTCAGTGTTTGCCTCGGTGAAGCACCTCTATCATCGGCCGGATGCACGAGACATGATCAATCGCCAGCACGCCCGTCTACACCGGGCGGTGGTGGAAGGCAAGCCGCAGCTGGCGCGCCGAGTGGCGCTGGAGCATCTGTCTACCATCGGTGACATGCTGCGGGAGATCGAGGCAGAGGATCAGCGCCTGGAGCGCTCGGCCATGCGGCTGGAAGAGTGGTAAGGGAAACACTGCATAAACTACTGCGCTCGACATCTCGGCTGCTGGCGGTGCTCAAGATCCTCATTTAACCGCATGTAAAGGAAACACTGCATAAATGCCTACGCCGCCGATTCGCTGCGTTACGCGCTGCTCGAACTCCTCACCTATACCCCATAGGCTCCGGGTTCTGCGCTGCGGGCGCCTGGCGCCTCATGCCGCTCGGCTGATTTATTCAGCGCTTCCTAAACTCCGGTCTTTGCGCTCCGGCAGCTACCGACCTGTCATCGCTCGAAACATTTATTTAGCGTTTCCTAAGTGCCGAGACGACGGCAGACACCTTTCCACGCCGTCCCGGAACCCCTATTCTTCGTCGATGATGCCGCTGACGGTTGCCACTTCCAGCTTGTGGCCCAGGTGGGCCCTGAGGATGTCGCCCAGGCGCTTGCCATCCCGTGCATCGATGGCTTCCAGCATGGCCTCGTGGTCGGCGACTGCCTTGGCCCAGTTGGCTTGTCCCATTTCGACGCTATAACGAATGCGTTTTACCCGCTGGCTCAAGTTGTTGTACATCTCGATAAGCACATCATTGTTCGATGCAGCCAGGATGCGCTCATGAATCTGCTGGTTGACCTCGAAGTAGGGGGCTAGCTCCCCGTTGCGATAGTGATTCAACATGCGTTGATGCAGCGCGCGAATCTGCTCGACATCCTCATCACTGAGATGTTGGCAGGCCAGTTCGCCGGACAGTCCTTCAAGGGCACCCATAACATCGTAGGTGTTCTTGACCCCCTGGCGAGTCAGCCTGACGACTCGTGAACCGCGATTGGGCAGGTTCTCGACCAACCCCTCCGACGTCAACACCTTGAGCGCTTCGCGCAGCGGGGTGCGTGATACGCCAAAACTCTCGCACAGCTCCTTTTCGGCAATCTTCTCGCCGGGAAGCAGACTGCCTTGCTCGATCAGGTCGCGTACCCGGTCGGCGACTTCCAGGTAGAGGCTGCGCGGCTGAATCTTTTCCATGTCTCGAGTCCCTGGATCAAAAGGTCGGTGAAGGGTGTCAGCAGGCGATAGCCGGTGGCGTGTGCTGGATGTCATGCAGGATACCGCAGTTGACGGCCACCGTTTTCGGTATTATGAATTCATTATTCAAAGAAAGCGAGTGCGACAGGTGCTGGCAGAGGTTCCATACAACACATGATGTGATGGAGGGATGATGGCTGGGAACGTATTTCTTGCACAGGTTCAGATTCCGCGGCAGTTGGCGCGAGGCATTCTGGATGCAGCATTCGAACATGCCCGACAACAGCAAATGCCTCCGCTGACGGCGGTGGTGCTGGATGGCGGCGGCCAGCTGGTGGTCGGTGAGCGTGAAGACGGCTGTAGTCCGCTACGCTGGGCGGTGGCCAATGGCAAGGCCTATGCCGCCCTCGGGGTCGGCGTAGCCAGCGGTGTCACCGGAGAGCGTAACGCTCAACGGCCTGCCTTTCTGGCGTCCGTGGCGGACGCGGCACAGGGACGCTTCGTGCCCGTGGCCGGCGGCGTGCTGATACTCGATGAGGAGCAGCGCATTGTCGGTGCCGTGGGCGTCAGCGGTGCATCGTCCGCTGAGGATCAGGCGGCGGCGATAGCGGGGATTCGTGCGCAAGGCTGGCAGGCAGGCCTGCAACCAGGAGACGACTCGGCGTCCTGAGCGGGCTCGTCCCGGACGACCTGTCACAGTGGAATTACGGTGAAAGAGCCGCCTTCTGTGGAAGAAGTGCGCCCCTTTCCCGTGTTCCCGTCGATTCTTGGGTTTATCTTCCTTTTCTCTCTGTATCTGTCTTTTTTCCTGTTCCCCACTCTGCTGTTTGCTTCCCGCCTTATCCGCTTGTCTTTTTATCCGCTTGTTTTGCCGGCCTCTTCGGCTTGTCTCTTCGGCATCTTCCGCTTGGCGGCCGGTGCCATGGCACCCTTGGTCTAGTCCAAGAAATCTTTAAGCAATTGATATTTATTTAATTTTTTTCGATAAAGCCGAGTTAGGCAAAGACAAAAGTATAATACCTAATTTTGAATTATGTATCCATTCTTCCAGTGGTCCATCGAGAGTTTGCCCCGACTACGCCGGTTGAAGCAGGCGTGACAGGAGCACGCCAGCTCCCGATGCGCCATCCTCCGGGGCGTTATCCCGCGCCCTCCGCCAGACCATGCAGGACAACAACAATTCGGAGTGAGGGTTATGAAACTGCTGAAGACCGTACTGGCCGCTTCCGTGCTGGCGCTAGGCGTCGGCACCGCTCAGGCCGACGAAGTGCAGATCAAGTTTGGCCATGTGGGTGGGCCAGGTTCGCTGTTCGAGAAGACCGCCAACGAATTTGCCCGACTGGCCAACGAGCGGCTGGAAGGCGAGGCCGAGGTGGTCACCTACGGCTCCAGCCAGCTGGGTTCCGACGAGCAGATGCTCAACAAGTTGAAGCTCGGCACCATCGATCTGTCGCTGCCGTCCTCGATCATGAGCAGCGTGGCGCCGGAATTCTCGCTGTTCGAGATGCCCTACCTGATTGAGGATCGGGAGCACCTCGCCCGCGTCCGCGACGAGGTGCTGCGCGATGTGCTCTACCCCGTGGCCGAAGACAAGCGCTACCGCATTATCGGCATCTGGGAGAACGGCTTCCGTCAGATCACCAACAACGTCCGCCCAATCGTGGTCCCCGAGGATCTCGATGGCATCAAGCTGCGTACCCCCAACGGTGTGTGGCGGGTCGAGATGTTCAAGAGCTACGGCGCATCGCCGGCGCCCATGGCGCTGTCCGAGGCCTTTGTTGCGCTGCAGACCGGCGCCATGGACGGTCAGGAAAACCCGCTGGTACAGATCTATTCCCAGCGCTTCCAGGAGGTCCAGGACTACCTGTCGCTGTCCAATCACGTCTATTCGCCGGCCTATGTGCTGGCCGGCGCCAGCTGGACCCGTCTGCCCGAGCATGTCCGTGAAGTGCTGATCGAGACCGCCGAAGAGGTCGAGGCCTTCGCACTGGAGCAGGGCGCCGCGCTGGACGAAAGCCTGGTCAGCACCATGGAAGAAGAAGGGATGGAGGTGAACGAGGTCGACACCGACGCCTTCGTCGAGGGCTCTCGCGGTATCTACGAGAAGTTCGCCGCCGAGGTGGAAGGGGGTGAGGAACTGTTGTCGCGGGTGGAAGCACTGCGCGAATAACGCCTGTCCACTGCGGCCTTGCCACCCTTGGTGAGGCCGCATCCACCTTCGGAGGGATGCTCTGTGCTTACCACCATTTCTGCGGCCTACCAGAAGCTTCTGGAGGTCATCGTCTTTCTCAATGTGCTGGCGCTGACCCTGGTGGTGACCATCGGGTTCGCGTCACGTCTGTTGGGTTCCCCTTTCAGCTGGTACGACGAGGTCGCCTCCATCGGACTGGCCTGGCTGACCTACTACGGCGCCGCCCTGGCCGCCCTCAAGGGCGCCCACATCGCCTGTCCCAGTGTGATCAACATGGTCTCGCCATCCATTCGCCTGCCTATCGCGCTGCTCGCCGAGGCGATCACCATCGGCTTCTTCGTGCTGCTCGGCGTTACCGGTTTTCAGGTGGTACAGATCCTCGAGGGGTCCACGCTGGTGAGCCTGCCCAGCATCTCGGTGCAGTTTACCCAGTCGGTGATCCCGATTGGTGCCGCCATGTTCATTCTCGCCCAGCTGCTCAGGCTTCCCGACGTCATCCGGGCGGCCAAGGGAGCTGGCTTCGTCGATCACGAGCTCGAAGAGGCCGGTGTGCTGGCCGATGACGTGCGCAGCGATGACCCGCCCGCCATGCCTGAAGGTCAGATGCCGAGGAGAACCCCATGATCATCGCGTCCATGTTCTTCGGCCTGATCGGGCTGATACTGATCAACGTGCCGGTGGCCATCGCCCTCGGTCTTGTCGGCGCCCTGGCCACCGTGGCCAGCTACGGCACCCTGGCCTTGCCCAACGTCGGCATGGTGATGTTCGACGGTGCCACCAAATTCCCGCTGATCGCGATTCCGCTGTTCATCCTGGCTGGCGCCATCATGAACGCCTCCAGCATCTCGCGCCGGTTGATCGATCTGGCGTCTGCCATGGTCGGCTTCATCAAGGGCGGTCTCGCCATGGTGACCATCGGCGCCTCGATCTTCTTTGCCGAGATCTCGGGCTCTGCCGTCGCCGGTGTCTCGGCGATCGGCTCGATCCTGATTCCGGCCATGCGCAAGAAGGGCTACTCCAAGGAGTTCGCCGCGGCCATCTCGTCCTCGGCGGCGAGTCTGGCGATCATCCTGCCGCCCTCGATCCCGATGATTCTCTACGCGGTCATGTCCGGCGAGTCGGTGGTCAAGATGTTTGTCGCCGGTATCTTCCCGGGCCTGCTCGGCGCCCTGGGGCTGGCGGCCATGTGCTACTACCTGGCGCGTCGTCACAACCTGCCGGCGGAGCAGAACTTCCAGGCATCGCGGCTTTGGAAGGCCTTCAAGGGCGCCATCTGGGCGCTGCTGATTCCGGTGATCATCCTCGGCGGCATCTTCGGCGGCATCGTCACCGCGACAGAAGGCGCCGCGCTGGCGGTGGTGGTGGCGATCTTCATCAGCGCGGTGATCTATCGCGAGTTCAGCCTCAAGATCTTCTACAAAGCCTGTCTCGATGCCGGTGTCCAGACGGCGGTGGTGATGCTGCTGGTGGCATCCTCGGCGGTGGTCGGTCTGTATCTCACCGAGACCCAGATTCCTCAGCAGCTGGCCAATTCCATCGCCGAGATGACCGACAACAAGTACGTGGTACTGGCGCTTCTGAACGTCATCTTCCTGGTGCTGGGGATCTTCCTGCACTCGGCGGCGGCGATCATCCTGGTGGTGCCCATCGTGCTGCCGCTGGTCACCGCGGTGGGCATCGACCCGCTGCACTTCGGCCTGATCGTGACGCTGAACCTGGCCATCGGCCAGCAGACGCCTCCGGTAGCCAGCGTGCTGATCGCTTCCTGCTCCATCGCCAAGGCCGACATCTGGGCCACCACCCGCACCAACCTGTGGTTCCTGGCGGTGCTGTTCGTGATCCTGCTGATCAACACCTACGTGCCCGCCGTGGCCCTGGCGCTGGTCAACCTGATCTACGGCGTGTGATCGCGACCACCTAAAGGAGAACAATGACATGAGCGACAACGATCAAGGCCAGGTGCACTACCACAGTGAAGACGGCGTCGCCTGGCTGACCTTCGATCGCACCGCCAGTCGCAACGCCATGACCTGGCCGATGTACGACCAGCTCGAGGCTCACTGCGAGACCATCGAGAACGATCCGGAGCTGGTCGCGGTGGTGATGCGCGGCGCCGGCGGCGAAGCCTTTGTCGCCGGCACCGACATCAAGCAGTTCGCCACCTTCGACAAAGGTGAGGATGCCATCGCCTACGAGCGTCGCATCGACCGAGTGGTCGGGCGGGTGGAGAACCTGCCGCTGCCGACGCTGGCGCTGCTGGAAGGCTTCTGTGTCGGCGGTGGCGCCGCCATCGCCCTGGCCTGTGATTTCCGCCTGGCCACGCCAACGCTCAAATTCGGCATTCCCATCGCCAGGACCCTGGGCAACTGCCTGTCGATCACCAACGTCTCGCGGCTGGTCGAGCACGCTGGTATCGCCCGGGCCAAGCAGGTCCTGATGGCGGGTGAGCTGGTACGCGCCGAGGAGGCTCTGGCCCTGGGACTGGTAGGCGAGGTCGTCGACGCCGAGGCCATCGAGACGACGGTGGTCGAGCGCGCGCAGGCGTTCAAGGAGCGCGCTCCCTTGACCGTGCGGGCGGCCAAGGAGGTGATCCAGCGGGTGATCGAGGCGCGCCGCCCGGCCTTCGACGCCAGCGACGACTGGATCTCTACCTGCTACACCAGCCGTGACTTCAAGGCCGCGGTCGACAAGTTCGTCAACAAGACACCCTTCCGCTGGCAGGGTCACTAAGGCCCTGAGGCAAGGAGACTCACAATGCTGCCACTCGATGGGATCAAGGTACTCGACGTCTCGCAGATCATGGCCGGCCCCTACTGCACCATGGTGCTGGGTGACATGGGCGCCGAGGTGATCAAGGTCGAGAAGGCCAACGGCGGCGACGACAGCCGCCAGATGGGCCCCTACGTCGAGGACGAATCGACCTGTTTTGCTCAGATCAACCGCAACAAGAAGAGCATTTCGCTCAACCTGAAAGAAGAAAAGGGCCGCGAGGTGTTCTATCGCCTTGCCAAGGAAGCCGACGTGGTGGTCGAGAACTACCGACCCGGCGTCACCCAGTCCCTGAAGATCGACTACGACAGCCTCAAGGCGATCAACCCGGGACTGATCTACTGCTCGATCTCGGGCTATGGCCAGACCGGCCCGTCGCGTCACAAGGGCGGCTTCGACCTGGTGGCCCAGGGCATGAGCGGGCTGATGTCGATGACCGGGGAGCCAGGTCGACGTCCGCTCAAGACCGGGGTCGCCGTCTACGATATCGGCGCCGGGTTGACCGCCATCTACTCGATCCTGGCGGCCTATATCCACCGTCAGCGCAGTGGTGAAGGCCAGCACCTGGACATCGCCATTGCCGAGTGTGGCCTGCCCTGGTTCACCTGGGAGGCGGGCGCCTACTTCTCCGAGGGCCGAGTGCCGCAGGCAACCGGCTGGCGGCACCGGGTGTCGGCGCCTTATCAAGCCATGCGCGTTCGCGATGGTTACATGATGCTCGGCTGCGCCAACCAGCGGACCTGGGAGCGTTTCTGCGAAGACGTCATCGGGCGCCCCGAGCTGATGGTCGACGAGCGCTTCGCGACCAACCTCGATCGCGGCGCCAACGTCGAGACACTGGAAGCCATCCTCGAGGACATTCTCGGGCAACAGGATCGCGCCTACTGGCTCGAACGCTGTGACGCCGCCGGGGTGCCGGCCGGGCCGATCAACGACTTCGACCAGGCCATGCACGACGAACACTACCTGGCCCGCGAGATGGTGCTGGAAGTCGATCATCCCACCATGGGGCGAATGAAGACCCTGGGCTTTCCCAGCAAGTTCTCGGCGACCCCGTTGGCGATTCGCCAGCCGGCGCCGCTGTTTGCCCAGCACACCGATGAGGTGCTGGGGGAGATCGGGCTGGCAGCAGACGAGATCGACGCGCTGCGCCAGCAAGGCGCCGTGCGCTGACACCGACACCTCCGCGATCGGCCGCTAGTGTCTGGCATGTCGCCGAATCGGTGGGGCGGTGTCGCCATAAAAATTGCATTCATTATTACAAGTTATTCCAAGAGGGGCGCGCTTGCTCTTGGTGCCCTCACAGCTATCCAGGTGTCGCCCAGTGCGACGCCTGGCCAGGAGGCCTTACATGCTGAATCTCGACTATCATCCCAGCGGACGTCACTTCCTCCAGATTCCCGGCCCCTCGCCGGTACCGGATCGCATCCTGCGTGCCATGAGTCTGCCGACCATCGACCATCGTGGTCCCGAATTTGGTGCGCTGGGGCGCGAATTGCTGGGCAAGGTCGGCAAGATCTTCAAGACCGATGGCCCGGTAGTGATCTACCCGGCGTCAGGCACCGGGGCCTGGGAGGCGGCTCTGGCCAACACGCTGTCACCAGGAGACCCGGTGCTGATGTTCGAGACCGGGCACTTTGCCTCGCTGTGGCAGCGCCTGGCGCGTCGCCTGGGGCTGGAGCCTGAGTTTATCGGTATGCCTGGCGCTGAGGGCTGGCGCCATGGTGTCGATGCCAACATGATCGAGGCACGCCTCAAAGAGGACACCGAGCACCGGCTCAAGGCGGTCTGCGTGGTGCACAACGAGACCTCTACCGGTGTGACCAGTGATATCGCCGCGGTGCGCCGGGCGATCGATGCCGCCGGCCACCCGGCGCTGTTGCTGGTCGATACCATCTCGGGGCTTGCCAGCGCCGACTATCGCCACGATGAGTGGGGGGTCGACGTCACGATCTCCGGCTCCCAGAAGGGACTCATGCTGCCGCCGGGCATCAGCTTCAACGCCATCTCCGACAAGGCCCTGGCCGCCAGTCGCGAATCGCGGCTGCCCAAGAGCTTCTGGGCCTGGGACGAGATCCTTGAAGCCAATCAGGGCGGCTACTGGCCCTATACCCCCAATACCAATCTGCTCTATGGCCTCAACGAGGCCATCGACATGCTGCTGGACGAGGGGCTGGATAACGTTCTGGCCCGTCATCAGCGCTGGGCAGCGGGGGTGCGCGCGGCGGTGAACGCCTGGGGACTCGAGATTCAGTGCCAGGACCCCGAGGTCTACTCGCCGGTGCTGACCGGCGTGGTGATGCCGGAGGGCGTCGACGCTGATGCCGTGCGCAAGCTGATCTACGAGCGCTTCGATCTGTCGCTCGGCACCGGGCTTGGCAAGGCCAAGGGACGCATGTTCCGTATCGGCCATCTGGGTGACTGCAATGACCTGACGCTGATGGCGACCCTGGCCGGCTGCGAGATGGGGCTGAAGCTCTCCGGGGTGAGCCTCGCCGGCAGCGGCGTCGAGGCCGCCATGGCCTACTTCTCCGAGAACCCGGCGCCACACGTGGCCCGCCTGGCTCGCGATTGAACCACCATCCGCCCGCCGGCGTGCGTTGACGCCGGTGGTCCAGCCAGGTTGCTGAGGAGAGGGTAATGAATTCGTTGACGTCTACTGTCACGCCCCGAAACGCTCGCATCCAGCCTCTGCCGAGCTTTGCCGAGCGCCTTGCGCGTGAGTTGAAGGGGGAGGTGCTGTTCGACGCCGCCAGTCGCGGTCGTTATTCCACCGACGCCTCGATCTATCAGATCACCCCGGTAGGCGTGGTCATCCCGCGTCATCAGGATGATCTCGCGCTGACCCTCGACATTGCGCGGGATGAGAGGATTCCGGTGCTGGCCCGGGGCGGGGGGACCAGTCAGTGTGGCCAGACCGTAGGCGAGGCCCTGGTGGTCGACGTCAGCCGTCACCTCAACGGTGTGGTGTCCTTCGACAAGGAGGCCCGCACTGTCGTGGTGGAGCCGGGAATTGTGCTTGATCATCTCAACGCCTGGCTCAAGCCCCATGGCCTGTGGTTTCCGGTCGATGTATCGACCAGCGCCCAGTGCACGCTGGGCGGCATGGCGGGCAACAACTCCTGCGGCTCGCGCTCGATTCATTACGGCAACATGGTGCACAACGTCCAGGCGATGGATGTGCTGCTGGCCGATGGCGAAGAAGCGCACTTCGGGCGAGTTGACGAGCTTGTCGCCGGCTCTCGGGCGGCGATGCTGGCAGAGCGCGTCGAGATGATTGCGCGGCGGGAGCGTGAGCGTATTCGCGAGCATTTCCCCAAGGTGCTCAGGCGGGTGGCGGGCTACAACCTGGACCTGTTCGACTGCCAGAACCCGCTGCCGTACGAGGCTGATGGACACGCCAATCTGGCGCACCTGCTGGTGGGCTCCGAGGGCACCCTGGGGGTGACGCGACGGCTGACCCTGAAGCTGTCACCATTGCCCCAGCACAAGGTGCTGGGCGTGGTGAACTTCCCCACCTTCTATCAGGCCATGGACCTGACCCAGCACATCGTGACCCTGTCACCGACGGCGGTGGAGCTGGTGGACCACACCATGATCTCGCTGTCGCTGGAAAACCCGGCATTTCGCCCTGTCATTGAAAAAGCCCTGATCGGCAAGCCAGAAGCCGTGTTGCTGGTGGAGTTCGCCGGTGAGGACCGGGAGCAACTGCTGAAGGACCTGGCCCGGCTGAATGAGCTGATGGCCGACCTGGGTCTGCCGGACTGTGTGGTCGACATGCCGGAGCCCAGCGCCCAGAAGGCACTGTGGGACGTGCGCAAGGCCGGGCTGAACATCATGATGAGCATGAAGGGCGACGGCAAGCCGGTGTCCTTTATCGAGGACTGTGCGGTGCCGCTGGAGCACCTGGCGGAGTACACCGACAAGCTCACCGAGGTATTCCATCGCCATGGCACCGAGGGCACCTGGTATGCCCACGCCAGTGTCGGTGCGCTGCATGTCCGTCCCATTCTCGACATGCGTCGTGACGGGGCCGAGAAGATGCGGGCCATCGCCGAGGAGGCATCGGCCCTGGTCAAGGCCTACAAGGGGGCCTACTCCGGGGAACACGGCGACGGCATCTGTCGCGGCGAATGGGTGGCCTGGCAGTTTGGCGAGACACTCAACGACGCCTTTCGTGAGGTCAAGGGACTGTTCGATCCGTCGAACCTGCTTAACCCCGGCAAGATCGTCGATACCCCGAAGATGGACGACTCTCGTCTGTTCCGGTTTCCCCCGGACTACCAGCGCATCGAGGTGACGCCGGTACTCGACTGGTCTCCGTGGAACGTTGAACGGGACCCCATGAACGGCGAGCAGACGGCACCCGGCACTGGAAGCGACCGCACGGGAGGGCTCGCCAGTGCGGTAGAGATGTGCAACAACAACGGCCATTGCCGCAAGTTTGACGCTGGCACTATGTGTCCCAGCTATCGCATCACTCGAGATGAAAAACACCTGACCCGCGGGCGTGCCAATACCCTGCGCCTGGTGCTGTCCGGCCAGCTCGGTCGCGACGGCCTGGCCAGCGATGAGGTCAAGGAAGCGCTCGACCTGTGTGTCTCGTGCAAGGGCTGCAAGCGCGACTGTCCTACCGGTGTCGACATGGCCAGGATCAAGATAGAGGCACGTGCCGCCCGGGTGGCGCAGCACGGGATCGGCCTACGCGAGCGGTTGATCGGTGACCTGCCCAGACGAGCGCCCATGCTGAAGCGCCTGGCTCCACTGGTGGCCGCCATCGAGCAGGTGTCGTGGGTTGCCAACCCGCTCAAGCGTGCTCTTGGCCTGGCGCAGGAGCGTGCCCTGCCCAGAGTGACGTCGGACTACCTGGACGACATGGTCGGACACACGGCGGACATGGCGGCGGGTGAGGGTGCCACGAGCGGCGAAGTGGTGCTGTTTGTGGATACCTTCAACAACTACATGGAAGCCGACAATGCGGTGGCGGCTCATCGGGTGCTGCAAGCAGCGGGCTACCAGGTGACGCTGGCCAGGGGGCCTGATCGCCGACCGCTGTGCTGTGGTCGAACCTATCTCGCCAGCGGCCAGGTGGAGCGCGCCAAGCAGGAAGCCAGGCGAACCTTGGAGGCGCTGGCGCCTTACGTCGAACGAGGCGTCGCCATCGTCGGGCTCGAACCATCGTGTCTGCTCACGCTGCGGGACGAGTTCCTGGGATTTGGCTTTGGTGAGGCGGCCAAGCGTCTGGCAGCCTCCAGCTATCTATTCGAGGAGTTTCTGGTGCGGGAGCAGGATGCCGGGCGCCTGAATCTGGCACTGGGGCCGTTAGCCACGCCGCGTGCGCTGCTGCATGGACACTGTCATCAGAAAGCCTTTGGCGCGCTGACGCCGGTGCAGACGGTGCTGTCGTGGATTCCCGGCCTTGAGGTCAACACCATCCAGTCATCGTGCTGTGGCATGGCCGGCAGCTTTGGCTACGAACGCGAGCATTTCGACGCCTCCATGCAGATGGCGGAGCTATCGCTGCTGCCCGCCGTGCGAGAGGACGAGGAGGCGTTGATCGTGGCTGACGGTACCAGCTGTCGTCACCAGATTCGCGATGGCGCCGCACGGGAGGCTCGCCACGTGGCCGTGGTCCTGGCCGAGGCACTGAGATGAAGCAGCGCGTGGCGGTGATGACAGTGCTCACAGCGCAGCCGGGCTGGCATACTCGAGCACACGAGCAGCCAATGCGGGGATAACGCCATGATCGATCTACGTAGTGATACCGTGACGCAGCCCACCGATGCCATGCGCGATGCCATGGCGATTGCGCCGGTGGGTGATGATGTGTGGGGGGATGACCCTAGCGTCACTGCCTTCGAGTCGGAGGTGGCCGATCGCGCCGGCTTTGCGGCTGCGGCGTTCTTCCCCTCTGGCACCCAGAGCAACCTCACCGCGATGTTGGTGCACTGCGGGCGAGGAGACGAAGTCATTGCCGGGCAGGCCTCGCACATTTACCGCGATGAGGGGGGCGGTGCCGCCGTCCTGGGAGGCATTCAGCCGCAGCCGCTGGCCCAGCAGCCTGATGGGCGTATCGCCCTGGATGACATTGCGGCGGCCATCAAGGGCGATGATATCCATCACGCGCGCACGCGCCTGATCGCCCTGGAAAATACCTTTCAAGGCCGAGTCTTGCCCCAGGACTATGTGGCGGCCGTCACCGGGCTTGCGGCGGACAGAGGTCTTGCCTGTCACCTCGATGGTGCTCGGCTGTTCAATGCCAGCGTTGCCACCGGGAAGTCGTTGGCGGAGCTGTGTTCAGGTTTTGACTCGGTATCCCTGTGCTTTTCGAAGGGCCTTGGTGCTCCGGTAGGGTCACTGCTGCTGGGAGGTGAGCGCTTCATTGACTCGGCTCGGCGTTGGCGCAAGACGCTTGGCGGCGGCATGCGCCAGTCGGGCCTGCTCGCCGCCGCCTGTCGCCATGCCCTGCATCACCATGTGGAGCGGCTGGCTGACGACCATCGCCACGCGCGCCAACTGGCGGAGTGGCTGGCGGCGGTCCCCGGTATCGGCGTTTTCGGACAAGCGACCAACATGGTGTTCATGGATGTGCCGGCCCCCCATTGCGCGGCGCTGGAAGGATATCTGGCCGAGCGAGGCATTCTTGTCGCCGTCAGGCCCCGCACGCGTCTGGTCACGCACCTCGGGATCTCTGAGTCGGACGTGCGCCGTGTGGCGACAGAAATCTCCGGCTACTTTGCCTCCCTCGCCCAGGAGTCGACAACGGAGTAGGCAGAGTTTGGAAACAGCGTCCACTATATAGTCAGGGTGGACGCTCATCGCCACCCATCCACAAGGACAACGACGTCAGGAGCGGGCCATGGCCATCTATCGTCTGGGTAACCATTCCCCTCATATCCATCGCAGCGTGTTCGTCGCCGAAAGTGCCGAGGTCATCGGCCAGGTCAAGCTGCACGAAGACGCCAGCGTGTGGTATCAGGCCGTATTGAGGGGCGATACCGAATCACTCGAGATTCAACAGGGCAGCAATATTCAGGATGGTGCCGTACTGCATGCGGATCCCGGCTATCCGCTGGTCGTGGGACCAGGCGTGACGGTGGGGCATCAGGCCATGTTGCATGGCTGCACCGTGGGAGAGGGGACGCTGATCGGCATCCAGGCGGTGGTGCTCAATGGCGCGGTGATCGGCAAGAATTGCCTGATCGGTGCGGGTGCCCTGGTCAAGGAAGGCGCCGAAATTCCCGACAACAGTCTGGTTGTAGGTGCACCGGCGAGAGTCATCCGTGAGCTCAATGACAAGGCGATTGCTGCACTGAAGGACAATGCCCAGGGCTATGTCGAGAAAGCCAGGCTGCATCGCACGCGGCTAGCCAGGATTGGCTAGCGCTTGCAGCCAGCGCCTGGACGGCGCCTCCTCAGGCCAGGTTGGCCGAGGAGGCGCCCCTTGGAGACAAACTGTCTGGCCGTGTGCCTCCAGGGCAAGTGCCTGCTGCTTTCAGCACGGGCGAACGCGTGCTGGCCAGCTTCCCGCTGTTTCGCTCAGGAGCGTCGCCTGGCGGGCCGATGGGAGCGCCGGGCCCTTGGTGGTACGGGGATCTTGGTGCGGACCAGCGCGGCATCGGTAGGGCGTGCTGCCTGGGTGATAATGATGGCAGCAATCACGGTGATCAGGGCGAACAGAAAGTAGGACATGATAAGTCTCCTTGTCAGCGTGGTGGACTCGCTGGACGGTTTCGCCCCATCGGCGAGGGTGTCCTGAGTCGTCCCTTGATGCGAGGCTGCGGCGCGGTCTCGCCTTTCTTTATTGGTCGTCATTCCCGGATGGGCCGTCATTCCCGGCGACCTTGGTGAAAGCCTTCCTCTATTATCTGTGCGGTGCTATAGAACTGGCACGGCGCTAACTACCTGCCTTGATGTCACTCTAGGTGGCCCTGAGCCTGATCGCCATATCAGCACAGTAGTATTCAAATTGTGCTGAGAGGGGCGCCCGGCTTGGCGCTATGGAGGCATCGCCTTGGGCGATAGGTAGGCAGTGGCGAGCCACCTTGCAGGCCTTCAAGAGTTCGCGGCAGCCCTTGAACGCCTGTGCAACGCCTGTTTTGACCCTTGAGACAAGTCGCCTGGCAGGGCAACCAAAAAGGGCGCCACCGGTGGTGACGCCCTCGTTGCGCGACGTGTCGAGCGTGACGGGATTACCCGGCAAGTCCCATCAATGGATCACTGATCCCGACCACTTGCATGGCCACGAGTCCGATCAGGCCTGCCGCGAGTACATAGTAGATCGTCGGCAGAATGGTCTTGCGAATCGTGATGCCTTCACGGCCCAGCAAGCCCACCGTTGCAGAAGCTGCGACCACGTTGTGGATGGCGATCATGTTACCGGCAGCAGCACCCACAGCCTGCAGCGCGACCATAAGCGCAGTGGAGACACCGAGCTGTTGGGCCACGTTGAACTGGAAGTCGGCCAGCATCAGGTTGGAGACGGTGTTGGAGCCGGCAATAAAGGCGCCAAGGGCACCGACGGCCGGTGCGAACAGCGGATAGATTCCGCCCACACCATCAGCCACGGCGGTGGCCATGGCGACGGGCATGGAGGCCAGATCCGCGCCGTTGACGCCTGAGTTGATGAGAATACGCACCATCGGAATGGTGAATACCAGCACGAAACCTGCTCCCAGCAAGGTGCGGGTGGATTCCCCGAAGGCCGCCTTGAGCTGGCTGCCGTTCATGCGATGCAGCAGGGCGGTCAACAGGACCACCATCAACAGGATGCCCCCCGGCAGGTACAGCGGCTGCAGGCTGCCGGAGATGCCAGCTTCGCCCAGAATATCGCTGAAGCCGACGCTGATGGAGGTCAGGGCCTGCTTGAACGGATCTACCGTACGCGACAGTACCAGCAGCACCGCCAGCAGTACGTAAGGGAGCCAGCCCATGAAGGTGCTCATCGGCGCTCGGCCCACGACATCATCGGCCTTGATGCTGAGCTTGCCGATCCAGTGCTTGGGCCAGCTGTCCGCGTCGGGAAAGTCCCAGTTCTCCTTAGGCATCAGGAAGCCGCGGCGAGCGGCAGGCACGACGATGGCCAGACCCACCATGGCGCCGATCATCGAAGGAAACTCCGGTCCCAGGAAGACACCCGCCAGGGCGTAGGGCACGACGAAGGCAACGCCGGCGAAGATGGCAAAAGGCGCAATGGCCAGGCCTTCCTTCCACGAACGGTTGGCGCCGAAGAAGCGCACCATCACGCTGACCATGAACAGCGGCATCAGGATGCCCACCACGGCATGGACCAGCGCCACTTCACCGGCGATCAAACGGAAGTACTCCAGCCAGGTGGCACCGCCAGCCTCCAGCGAGGCAGTGATGCCTGCCTTGTCCAGGCCTCCGGCCACGCCCACCACGATCGGGGTGCCGACAGCACCGAAGGACACCGGTGTGGACTGGATCATCATGCCGACGACGACCGCGGCAAGTGCCGGGAAGCCCAGGGCGACCATCAGTGGGGCGGCGACCGCTGCTGGAGTGCCAAAACCCGAGGCACCTTCGATAAAGCAGCCAAACAGCCAGGCCACGATGATGGCCTGGACCCTGCGGTCAGGGCTGATGCCGGAAAAACCGTTGCGGATGGCGGCAATGCCACCCGAGTGCTTCAGCGTATTGAGCAACAAGATGGCGCCAAAGATGATCCACAGGATCGCTACGGTCAGGATCAACCCCTGCAGGGTGGAAGCCATGACCCGGGTAAAGGTCATGTCCCAGGCCAGCAGAGCGATCAATGCGGTGACCACGAAGACGATAGGCATGGCGATCTTGGCAGCCATGCGCAGTCCAATCAGCAGAATGCCTGCCAGGACGAGCGGTATGAAGGCGATCAACGCTAGGGAGGTATCGGTCATGGTGTTGGGGTCTCTTGTCGTGTCCTTGTTTGTAATTGCCGTTGTATGACGTGCCGGTCGCATCTCGACCTAAGGTTCGGACAAGGCGGCACGATAAGCTGACTCACGACGTTGATCTAGCTCTGGGATATTGGTCAGACCAAAATGAGAATGCTGAGTTGTTTTTGGATTTAACGAGTTAAGCATTTATTTACAATAGTTTAGAGTCTTCAGCTCAGCCTGTTCCCGCTGTCGAACGGGCAAGATTGTTAGACTAATGGACAGCAAAATGTCGATATTCCTGCATCGCAAGCGTTGGCGACGGTGGTGGAGGATGGCACTATCAGCGGACACTTTGTTGAAATGGGGTATTTGGCATGGCACTGGTGATGTATGACCTGTGTGGCATCGATGAGGCGCTGCGCTTCTCTCCGTTTTGCTGGCGGGCCAAGCTTGCGGTAGCGCATAAGGGCCTTGAGCTGGAGACGCGCCCCTGGTGTTTCACCGAGAAGGAGGCGCTTGAGTTCTCCCATCACGACAAGGTGCCCGTGATGGTGGACGGCGATAACGTCATCACCGACAGCTTCGAGATCATGCAGTACCTTGATCGTGCCTACCCTGAGGCACCTTCCTTGCTGGGCGACTCGATGGGCCAGGCGCGAGCACGCTTTTTCAAGCATTACAGCGAACGGTCCCTGCAGCTGCCGATTCTGCGCACCATCGTGATGGATCTGATGAATGCGATTCACCCCAAGGATCGCGACTATTTTCGCAGTACCCGGGAAAAGCGCCTGGGCATGACGCTTGAGCAGTTCCATTCGCCGGCGAAGGGCTTGAGCCAGCTGGATTCCGCCCTGGAACCACTGCGGGGCCAGCTCTCTGGCAGCGATTTCGTGGATGGCGATGCCCCGGCTGGCGCCGACTACCTGCTCTTTGCGAATTTCATGTGGGCCCGCACTGTCTCGACCGCGGACCTGGTCTCCAATGCGGATCCGGTTTACGCCTGGCTGGAACGCATGCTGGACGTCAACGATGGCATGGGACGCAAGGCCGTGCGTATCACTGATATCGAGGGCGCATATCGGCCCTGAGCTCTGATGTGAAGAGCTCTGATGTGAAGAGCTCTGATGTAAAACGCGGCGGACGTAGACCTTGATACGTCTGCTGTTCGCCGCCTATCCCTTGGACCTCACGGTTTCGTTTGTACCGGTTCAGGCTCTTTTTCCCTGCCGTTTTTCCCTTCCACTGTGCAAGCCTGTCTTACTCTTCTGTTTTCTTGTGTCTTTTGTTCTGTCTCGGGTGTTTCTCTACCCCTGTAGCTTCACCGCTTTTCATCGCGATAGTAACGGAGCACGCGATGTCGTCTTTTCTTACAAAGTGTACGAATACGAGCCGCCAGCCCTCGGATAACGGATTGTCACCGGTGCGTCACTTTCCTCTTGCTATGGTCAGATGAGGCTGGCACTCGATGTGATGGTGAGTGCCGCTGCCATAGCTGACCGCCTCGGCCCCGAAGGGGGCGGATCCCGCGTATATGTCTTATATGATGTTGCGGCGCAGCATGGGGCGTTCTAGTCTTCATGTGGCGAGACTAAATTATGCTCGTTTGAAGACGCGATATATTACAGGCAGCACTTGTCTGGCTGGGCAGACGCAAGCGTGAGTCATGAGTCGCCCTGACCGATGTTCTGGCGTGCTGGCTGACTTCCTAGGGAGACACCGAAATGAGCAACAACAAGGCCATGCCGTCCATCGACAAGATGATTCCCTCCATGGACACGCTATTCACCCCCTGGCGCGAAAGCAGCCTGCTGACACTGGAGTATTCACAGAAAATGCTCGATGTACGCTTCAAGGCCATCGACTCGGCGGTCAAGGCTGGCATCGCTCAGGCGCGTACCTGGTGCGAGGTCAGCGATGCTGAGAGTCTTCGCAATGCCAGTCAGGCACAGCAGGAAACGCTGTCAGCCATTGGTGAGACCTTGAGAGTGGAAGGCGAAGAGCTGTTTACGCTGAGCAAGGAATATCAGGAAAAGTGCCAGACGGTCGCCCGCCAGGCTCTGGATGTACCCAAGGACGAGTCTTGAATAGTCGTGACAAGGCATCGGATACCGCCAGCTGCGCAGCGCTGATCGCCCCATCGGATCCGATCAAGCCCGGAGCGCTGATCAGAATGAGCGGCGTGAAGATGGCCTGGTCGGCAATGCGCTGACGACGCAGTCGCCTCCCGAGACAGCGTGCTGCTGCTTGGCAGAGCCACAGGACGACAGACGGCCCGTCGTAAGGACGACGGGCCGTTTTCTGTCTGGCTTCCCTGGCTTCAGACAGAGCGAATCTGCCCAGCTATGTTGCGGGCTATGTTGCGGGCTATGTTGCGGGCTATGTTGCGGGCTATTTTTCCGGGCCGAGCCATGCGCTGAGCGCAGGCCTGAATCGCAGGTCTTAATCAATAGAGGGCCGTATCGCCAGGCGGTGCCGGTACGGCCGCTTTTACGCCTATTGAGCTCGTGCCTCCAGCCGAAAGCGAGCGATACGGTTGATTTGAATGACGGCCTCGTGGCGCTCCTGCTCGGCGCTGTTGTCCAGTCGCTGCTCAAAGGCTGCCAGGATGGTATGACGATTGCCGCCCTTGACCGCCATGATGAAGGGAAAGCCAAAGCGTGCCTTGTAGGCATCATTGAGTCGGGTAAATCGGGCGAGTTCTTCTGGGGTGCACTGGTCCAGGCCTGCTCCCGCTTGTTCGCGGGTGGAATCGTCTGTCAGCTCGCCCGCGGCGGCAGCCTTGCCCGCCAGGTCGGGGTGAGCGCGAATGACCTGCAATTGTTCCTCGGGTGATGCCTCCAGCAGCACCTCGCCCATGAGGTGGGCTAGCTGCGCCGGGTCATCGTGCTCGGTGGCGAGCCCCCGAGCAAAGGCGCGTTCCGCCACCCAAGGTGAGTGCTCGAAGACGTCTCCGTAAGTATCGACAAAACGCTGTTGGTCCATCTGGCTGGGACGTTCGCTGAGGGTGGGCATTCGCTGGCTCCTGTGATCTGAGGATAGCGGGGTGGTTCGTCGGCTCGGCTACCGGTGATGGGCGGCTGAAGACGAGGCGGCGATCTCGCTGCGACTTCGCTCTTTCAAACTGTATACAAAAAATTGTTTGAAATGTACTCTACATTCGATCAATGATGTTTACCATGATATCGGTCTCTTCGTCTTGCCGGTTGACGTCCTGGCCTGCGCTTGCTTGATCGGTGCGGCCAACGTGACTGACCACCTGATGACGGTTTACCTAAAGACTGACCACCATAAGTGAGGATCATGATGGGACGCCTGACGACGCATGTACTGGACACAGCGCTTGGCCGCCCTGGCCAAGGAATTCGTATCGAGCTCTTCCGCCTTGAAGGAGACCGTCGCGTACATTTGGGCGATGTGATCACCAACGACGACGGACGTTGTGATCATCCGATTCTAGAGGGCAGTGACCTCATCGAAGGGGAATACGAGCTGGTATTCCACGCAGGCGACTATCTGCGCGCTCAAGGCATCGAGGCTCGCGAGCCTCGTTTCCTCGATCGTATTCCGTTGCGTTTCGGGATTGCCGATGCCGCTGAGCACTACCACGTACCGTTGCTGCTCTCGCCCTACAGCTACTCCACCTATCGGGGCAGCTGAGAACGCACTGCAGACATGCTCGCCGGGGCGAATGGCTGCGTTGCGCGCCGCTTGAACACCTCATTGGAATAGAGGCTTCGGGGACCGAGCTGCTGGCGCCGAGCGCATTGTTTTGCTCGGTTGATGTATGCAGCGCTTCGCCCAGGGGCCGCGACGTGTCTGCACTCGGGCAGCCCTCTGCTTTCCAATAATAAACAGCCGGGATTAGGACTATGTCATCTTATCTGTTGGACGTGAGCAACTTCATGCTGCGCTGGCTCCATGTCATTGCCGCCGTTGCCTGGATCGGTGAGTCCATCTATTTCGTCATGCTCGACAACTCGTTGAAGACCCCCAAGGCGGAGGAAGATCGCAGCAAGGGCGTGTTTGGCGAGATGTGGGCCGTCCACGGTGGCGGTTTCTACCACAACCAGAAGTATGCGACTGCTCCGGCGAAATTGCCGGATGATCTCCACTGGTCGTTCTGGAAGGCGTACACGACGTGGCTGTCAGGCTTTGCCCTGTTTGTCATTTTGTATATGGCGAATCCCGGCTTCTATCTGGTCAACCCCAACAGCCCATGGCAGTGGGCGGCCAACATGACGGGGTGGCAGGCCAATATCGTGGCATTGCTGTTCCTGCTGGGTGGCTGGGTGGTCTACAACGAGATGTGCAAGCGTGTCAGCCCCAATATGGAGCGGGATGGTCTCTTGAGTGTGGGGGTGGCCGTCATGATGGTGGTCGTGGCCTACCTTAGCGTGCATATCTTTGCGGGGCGCGCGGCATTTCTGCTGACCGGTGCCGTCATGGCGACGGCCATGTCTGCCAACGTCTTCTTCTGGATCATCCCTGGCCAGCGCCGCATGGTCAAAGCGATGAAGGCCGGTGAGGCACCGAACCCGCTTGACGGCAAGCGCGGCAAGCAGCGCTCGGTCCACAACACTTACTTTACGTTGCCGGTGGTGCTGTTGATGATCAGCAACCACTATTCCTTTGCCTACAGCAACGACTGGGCCTGGGTAATCATGGCTCTGCTGATCTTTGGCGGGGCATTGATTCGTCAGTATTTTGTGTTGATGCATAGTGGTCAGCACAAGCCTGGCTATCCGATCATTGGCGTGGCGCTGATCCTGCTGGCCTTCGCAGTGGGAAGTCCGTGGCTGGCAAGTGGTTCGGTGGTCTCCTCTTCCTCCTCTGACAGCTCAGTGGTGGCGTCAAGCGACGGAGGGGCGACGCCTCTGGCACGAGTGCATGCGGTCATGGAGGAGCGCTGCGTCAGTTGTCACGCGGCCCAACCTTCTCATCCCGGGTTCTCTGCTCCTCCCTTGGGTGTCGCGCTGGACACTGAGGCTCAGACCCAACAACACAAGGCACAGATTCAACAAGTGGTCGCCAGTGGCTACATGCCACTCGGGAATCTGACGCAAATGACCGACGACGAACGTACCTTGATCGCCAACTGGGGAGAGTGACACCGTGCGGGGGCAAGCGTGGAGAGCAAGCGGGTGGTGATGGTTCTTGTTGATGGCGTATGTCGTATACAATAACGACATACTGACTCTGAGGGCTATGCTGATGAATCAGCGCGTAAAAGCGTCGCCATCTGCCACGTCGTCGCCGCGCCAGGGCAAGAACGGTGATGGCGCCGAGCGACATGAAGCGATTCATCGGTCCATCAGTGATGCCATCATCGAGCACCGGCTGAAGCCGGGAGCCCGCCTGCGCGAGGATGCCCTGTCGGACGTGTTCGGTGTCAGCCGAACCGGCATCCGCAAGATCCTCCAACGTCTTGCGCTGGAGGAGCTGGTGACCCTGACGCCACGTCGCGGCGCCAGCGTGACGCGTCCTACCGCTGACGAGGCCAAGGACGTGTTCGATGCGCGCCAGATGGTGGAGTGCGGGCTGATGCCCGACATTGCGAGAAGGATTACCAGCGCTGATATCGACACGCTGCGTGAGATGGCGCGACGTGAACGCGATGCACTGCGCACTGGGCAGCAAAGCGTGGCCATCAGGCTGTCGGCGGATTTTCATACCTATCTGGCCAGGCTGTCCGGCAATCGGACACTGGCCGACTTCGTTGAGCGTCTGTGTTCTCGCAGCTCCCTGATTCTGGCGGTGTACGGTAACACCGGTCACCTGGGCTGTGAGTCCCATGACCATCAGGACCTCATCAATTTCCTGGCCGAGGGCAAGGCTGAGCGCGCCGCAGCATTTATGGGTCGGCACCTGAAAGCCATCGAAGCGTCCCTGTCCATCGTCGAAGAAGAGAACGAAGCACCCAACCTGTTCGAGATCTTTTCCCGCTGACACCGCCAAGCGACGCCCCAACATAGCTCCACAACACCCCAAAAAGCCCCGAATCATCAGCAGATGGTTCGGGGCTTTTCGTTGGTAGTGCGGGATCGACCTCTGTAGAGCGCCAACGCATCGCCTCGCGCTGGGCCTGCAACCTATTGTGTCCTGCAGCCTATCGTGGCCCGCTGGGAAAGGCCGACAGGTTTAGCCGAACAGGGTACGCAGCGTCACGAAGGCGATGGCGCTGATCAGGCCTGCTGCCGGTAGCGTGATGACCCAGGCCAGGCCGATGGGTTTCATCAGCTGCCAGTTGGTCTGATGGTTGACCAGGCCAATGCCCAGCACCGCGCCGATCAGGATGTGTGTACTGGACACCGGCAGGCCCATGATGGAAGCCAGCATCACGACGCCTGCCGCCGCCAGCTCTGCCGCAAACCCGGATGCCGGATGCATGGCGGTCAGATTGTGTCCGACGGTCTGGATCACCTCCTTGCCGATAAACCAGAGACCGACGATAAGGGCGATCCCGAAGGTGATCATGGCGATCGGAGGGATGGTCGCTTCGGCGCCAATGGCGCCAGTACGCAGTACGTCAAGGATGGCGGCGAAGGGGCCGATGGCATTGGCGATATCGTTGGAGCCATGGCTAAAGGCAAACCCCGCCGCGGTAAAGACCTGCATCCAGCTGAACATCAGGAAGGTCGAGCGGGACAGCGAGGTGCCCTTGAGCGTCTTGGCAAAGATAAACGTGGCCATCCATACCACGGCACCGATCATGCCCATGATCAGGTAGTTATTAAGCGTCGTCAGTCCCAGGTCGAGATGCTTGAAGCCCTTGAACAGCAGCATGGCCGAGATGATCATGGCTCCGCCGGCGGCGACCAGGGGCACCCAGTTCTGCAGGGCACGATGGGCATCGATATCCTCGCGCTGGCGCTCGATCCGCTTGAGCTCCTTGAAGTAGTCTGACTCGAATTCGGCACGCTCATCATCCTGGTAGTCCTGGTCATGGTAGACCTGAACGTCCCGGGTCATGGCATGGGTATAGGAAATCTTCTGGATCTCTGACAGGCGCTCGAAGGCCTCCTTATGGCGACGATCATTCTCGTATTTCTCGCGCTTGATCGCCTTCAGACGCTGCTCCGCCTCATCGTTATAGTTGAGGATGTGTTTCCTGATCATGCTGAACAGCGCATATGACATCAGTCCCCCCAGCACCGGTGACAGCACCCAGGAGATAGCGATCTGCCAGATCTTGCCCCACTGCACCAGGCCAAGGCTGTCGACCCCTGGGGTCATGGTTCCGAGCACGATGGACGAGCCCACAATGGCACCGATGATCGAATGGGTGGTGGAGACCGGATAGCCTTTCTTGCTGGCAAACAGTAGCCACAGGGCGGCGGCTACCAGTGCCGACATCATGATGAAGACGAAGTCCATCGGCGCGACCGTCATGCCCGACAGATCGACGATGCCCTTGCGGATCGTATCGGTGACCTCTCCGCCTGCGATGACCGCACCGCTGACCTCGAACACCGCCGCCACCAGCAAGGCCTGCTTGATCGACAAGGTTCCTGCGCCGACGCTGGTGCCGAAGGAATTGGCCACATCATTGCCGCCGATATTGAAGGCCATGAACACCCCGAACAGGGTGGCCAGGGTGAATACCAGCGGAAAGTGGCCCTGGGTGTAGCCGAAGCCCCAGAACAGAAAGTAGCCGACGGTAGCGAAGAGAAGTACCGCAAAGGCCAGGCTCAGCCCTGATGGGCGAAGCACCATAGGAACCGATAGCGAGGGGGAAGGGGTGGTCATTGTGCATCCTCTGAGGTGGGCATGCCTTGCTCGTGGGACGGCAGGGCGTGAGGATGACAATGGGCAGAGGCGATGACAGCGAGATGTCATCTTGGCTGCGTTGTGTGCTTTGTCGTGCAGGCTGGGGAAGGGGTTGGTCGTGCGGGTAGAGATAGTAGGCAAGAGCTTACGTCTTTGGGGAGGAGGAAGTACGTGCACAGCAGGCCCTCCCCGGGCCAGGCCGGGAAGGGCATGGTGTCATCGTCTTGGTCGCCTAGTGAGCCGGTTGCGGGACCCGGTACTGGTGCATCAGGGCAAAATACAGCACGCCCCCGAGGGCGGCGCCCATCATCCAGCCAAAACCTGCAAGTCCTTGCAGGGCAGGAACGATCACCGTCGCCAGAGAAAACACCGCGGCCAAGGCGAAGGCGGCCACGGCCCGCAGGTTCCAACCGTTGGTGTAGGTATAGGCATCGCCCTGCTTGGCGGAAAACAGTGCCTGCACATCGAGCTTGCCGCCTTTGATCAGATAGAAGTCGACAACGATGATGCCGTAGAAGGGCGCGACGATGGCGCCTAGCGCGTTGACGAAGCCCGGCACGCCAATTTGGCTGATGACCGAGACCCACAGTGCGCCGACAAAAAAGGCGACGCAGGCAGTGATCAGGCCGCCGACCTTGAAGCTGATATGCCGCGGGAATAGGTTCGCCAGGTCATAGGCAGGGGGGATGAAATTGGCCACCAGGTTGATGCCGACGGTAGCGGCGAAAAACGTGACGGCGGCCAGCAGCGTCAGGGGCAAGGCATCGACACGATCGACGATATCGGTGGGGTTGGTCAGCGCCTCGCCGAACAGTACCAGGGTGCCGGCGGTGATGATCAGCGCGATGAAGGAAAAGAAGGCCACGTTCAAGGGCAGGCCCAGCAGGTTGCCCAGCTTCATCTGGCGCTCGCTTTGTACGAAGCGGGTGAAATCCCCGAAGTTGATCACGACGGCGGCAAAGTAGGCGACCATGGTCCCGACCACGGCAGCAAAGGCAGATAGGCCTCCGCTATCCTCGCCGCTGGTCGAGAAGATGCTCCCGACGGCAGGCAGCAGCTCGCTGCCGGCTTGCCACCAGACAATCAGCATCAGCACGACCATGACCACGTAGACCAGCGGGCCTGCCCAGTTCAGGAAGTGCTTGATGCGCTCGATGCCGGACCAGAAGATGGCGATCTGGAACAGCCACACCAGCACAAACGACAGCCAGGCGACGGGTGACAGGCCAAGCACGCCTTCCCCTCCATCCGTGCCGATAAGGGCGGTAATCATCAGCGTGACGGCGGTGGAGGCAAAGTAGGTCTGCACGCCATACCAGAAAATACCGACGATGGCGCGCAGCAGAGCCGGCAGGTTGGAACCTCTAACCCCGAGGCTGGCGCGGACCATGACCGGGAAGGGGATGCCGTAGCGAACGCTCGGGGCACCGGTCAGGTTGACCAGAAACATCACGATCAAGCCGGCCAGCATGATCGCTGCCATCACCGCCCAGCCGCTGAGGTTGTAGGACAGAAACAACGAGGCTGCCAGGGTGTAGCCAAACAGGCTTTGAATATCGTTGGACCAGACATTGAAGATTTCGAAGGCTCCCCAGCTGCGCCGTGAGTGGGGGAGCGGGGCCAGGTCGTGGTTGTAGAGGCTCGGGTCGACCCTCGTGGTATCGAGGGTCAGGTCGGAATCGGCCATGGGGATCACTCTTGTTGTTGGATAGCGTCAGGCGGATGTCATGATGCGTTGCTGTCAGCCGGAAAAGGCAAGGCGAGGTCAGTCACCTCGCCGTTGCAGTACGCTTACTGGTTGAAGCGCTGGCAACCTTGCCAGTAGCGCATCAACAGCAGATAGGTGAGGCCCGCGGGAATCAGACTGGCGTACCAGGAAATGGTGGAGAAGCTGAAGGCCGCCACGACGCCTACGGCGGTGGCAATGAAGGCCGCCAGATTGACGCCACGGTAGGGGCCATTCGGATCGTAGAGCTTGTCCAGGTCCAGGGTGCGCCGGCGAATCAGGTAGTAGTCCACCACCAGTACGGCAAAGATGGGGCCGAGAAAGGCGGAATAGGTCTGTACGAACACCTGCAGGCCAGCAGCTGACTCATCCTTGACCAACTCCCAGGGGAAGGTGGCGAACGCCAATAGACCAACGACGACCGAGGCCTTGCGGTAACTCAGCTTGAAGGTGTCCATCAGCACGTAGGTTGGCGGTACCACATTGTTGAGGACATTGGTGGTCACCTGAGCGAAGGCGATGAACAGCAGGGTGGTCATCAGCAGAGGGGTGTTGTCGACGGCGTTGGCAAACACGCGTATCGGATCGGCCACGCCGGTCGCCTCGGACACCATGAAGCCAATCAGGCCCATGAACAGCGTGCAGGGCAGTATCGACATGGCGTAGAGGGTCGTCAGCAGGCCGGGACCCGAGCCTTCGACGTGCTCTCGTGAGTAATCGCTGACGTTGAGCATCATGGTCGAGTAGATGCCCAGAAACAGCATGGTAGCCCCCCAGAAGGGCAGGCCCCATGAGCCCTCCATGGTGACCAGATTGGCCGACAGCGTGTCACCGTACCGGGCCACGGTGCTGTAGAACATGTACACCAGCGACGCCAGGATGAAGGCGCTGCCCACGTTCTCAAGCCACTTGATGCCCTGAAAGCCCAGCACCGAAAGGCCGATCTGCACAAACTGGAAAGCGATGAAGAACACGATCAGGTTGTCATAGCCGAACAGGGTGGCAGACACCAGATTCAGTGCGCCGGCCCCAATCCAGCTCTGGAAGCCGTACCAGACAATCGCCGGAACGGCTCGCACCAAGCCGGGTAAGCGGGTGCCCTGAAAGCCGAAGGCGCTGCGCGCCTGGACCATGAAGGGAATGCCGTACTTGTATCCAGCGGCACCGTTCAGGGCAAGGGCGATACCGATGATAAAGCAGCCGATGGCAATCGCTACCGTGGCCTGGATCAGGTTGAGCGTGCCGACGACACTGGACCCCATGGTAAAGGTACCAATGGAGACACAGCCCCCGAACCAGGCCAGCAGGTAGGAGGTGCGCCCCATGATGCGAGTTTTCTGAGGCGCAAGAGACTCATCGCCGAGGCTTTTGGTGGCGGCCGGGGCGATGCCTTGGGGGGCGTCCGGCCGAGAGGTGGAAGTGGTCATCGAGGACCTCGCTTATTGTGGATTATTATTGACCGCAGGCAGGGCCCGGAGCGGTAAGGGCCTGGCGGGAAGCAGGTGGCTGGTGCCTATGCTATTCCTGAGTAAATGTGAGGTGTGACAGGTGCTGATAGTGGCCGACGAAGGGCTTGGGCCGGGGGAACGCCAGGTCACCGGTCTTGCTGGTAGCAAGTCCCAGCCCGACCAATGCCTCGGCCAGCTTGACCGCTGACGTCACCCCCTCAACCACCGGCAGGCCGACCTCTCGGCTGATGGTGTCGGTCAGATCTGCCATGCCGCCGCAGCCGAGAACGATGGCGCCGATGCCATCCTCCTGCTTGGCGCGGCGCCCTTCTTCGATAATCTTGGCAAGGGCGCGATCGCCGTCCTGTTCAAGATCCAGCACCGGGATATCGGCCGCACGGACACGCCGACACTGGTGGCGGAAGCCGTACTGGTCCAGCAGGTGTTCGGCGATGATCACCGTGCGTGGCAGGGTGGTGACCACCGAGAAGCGAGTGCTGATCAGGCTTGCCATATGAAAGGCCGCTTCTGCGATGCCGATGACTGGTGCCCGAGTCGCTTCGCGAGCGGCCAGCAGCCCAGGATCACCGAAGCACGCCACCACGTAGGCATCGACCTGGGTCTCACGATCCATTCTCAGGACCTCTTCGACAACCCCGACAGCGCTGATGGCCTCGTCAAAGTGACCTTCAATGGAGACAGGCCCACTGGCGGGCTGCGAGGCAGTCACGCGAGTCGCGGGGCCGGCGATGTCCGTTGCGGCGAGACGGATGGTCTCTGTCATCGCATCAGTCGTATTGGGGTTGATCAGGTGTACGTGCATGCTCGCTACCTTCTTGAACGAATCGATATCTCTTTGTACACAAAATAGTGCTACATCGAATACGTATCAAGTCGAAAGATGCCAGGTAATGCTTGGTTTTAAATTGCTTTAAAAAACAATGGTTAAGAGATTTTTTATGGTGCAGTCACCGATTGCTTCCCGTCGTTTCAGCATATTGACGACGATCTTTGTTAGCATGTGAGGACGATGCCGTTAGCAAGGTGTATACAATTGATGGCGCCGCCTGGTCGAGGGCCGCTGGGCGCAGCGTTCACACGGGGCGGCAATCTCAGGTCGCGTCGGCTGGCCCGTCGGTTCAAGCACTTAGGACAATGCCTGAGAGCGGTGCTGGAGGGCGGCTTGAAGTATGGGTCTGAAGACCGGGATGGAAGACCCGACTGGAGCCGCGTAGTTGAGGAAGAGCGAGTCCGATCTTCGACGATAGAGTGGTTGCTCGTGGCTTGAGTACAGTCTATCTTTCTTTTGTATACATAATGAGGCGCGGCCGAGAGTGCCGGGCGGCAGTGCGCCATATCGGTGACATGACGCCCCTGTGTGTTAAGCGCTAGGTCTATGCGTCAGGTCTGCGCGCCAGGTCGAAACACTGTGTCGAAGCGCTGTGCGCCTTGCGCCTTGCGCCTTGCGCCTTGCCCCAGGCCCTATGTCCGCTGGACCGATCAGTCCGAGCAAGCGCTGGATGCGCCCACTGGCTTTCAGGAGAAGACATCATGACAACAACCGCCTATCCCAGGGATCTTGTCGGCTATGGCCGCACGCCGCCCCATGCCAACTGGCCAGGCAGGGCGAAGATTGCCGTTCAGTTTGTGCTCAATTACGAAGAGGGTGGGGAGAACTGCGTATTGCACGGTGATGCGGGATCCGAGCAGTTCCTGTCTGAGATCATTGGTGCCGACAGCTACCCAGACCGTCACTTGAGCATGGAGTCGATCTACGAATATGGCTCCCGGGCAGGCGTGTGGCGGGTTCTGAGAGAGTTCGAGCGCCGCGGCATGCCGCTGACGGTGTTCGGGGTCGCCATGGCGCTTGAGCGTCACCCTGAGCTGGCGTTGGCCTTCAAGGAACTGGGCCATGAGATTGCCTGTCACGGCTATCGCTGGATTCATTATCAGCAGGTGTCCGAGAAGGTGGAGCGGGAACATATGCGCAAGGCCATCGAGATCTTCGAGCGGCTTTACGGCGAACGCCCGCTAGGCTGGTACACCGGGCGTGATAGCCCCAACACTCGTCGCTTGGTGCTGGACGAAGGTGGCTTTCTGTACGACAGCGACTATTACGGTGATGATCTGCCTTTCTGGACCTGTGAAGCGGACAGCCAGGGCCAGCAGCACCCCCATCTCGTGGTGCCCTATACTCTGGACAGCAATGATATGCGCTTTGCGGCGCCGCAAGGCTTCAACACCGCTGACCACTTTTTCACCTACCTGCGTGACGCCTTTGATGTCCTCTATGCCGAGGGTGATGAGTCACCCAAGATGCTGTCGGTCGGTCTGCACTGCCGCTTGATCGGTCGCCCCGGGCGGTTCCGCGCGTTGCAGCGCTTCCTTGACCATATCGAGGCGCATGATCGGGTGTGGGTGACGCGCCGAGTGGACATCGCACGCCACTGGGCTGAGCATTTTCCGGCGCCTTCCCCCGCGCCGATTGGCTGAAGACGTCGGATAGCGTCATGCTGCACGGGCGTTGAAGCCCGCCACGAGACCCAGGAATTCCCATGCTAGAACTGATTGCGCGGCCGCTGACGGCCGAGGCCTTTGCCCCCTTTGGCGATGTCATCGACGCACGCACGTCATCGTCTTTTCCGATCAATGCCGGGCGCACCCAGCGTCATCATGACCTGGTCGCGATCGAGACGCTGGGTGATAACGCCCGGCCAATGATCAGCCTGTTCGTCAGCCAGCCGATCGAGCTGCCGCTGACGCTGAGCTTTCTCGAGCGTCATCCGCTGGGCAGCCAGGCCTTCATGCCGCTGCACGAAGAGCGTTTCATCATTGTCGTTGCTCCCCCAGGGGATGCCATTGAAGCTGACCAGGTGCGCGCGTTCGTGACCGACGGTCGCCAGGGTGTGAACTATCGTGCAGGTACCTGGCATGCCATCCAGTCGGTGCTGGACCGGGAAGGGGAGTTTCTGGTCGTGGATCGCGGCGGGGACGGCGACAACTGTGACGAGTTCCCCCTCGACCTGCGCGTGACACTGGACTGACAAGGAAACCAAGATGAGTGACTCTCGTCCCACACGACACTACTACGCGCCTCATGGCGGCCATCCCGGGCAGAAGGTCATGACCACTGACCGAGCGATGTTTACCGAGGCCTTTGCGGTCATCCCCAAGGGGGTGTATCGCGATATCGTGACCAGCAAGCTGCCGCACTGGAACAACACTCGCCTGTGGGTGCTCTCTCGCCCCCTGTCTGGCTTTGCTGAGACGTTTTCCCAGTACATCATGGAGGTCGGGCCAGGCGGGGGCAGTGAGCGCCCCGAGTCCAATCCCCAGGCCGAAGGCGTGCTGTTCGTGGTGGAAGGCCAGCTTGAATTGACCCTCGCTGGCCAGCGGCACGTGATGACGCCTGGAGGCTATGCGTTTATCCCCCCCGGTAGTGATTGGCAGCTGCACAACTCCAGCACGGAAGCCGTGCGGTTTCACTGGATTCGCAAGGCCTATGAGGCGGTTGATGGTATCGATCTGCCGGAGCCGATCGTGACCAACGAGAACGACATCGCGCCGACGGTCATGCCTGACTGCAACGAGGTCTGGGCGACCACGCGCTTCGTTGATCCCGAGGACATGCGCCACGATATGCACGTGACGGTGGTGACCTTCCAGCCCGGAGGCGTGATCCCCTTCGATGAGACCCACGTCATGGAACACGGTCTCTACGTGCTGGAGGGTAAGGCGGTCTACCATCTCAATCAGCAGTGGGTCGAAGTGGAAGCCGGTGACTACATGTGGCTGAGGGCGTTCTGCCCACAGGCCTGTTATGCCGGTGGGCCTGGCCCCTTCCGCTACCTGCTGTACAAGGACGTCAATCGCCACATGAAGCTGCCTGTGCTGTCCTGAGGCCTGGTCCACGGATCTTCGTCGTCGGGTCTTGGTGTTGCCGCGAAGGCTAGCTTGTCGGACCTTCGCGGTGATGCTCCTCCCGCAGTAATGCCTCCATGGCGGCGGCTTCCATCGGTCGGTACAGCAGAAACCCCTGCACCAGCGGGACACCTAATGTCGCCAGAAAGGCCTGCTTGCGCTGATCGTCCACGCCTTCGCAGATGACCTGGAGGCGGAGGGTCTGGCACAGCTGGTAAATGGACGCCACGATGCTGGCCTGGCGCGGATGATGGATGTGCTCGATCAGGGTCTTGTCCAGTTTGACGAAATCGACCGTCAGTTGACTCAGATAGTTGAACGATGAGTAACCGCTGCCGAAGTCGTCCAGGGCGAACTGCACGTCCATGGATTGAAACAGGTGGATATCGGACAGTGTCTGGGGCAGGTCCGTCAGTAGCGACTGCTCCGTGATTTCGATACCCAGAGCATTGACGGGGACCTCGTTGAGCGCCGTATAGAAGCAGCGCCGGACGTTGTCGCTGGTAAAGAACAGCGGCGTCACATTGATGAACAGCCGCTTGTTGACCCCTTGTTCGTGCCATCGCAGCGCATGCTGGCAGGCTTCGCGAATCACCCAGCACTCTATGCCCTCCATCACGCCGGGATGATGGCGTAGCACGTCGAGAAACAGCGGGGCGTGGAGTCTTCCCTGGGCATCACGGTAACGCAATAGCGCCTCGACATGACGGATGCGGGACGTTGAGGCGTCAACGACAGGTTGAAAGACCAGCTCCAGTTCTCCCTCGCTCAGCCACTTCAAGGTGCGGTCGGCCTGCTTGACGCGGCTCCAACGGCTGACATTTTCTTCCATCAGCACGATATCCAGCGCGTCGTCGCCGAAGGCAGAGTCACTGGCCTTGCGCGAGGGAAAGACGGGATAGTCATCCTGACTTGAGTGCTCTCGATACACGTAGCGTCGCCATGCCACCGTATAGATGGCGACGCCACAGCCGATGCAGGTCAGTTGCAAGAGAATGGACGGCAGGTACAAGCCATCGAAGGCCAGGTAGCTGGAGATCAGGTAAGGCACCGCCCAGTGGACGCTATTGGGGTGTGGCTCCACCCAGCCTGCTGCCATGGCGGTGTAAGCGATGACGGCATTGACGGTGGGCACGGCGATGAACGCCCACGCCATGCGCAGGTTGAACACTAGGGGGATGCCGAACACCAGCGTCTCGCTGATGTTGAACAGGGTCAGCGGCGCCGATATTCGCGCCAGCGCCTTGTACTCCCGGCGTGAACTGACCACCAGCATGACCAGCATGAGGCAGAACACCGAGCCTGCCCCGCCCGGGGTGGCGTACAAGGTGAAGAACTCTGGAGACGGCAGGCCGAGCAGCGCGCTCTTGTGATGCAGGTACTCATAGACGCCGAGCATGGTGGCATAGCCATGGATCGCAAACAGCGATAGCACCTGCAGGAACATCACGAACAGGATGACCTCGACCCCATAGGGAATGCGGTCGACGAGTGCAGCATGAATGCCAGGGGCGAAGCGGTCGGAGAGGGTGACGAAGGCAAGGCGTAGAAGGATCGCCAGTAGTACGCACAGCACACCTGGCAACACATAGCGCAGGTTGAAGGTGATCAGTTGACTCATGACGACCTTGCCTGCGCTCGAGTCACTGCCGTCCCGGCCAAATAGCTTGAACATGACGTGCGTCAACAGCAGGGTCGGATAGATGGCGATGGTCGCGCCCAGACTGCGGCTTTGTGGACCGGCCTCGGTACCCAGTTGGTCCCAACCGCAAAGGATCCAGAACACCGGCAGGGAGACCAGCATGACGGCTGGGGCGCGTACCCGATGATGACTGTTGAGCGACCAGCTCAGGGACAGCAGGATGACCTCGGGAAACAGCTCTCCCAGATAGCGCGCCAGATGGCTGATGTAATAGGCCATCCCGGAATCGATACCGGCAAAATGGAAGAGGTTGGCCGCGACGGTCAGCGCGGCCATGACAATCACATAAGGCAGTATCGACAGGTAGGCATTGCGAATCGCCAGCAGCGTCCGGTGGGCTGCCAGGCTGGAAAAACGCTCATCAAGGTCGCGGAGGTCGGGCATCGTCCGGGCAACTGCCTCCGTGGGTCATGCCGCGATGCATTGGCCCAGACCGCCAGCGACGGTGAGCAGCGCGTCTGGTCTGGACCGCAGCGGCGTGATGGCTCGGGCAGGCCAGCGTCTGTCCCAGAGGGTCCCTGATGTTCCGTCAGCGGCCGGAGTAGCCTGCATAGTTTCTGTCAGTATAGCGACGTCAGCTCTACACATATGTGCCGTTGCGAGCAGGCTCCGGTTGCAATTGCACACTGCTCTATGCGTTCTGTGTTCTCCCTCTTCTCCCTCTTCTCCTTCTTCTCCCTCCCTCCGCGAGGGTCATGTAGGCCGTGATGACGTGATGTTTCTGTCCCGGCTCGCCACTCCCTCTACGGTTTTGTGCGTTCCTGAAAGGTTTTTGGAAAATAATTCCAAATACATTTGCAGCGATGGTGTCGGCCTGCTAAACATAATGGAAAGAAATTCCAAAAAAATAGAATTGTCCTTTATTGCGTCGCAACAATGTATACAATTTGATGCCTGGAGGTGTTCCATGACTCGCATGACCGCTGCGGATGCTGCTGTTCACGTATTGCTCAAGGAAGGAATCGACGTCGCTTTTGGTCTTCCTGGTGCGGCCATCAACCCGTTTTACGCCGCGATGCGGCGGGTGGGCGGCATCGATCATGTGCTGGCACGGCATGTGGAAGGTGCCTCGCATATGGCAGAGGGCTACACGCGGGCCCAGCCAGGCAATATCGGCGTCTGCATCGGCACGTCGGGCCCTGCGGGCACGGACATGATCACCGGGCTGTATTCGGCGTCTGCCGACTCGATCCCCATTCTTTGCATCACGGGTCAGGCACCTGTCGCCAAGCTGCATAAAGAGGATTTTCAGGCGGTAGATATCCAGGCCATTGCCGGTCCCGTCACCAAGTGGGCTGTCACGGTTCGGGAGGCGGCCCAGGTACCGCGGGCGTTCCAGCAGGCATTCCAGTTGATGCGTTCGTCACGCCCAGGGCCGGTCCTGATCGATCTGCCGATCGATGTGCAGCTCACCGAGATCGAATTTGATCCTGACACCTATGAACCCCTGCCGGCCTACAAGCCGAGGGCCAGTCGTGTCCAGTGTGAAAAGGCGCTGGAGATGCTCAATGCTGCCGAGCGCCCCCTGTTGGTGGCCGGGGGAGGTGTCATCAATGCTGATGCCGCGAGCGAGCTGCAGACCTTGGCCGAATTGCTGGGTATTCCGGTCATTCCGACCCTGATGGGGTGGGGAGTGCTGCCAGACGATCATCCCTTGATGGCGGGCATGGTGGGGCTGCAAACCTCCCACCGTTATGGCAATGCGACCCTGCTCGAGTCGGACTTTGTCATGGGGGTCGGCAATCGCTGGGCCAACCGGCATACCGGTAATCTCGAGACCTATACCGAGGGACGAACCTTCGTCCATATCGACATCGAGCCCACTCAGATTGGCCGTATCTTTGGCCCTGACTACGGCATCGTGTCCGACGCCAAGGCGGCCCTCGTGACCATGATCGAGATTGCCCGGGACTGGGCCAAGGAAGGCCGCCTGAAGGAGCGCAGCAGCTGGGTGGCGGCTTGTCAGCAGCGCAAGCAGACCATGCTGCGAAAGACCCATTTCGATGATGTGCCAGTCAAGCCCCAGCGGGTCTACGAGGAAATGAACAAGGTGTTCGGCCGTGACACGCGGTACGTCACTACCATCGGACTGTCGCAGATTGCTGGCGCCCAATTCTTGCACGTCTACAAGCCTCGTCACTGGATCAACTGCGGTCAGGCAGGTCCGTTGGGCTGGACGATTCCAGCAGCCTTGGGCGTATGCCGGGCAGATCCTGACGCCGAGGTGGTCGCGCTGTCTGGTGACTATGACTTCCAGTTCATGATCGAGGAGTTGGCAGTAGGTGCCCAGTTCCACCTGCCCTATGTGCATGTTCTGGTGAACAACGCCTATCTCGGATTGATTCGCCAGGCTCAGCGCGGCTTTGACATGGACTACTGCGTCCAGCTGTCGTTCGAGAACATCAACTGCGAAGAGATCAACGGCTACGGCGTCGACCACGTGACCGTGGTGGAAGGGCTGGGCTGCAAGGCGCTGCGGGTCACCACGCCTGACGAGATCGGGCCAGCCCTGGAGCGCGCCCGCCAACTGGCCCGAGAGCACCGCGTGCCGGTCGTTGTCGAGATCATCCTTGAGCGCGTCACGAATATCGCGATGGGCACAGATATTGCCGGCATCAATGAGTTCGAAGCCTTGGCCGAGAACCTCGAGGATGCGCCAAGCTCGATCGCTGCCTTGACGTGACACGCCTTCACTTGACCGGAAACCACGTGTCGACGCCGCGTCACGCCAGTTGTTGGCTGGGCGCGGGTCACAAAAGAACATCTTGACGTCCAAGAGGAGCACCACATGGCCAAGTTTGCCGCCAACCTGAGCATGCTGTTTACCGAGTTGCCTTTCCTCGATCGATTTGAGGCAGCCGCGAAGGCGGGTTTTCAAGGGGTCGAGTACCTCTTCCCCTATGACTACTCCGCCGCAGAGATCAAGCAGCGACTGCAGGCCCATGGCCTGGTGCAGGTGCTGCATAACCTACCAGCCGGCGACTGGGAGGCGGGGGAGCGCGGGATTGCCTGTCATCCGGAGCGCATCGAGGAGTTTCGCGCGGGCGTCGACACCGCGATTGAGTACGCGACGGCCCTGGGCTGCCGCCAGGTCAACTGCCTGGCGGGCATCGTGCCAGAGGGCGTCAGTCAGGCGCAGGCACAGCGGACCCTGGTCGACAATCTGCGTTATGCCGCGGGCAGGCTCGAGACAGCCGGCATTCTGCTGCTGGCCGAGCCTATCAATACTCGCGATATTCCAGGCTTCTTCCTGCATCACACGGAGCAGGCGCTGGCGCTGTTCGACGAAGTCGCCAGCGACAACCTGAAGCTGCAGTACGACATCTACCACATGCAAATCATGGAAGGGGACCTGGCACCGACCATGGAGCGTCACCTGTCGCGTATTGCTCACGTGCAGCTGGCGGACAATCCGGGGCGCCACGAGCCGGGCACAGGAGAAATCCACTATCCCTTCCTGTTCCAGCACCTTGATCACATCGGCTATCGCGGCTGGATCGGATGCGAGTACAAGCCAGCCACTACGACCCAGGAGGGGCTTGGCTGGCTCGATAGCGTCAGAGCGATTGCCACCAAGTAGGGCGTCGCGTCAGTCAGCACAGCATTGCGACATGCAGCATCGACGTTGCCGGATGTCGCGATCGCCACAGAGTTACAAGGCACCACGAGGAGCATAACAATGAGCAAGATCGGTTTTATCGGGTTGGGGATCATGGGACGCCCCATGGCAGGGCACCTGCTGGACGCGGGACACGAACTGACCACGGTCAAGCGGGGTACGCTTGCTGCCGCCTTGGCCGAGAAGGGCATGCAGGAGCTCGACAGTCCTGACGCCGTGGCCCAGGTCAGTGACGTCATCATCACCATGGTGCCCGATACCCCGGACGTCGAGGAGGTGCTGTTCGGGGAGCAGGGCGTGGTACACGGGCTCAAGCCAGGCACGCTGGTCATCGACATGAGTTCGATTGCCCCTCTGGCTACCCAGGAATTTGCCCGCAGGATTCATGAGGCCGGCGGCGAGTACGTCGATGCCCCGGTGTCCGGGGGCGAGGGAGGTGCCATCAATGCCGCCCTGACCATCATGGTGGGGGCGACCCAGGAAGGCTTCGAGAGAGCCCTGCCGCTACTTGAGATTATGGGCAAGACCATTACGCGGATTGGCGGCCACGGGGCTGGGCAGACCTGCAAGGTCGCCAACCAGATCGTGGTGGCACTGACGATCGAGGCGGTGTCCGAAGGGCTGTTGTTCGCTTCCAAGGCAGGTGCCGACGTCAGCAAGGTGCGGGAAGCACTGCTGGGCGGATTGGCGCAATCGAAGATTCTCGACGTGCATGGGCAGCGGATGATCGACCGGACATTTGACCCCGGTTTCCGCATCCGCTTGCATCAGAAAGATCTGAACCTGGCCTTGGAAGGAGCCAGAGGCCTCAACCTGGCCCTGCCAGGAACCGCCAATGCCGCCCAGCTGTTTCAATCCTGTGCTGCGCTGGGCGGATCGGAGTGGGACCATGCTGGCATCGTGCGTGCCCTGGAGGCATTGGCGAGTCACGACATTGGCCAATAGCGTCAGCCGAGGCCGTGGTATCACGGCTGACGCTTGGAAATGACAGGGGCGTGACTGCTCCCTGCCAAGCAGGTGATGGCGTTGTCGATACGTCCTGGGGCAGCGCCACGCTGACTCAAGACGTTGCCGGGGAAGCACCTGGACATCTCTACAGCATCCATGGGCCTCCTGGAGAGTTCTACCGCATTCCTGGCAAGTCGTGCACCGCTATTGCCTGCTGGGTCGCGTCTGCGACCCTTGCTCGCCGACGGGGTCCCCCTCCATTGTGTGCCTGTCGGTGGGCCTTTTTGGTGCTGCAGAGTGCCTATTCAGAGGGGCTTGCCGGCTCGCTTCACTCCAGGCAGCCTGAGGATGCCAGAGCTGAACGTGTGAGGCCTGGCGATATAGAGGAGCCACCGAGGCCTGGCTGTATAGAGGAGCCACCGATGCCTGGCTATACAGAGGAGCCACCGATGCCTGGCTGTATAGAATCGCCCTACAGAAGAGCCCCAGGTGAATGGCTGGGCCCCCTTCGTGATTTGAGACTCTCGCGCAGAGCTAGTTAGACTGTCGTGAACACGCCTTCTGACAGGGCATGCACATGGATGGTTTGCCGTTGGTCGGTGGTTTATCTGTAGTTAAATTACAGGATGGTGCCTTTGCCAGAGGGGGTAGCCCAGACGCTGAGCCGTTGCACTACCCTTTCGATCTAGCCGTCGTCAGTATTTGTTGATTTTCAACAAAGGGTTGGCGAGATGGGGTGGCCTGTCAGCGGCGGTAGTCGCTTTGACATATTCCTTGTAGTAAAATTACAGAACTCGGTCGCGCGTCACGTTCTGTGATGATCCGCCCGACCTGCTTGCGTCATTTTCGAACCCGTCGAGGACAGCATGAGCCAATTCCCGCATACCCCCGTACGTCGTACCAAGATCGTTGCCACCCTCGGGCCCGCCAGTGATCGTGAGGGGGTCCTGGAAGAGATGCTGCGAGCGGGTGTCGACGTGGTTCGCCTCAACTTTTCCCATGGCAGCGCCGACGATCACCGCCGTCGACTGACGGAAGTCAGAGCGATTGCCGACAAGCTTGGGCGCAGTGTCGCGGCACTGGGCGATCTGCAGGGGCCCAAGATTCGCATCGCCCGTTTCGCCGATGGTGCCGTCACCCTGGAAGAGGGTGCGAGCTTCGTGATCGATGTGGCGCTGGATGCTCAGTCCGGCGACGCTGCCCGGGTTGGCTGCGATTACAAGGAGCTGGCTGAGGACGTTGCTTCGGGTGATCGCCTGCTACTGGACGATGGCCGCGTCGTGCTGGATGTTCAGCGTGTCGAGGGTAGCCAGATCCACACCCAGGTTGTCGTGGGCGGCAAGTTGTCCAACAACAAGGGAATCAACAAGCAGGGCGGCGGGCTGTCGGCGCCGGCGCTTACCGACAAGGACAAGCAGGACCTCAAGACCGCCATCGATATCGGCGTGGATTACCTGGCCGTGTCGTTCCCACGGACCGCAGAGGACATGCTCGAGGCGCGTCGCCTGTTGGGTGACGCCGGCGCCGAGATCGGGCTGGTCGCCAAGCTTGAGCGTGCCGAGGCGGTGGCGAATGACGAGACCCTGGACGGCATTATCGAGGCCAGCGAGGCGGTCATGGTGGCCCGTGGTGACCTTGGGGTGGAAATCGGTGACGAAAAGCTGATCGGCACCCAGAAGCGCATCATCAAGCATGCGCGTAGCCATAACCGCGCCGTGATCACTGCGACACAGATGATGGAGTCGATGATCGAGTCGCCGTTGCCGACGCGCGCAGAGGTCTTCGACGTGGCCAACGCGGTGCTGGATGCCACCGATGCGGTCATGCTCTCCGCCGAAACGGCGGCAGGGGACTATCCGGTCGAGACGATCGAGGCCATGCACCGTGTCTGTCTTGGTGCTGAACGTGAGCGCATCGCTCAGGAATCCGGCCACCGCATCCATGAAGGCTTCGAGCGGATCGATGAAACCATCGCCCTGTCTGCCATGTATGCGGCCAACCACTTGTCCGGAGTGGCGGCGATTGCCTGCATGACGTCCACCGGCTACACGCCGTTGATCGCCTCGCGCATTCGTTCAGGTCTGCCCATCGTCGGTCTGGCGCACAACCCGATCGCCCAGCGTCGTATGGCGCTGTATCGCGGCGTCATTTCACTGCCCTTCGATACCAGTGACATGACCGCAGCGGAGCTCAATGATCGAGCCCTCGAGCGGCTGGTCAAGCATGGCGTGGCGGCTCCTGGCGACCACGTCATCCTGACCCGCGGCGACCACATGAATGCTCATGGTGGCACCAACACCCTCAAGATTCTCGACGTCAACGAGGGGCATGTCAGCAGCTGATGGCCGCTTGCTAGGTAATACTCGAGATCATTGTCGAGTCAGCATGGCGCCCGGTCCGTATGGACCGGGCGCTGTCGTCTGATCTGCCTCTTCCGGTGTATACATGACATGCCTCTTCTGTGGTGCAATAGGGGAAAACATGAGAAGGTCAAGCTTTCCGCGATAATGGGTAGGCAGCAATGAGCAACGCCTGGCAGCAAGAGGTGATGGCCGAGATCAAGTCCGGTGGACGGATCAGTGATGGCGATATCGTGCGCCAGGTGCGCCGAGCGGTGTTGACCCAACGGCTGCCTCCGGGGACCCGCCTGCCTGAGGTGACATTGGGCGACGTATTTGGTGTCAGTCGTTCGGTGGTGCGCAAGGCGTTGACGCGGTTGGCCTCAGAACACGTGGTAGATCAGCGCCCCAACCAAGTGGCCCGAGTCAGAGCGCCGGATGTGGATGAAACGCGGCAGACCTTTGCGGCGCGCCGATTGGTCGAGGGTGAGGTGGCTGCGCTGACCGCCGGCACACTGGAGGCTCCGGCGCTGGTCCAGCTTGAGGACCGTATCGACCGGGAGCGGGAGGCGTTTCTTGCCAGTGACGAACCGACGCGGATCGAACATTCCTTGGCGATTCATCACCTGCTGGCGGAGCATTCTCCCAATCGGGTGCTGGGGGCGATGCTGACAGATCTGATCCTACGGACATCGATCGTCATTGCCCTGTACAAGCGGCAGGGCGTCGGCAGCTGCTACCTGGAGGGCGATCACACGCGGCTGCTGAGCCATCTGCGTGAGGGCGATGGCGAGGCCTGCCGCCGCGATGTCGAGCTCCACCTGGATAGCCTTCAGTCGTTGCTGGATCTCGGCCCGAGAGACAGCCGCATCGATCTCAGGTCGATACTTGCCGGGGATGCCTGAGTCATCGCTTGACCCTACTGCCACGTGAGTCTTCTGCACCATGCGCGCTATCCTGACCGCCTTGTCCTTGCTGCTCTGCGCCTTCGCCCCTCCTGCGCTGGCGGAGCGGGTCAATGTCGCTGCGGCGTCATCTCTGCAATTCGTCATGCCGCGACTGGTGGAGAGGTTTGCCGAGAGGGCGGATGCCGATCCCGCAGAGCCTGTGCAGGTCGTGGTGACCTACGGCGCCTCCGGGAATCTCAAGCGCCAGATCGAGCAGGGGGCTCCCTTCTCACTATTTCTGTCGGCTGACGAACGCCGGGCGCTGGAGCTGGAGCAGTCTGGGTTCGCCGAGCAGCCAGGCCAGGTGTATGCCCATGGGCGTCTGGTCTGGCTGCAGCGCGCCGATCACCCGCTGCCGTCTGAACAGGCGCCGTTGGCGGGGGTGCGCCAGGCCATCGAGGCGCGCGAACGCGGTGACGCTGTACGGCGTATTGCGATGGCCAATCCGCGCCATGCTCCCTACGGCATGGCTGCACAGCAGGTACTCACTCGCGAGGGGTTGTGGGACGCCAGCGAGCCGCTGCGACTGATGGGAGAAAACGTCGCCCAGGCCGCCCAGTTCGCGCTCTCGGCGGAGGCTCAAGGAGGCTTCGCCGCCTACTCTCTGGTCAAGGCGCCGGCACTGGCCAAGCGTGCCAGTTGGCGCTTGATACCCGCCTCCTGGCACGCTCCCATCGTGCAGCGCATGGTGCTGCTCAAGGAAGCGGGGCCGGGTGCTACCGCGTTCTATCAGTTCCTGCAAAGTGCTGAGGCCATCTCCGTGCTTGAAGCCGAGGGGTTCGGCTCACCGGCTGATGGCAGGTGATGGCCCATGGATGCACCGGCGCTGATCGTTTCCCTCAAGTTGGCCGTGCTGACCAGTGCGGGGCTGTTGCTTCCAGCGCTCTGGCTGGGGCGGCGCCTGGCGCAGAGCCGCACTCGCTGGAAAGTACTGCCAGAGTCACTGGTCGCGTTGCCGCTGGTCATGCCTCCCACCGTGATGGGGTTCTATCTCATGCTGGCCTTCAGTGCTGATGCTCCCCTGGGCGGCGTTTGGCAGAGATTGGCCGGGACCAGCTTGAACTTCTCCTTCAGCGGTATTCTGCTAGCCTCGCTGATCGTCAATATTCCGTTTGCCGTGCAGCCCATCCAGCGCGCCTTCGAAGCGTTACCGGATCATCTGAGAGAGGCCGCCTGGTGCAGCGGTCTATCGCCATGGCGTACCTTCCTGTCTATCGAGCTGCCGCTGGTGATGCCGGGGGTGGTGTCGGCCCTGGCGCTGACCTTTGCACATACTCTCGGTGAATTCGGGGTCATCCTGATGGTGGGAGGGGCGATCGACGGGGAAACGCGTACCTTGGCTATTTCTATCTACGACCATGTGCAGGCCTTCGATGAGTCCGCCGCAGGCTGGATGTCCGCGTTGCTGTTGGCGATCTCGTTCATTACCATCGCAGTGGTCTATGGGCTGTCTGCGCGTCATCGCTGGCAGGCTGAGCGATGACGTTGGCTGAGCGTCCGGCGGGCCAGCAAGGGGAAGGGCTGGTGGTCAAGCTGTCCCAGCCCGGACCGATTCCGCTGGATGCCGAATTCCACTGCCGGCCGGGCGAGCTACTGGCCCTGGTAGGTCCCTCGGGCAGCGGCAAATCGACCCTGCTCAGAGCCATCGCCGGACTCTACGCTCCCGCCCGTGGCCGGGTCAGCTGCGGGCAGGAGACCTGGTACGCCGCGGATCAAGGCCATGACTGGTCGCCCCAGCAACGGCGAGTGGGGATGGTGTTTCAGGACTATGCCCTGTTTCCTCACCTTGATGCAGCGGACAACATTGCCACCGCCATGGGGCACCTGCCACGCAGCGAGCGCCGACGTCGAGCCGCTGACTGGCTGGAAAGGGTCAATCTCGAGGGGTTGGAGCGGCGTTTGCCGCGGCAGCTGTCCGGCGGCCAACGCCAGCGTGTGGCGCTGGCCAGGGCCTTGGCTCGGGAGCCCAAGGTGCTGCTGCTCGATGAGCCGTTTTCGGCGGTCGATCAGGTCACTCGTCGGCGCTTGCAGCGCGAGCTGGTGCAACTGCGCGAGCGGCTCAGCATTCCTATCGTGCTGGTCACCCATGATCTCAATGAAGCCAGCGCGCTGGCGGATCGCCTGTGTGTCCTCCACGCGGGACGCTCCTTGCAGCAGGGGGCGCCTGAAGCACTGTTTCGGCGGCCAGCCAGCCCAGCCGTAGCCAGGCTGCTCGATCGCCCCAATGTGTTTTCGGGGCGCGTGGTGGCGACCTCCCAAGGGCTCAGGCTCAGCTGGGGTGAGTGGTGTCTTGAAGTGGCTCAGGGGCTGGACGCCTATCCGGTGGGCAGTCACCTGACCTGGTATCTGCCGGCATCTGATATTGTGCTGCAACGAAGTGATCGTCCCTCCCGCGGCATTCGCGAAAACCTGGTGACAGCCCGGGTCGACGAGCTGCTGGTGTTGGGAGGGCAGAGCTCGGTCACCCTCAGGGTCCCTCATGAACCGCAGCCATTGCGCTTCGACATCGCGACCCATGCGGCGCGCCGCAATGGTCTGGTGAAGGGCGGCTGGGTCAGGGTGTCGCTGCTTGCCGCTGGTATCCATGTCATGCAAGCAGATATGCTGCCATCCTCACGCGATGACGATAGCCCTTGATTGGAGGCCTGCATGACTCTTTCCCGCCGTCGTTTCCTGGCGTCGCTGGCGTTGACGCCGGTGGCCCTGTCCTCCACTGGGTTGCTGTCACAGGCTCTTGCCAATGCGCCAGGTCTGGAGACGGTGACCCTGGTGATCCATGGGGCCCAGGGCCCGACCCGATTCACGGTAGAAGTGGCTGACGACGCAAAGGAGCGCAATCAGGGCTTGATGGGCAGGGAGCAGCTGGCAGACGATGCCGGCATGCTGTTCCTCTACCAGAGCCCCCAGGGCGTGCACAACGGCTTCTGGATGTATCAAACCTTGCTGCCGTTGGATATTGCCTTCATTGGTGCCGATGGCCGAATTCAGGAAGTGCGTCGCATGGCCCCCTGCGAGGGAAGCGCCTCTGGTTGCCCGACCACGCGTCCCGCCGAGCGATATCATGCGGCGCTGGAAGTTCGGGCCGGCACCTTTGACGCCTTGGGCGTTGGCCCCGGCGACTGCGTCAGCTGGCCGGGGAGTGAGGGAACCTGCCAGGGCTAGGTGGTTGACGTGCGGCTGTCCGCCCGGCGGCGCGGTGTGAAGCGGATGACGATCAGGGCGACCCCGGCCACGACCATACCGCCGCCGCCTAGCTTGAAGGGGTCGACGCTATCGTCCAGCAGCAGGATGCCCAGCACCACCGCCAGCACCGGTACCAGCAAGGTCAGTGGTACCACGCGGTTGACGGCGTGACGTCTGACCAGCCCAAACCAGATGCCGTATGCCAGGATGGATGACATCAACGCGGTGTAGAGCACCGCGCCCCATCCCTTGACCCCGGCGTCCAGCATCGCCTGCAGGTGATGGTCCTCGAACCACCAGGAGGCCAAGGCCAGCTGGGGAGTGGCAAACAGGGCAATCCAGCCAGCCATCGCCATGGGCGACACCGAAGGTCCCAGCTTGATCAGCAGCTGCGAGACGGCCCAGCCCAGTGCGCTGAGCAACAGCAACGCTGTTGGCAGCGGCGCGGGCAGGCTGGGGCCGCCCGCCAATACCGCAATCCCGCCGAAGGACAGCAGCAGGCCCACCAGACGTTTGATGCCCAGGCGTTCTTTCAGGAAGATCACGGCCAGTAGCGTGGCGAAGGGCGTGCCCATCTGTACCAGCAGGGCGCCGGTACCGGCTTCCGCTTGGGACAGGCCAATGATCAGCAGGGCAAAGTTCATTACCCCGAAGGTGACGGACAGTAGCAGCAGGAAGGGCAATTGGTGTCGTGACACCGGATGAAAGGGCACCAGCAGGGCGGCGACCAGTGCCAGTCTCAGGGTGGTCAGCAGCAGAGGAGGCATGTCGGTGACTCCAAGCTTGATGACGATGATGTTCAACGCCCAAATGACGATGACGCAGAGCCCGAGAAGAAGGTCACGTAGAGGCACTGGAAATCCTTGTTGGCAAAGCCAGCAGGATAGCAGAGCCCCCCGTCCGGCCGAAGGGGGCGATGACGGGGGAAGCCCAGCAGATGCCTAGAAGGTCCAGCGTACCAGTGCCTGCGGCAGGGATTCGTCGGTGTCCTTCAGGCCGAACTTGTTGTGCCAGTATTGGTATTCGAGACCCAGGCCGACATGCTCGGTGGCGTGCCAGATCAGCTGAGGCTGTGCCAGCACCTGGGACTCCAGATCACCTTCCTCGGAGGTGATGTCCATGAACCCTTCGAAGCTGAAGTTCTCGTGCCACAGCTGAAATGGTCGGTTCCAGGCCAGCGTCAGCTGCTCCGAACTGCCGTCGGCCTTGTCGCTGTCATCGTCGCGATACATGGCCTGTACCTTGAAGAAGCGAAAGCCCGGCACGTCGAGATCCACGCCAAGCCCCACCATATGAGTGGTCTTGCGGGTGGCGGAGTTGCGGTCCAGGTCGATCTGGCCGTTCAGGTAAACGTTGCTCACGGGGCCGAAGGACAGATCCTGTCCGAGCACCTTGCCGATGTTTCCCCTCACGTTGAATTCCGCATGGGTGCTGCCGTAGTCCTGTTCTTCCTCGGTGCCCCGGTCGTAGTTGGTGAAGTCGGCGAAGAAGAAGCTGTCGGCATAGGTCCAGCCGCTCGCATTGGCGATCGTCAGGATACCGTGGCGGCGGTTGTCGATACCGAAGCCGGCATCGGCCTGGTCCTCATAGTCCCAGCCATAGAGGGCTTCGACCTTGGTCGTGCTATAGAGAGCGGCCTGGGCCGGAAGGCTCAGCGCGGTTGCCGTCAAGGCGGCAAGGCAATAGGGCAGCTGTCGCATGAGAGTCCTCGTTGTCATTGTGGTTGTCGTCATGCATCTAATGGAAAATATTTCCGTAAACACCTAGATCAGCTTTTCCGATGGCCAGCGACAGGTCAATGAGTTTGTATACATTTTTGGCAGGAAGATGTGTGCATGTTCGAGGTGGGTGAAGGAGGTGGCTGCCTCTCCGTTTCCGCTCATGCCGGTGCGAGACCGAAGGCTTTCCTCTTGTGGTGGATTATGGTTTGCAGGCATATTGAACAGCGGTCAGGACCCATGTTGTTCGCCTATCTCCATAATCGACTCCCAGTCGGCCGAGCTGTCGCTTCTCCGCGCTTGCCGCGTGCCGCCAAGGGAGCATCAACGCAAGGACACGTCATGTCTTCTCTGTTTGGCCTTCGAGCGCCCGCTCGTTGTTCCCTCACCTTGGTTGGCGCCGCTCTGGTGCTTGGTAGTCTGGGTGTCTCGGCGGATGCCGAGGCGCGTGAGCTCAAGGTCTCCACGGTGCTATCCGATGCCTTCCCCTGGGGCCAGGCGGCGCAGAAATGGGCCGACCTGGTGGAGGAACGATCCGATGGCGAGCTGACGCTGCGGGTCTTCCCCAACTCCCAGCTGGTCAGCGGTGACCAGACCCGTGAGTTTTCCGCCATGCGCTCCGGCCTGATCGATCTGGCCGTTGGCTCGACCATCAACTGGTCGCCCCAGGTGCCTGAGCTCAACCTGTTCTCGTTGCCGTTTCTGATGCCGGATGAGCAAGCGGTCGATGCCGTGACCACCGGAGAGGCTGGCGAGCTGGTGTTCCAGGCGATCGAGTCCCGTGGTGTGGTGCCCCTGGCATGGGGGGAGAATGGCTTTCGTCAGCTGTCCAACTCTCGCGGTGTCATCGACGAACCGGGTGATCTCGAAGGCTTGAAGATCCGCGTGGTCGGATCGCCGCTGTTCCAGGACACCTTCACTGCCCTGGGCGCCAACCCGACGCAGATGAGCTGGGCGGACGCCAAGCCTGCCCTGACCACGGGGGCGGTAGACGGTCAGGAGAACCCGCTGTCGGTGTTTGATGTGGCGCGTATCGACCAGGTGGGCCAAGAGCATGTGACGCTGTGGAATTACATGAATGATCCGCTGATCTTTGCTGCCAACCAGCAAGTCTGGGGCACCCTGTCGGATGACGAAAAAGCGCTGCTGAGGGATACCGCGGTGGAGGCTGGAGCCTGGGAAGTGGCGATGACCCGGGAGCAGGAGAGCGAGCGTCTGGCGGCCATTCAGGAGCGTGGTGTCACCGTCACCGACCTGACCGACGACCAGCATCAGGCCTTCGTTACCGCGACGGAAAGCGTCTACGACAAGTGGGTGCCGAGGATTGGGGAGGACCTGGTGGACGCTGCCCGCAGCGCCATCGAGTCTCGCTGAAGCCTCCTCCGCTGTCCCTTGTCGCGCCGCTGGTGTGACAGGTGGACTGCCATGCCGGCCTATCCTGCGGGAGGGCCGGCGTTGTCCTCACCCCGACCGACGTACCGTTCCAATGAAACGTCCTGATGCTCGACTCGAGCGTATCCTCGCTACCCTGGCGATCCTGATCATTGGCGTGATTAGCCTGGTCAACGTGGTAGTGCGCTACATCACGGGAGGCTCCTTTGCGTTTACCGAGGAGTTTTCTGTCTTCTTGCTGGTGATCCTGACCTTTGCCGGCGCATCCGTGGCGTTGCGACGCCATCGCCATATTCGTATCGGGCTGCTGGAGCGCAAGCTGCCAGCAGCAGGTCAACGCGTGCTGATCCTGTTCCAGGGATGCTGCGGGGTGGTCGTGCTAGGCATGATCACCTGGTTCAGCGGAGTGATGACCTGGCAGGAGTACCAGTGGCAGTCCCTGTCTCCTGGGCTTGGTTTACCGCAGTGGTGGTACCTGATATGGCTGCCGCTATTGTCTGCCCTGATGCTGCTGCGCCAGGTTCAAGCCTGCGTCGAGCGCCTGCGAGGGGAGAGCCGCGATGACACCTGATCTTTGGATGCTGGCGGCCTTTCTGCTGCTGCTGGTGGCCGGGGTGCCGGTGGCGTTCTCGCTCGGCCTGTCTGGCGCCGTAGGCATTATCACGGGGCTATCACCGGCGATGCTGGCGACCCTGGGCACCAATACCTACAACAGCGTGGCAAAGTATCCGCTGATTGCGATTCCGCTGTTTATCCTGACCGGCCTCATCTTCGAGCGCGCCGGTGTCGCGGCTCGGCTGGTGCGCTTCGCGCAGGCCCTGGTGGGTCCACGACACGGTGGGCTGGCGGTGGTTGCGGTGGTGGTGTGCATGATCATGGGAGGCATGAGCGGCTCCGGTCCGGCGGATGCTGCCGCTGTGGCCATGGTGATGCTGCCCAGCATGACCCGAGCAGGCTATCCACGACCGTTTTCGGCGACCTTGATTGCGTCATCCGCCTCCACCGCCATTCTGATTCCGCCTTCGGTGGCCTTGATTCTCTACTCCATTGTGGTGCCTGGGGTGGATCTTCGAGCGCTGTTTGCGGCGGGGCTGTTTCCTGGCGTGCTGGCTGGCGCCTCGTTGCTGATACCGGCGCTGTGGCTGTCACGCCACTATGGCTGGGAAGACCCCTGCGACGTCGAGCGCCCGCCGATCGGCAAGAGCTTTCGGGAGGCGCTGCCCGCGCTGTTCGCGCCGGTCATCATTCTAGGAGGGCTGCGCAGTGGGTTGTTTACCCCCACCGAGGCTGCGGTGGTCGCCGTCGCCTATGGTGTCATTGTTGGCCTGGTGGTGACCCGCGAGCTGTCCCTGAAGGACCTCTGGGGGCTGATGGGTGAGGCTGCCATCGTGTCCGGCGTGGTCATGCTGATCATCGCGCTGGCGGGTATCTTCGCCTGGTCAGGCACCATGCTGGGAACCTTCCGCCACCTTGCCGAATGGGTCATCGGTCTGTCTGACAACGGTGCCTTGCTGCTGGTACTGATCATGCTTGCTGTGCTGGCGGCGGGCATGTTGCTGGATGCCATTTCGATCTATCTGATCATGATGCCGATCCTGATTCCGGTGATGCAGCACTTTGGCTGGAACCCTGTCTGGTTCGGCATTCTGCTGGCCATGAATATTGCCATCGGCCAGTTCACGCCACCCGTGGCGGTCAATTTGATGGTGACCACTGAGGTCGCCAAGGTACGACTCGAACAGACCGTCGGCTGGGCGCTGATCTTTGTCGCGGCCATGGCATCGGCATTGGCGTTGGTGGCGATTTTCCCAGAGATCGCCCTGTGGTTGCCCAGGATCCTGGGGTACAACGTCTAGCACAACGTCTAGCGCAGGGGGGCGGCAGCCAGCAGCGCCCGAGGACGTTACCGGCTGTCGTTGCCGCTCAAGGGTGATCGGTCAGAGTCTCGAGCCAACGCTGGTGGAGGTCGCGGGTGGTGTCGTCGAACAGCACGAAGCGCACCAGGTCGATGCTGTCGTAGCGGGCCAGTTCGCTGAGCACGGTAGTGATGGCAATCTCTGCGGCTTCCTCGACCGGATAGCCAAAGATGCCGGTGGACAGGGCGGGAAACGCCAGGCGGCGGATACCCTGCTCACTGGCCAGCGCAAGCGCCTGTCGATAGCAGCTGGCCAGCAGTTCGGCACTCGGTTCGTCGTGGCCGTAGACGGGGCCCAGGCAATGGATGACCCAGGGCGCAGGCAGGTTGAAGCCGGGAGTTATCACAGCCTGGCCCGGGGCGATGGGGGCCAAGGGCCTGCCTGCCTTGGCCAGCTCCGGTCCCGCCGCTCGGTGCAGCGCTCCTGCGACGCCGCCGCCGCTCTCCAGTTGGGCATTGGCGGCGTTCACGACTGCGTCGACGTCTGACTGCTGTGAAATATCGCCGGTCACGCATTCCATCAACGGGTGAGACATGGGGCCTCCTTGGCGTGGCTAGGGGGTGAGAGAGGGGGAGAAAGGGTGGCGAAGGGATTGAGAAAGGCCTCACGCAAGAGTGGCGGCTAGGGCCTTCTAGGGCAAGGGGTGGACGGGCAGGCGGTCGATATCGTCGCGGCGGTCGCGGGCCAGCGGTAGGCGCGCACGTGCCTCCATCAGCTGTTGGCGATCCAGCTCCCAGCAGACGATGCCTTCCTGGTGGCTCAATGGTTGGGCTGGGATATCGGCCGTCAACAGGGGCGGACACAGGGTGGAGTGCCCCCAGTCGTCCCCCGCACGATTGAGGCTCAGCCAGTAGCATTGATGCTCCATGGCACGGGTCGTGATGAAGCTATGCCAGCTGGCGAAGGAAAAGTCGCGAGTAAAGGCCACTGGATGGAGCATCAGGTCCACCCCCTGCTGGCGGTAACGGGCCGCCAGCTCGCCGAAGCGCAGGTCATAGCAGATCATGACGCCGACCCTCCATCCCGCTACATCGAACGTGACCAGGCGGTCTCCTGGGACAAAATGGCCCGCCTCGGCACTCGCGCCGAATTGCGCGCAATGTAACTTGTCATAGACAGCGCTGATCTCGCCGTCTGGTCCGACCACAACCTGGCTGATGTGTCGTCTCAAGCCTGCGGGAGTATCAGCAGCGCGGCGGGAGAGACCAAAGGCGATGAAGCAGCCGAGCTCGGAGGCCAGGTCTCGATGCAGCTGCACCACCGGCCCCTTGAGATCGTCGTCCAGTTGGTCGAGGTGATCAAAGGCGGCATCGCTGTATTCCTGAGACGACAGTTCCGGCAGCACGATGAGATCCGGTTGATGGTGACGGGCCGCCTGGCGCAGGTCTTGCGCGAGCCGTGTCAGGTAGCCGAGCTGTTCGTTGCGGGTCCGGGTGGTGGGGATTGCGGTCTGACAGGCCAGTAGTCGCATCGGATTCTCGTGTCAGGAAATGTCCAAGAGTACCTGCCGTGCAGGCGTGACGACAGTCATGGGTGTGGCACCTTTGTCCGCAGCGACTATGCTCACGATGAGTGCTGGTGTCTGCAAGGACGCTGATGCAAGGTGGCAGGGCAGCCGCGGCGGCTTTGCTGGATGGGCCTGTCACAGGCTGATGGTCGGGTAAGGAGGAAAGGTCGTCGTAAAATTAACGCCCACTAAACGTTAGCGGTAGCTAAACTCTCGTTTTACAATGGATATGCCTGGACCCTTCAGGTGAATTTCCCGCTAAAGTAGTGACGATTGGACGCTTTGCCGGCCCAGGAGGGGCAGGGTAGAGTTCCATGCTGTCAACGTCGACAATACCAAAAGAGGTGTGACCATGAAGCGCCATGCTTTCTCCGCCGCTGCTCTGTCCAGCGCCATTCTGGGAACTGCCATGTTCGCGTCCCCGGCCATGGCCCAGGATCAGGAACAGTTCATCACCATCGGCACCGGTGGTCAGACCGGCGTGTATTACGTCGTTGGGCAGTCCGTCTGCCGCTTCGTCAATCGCAATAGCGACGAGACGAACATTCGCTGTAACGCGCCCTCTACTGGGGGTTCTGTGGCCAACGTCAATGGCATTCGCAGCGGCGAGTTGACCATGGGTGTGGCGCAGTCTGATGTGCAGTATCAGGCCTACAACGGCACTGGCAACTTCGAAGGTGACGCCTACGAAGATCTGCGCGCCGTCTTCAAGGTGCATGGTGAGCCGCTGACGATCCTGGCCCGTGCTGATTCCGGCATCGAGAGCCTGGATGACCTGGCTGGCAAGCGCGTCAACATCGGTAATCCGGGTTCCGGTCAGCGCAACACCATGGAAGTGGTGATGGACGCCAAGGGCTGGACCGAAGACACCTTCTCCCTGGCTTCCCAGCTGGACGCGGCCGAAATGGCCTCTGCCCTGGCGGACAACAACATCGATGCCATGGCCTATGTGGTCGGCCACCCCAATGGCTCCATCCAGGAAGCCACCACCACGGTCGACGCGCGCCTGGTGCCCCTTAACGATGACGCCATCAAGGGACTGGTCGAGGAATATCCCTACTATTCCATGTCCACCATCCCGGGCGGCCTGTACAAGGGCAACGACGAGGACGTCGAAACCTTCGGTGTCGCGGCCACCTTCGTGACCAGCGCTGAAGCCGACGACGAACTGGTCTACCAGACCGTCAAGGCAGTGTTCGACAACTTCGACCGCTTCAAGCGCCTGCACCCGGCCTTCGAAACGCTGGATCCGAAGGACATGGTCTCCAATGGCCTGTCTGCCCCGCTGCACGAAGGTGCCGCTCGCTACTATCGTGAGCAGGGCTGGATCGAGTAACGGATTACCGTTACACGGATATCCGATGCATTTCTGCGCGGTCAGCCAGTGGGCGGCCGCGCAGTGCGTTGTGGACCGGCGACGAGATGAGCCAGTCACTGTCTCGTCAGCATCTGCAACGCGCCCGTTCATTCGGGCCTCAGGGGATGGTGGCCGCGGCCAACCATCATCACGATTCCTCTCCCAAGGCAGGGCACGCTTATGACTGAGGACAACAAAAGATCCACGGCGGCAGAAGTGGATCTTGAGGACATGGTCGCCTCCAGCGACTCAGGCTCGCGCAATCCGGCGGGTGGACCAGGCAAACTGCTGGTGGGGGTTGCCGCAGCGTGGTCGCTGTTTCAGCTATGGATAGCCTCGCCGCTGCCGTTCATGGCGGGCATTGGCGTCTTCAATGCCACCGAAGCGCGCTCCATACACCTGGCCTTTGCGCTGTTCCTGGCATTCATGGCGTATCCCGCCACCAAGCGCTCGCCGCGCGATCGTATTCCTTTGCAGGATTGGGTGCTGGGCATTCTTGCCGCCTGTGCCGGCGCGTACATGTTTGTGTTCTACGAGCAGCTTGCCCAGCGTCCTGGTGCACCGATTCTGCAGGACGTCATCGTCGGTGTGGCCGGTCTGGTGCTGTTGCTGGAGGCGACTCGGCGCGCGCTCGGGCCGCCACTCATGATCATTGCCTCGATCTTTATCATTTATTCACTGGCAGGCCCGTGGATGCCCGGCATTCTGGCGCATCGCGGTGTCAGTCTGTATGGCTTGGTCAATCATCAGTGGCTGACCACCCAAGGCGTGTTTGGTATCGCCCTGGGGGTGTCGACCAGCTTCGTCTTCCTGTTTGTGCTCTTTGGCGCCTTGCTGGACAAGGCTGGCGCGGGTAACTATTTCATCAAGGTCGCCTTTTCTCTGCTGGGCCACTACAAGGGCGGGCCGGCCAAGGCTGCCGTGGTGGCTTCGGGCATGACGGGGCTGATTTCCGGCTCTTCCATTGCCAACACGGTGACTACCGGCACGTTCACCATTCCGATGATGAAGCGTGTGGGCTTTTCCTCCGAGAAGGCGGGCGCGGTGGAGGTCTCCTCCTCGGTCAACGGCCAGATCATGCCGCCGGTCATGGGGGCGGCAGCCTTTCTGATGGTGGAATACGTCGGTATTTCCTACGTGGAGGTGATCAAGCACGCCTTCCTGCCTGCGCTGATTTCCTATATTGCCTTGATCTACATCGTTCACCTCGAGGCGCTCAAGGCCAATATGCAGGGCCTGGAAAGCTCCAATCCGCCGAAGCCTCTGGTGCGCAAGGTGATCGGGTTCCTCGGTGGTCTGCTGCTGATGATGGTGGTGGCGCTGGGCGTCTACTACGGCCTTGGCTGGCTGAAGCCGGTACTGGGCGATGCCACTCCCTGGGTCGTTGCGGTGGCGCTGGCCGTGGTCTATGTGGCCCTGCTCAAGCTCGCAGCGGGATATCCTGAGCTGGAGCTGGATGACCCCAACGAGCCTATCTACACCTTGCCGCAGACGCGCCCGACGGTCATGGTGGGTCTGCAGTATCTGCTGCCGGTCATCGTCCTGATCTGGTGCTTGATGGTGGAGCGTCTTTCGCCTGGGCTGTCGGCTTTCTGGGCCACGGTCTTCATGGTCTTCATCATGCTGACCCAGCGTCCGATCATGCACGCCTTCCGTGGCCGCGGCGATTTTGCCAAGGACCTGCGTGAAGGCGGCATGGACCTGTGGAACGGCCTGGTCACCGGCGCCCGTAACATGATCGGTATCGGTATTGCCACGGCGACGGCCGGCATCATTGTCGGTGCCGTGTCTCAGACCGGGGTGGGGCTGGTGCTCGCGGACGTGGTGGAAATCCTGTCCATGGGCAACCTGATGCTGATCCTGTTCTTCACTGCCGTGCTCAGCTTGATTCTGGGGATGGGGCTGCCGACGACCGCCAACTACATCGTGGTGTCGGCGCTGCTGGCACCGGTGATCGTACAGCTAGGGGAACAGAACGGGTTGCTGGTGCCGTTGATCGCCGTGCACCTGTTTGTGTTCTATTTCGGCATCATGGCGGACGTCACTCCGCCGGTGGGGCTGGCTTCCTTCGCTGCCGCGGCGGTCTCGGGAGGCGACCCCATTCGTACCGGGTTCCAGGCGTTCTACTACAGCCTGAGAACGGCCGCACTGCCGTTCTTGTTCATCTTCAACACGGATCTCCTGTTGATTGATGTAGCGCCCTTGCAGGGGGTATTGGTGTTCGTGGTGGCGACGATCGCCATGTTGATCTTTGCCGCGGCCACCCAAGGCTACATGCTGACAAGAAACCGCTGGTACGAGAGCATCCTGCTGCTGCTGGTGGCATTCAGCCTGTTCCGCCCGGGCTTCTGGATGGACATGATCCATGACCCGTACCGCAGTATTGCTCCGTCTGAATTTGTCGAGACTTACGGCAAGGTGGACGAAGACAGTACCCTGCGTATCCAGGTCAAGGGCGAAGATGCCTTCGGTGATCCTCTGACCACCTACATGACTCTGCCCGTTGTCGAGGGTGAGAGCGGAGAAGAGCGGCTGCTCAACCTCGGCCTTGAGCTATACATCGACGATGGGCGTGCCATGGTCGACATGGTGACCTACGGCAGTCAGGCATCGGATCTCGGCTTCGACTTCGATCAGGAGATCGTCGATATTCAGGCGCCGGTGGATCGCTGGCCGAAGGAGTTGATCTGGTTCCCGGCGCTGCTGCTGTTCGCCTTTGTGGTATTGGCGCAGCGCCGTCGTCGCTCGCATGATTCCACCGAGGCTACGGTCTGAGGAGGCCTGACATGTATCAGAAACTGTTGTTGCCGGTCGATCTCAACGAGCCCTCCTCCTGGGAGCGTGCCTTGCCGGTGGCGCTGTCCTTGTGTCGGAACTTTGAGGCCAGCCTGCACCTAGTGACGGTCCTGCCGGACTATCGCATGCCGCTGGTGGGCTCCTATTTCCCAAAGGATTTTGCCAAGAAGGCCCGGGAAGCGTTGCAGAAGGCTCAGAAGGAGTTCATCGACCAGCACGTGCCTGATGACGTCCAGTCTCAGGCCATCATCGTCGATGGGTCCCCATGGGAGGCCATCATCAAGGTCGGCAAGAAGATCGATGCCGACCTGATCGTGATGGCGTCGCATACCAAGCGCAAGTTCTCTGACTACGTGATAGGCCCCAATGCGGAGCATGTGGTGCACCACAGCAAGTGTTCGGTGATGATCGTTCGCTGAGACGCTGGCAGGTCCAGGTGATAGACCGCTATCCGCAGCCCCCTCCTTGTGAGGGGGCTTTTTATTGCACATCTGCCTTGATGTGGCCTCCGCGGTACGGCCTCGAAGACGAGCGAGTGAGTGCCATCGCAGGCACGTGGCTTTTTCGTAAGCTTGCGTAGGTTCAAGGCGAAGCCCCAGCCCATCAACTACAGTCAAGTGAGAGTCGACCGGCGCCTAGGAGCGCGAAACACCCCTTTGTCAGGCGCTAAGACTCCCATGACGGTTGTGCAACAACCGATGGAATCACTGGTGGCATAACGGGCCGATAGTACAAGCCCTTAGCCGTTGGTAGAGGGGGTGAAGATGATGAGTGCAGCAGCTTCACGGCGGGACAAGCTGGCAAGCGGCGCCAGGGTCAAGATCTCCATCAAGAATGTCGGTATGGGACGGCCAAGAGCATGGCTGGCTTCCGGCTTCGAGGACTTCAGGGCGGCAACGGCCGTCAGCCTGGCTTACGGCATGTTCTGGGTAGGGCTCAGTATCGCCGTCACGGCGGGCGCGTTGACCATGGGCCTGTGGCACTGGCTGTTGCCACTGGTGGCCGGGTTCATGTTTATCGGCCCGCTGGTGGCGGTGGGGTCCTACGGGATCAGTCGCGCCCTGGAAGAGGGCCGATCACCGACGCTGGGGGATGCATTTGGCGCCTGGCGCGGTCATGGCGGCCAGCTGGCGATGATGGGCGTGATGATGATGATCTTCTTTCTCGCCTGGATTCGCCTGGCCACCTTGCTGTTCGCGCTGTTCTTCGGTCTGCAGTCTCCTGATCCGGCAACCGTCTATGCCTCCTTGCTGACCACTCCCGAAGGGTTCGGCATGCTGGCCGTGGGGTTGGCGGTGGGTTGTGTACTGGCTTTTGGCGCCTTCTCGATCAGTGTGGTTGCGATTCCGACGCTGATGGATCAGGACCTGACGTTTATGGAAGGGATCGAGGCCAGCATCCGCTCGGTGGCCAGAAATTTCCGCCCGATGCTGCTGTGGGCGGCTATCCTGACCGGCTGTGTGTTGATCGGGATGGCGACCTTCTATATCGGGCTGGCCTTGATCTTGCCGGTGCTGGGGCACGCCAGCTGGCACGCCTACGAGGATCTCGTGGTGTGCGAGATGGTGGACGAGTCCGACGCCTGAGCCTGACGACAGGCGTCGGCGTAGGGCTCATCGACCGGATCTGGCGCCTGGGACTGGTGCCTGGGTCTAGCGTCTGAGAGTGATTCGCAGCGGCGAAGGGGCTTCTTTCCTGTTCAGGGCCCAGTTTTCTTGAATCAGCAAAGGCGGGGGCCGCTTGCTGGACTGACCTTTTGTACGCGATGACGTACTCTACACCTGCGTAACGTGTCAGGAGAGGTCATGCGGGTGCCAGGGTGTTTTCGCCAAGTGGTCGTGCTGTTGGGAATGTTGCTGGTAGCGGGAGTGGGGCACGCCCACTCCTTGCCTGCTCCAGAGGGGCCAGTACTGCTGAAGATGTCAGGCGACATCGATAATGCCAATGTGGGAAATCAGCTGTGGCTGGATCGTCAGATGCTCGAGCAACTCGAAGGGCGGGAGCTTACGACCGATACCCCCTGGCACCGTCAGGCGAGTCGTTTCAAGGGCCCGCTTCTGCGCAGTGTCCTCGAATTGGCGGGCGTCAGGGCTGGGCACATCCGGGTGCATGCCTTGAACGGGTTTGTGGCGGATATTCCGGTGTCCGATGCCCAGCGCTACGACGTGATACTGGCGATGTCCCAGGACGATAACGTCATGTCGGTGCGAAATTTTGGCCCGCTGTTTGTGCTCTATCCCTTCGATGACCACCCTGAGCTGCACAACGAAACCATCCAATTTCGCTCGGTGTGGCAAGTGGATGCGATCGAGGTGCCTTAAGGCCTATGCGCCGTGGTGACAAGCCTCGGGCGGGTACGTCGAACGCCATGTAATGAGGAATCGGTGGTGCAAAGTGTGGTGGGAGGTGGTTTGCAGACCTGCAAGGAGGCAGTGCCGCGCGTGCACGTCGTTGAGGTAGCCGCAGTCAGAGCAGCAGCCAGCAGAGGCATCGTCGGCTCGTGTCGTCATTCGCTGCGGTTTAGGCGTGTGCGCCCGTGGCGGGAGGAGGGCGTCTTGGGCGTCCGCGTTACATGAGGCGTTATCCGCTTCGGCTTGTCTTCAGCGCCGTGGCCGCGCTGGCCTTTTTTGCCGCCGCCATGGTGGTGATCGGGCTGGTCGCGTGGCGCCAGGACAATCTGGCCCACCGGGTGATGGAAGACGTGACCTGGCACAGCTACAAGCTGGACCGGGACACCGTGCAGCTTCGCAACCTTCTGCTGTTTGGCGAACATGGAGCGCATGGTGTCGCCGATTTCAGGCTGGAGTTTGATCTGCTCTACAGCCGTTTAAACCTGTTTCAGCATAGCGATATCAGTGAGTTGTTGGAGCAAGCGCCAGCGGCACGCCGTCAGTTGTCGTTGATCACTGACCTGATGAAAGACCTGGACGCGGAAGTGAGTGTGCTGTCAGCACTGGACAGCGATACCTTATCCCTACTTGATCAGCGACTGGTCCGCCTGAGTACGGAGACCGAGCGCTTGATCATGGCCGTCAACGGCTACCTGGCCGAGGTCAATACGGAGGAGCGTCAGCGGCTCCAGTGGTTGTATGTGCTGTTGCTGGTGATGATTCTGGGCATGACCCTGGCAGGGGGCGTCATGCTTACTGTGCTGCTCAAGGAAGCGCGGGACAACGAGGCGTCTCGCAAGGCCTTGGAGACCTTGAGCGGTGAGCTGGAGATCAGTGCACGGCGGGCCCAGTCTGCCAGCCAAGCCAAGTCGGATTTTTTGGCCACCGTCAGTCATGAAATACGCACCCCGCTCAACGGCGTCATCGGCATGAGTGAGCTGTTAAGCGACCTTGATCTGCCTGAACGCGCCGATCACTACTCTCGCACGATCCATTCCAGTGCCCGTCAGTTGATGGGCATGATCGATGACATTCTGGACTTTTCCAAGATCGAAGCCGGCCGCATGGAAGTGGACGTGCAGCCGGTGCAGCTGGACCGGCTGGTGGAAGAAACCCTCGATCTTTTCCGTCCCAAGGCCCTGACCAAACGGCTGAAATTGCTGAGCCACATGGATGACACCTTGCCGCCGTGGATTGAAGGCGACCCCGGGCGGCTGCGCCAAGTGGTGCTGAATCTGCTGGCCAACGCGATCAAGTTTACCGATCGTGGCATGGTGCGTCTTTCAGTGACGCGGCTGGACGATGAGCGGATCCAGTTTGATGTGGTGGATACCGGTCAGGGTGTGGATGCCTCGCTGCTGCCCCAGCTGTTCGAGCCGTTCAGGCAAGGTGACGCTTCGGTGGCACGGCGTTACGGGGGGACAGGGCTGGGGCTTGCCATCTCCAAACGGCTGGTGGAGTCGATGGGCGGAGAGATCGGCGTCGACAGTCGCTGGGGCAAGGGCAGCCGATTCTGGTTCAGCTTACCTCTGGTGGCCTGTGAGCAAGACGAGCGTGCCATGCCGACGGCCCCCACCGGGCGCCCGCGGGTGGCCCCGAAGCAGCTGGCCGAAGCGGATCTGCTGGTGGTCGAAGATAACCTGGTCAACCAGGAGGTGGCCATGGCGATGCTCGAACGCCTGGGTTGCGCCGCGACCCTGGCGGCCAGTGGCAAGGAAGCGCTGGCACTGTGCGGCGAGCGTCGCTTCGATCTGATTCTGATGGATATTCAGATGCCGGACCTTGATGGTCGAGAAGTGACGCGGCGCTTGCGTAGCTTTGCCGACTGGCGGCGGGACGTACCGGTCGTGGCCATGACCGCAGGTGGAGCCAGCCATGATGAGGCAGACTGCCTGGCTGCCGGTATGAATGACTACCTTAACAAGCCGCTGCTGATGGGCACCTTGCTCAGCGTTCTCAAGCGCTATCTGCAAGGAGAGGGGCATGCTGTCGAGGGAGCGAGCGCGGCGACCTCGCTGATCAACGTCAAGACACTGGATGCGTTGGACGAGGGCCTGGGCGGCGAGCGCAGAAACGCCTTGGTCAAGCTGTTCGGGCGTCAGGCGCGAGCCCGGCTGCCGGATATCGAGCGGGCCTATCGCGAGGGCGAAGATGAACCCTTGGCGCGACTTGCCCACCAGCTTCGCGGTGAAGCCGCGGGAGTCGGGGCCCAGGCCGTGGCGGAAGCCGCCCAAGCCCTGGAATTCTGGGTCAGGGAAGGGCGTCCCACGGAAGCGCGGGGTGTGATCGACAGCTTGCCCGATCTGCTGGAGCGAACCCTGGAGGCCTACGCTCAGAGCCAATACCGTTTCCCGCTGGCATGATATTGGCTCCGGCATGGCATTGGCTCTGACATGGCCCTGGCTCTGACATGGCCTTGGCTAGAGCGCGGGCGACAGTAGCGTTACGCCCCAAGGGCAAGTCATCCTTGAGGAGTGATCCGCGTATCGCGCAATGACCTGGACGCTGTCAAGAGCGGTAACTGGTGGGCAACGGCCGCCGCCAGCGCGGATGGCGCGGTACGACGGTGCGCTGGGGACTATAGCGTCCATTGACCGCTTCCAACGCCAGATCCAGGGCCTTGTGGGCGATGGTCTGGTGATCCTGGACGGCGGAATTGACCGCCAGCGGCAAAAAGTCCAGCAGCCGGTTGTCACCGAAGCTGGCCATGGCCAGGCGAGAGGGAAGCCCTCCGCGGGCGATCAACTCGTCCAGCGCACCCTCCAGCAGAATGTATGAGGCGGTAACCAGCGCATCCGGCAGTCCGTTGGCATCCATGTACTCGCCAAGCATTCTGGCGCCTTCCTCCCGGGCATACTGATGGCCGCTGGCCAGCGTGCACTCCAGCTCGCGCCCTTCGATGCCGCGGTGGAAGCCGGCGCGACGCTCGGCGGTGATCGACAGGTGGGGCACCGCGTCCAACCACAGAATGCGTTTTACCGAGGACGTCATCAACGACCGCGTCAGCTGTTCCGCTGCATTGGCGTCATCACTGACGACGCTGGCGAACTGGTCAGCCGACAGTCCTCGGTCAATGGCGATGACGGGCAGGCCCTCTGCCATCATGTCGGCGTAGAAGATTTCCGGCTGCTCCAGACAGCTTGCGACGATAAGTGCCTCGCAGCGCTGAGCCCGAAGCGCCAGGGCCAGGTCCTTCTCACTGTCCGGCTGGTCGTCGGAGCCCACAATCAGCAGCTGGTAGCCCGCGGCCCTGGCACCTCGTTCCAGATGCTTGGCGAGCCTGGCATAGCTGGAGTTCTCCAGGTCAGGAATGATCAAGCCAAGAATGCGGCTGGTCCCTCTTCGCAAGGCGGCGGCCTGGGCGTCAACACGATAGCCATGCTCGCGGACCACGGCCATGACGCGATCCACCGTGTCCTGACGAATGCGACGCTCCTTGGCCTTGCCATTCACGATGTAGCTGGCGGTGGTGCGAGAGACGCCTGCCAAGCGAGCGATTTCGGCCAGGGTCATGCGGTTTACTCCCTCTTGTGGATGCCACGGTATCGGCGTAGGTGTTGCCGGAAAGACGGCGGCGCCGGTTCATGCCTGCGCTGTCACGTACCTGCGCGAGATGCACGCAGGGGTAGTCTACCTGTTGGCGGTCGCGGTGCCCCCTGCCAAAGTCTTAACAAACCCGACTTGCCTTATGCGCTGAATCGTACCAGCATTGTGCCATGGTGAGGTGACACGATTCAGCTTTGTGACAGATCAAACGCCAGACCTGGCCGAGCAGGGACAAGGCTCGCTGGCCCAGCAACGCCATGGTCCCGGCGATCCCGCCTGTCTCGTATCACCCTAGTGACTGTTCATTACCGGTGGGGCCCGCAGGTGCCTCGCCCAGGAGAACTTCAGATGCTGACGCTGAATGCCGACGACGTCTTGCTGGACTGTCGTGCCGAGAGCTGGCGCCACGCCCTGGATACGGCCTTCGACGCGCTGAAGGCGGCCGATCTGGTAGAAGATGGCTATCGCCAGGGACTGCACGACAGGGAAGCCCAGTCGTCTACCTGGTTAGGCAACGGGATTGCGATTCCCCATGGAACTCCCGCCAGTCGCGAGGCAGTGCGGCAGACAGGGGTACAGGTATTGCAGTTTCCCGAGGGGGTCGAGTGGCACGATGGCCAGCGGGTACACGTGCTGGTGACGATCGCTGCCCAGAGCGACGAGCACCTCGATATTCTGCGTAGCCTGACCCATGTGCTGGACCAAGAGGGAGTGTCGCAGCAGCTGGCGGCGGCGACCACCGCCGCTGAGGTGGTGGCACTGCTTGGACGCAAGGTGGTGAGCGCCCGGCTCGACGCAAAGACGTTGGTGCTCAACCAGGCCGGGCAGGACATGTTTGACCTGCTGCTGGCGGGCGCGCAGCGACTCAGGCATCTCGGCCTGGTCGATGGTCGCTTTGTCGGGGACGTGCTTGAGCAAGCGCCTGCTGCCCTCGGCCATGGTCTGTGGCTGTATGCCAGCGACACCGGGGTGGCGGAGCCAGGCATGGCTGTGGTTACCCCTGCCGCTGCCATCGAGCATCAGGGTGGCCGGATCAAGGCCGTGCTGTGCCTTGCGGCCCAGGGGGAGGCGGGCCGGCCACTGGCAGACGCGGTCCTGTCCTTGGTCGACGCCCTGGCGTCGACCCCGGCACCTGAGCTGGACGAGGGTGATGCCGATGCCTGGCTGAGCCTGCTGGCTGGCGAAGGCGGTGGCGTGGCTAGCCGGCGGGTGCAGCTGCTCAACGCTCATGGGCTGCATGCGCGCCCCGCCAAGGTGCTGGTGCAGAAGGCCCGTGAAGCGGGGGTGGCAGTGCAAATACGCCTGGCCGACGGAGGTGGCCAGCCGGTCTCGGCGGCGTCCTTGACCAAGGTGATTGGCCTGGGTGCGCGTCGTGGCCAGGAACTCGTGCTGTCAGCGCGAGGCGATGGCGCTGAAATGGCCCTGGAGCAGCTGGCCGAGGCCATCACGGACGGCCTTGGCGAGCACGTTACACCGCTGACTGCCACCGCGACAGCGACACCCGCGGCGACGGCGGCAGACACGTTGGACAGTGAAGTCCCGCCAGTGCCCCAGGAGGATGAACCTGTCACCGCGGTTGCCGCCTCTCCTGGACTGGCAGTGGCGCCGCTGTACGTGCTGAAGACACCGCGCTTCGACTATCTCGAGCATGCCTCCGACCCTGCCGCGGAAAAGGCCCGTCTGGCCGATGCCATTCAGCAGGGTGCCGATCAGCTCGAGGCATTGATTCGCAGTACCGCAGGCGGCGAGGTCGCGGCAATCCTCTCGATGCACCAAGAAATGCTGGATGATCCCGAACTGGCCGAGGCCTCGCGAGAGGGGATCGATGAAGGGTTGTCCGCTGAGGCGGCCTGGTGGCAAGCGATCGACGTGGCCGCGCGGGCCCAGGAGCAGCTGGCGGATCGGTTGCTGGCCGAACGTGCCGCGGATCTGCGCGATGTTGGGCGGCGCGTGCTGGGCATTCTGTGTCAGATCGAACTACCGCAACCGCCGGATGAGCCTTACCTGCTGGTCACCGATGATATCGGCCCGTCAGATGTGGCTCGCCTGGACACCCAGCGGGTGAGGGGCATCGTCACGGCACGTGGTGGTGCGACGGCGCATAGCGCCATCCTGGCAAGAGCGCTGGGGATACCCGCGGTGGTGGGGGCTGGCGCTGGCGTGCTGCAGCTGACCAGCGGCACCGACATGCTGTTGGATGGCGACGAGGGCTGGGTCGTGGCGGCCCCGACGGCCGAGCGCCGCGAGCGCTTCGCGTCGCGCATGGAAGAGCTCGAGGCGCTCAAGGAAAAGGCGTGGGAGGCCCGTTTCAGTGAGGCGCGCACAGGCGATGGCCAGCGTATCGAGGTGATGGCCAATCTGGGTAATACCGCCCACGCGCATGACGCCGTCTCCCGCGGCGCGGAAGGCGTCGGGCTGCTGCGTACCGAGTTTCTGTTCATGGCCCACGCCTCGCTGCCCGATGTGGCCACCCAGGAACGCGAGTATCGTGAAGCGATGGACGCCCTGGACGGTCGTCCGCTGGTCGCGCGCACGCTGGACGTGGGTGGTGACAAACCCCTCTCCTATTGGCCGCTGCCCCAGGAAGATAATCCCTTCCTGGGACTTCGCGGCATTCGTCTGGCGCTCAAGCGTCCCCAGGTCTTGCGCGATCAATTTACCGCGTTGATCAAGGCCGCCGCAGGCCGTCCGCTGCGCATCATGCTGCCGATGGTCAAGGATGTGGCGGAGTTTCGCGCTGCCCGCGCCATCTTTGATGAGGTGCTGGAGACGCTGGGGGTGAGTCATGACGGGGAATCGCTCCAGCTGGGCGTCATGATCGAGGTTCCCTCCTGCGCCTTGCTGGCGCCGAGCCTGGCCCCAGAGGTCGATTTCTTTTCGATCGGGACCAATGACCTGACCCAGTACACCCTGGCGATCGACCGGGGACACCCGGAGCTGTCTGCTGACTCCGATGGCCTGCACCCGTCGGTATTGAGGCTGATTCGAATGACCGTTCAAGCCGCTCATGACCATGGCAAGTGGGTCGGTGTGTGCGGCGAGTTGGCCAGTGATCGCCAGGCGATCCCGGTGCTCGCAGGCCTGGGCATTGACGAGCTGTCGGTCAGCGCGCGCCAGGTACCCATGGTCAAGGCCAGACTGGCGAGTGTGACGATGGACAAGGCGCGCGAGCTCGCCGCCCTGTCTCTGGCACAGCCCACCGCCAGTGACGTGCGCCGCGCGCTGGAGGCCCAGCAATGAGCCGGAACCAGGACGAGGCCCACAAGGCCCCGGTGCTGACGATCTCGGCCAATCCCGCGCTGGATCTATCGGTAGGGCTGGCGCAGCTGGTGCCGGGCGCCCTGCATCGCGCTGAATCGGTGGAACTGACCGCGGCGGGCAAGGGCGTCAACATGGCGCGAGTGCTGGCCGCGCTGGGCCATCCGGTGTGTGTGACCGGCTTCCTTGGCAAGGACAACGACGCCGCCTTTGTCGACGCCTTTGCCGACATGGGGGTCGAAGACGCCTTCGTGCGGCTGCCAGGGGCTACCCGTATCAATACCAAGCTGACCGAGCAGGATGGTCGCGTCAGTGACATCAATGCGCCGGGGCTGGCGCTCGAGGAAGAGCACTGGCAACGCTTGCTCGACACCCTGGATCAGCGCCTGAGCCAGCCTCAGCTGCGGCCTGCGGCGGTCATGATTGGAGGGAGTCTGCCTCCGGGAATTGCCCCCCAGGCCCTGGGTGAGTTGATCTCTCGGGTCAAGGCCGCCGGGATCCCGGTGTGGGCAGATACCAGCGGTGAAGCTCTGCGAGTCGCGGTCAAGGCCGGCGCCGATGCGGTCAAGCCGAATGTGGAAGAGCTGGCTGAGTGGGCCGGGCGTGCGCTGCCCGGTGATGACGCCATCCACCAGGCGACCTTGGAGCTGTTCGCTGCCGGCGTCGGCGATGTGGTGGTCTCGGCCGGGGCTTCTGGAGTGACCTGGTTGGGTCAGCAGGGGCTGTGGCAGTCGCTTCCCCCTGCCGTCAAGGTCAGCAACACCGTATGTGCCGGAGACACCCTGTTCGCCGGACTGCTCCATGGGGTGCTGTGCGAGTGGTCTGCCGAGCAGGCGTTGAGATTCGCCACGGCGCTGTCCGCCGAAGCGGTGCGCCATACCGGTGTCGGATGTAGCGACGCCGGCGACTTTTCCGATCTTCTTTCCGACACCAGGGTGCGACGCCGCAATGACGTCGAAGCCCGGGGAGTAATGGCATGAATGTGATTGTGCTGACGAACTGCCCGAGTGGCAGCGTCACGAGCTATCTGGCGGCTCAGCGCCTGGAGCCTGCAGCCAAGGCCAAGGGCTGGCAGGTATCCGTCGAGATGCATTCGAACCTGGCCAAGGTCGAGGCGCTGTCCAACGACACCCTGGCCGCGGCTGAACTGGTCATCGCCGTCGGCGAGCCGCTGGCAGGGGCGCATCGTTTCAGCGGCAAGCGGCTGTATCGCGGCCAGCTGGCCGACGCGCTGGGCGATCCTGATGCCTTTCTCGACAAGGCGGCGCGTGATGCGCAGGTTTTTACACCGCTCAATGACGGCGCCGAGGGGCTGTCAGCGGGCGCTGTCGCGGAGCCGGGAAGCAGTGCGCGTATTGTGGCGGTGACCGCTTGTCCCACCGGGGTGGCGCACACCTTCATGGCGGCCGAGGCACTGGCGGAGGCCGGGCGTGCCTCGGGTCACCAGATTCGCGTCGAGACTCAAGGGTCGGTGGGTGCTCAGGACCAGCTGACGTCCGAGGAAATCGCTAGCGCCGATGTGGTCATTCTGGCCTGTGATATCGAAGTGGACCCCAGTCGTTTTGCTGGCAAGCGGATCTATCGCACCTCCACCGGCAACGCCCTGAAGAAGTCTCGTCAGACGATCGAGGCTGCCTTGCAGGAGGCGAGCCTTGAAAGTGGTGGCGAGCAGGCCAAGGCCGAGTCCGCCAAGAGTTTCAAGGAAAAGGGGGTCTACAAGCACCTGTTGACCGGTGTGTCATTCATGCTGCCCATGGTGGTGGCTGGCGGTCTGCTGATTGCATTGTCCTTTGTCTTCGGGATCGAAGCGTTCAAGGAAGAGGGCACACTACCGGCTGCGCTGATGGAGATAGGTGGTGGCACCGCCTTTGCCCTGATGGTGCCGGTGCTGGCCGGCTACATCGCCTATTCCATCGCCGATCGACCCGGCATTGCACCCGGCATGATTGGCGGCATGTTGGCCTCGAACATTGGCGCGGGGTTTATTGGCGGCATCCTTGCCGGCTTTCTGGCCGGCTACGTGGCCAAGGCGGTGACGCGCTACGTCAGGCTGCCCTCCAGCGTCGAGTCGCTCAAGCCGATCCTGATTATCCCGCTGGTCGCGAGCCTGGTAACGGGGCTGGTGATGATCTACGTGGTCGGCGAGCCGGTGGCACAGCTGCTGACAGCCCTGACCTCGTTTTTGGAAAGCATGGGATCCACCAACGCGGTGCTGCTGGGAATCCTGCTCGGCGCGATGATGTGCTTTGACCTTGGCGGACCGGTCAACAAGGCGGCGTATACCTTCGGCGTGGGTCTACTGGCCTCGGAAACCTATGCCCCCATGGCGGCCATCATGGCGGCTGGCATGGTGCCTGCGATTGGCATGGGGATTGCCACTTTTGTGGCCGGGCGAAAGTTCGCAGATGCGGAGCGTGAAGCGGGCAAGGCATCCTTTGTGCTGGGCATGTGCTTTATCAGTGAAGGCGCCATTCCCTTTGCGGCCAAGGATCCGCTGCGAGTGATTCCGGTCAGCATGCTGGGTGGAGCCATCACCGGGGCCATCTCCATGCTGGTGGGGGCCAAGTTGATGGCACCTCATGGCGGCGTCTTCGTGCTGCTGATCCCTAACGCCATCACGCCGGTGTTGTGGTACCTGCTGGCCATCGTCGCCGGATCGCTGGTGACAGGCCTTGGTTATGCGGCGATCAAACGCAGTGAGGTGTCTGCCATGCCCGTCGGCGAAAGCAGCTGATGGAAAGGTGACACGCTGCACAGGTGTGGTGCATTGATGTGACCCGAAGGGTCCTGTCGGTGCGATGGTCAGGCTCGGCCCCTTGGTGGGTCGGGCCTTTTTTCTGTAAAAGTGATTTTTTTCGAGAAGATAAACTGTCATTTGACGAAGGTGCCAAGAGAAAGATGACGCCCACCGGCGCTGTGTCATAATGGCTTGGATTTTGCTTGATAAAGCATGTACCGACGTTGCCGCTGCCGCTGACTACCCTAGCCGCCGCGGCGTGGGCCTTACCGGGCCCGTAGTAACCCCTACCCTGGGTATCTGGAGGCGTTCGGCGCTGATCGCGCGGCGACTCCGGTTGATGAGGAGATCCCATGTCAAGCAAACCTGTCACATTGATGGTGGCACGCCGCGTCGCACGAGGCCGCTACCACGACTTTACCGTCTGGCTCGACGAAGGCCGTGAACTTGCCGCGGATTTTCCTGGTTACCTTGGTTCCGGCATCCTGGCACCGCCTCCCGGGGACGACGAGTACCAGATCATCTTTCGCTTTCAGGACTCCGACACCCTGGCCCGCTGGGAGCATTCGGCCTCTCGCCGCGCTTGGCTTGAGCGTGGTGCCGGGCTGTTTGATGCTCCGCTAGAACGCCGCGCGGTGGGACTGGACAGCTGGTTTTCGTCGCCTGGACCGAGAGTCCCCCCGCGCTGGAAGCAGGCCATCGCCATCTGGCTGGCGTTTTTTCCCGTGTCGCTGATGTTCCAGTGGGGGTTGGGGGATGCGCTGGCGACACTGCCGATGGTGCCTCGTGTGCTGGCCAGCACATTGATGCTGACGCCGGTCATGGTGTTCCTCTTCATCCCCCTGTCCACGCGCCTGTTGGCGCCTTGGCTGCAGGCCCCCACGCGGCGCCTGCCGCGGTTCAAGCTACGCCGAAGCTGAGCCAGCCGAGTTCACACCAGAGCATTGAGTCGTGACCCTGGCGGCACCTACACTCAAGGGAGCGCGGTGCGACACGCCGTGCGCCCCTGTGTGCAGGAGCCGAGGACCTTCAATGGCGGATAGGAATAGGGTTCTGGACGGTGAGACGGATCGTGGGACGGATAGCGGGATATCCGCCCCGGTCGCGCGCGACCACGAGGCGCTTGGCCTGAGCGTCGCATGTAGTCGCGATCCCCGGCCTGGGGTTGCGGCGCAGGAGTTGAAGCAAGGACTCGATCACCCCGATCTTGGGTTCGTGCTGTTCTTCGTCAGTGCCGAATACCCGCTGGACGAGCTGGCCGAGGCGATCGACGCCAGGTTTGGTGAACTGCCGGTGGCCGGGTGTACCAGCGCGGGTGAGATTACGCCAACAGGCTATGCCCGCGGCTCCATCGTGGCCATCGGCTTTAATCGTCGGCACTATGGCGTCGCCACGACCCTGATCGAGGAGCTGGACGACGTCACATTGCCGGACGCGCAGCGTCGGGTCGAGGCGCTCTTGAGCAGCGCGCGACGACGCCTGCCGGGAGAGGCGTTTGCGCTGACACTGCTCGATGGTCTGTCGGCCAGTGAAGAGCAGGTGCTGGCGACGCTCGACGCCGCACTTGGCGGTATCCCGAGCTTTGGCGGCTCAGCGGGCGACGACAATCACCTGGCCCATACCCATGTGTTTACGGCAGGGCGCTTTCACAGTGGTGCTGCGGTTGTCGTGCTGATCACCACCCACCACCCCTTCGAGGTGTTTTCGTCCCACCATCTCAAGGCCCGCAGGGAGAAGCTGGTGGTGACCCGTGCCGACGCCGAGGGGCGGCGCGTGCTGGAGCTCAATGCGCTGCCCGCTGTCGATGAGTACGCGCGGTGGGTGGGAGTGCCAGCCAGCCAGCTCGATGAAGGGGTGTTCGCCCGCTTCCCGCTGGCGGTCAAGCTGGGGGATGCCTACTACGTGCGCTCCATCCAGCGTGCCAATGCCGACGGCAGTCTCAGCTTCTACTGTGCGGTGGAAACCGGCATCGTGCTGACCGCGATGGCTGCCGAGCCCATTCTCACCGCGCTGGAGCACACCCTGAGCGGACTGCGGCAGCGGCTAGGCAGCCCACAGTTGATCATCGGCTGCGACTGCTTTCTACGTCGTCTCGAGATAGAAGCCCTCGATCAGGTGGCAGAGGCCTCCCGCCAGCTGTCCGGGGCATCGGTGCTCGGCTTCAACACCTATGGCGAACAGCACCATGGCATGCACGTCAATCAGACCTTCACGGGGGTGGCGATTGGATCTGGCCGGTGAGCGACAGCCGAGTACCTTGACGACGGCGCTGGAACACGAGCTGGAGGAAGAGAACCGGCGACTGCGCAAGATCTGCCAGGCGTTGATGGAACGCGTCGAGTCGGCGGGCATGGGGTCGGCGCCCTATGGCGCCTTCGAACACGCCGTATTGCTGGCGGAGCAGGTGCGCGAACGTACCGAGACGCTGCACCGCACCCTCGATGAGCTGGCAGAGGCCAATGCGCGGCTGGAGGAGGCGCGGCGCGAGGCAGAAGCGGCCAATGCCTCCAAGACACGTTTTCTTGCGGCGGTCAGCCACGATCTGCTGCAACCCTTGAACGCAGCCAGACTGTTTGCCAGCGCTCTGGAAGAGCAGCAGCTAGGCCATGAGCCCGGTCGCCTGGTCCACCGCATCGATCGCTCCCTGGCGGATGTGGAGTTGCTGCTGGGGACGCTGGTGGATATCTCGCGGCTCGATGCGGGCGTGCTGACGCCGGATATCGCCCCCTTTTCAGTGGCGCAGCTGCTGGACGTGCTGGCGGAAGAATGCCGCCAGATGGCGGGGGCGCGGGGGCTGGCGTTGCGCTACGTCGCCAGCAGCGCCTGGGTCGCCTCGGACCTGGCCCTGCTGGCCCGCGTCATCCGTAACCTGATGTCCAATGCGGTGCGCTATACCGAGTCCGGACGCGTGTTGCTGGGCTGTCGGCGTCGGCAGATCGGTGGAGCGGCCTGTCTCGAGATTGTGGTCGGCGATACCGGACCAGGCATCGATGCAGCACGCCAGCAGGACATCTTCCTCGAGTTTCGGCGTGGTGATGCCGACGCCAAGGCGCAGGAGCGCGGCCTCGGTCTTGGGCTTGCGATTGTCGAGCGCATCGCGCGCTTGCTGGATCATCCCATTCGGCTGGTCAGCCGGCCCGGGCATGGCGCCTTGTTCTCGGTCACGGTTCCCCTTGTCGAGTCGGTGCCGACGCCGCTGGAGACGCCCGACAGACAGCGCCTGCCCGGGGAAGAGGTGCTGGCGGGCAGCCTGGTCTGGGTACTGGACAACGACCGCGCCATTCTCGACGGGATGCGGGCGCTGCTGGGCGGATGGGGCTGCGAGTCGCGGCTGGCGCTTGAAGTCAGCGAACTTGAGCAAAGCCTGGACAGTGCAGAGGCTGCGCCTGATAACCCTGCGGGACCCAGGGTGGTGATGATCGATTATCACCTGGCCGATGACGAGGAAGACGGGCTCTCCCTGGCCCAGCGTCTTGCCGCCAGCGGGCGCGGTATCGTCCCGATTCTGATCACGGCCAACCACGACGCCGCCATCAAGCGCCGCTGTCGCGAGCAGGGCATCACCTGCCTGTTGAAGCCGGTGAAACCGCTACGGCTACGCCAGGCATTGGTGCATCTCTTGAGTTGAGGCGAGCGTGGGAGCCACTGGAAGGTTCGTGTCGCGACGGTAGGGAGGTGGTGTGTCGGTAGCACTTTATTTGGTTGAGTGAAGTGACGCAGCTGACTTGGCGCACGGTGTGCTGCCCTTCCCTACGTCTTCTTCCGGACCCTGGTCACGGCTGTCTGAAAACCTGGCTGCGTCGTAGTCGCCGCCTCAGCGGGTCCGTCGGTTTGCCAGGCAGGTCAAGAGGGTGGACTCGTCGGCGGCCAGGATGGCCTGCACCCGACTACTGACCCCGAGCTTCTTGAGAATGGCTGAAACGTGGGTCTTGACGGTGGTCTCGGCGATCTCGAGCTCCCGTGCGATGACCTTGTTGGAGGCTCCGCGGATGACCAGTGAGAGCACCTCAAGCTGCTTTATCGTCAGCTGGTTCAACACGTCCACGGGAGTGGCCGTGCTCTGCGCGGGGGCGGGAGAGGGCCTGACGGCAGACAGCTCAGCTGGCCGACGCATGATGTCCGCAGGCAGATAGATCTGCCCGTCAAGAATCTGCTTGATCGCCGCCAGCAGGTCCGGGCGAGGTGTGGATTTGGGCAGGTATCCAACCGCGCCTAGATCCAGCGCCCCCAGCACCGTGGCTCTGTCACTCTCGGCCGATAGCACGGCCACTGCCACGCTGGGGAACGCACGCCTGAGGGTATCGAGGCCATCGAGCCCCGAGGCATCGGGCAGGTTCAGGTCCAACAGCACCAGGTCGACATTGTCATCGGCATCCAACCCCTGGGCCAGAGCGGCGAAACAGTCCGCCTCGCGCAGCGAGGCACCGGGCAGTCCTGCCTGGATCACCGCGGTGATGGCGTCGCGAAACAGAGGGTGATCGTCAGCCACCATCAGGCTGTACATGTCGGGCTCTCCGCGTTCTTCACGATGAGCCTCCTACCGAAGGAGGAGGCGCTCTCCTGCCAGGGCAGTATGTCGCATGCCGGGTCCGTGACCAAGACTGGAATGGCGTACAACGACAACATCCTGACAAAGGAGACACGCCATGATCTATCAAAACCCCGGACAGCCCGGCGCCGTCGTCAGCTTCGACGAGCAATACGGCAACTACATCGGCGGTGAATTCGTCGCTCCGGTGAAGGGGCAGTACTTCGACAATGTCAGCCCGGTCAACGGCCAGGTGTTCTGCCAGATCCCACGCTCAACGGCGGAGGACATCGACAAGGCGCTGGATGCCGCCCATGCCGCAGCGCCGGCCTGGGGGCGCACCTCTGCCACGGAGCGCTCGAACATCCTGCTCAAGATGGCGGATCGCATCGAGGCCAACCTGGAAGCCTTGGCGGTGGCAGAGTGCTGGGACAACGGCAAGGCGGTTCGCGAAACCCTGAACGCCGACATCCCTCTGGCGGTCGACCATTTTCGTTACTTCGCCGGCTGTATTCGCGCTCAGGAAGGCACTGCTGCCGATATCGACGCACACACCGTGGCCTACCACTTCCATGAGCCGCTAGGGGTGGTCGGCCAGATCATCCCCTGGAACTTTCCACTACTGATGGCCACCTGGAAACTGGCCCCGGCGCTGGCGGCAGGCAACTGCGTAGTGCTCAAGCCGGCAGAGCAGACCCCCGCTTCCATTCTGAAGCTGATGGAAATCATTGGGGATCTGTTGCCTGCCGGGGTGGTCAATGTGGTCAATGGCTTTGGTGCCGAAGCCGGTGAGGCCCTGGCGACCAGCAAGCGGATCGCCAAGATTGCCTTTACCGGATCGACGCCGGTGGGGTCGCATATTCTCAAGTGCGCCGCCGACAACATCATCCCCTCGACGGTGGAACTGGGTGGCAAGTCGCCCAACATCTATTTTGCCGACATCATGAATGCCGAGCCGGAATTCATCGACAAGGCGGCCGAGGGCCTGGTGCTGGCGTTTTTCAACCAGGGTGAGGTGTGTACCTGTCCGTCGCGGGCGCTGATTCAGGAAAGCATGTATGAACCCTTCATGGCCAAGGTGATGGAGCGGGTCGCCACGATCAAGCGTGGCAACCCGCTGGACACCGATGTTCAGGTGGGTGCCCAGGCCTCCAAGGAGCAGTTCGACAAGATCATGTCCTATATGGACATCGCCCGTGAGGAGGGAGCCGAGTTTCTGACCGGGGGCAACCAGGCCAAGGTCGATCCGGCCCTGGATACCGGGTACTACATCGAGCCGACGCTGCTCAAGGGCAACAACCAGATGAGGGTGTTCCAGGAAGAGATTTTCGGCCCGGTGGTGGCTGTGACCACCTTCAAGGACGAGGAAGAAGCCCTGGCCATCGCCAACGATACCGAGTTTGGCCTTGGTGCTGGCGTGTGGAGCCGGGACATCAACGTGGCCTTCCGCATGGGTCGCGGGATTCAGGCCGGCCGTGTGTGGACCAACTGCTATCACCAATATCCCGCCCACGCCGCCTTCGGCGGCTACAAGAAATCCGGTGTCGGTCGCGAGACCCACAAGATGGTGCTCGAGCATTACCAGCAGACCAAGAACCTGCTGGTGAGCTACGACACGAATCCGCTGGGTTTTTTCTGATCCAATGATACTTGGCCAGTGGCAGCGCCGCTGGCCAAGTGGAGAGTCCGAGTGATCGCGCCGAACCTGGCGCATGTTACCGGCGCCTGTTGGGCGCCCATCGCCTGGTCGTCAATGTCGTGTGCGTGGTGATGAGTATGATGTATCGCGGGTCCTCGACATGGGCGTACCAAGGTCTTCTCATGCCTGAAACAAGGCAAGGAGTCATGCCATGCAACGCACTATGGAAGCCGCCGTCGTTCGTCAGTTTGGTCAACCCCTGAGCATCGAGGAAGTCGAGGTGCCGCGTCCTGCCAGAGGCGAGGTGCTGGTCAAGATTGCGGCATCGGGTGTGTGTCACACTGACTTGCACGCGGCTCACGGCGACTGGCCGGTCAAGCCCAATCCTCCTTTCATTCCGGGCCATGAAGGTGTCGGCCAGGTGGCAGCGGTCGGCGAAGGGGTCACCCATATCAAGGAGGGTGATCGCGTCGGTATTCCCTGGCTGTACACCGCCTGTGGGCACTGCGAACACTGCCTGGGGGGATGGGAAACGCTGTGCGAGTCGCAGCAGAACACCGGGTATTCGGTAAACGGCGGGTTCGCCGAGTACGCGATCGCCGATGCTGGCTTCGTCGGTCATCTGCCGGACAGTGTGGGCTTTGTCGAGATTGCTCCCGTGCTGTGTGCAGGGGTGACGGTGTACAAGGGGCTGAAGATGACTGATACCCGCCCGGGGCAATGGGTGGTGGTGTCGGGGATTGGCGGACTGGGCCATATGGCGGTGCAGTATGCCAAGGCCATGGGGCTGAATGTGGCAGCCGTTGATGTCGCGGATGACAAGTTGGAGCTGGCCAAAAAGCTGGGTGCCACGGTGACCGTCAACGCCCTCAAGGAAGACCCTGTGGCAGCGCTCAAGCGCGATATCGGCGGTGCCCACGGGGCCTTGGTCACGGCGGTGTCGCCGAAGGCCTTCGAACAGGCCCAGGGCATGGTTCGGCGCGGCGGTACCATTGCCTTGAACGGCCTGCCGCCAGGGGACTTCCCGCTGCCGATCTTCGATACCGTGCTGAATGGCATTACCGTGCGTGGTTCCATCGTCGGCACCCGTCAGGACCTGCAGGAAGCACTGGATTTCGCCGGTGAAGGCAAGGTCAAGGCCACCGTTTCCACCGATCGCCTGGCCAATATCAACGACATCTTCGGGCGCATGCTGGATGGCAAGATCGAGGGGAGGGTGGTGCTCGATATGCAGGGCTGACGATCCCTTCCTTTACAGAAGGGTGGTCCCGTAAGGGGGAGCGGTGGAGCCCAGGTTTCCAAGGCCCAGGTGCTTGCGTTCTGCCGCTCAGTCGCGGTGAAACACGTCGAGGTTCAACGTTTGGCTCTGGCCCAGCCAGATGACCCCCTGAGTGTGGTCAAACAGGTCATCGCCGGTACCCAGGTGCACAAAAATGTCCATGTCGCCCCGGTGGATGGCGAGCCAGGGCACAATGGCACCGAAGTCTTCAGCGGCGAAGGAGAGCTGGCAGCTCCAGCGTGGGTGTGGGCCCACCGGTTGTTGATGAAAGCGCCCGACCTTCACGGCAAAGCGTGCCTGGCAGGCGTCTGCCAACGTCTGCGCCTGGGCAAGCCCGCAAGCATCGTCGTAGTAGAGGTGGGCATGGTAGTAGCGAATCTGATCGACATCGGGCATCGGTAGGCTCCTTGGTAGTCCTTGTAGCATCGCGCCAATGGAGGGATGGAGCAACGGTGGTGGGCTGGCTTGCAGCTTCACGACCGCACCAGCACCACTTCTCGCCAGTCTCAGTCCTGGTCAGCCACACAGCACTCTCACTGCACCACTTTTATCAACGCACAAGAAAGCGGCGGCCCCTGGGGCCGCCGCAGTTGATTCTGATGTTGCAGGGATATCTGAATGCCAAGGTGTTCAGGGATCTTGAGTTGCCCCTTCCGGTGGCTCGCCGATGAAGCCAGGCATGGCCGGTGTCGGCGTGCCCTGGCGGGCAATGGCCAGGAACTGCAGATGACGCTCGTATTCGCCGAGCACGTCGTCGATGACCTGGCCGCGGGTGTAGCCGTTGAGGTTCTGCCCCAGGCCGCCTTCCGCCAGATGGACGTCCAGACGCAGGTAGTAGTCGTCATCGGCGGGCAGGAAGCTCGGCGTACGCATGCGGTGTGGTCTGACCTGATAGACGAAGCTCTGCATCTCATCGAAGTCCACCTGCAGGGTCAGGCGCGGCAACGGCTCGCCGTCGATCTGCTCCTCACTCAGGGTGGCGGTCTGGCCACGGCGCTCGAGCTCTTCCACAAACTGGGCGAGGCCGGGACGCAAGGCGTGCTTGATGGTGGACTCCGCGCCGGCGCGATTGGAGGTGTCCAGCGCGCGATCCAGGCGCTCCTTCCAGTTGCCTCCTTCACCGCTGGCCGCTACCAGCTTGCGCGCGTCGGCCTTTTCCTTCTCCGTGCGCAGCGCACGAGTCAGCCCGACCATGATCGCAAACATCACCAGCGAGAAGGGCAGGGCTGTGATCACTACCGCACTTTGCAGAGCGTCCAGACCACCGGCCATCAGCAGGGCAATGGTAATCAGACCAATGATGGCAGACCAGAAGATGCGCAGGCGAATCGGTGCATCATGGTTCACGTCACGCAGGATCGAGGTGAAGTTGGCCAGGACCAGAGCCCCGGAGTCAGCGGAGGTCACGAAGAACACCACACCCAGCAGTGTCACCACCGAGGCGGTAATGCTGATATAGGGATACTGCTCCAGGAAGGTATAGATGGTGGTCTGCGGCGTGGCCAGAGCCTGCTCGCCCAGCACCGTCAGCCCGTCATTGGCGACCATGTCGATCCCGGAGTTACCGAAGATGGACATCCACGCCATCATGAAGCCCAGTGGAATCAGCAGGGCACCCATGGCGAACTGGCGAATGGTGCGCCCACGCGAGATACGAGCGAGGAACAGGCCAACAAAGGGCGTCCAGGCAATCCACCAGCCCCAGAAGAAGATGGTCCACCAGCCCTTCCACTGCTGTGCGTCGCTGCCGGCGAACGCATAGGTGTCGAAACTCTTGCCGACAAAGCCACCCAGATAGTCCCCGACGTTAAGCACCAGGGCATTCAGCAGATGAAGCGTATCGCCCTGGAACAACACGAACAGCAGCAGGGCAGCAGCCAGCAGCATGTTGAACTCGGACAGGCGACGGATGCCTTTCTCTACGCCGGTCACCACGGAGATGGTCGCCAGTATGACCACCAGTACGATCAGCACGACTTGCGTCGAAAGGCTCTCAGGCACGCCGAACATGAACGTCAGGCCGTAATTGAGCTGGATGACGCCGATGCCCAGGCTGGTGGCGATACCGAACACCGTGGAAATGACCGCGGTGATGTCCACGGCATTGCCGATCGGGCCGTAGATGCGCTTGCCCAGCAGCGGATAGAGCGCGCTCCGGATGGCCAGCGGTAGGCGGTGACGATAGCTGAAGTAGGCCAGAGCCATGCCCATCAGGACGTACATGCCCCACCCGGTCAGGCCCCAGTGCAGGAAGGTCTGGGGGACGGCCTGGCGCAGCGCAGCGGCACTTTCCGGTGCCATGTCCGGAGGGGTCAGGTAGTGCGACAGCGGCTCTGCCACGCAGAAGAACAGCAGGTCGATGCCAATGCCTGCAGCGAACAGCATGGACGCCCAGGAGAGTAGCGAGAACTCTGGGCGGGAGTGATCCGGGCCTAGCCGAATGTTGCCGACGCGGGACAGGCTGATCACCAGCACGAATACCAGATAGGCCACGGCGGCCAGCATGTAGTACCAGCCAAAGGTATCGTTGACCCAGGCGAGCCCTGCATCGAACAAGGCGCCTGCCTGCTCGGTCAAGGTCATGGTGAAGATGAGAAAGACCACGATGCCTGCCACGGCGCCATGAAAGACGACGGGGTTGAGACGATCGCGGGAGGCGTTTTCATGTTGTGACATGCACGTGCTCCCTAGAGGATGAAATGAGACTGAGCCGATCCGGCAACTTGCTGACCGAGGCCCTGCTGTGCCGGTCTCCGTAGCGCCGTCCTGGCATCTCCCAGCGGGCATTCCTTGCTGCTACGCCATTTCGTTAATTGGATGAGCAATTAACGAAATGGTGGTGACGGAGTGTCGCGATCAATGCCGTCTGGCCGAAGGCTCATTGTGCTGCTGCCGATAGGGCAGGTCGCCAGCACAGCGAGTGTTCGCGAGACAGTAAGCGCGACCCCAGCGGCGGCTCTTGGATGGGGTCGCTGACGATCCTATCCAGCCGTTGGAGGCTCACATTTTATTGATTGAACGTTCAATAAAATACAGAGTCCCGATGCATCTTTCAAGGTCGTCACCAAAAGACCGTGGAGAAAGCGTTGGGCATGGCGCGCAGGAACCGGGTCAGAGAACGGGGACGAAGGGTGGGGCCAAGGAGCGGGCCCGAAGAACGGGGCCAGAGAACGGGACTAAGTAGCGGGGCCAAGGAATGGGAAAGAAAAACGAAGACGAGAAGCGCGGCCGAGAAATCCACGCCACGAGGGGGCGATACCCATGAAAAAGCCCCATACCGGGCGGCATGGGGCTTACGTGGGGCTGCCGGAAAGCGATTCCAGCGCCTAGGGAAACATGGCATCAATGATGACGCTCAAGAGGCTACGGTGACTGCAGCGACACGATCCTGGTGACCGTCAGTCATTTCGAGGCCGCCTGCTGCGGTGGTGTCATCAGCTGCAACAGGCTGCCAGTGTTTCCTTGTGGGCGGGGATCAGGCCTCGGGAGCGTGGCGCTTGCCATGCTCGTGAGGATGACGTTCGCCGTGGCCGCGAGGACCTTGATCATGGCCCGACATCAGGGCGTGCTTGAGCTCTCGCATCTGCTGCTCGTCAAGGATGTTGGCCATCTGGTCCCTGGAGGACGTCATCAGCTCGCGCCATGCATCGTGTCGCTGTTCGTCACTCTCGAAGTCCTGGGCCTTGAGAGCCTCGGCACCTTCCTTGAAGGACTCACGGGCAGCGTTGAAGGCCTCGCGGTCTTCAGCGGACAGCTCCCACTTGTCGACCAGCGCATTGACGCGCTCTTCGCGCAGTTCATGACGGGCGCGCTCCAGCGCGGCCATGCCATCTTCCCCGAGGATCTCCTGGCGCTGTTCGCGGAAATCGGCGTTCAGTTCCTCGATGGCCTCGTGATGCTCGATACCTGCCTGCTTGAGTGCTTCGCGGGTGTCGGCGTCGATGCCGGCACGCTCATACAGCTCCGCGCGCATATCAGGGCCAGCGTGACGTGGTCCTTCGTGGCGATCCGGAGCCGCGCTAGCGCTCATCGCGATCGGCAGCAGGGCAGCGGAGATGGCGGCAGACAGCAGGGCCTTGCGAGCAAACGTGGTGTTCATGTGTGACTCCTTCAGCGTTGATGACCCTTTATCAAGGGTGATGTTGTCCGGGCGATGCCCTTGTTGACGTGATTCATCTTGGCGGGGGCTCGTGCAACTGACATGCAGCCAATGTGCAGAGAAGCGGCAAGCGCAGCCGACGTTATGCAACACGCTGTTCCAGTCAGAGCCGCCGTGGCAGGCGGAAGGCTCCAAGGCGGTGGACGTGGCTGGTGGTGAGACGAGGCGGGTGGCGAGACAGGGAACAAGACTGGGTCAGGCGGCTGGCGGGACAGTGGGTGAAATTTTCTTCAATACCCGCACCAGCAGAAGCCTCAGGCTGAGGCTTTCCCCTGGGTGTGGAGTACGACATGACGTTTTCTGCTGATGAACTGTTGGCGATATTGGGATTTGCCTTGGTGGCGTCGCTTTCGCCGGGTCCCGTGAACCTGCTGATACTGACCGCCGGGATCGGCCACGGTGGCGCCCGAGCGATGCGCCTTGCGGTAGGCTCATGTGCTGGCTTCACGCTCTTGCTAGGCGTATTGGCGGCCGGACTTGGCAGCGTCTGGCAGGCGCTGCCGGTATTGCAGTGGGTGTTGAAGGCGGCGGGCGGAGGGTTCGTGGCGTGGCTGTCCTGGAAACTGCTGCAGGACCGCGGCGACTGGGGAGCAGAGGCCCATGGCACGGCGCCAGGGTTGATGACGGCGGCACTGATGCAGTGGCTCAATCCCAAGGCGTGGATCGCCTCCATGGCGGGGCTCGGGATCTTTACTGCGGGGCGAGGAGGGCTGGATATGGCCGTGTTTACCCTGACGTGGGGGACGGTCTGCTTTGCCAGTGCCTGCGTATGGGCATGGTGCGGGTCGCACGCGGGGCAGTGGCTGGCCGATGCGAGGCGTCGCCAGCTGCTGCAGCGCGGCTTGGCGGTGACACTGATGTGCAGTGGCGTATTGATGCTTCTGCCTTGATTGGGGGGCCCCTCTATCATCCGCTGGCGTTGCCCGCCCTTGGCCATCAACACGCCCAGAGCCGCCCCGAGGGCCGCAACAATCCGGCGGGAGATAAGCCTACTATGCGTGGCGGGGGAGGGAACCCTCGGCGTAGTGCCCCGGTGTGGTCGCCAGCAGTTTCTTGAAGGTTCGCTGCAGATGCGCCTGGTCGGCGAAGCCGCAATCGCTGGCGACTTGCGCAATCGGCTGGCCCTGGCGCAGCCGATCGCGAGCTTCGCGCACTCGCAGATCGATCAGGGCCGCATGGGGCGTGGTGGCATAGTGGCGTCGAAAGCCTGCGATCAGGCTGGTGGTGCGACAGCCCGCCTCCTGGCACAGGTCGGCGAGGCTCAGGTCATGTTGCCAGTCATCGTTCAGACGCTGCCAGGCACGGGCCAGGGCGTCGGGCGGAGCATTGCTCAGAGGCTCGGCTCGTGCCATCTGCTTGGCCAGCTCAGTCACCAGCAAGGCCAAGGCGGCGTCCCGTTCCAGCCGGTCGGCATCGGCGGAGGCAAGGGTGTCAGTCAGGACCATGATGGAGCGGTGCAGCACGGGATCGCGACTGATCTGCCGAATCAGAGGCGGCAGGTCGTCCGTCGTTACGTCCAACTGGACGGCCAGCCAGGCGCTGTCGAGATAGACCATATCGTAGCCCCAGTCAGCGTCGCTCAGGGCATTGCAGGCATGCATGGCGCCGGGCTCTATCATCACCACGTCGCCTTGGGTGACTTCAAGGGAGCGGTGGCGATGGCGGAACTGGGAGTGTCCTTGAACGATGGCACCCAGTGACAGGGTGTCATGGCTGTGGGCGGCGTGACTGAGGCGATGCCCCCCTCTCACCCGCCTGGCCTCGAGCTGGGGCAGGTCATGGGCGCGCAGATAGCGGGACAGGGTGGCCGGAATAGTGCGCATGACGGATCTCGATGACGGGCTCTCTATCAAGAAGGGCTCTCTGGTTAACAAGGACGTCTCGTTGATGAGCCGCAAGGGAGAGCAACGATAGCTACTGTTATCCATCTTCCCGCGGCAGGCAAGTGCCGTGGAGCCTGAGCTGGGTCAAGGGATGCGCCCTGAGCACAGCTTGGCCGCCAGGGGCGGGGAAAAGGCTGACGGCGATCAACGAGTATCGCCACTTAGATGGATAAGGTGACTTACCTTTTTTGCTGAAACGATCCATTGGCTGACAAAGCCGTCGGACACGACGCTGCGTGGCAAGAGCAGTGGGTCGATTTCCTCTGACAAGTGAGATCACCATGACGGACACTGCCACGTCCCGGGCGCAATCGCCCGAGGCGCTCAGCTATCGTGAGCTGCATCGGCATGCCAGCGAGTTTTCCAGCCGCTCCGACTATCTGGAGCACGAACTCAAGATTATGCGTCCCAGGCGCTTCAGCCTTAACTTGATCGGACGTGACTTCAATTTCGAGATCGAGGATCTGGTGCCGGCGATCGCAGGCACCATCGGTATCATCGCGATGTACTCGGCGGTGATGATGTCCTGGGCCGATGGGCTGTCGGCCGCCTGGCCAGGTGTCCAGCTGGGCAAGGATTTCGCCATCGCCGTGTCACGGCTCGAGATGCTGCTCCCGGTGCTGCTGTTCTGCGTGCTGGGTTCGGGGATCTTCAATCCCCGTGCCAATCTGGCCGGCAACCATGGACCGATGATTCCGCTGATCGGCAGCATGGCGTTGGCCGGCGCGCATCCCCTGGCGCTGGCGCTTTGGATCGGCGCCTTTGGTCTGGGGCTGTCGTGGATCAAGGGCGGGTCGCGGCTGGTCAACCTGACGTCTCAAGGGACCGCTGGGGGGCTGCTGATCTTCCTCGGGTTTTCCGGGGCCATCGGCCAGATCAGCAATCTTAAATCTTGGGGCCTGGGCCTCTCCGGCGACATGGGGTACGTCGCCCTGATCGTGCTGGCGGTGAACATTGTGCTGTATGCGGTGCTGGCTCGCCTGGGCAAGCGCTGGCTGGCCATCCCTGCCTGTGCGGTCACTGGACTGCTGGTGGCGCTCGCCCTGGGCGCAGGTGGTGACCTTGAGTTGACCACCGAAGTAGGCCTTCCGCCCTTGAGCCCAAGCTACTGGTGGGGCAGCACCGAACAAGGTTGGATGATGGGGCTGCCCAATGTGCAGCACTTTATCGCCTCACTGCCGTTTGCCATTCTGGCGGTGGCCATGTGGTCCCCCGACTTTCTCGGCCATCGCATCTTTCAGGAGATGAACTATCCCAAGGGGGCCGACAGGGTGCTGATGGACGTCGATGACACCATGACCATGTGCTCCATCCGCCAGGTGGTCGGCACTGCCCTTGGAGGAGGCAATATCACCTCTTCCTGGGGCACTTACATGATCCCGGCAGCGATTGCCAAACGACCGATTCCGGCGGGGGCGATCCTGCTGGGCCTGCTGACCATCACCATTGCCATTCTGGGGTTCCCGATGGACATCGCGGTGTGGCCACCGGTCATGTGCGTGGCGCTGTTGGTGGGGGTGTTCCTGCCGATGCTCGAGGCCGGCGTACAGATGATCAAGGAAGGGAAGGACGCCCAGGCGGCCGGGGTATGCCTGTTTGCCGCTGCGGTGACCAACCCTGTGCTTGCCTGGGCTGCGACCATGCTGCTCGACAATAATGGCTGGATCGGTGACCGCGAGCGTGCCGGGCGGCTGTCGCTGGCGGATCGGCTGGTCATTCCCGCCGCGGTGCTCGGTATCTGTCTGTTCGCCCTGCTGGCGGTGGGCATGTTCGAGGGACAGTACGGGATTCCCGCGCTGTTCTAGATCGAGCGCACGTGCCAGACGCAAGAGGCCGCCCAAGGGCGGCCTCTTGCGTTGTCGGCGGGTGATCGGTGTCACTCTTCCGGCTGGTACTTGTAGCCGACGCCGTAGACCGAGCGGATGATTTCTCGTTCTGGCCAGATGTCCGCGATCTTCTTGCGCAGCTTCTTGATGTGGCTGTCCACCGTGCGCTCCGACACGATGCGATGGTCGCGGTACATGTGATCCATCAGCTGCTCGCGGGCAAAGATGCGGCCCGGCGAATGCATCATGACCTTGAGCAGCTGGAATTCCACCGCGGTGAGGCCGAGATCCTGGCCGTTGGCCAGGGCGCGCCAGCCGCTCTCATCCAGGATAAGGTCGTGATTGGCCTGGCTGTCAGTGTGCCGGGCTTGGCTGCGACGCAGCACGGCCTTGACCCTGGCCACCACCTCTCGTGGGCTGAAGGGCTTGCAGATATAGTCATCGGCACCCAGCTCCAGGCCCAGCAGTCGGTCGACTTCCTCGACGCGGGCGGTGAGCATGACCACGGCAATATCGGGCCAGCGCTGGCGGATCTCGCGACACAGGGTCAGGCCATCGGTGCCCGGCAGCATCAGGTCCAGCAGTACCAGGCTGGGGCGCGACTCGACCTCGCTCAGGTAGCCAACGACCTGGTCGCCGTGGTCAATGTGGTGGGTGGCATAGCCACTGCCCTGCAGATAGTCCGCCACCAGGCGTGCAATCTTGGGCTCGTCCTCGACGATCAGGATCGTGTCGGTGGCGGCGTCGTTATCAGTCATTCGGTGTCCTCGTGCTGCTGCAGGTGGTCGGGCAGGGCCGGAAAACGCAAGGTCCAGCATAACCCTCCGAGAGCGGAAGGAGAGGGAGTCATCTCGGCGTCGTGGGCCCGTGCCAGGGCGGTGGCGATGGACAGGCCAAGGCCACTGCCTCCGCTGGCGCGGTTGCGGGAGCCTTCAACGCGGTATAGCCGCTCGGTCAGGCGGGGCAGCTCGCTGGCCGGGACGCCAGGGGCGCTATCTTCCCAGCGCAGCAGCCAGTCGTCGGCGTCGCGTTCGAGTCGGACCCTGAGCTGCCCAGGAGCCTGAGTATAGGCGCAAGTGTTGTCGATCAGGTTATTCCAAAGCTGGCGCAGGCGCTGGATGTCACCACGAATCCAGGCCGGCTGCTGGATATCATGCTCCAGGCTGATGCCGTGGTCACTCAGCCAGCCCTCCGCCTCATCCAGGCGAGAGGACAGCTGCTCGCCCAGGTCCAGCGGGGCTAGCTGCACTTCGAGCGCGCCAGCGTCACTCTGTGACAGCAGGCGCAGGTCGGCGACCAGTCGTTCCAGCTGTCCCACTTCCTGGGACAGTGAGTGCAGATTGTCCTGATCGAGGGCGCGAATGCCGTCCTGCATCGCCTCGATCTCCCCACGCAGCACCGCCAGGGGCGTGCGCAGCTCGTGGGCGATGTCCGATACCCAGCGGCTTCTTGCCTCACGACTGGCCTCCAGGGTTTCTGCCAGCACGTTGAAGTCATGTGACAGGCTCGACAGCTCATCGCGGCCCCGCTCGGGCAGGCGAATGCTGTAGTCGCCTTCGGTCAGGCGCCGGGTGGCCAGCGCCATGCCACGGGCGCGGCGTCCCATCCACCACGACAGCGCGGCTGCCAGCAGCAGCGACGTCAGCGCCAGTGCGATCACGATGATCGTCAGGTTGCGCTGCTGCTGGGCCAGAAACAGTCGATCCATGCGGGCCATCAGCTGTTCTGGAGGCCGATACCCCAGGGTCCCGACCTGGCGCCCGGCACTCATGACCGGCAGCCAGCGAAGCTCTGCCGCCATGTCATCCTTGTCCGGTGGCAGGCCGATGACCGGCAGTCCGTTCTCGTCGTGCAGTACGAAATCCCGTGGATCCCCCAGGTCTCCTTCAATCGACAGCGGTGGCAGGTTGTCGCCGGGCCATAGCTGTCGCCGCACCAGATGATGCCAGGCCCGCGGTGACTGGCGTAGCCATTGCCAGTTCTGTCGCCGCGCCCAGGCTTCGCCCAGCCCCTCCGCCAGGGTTTCGGCACGCCGGGTCTGGGAACGATCCAGGTATTCGATGAAGCCCTGATCGAGACTACGAGAAATGGCCACGAAGACCAGGCCAGCAATGGCCACGTTGACGACCAGAATAATGGCGAAAAGCTTCAGTCCCAGGCGTGAGAAGGCTGGGCGAAACAGACGTTTCGCGGACATGCGCGAGTTCCTTGACCGTGATGACAGTGGTTCCTGCACAGCATGCCATCGCTCGGCATGAAAAGGCGTCATTAACGGTGAAACCTTTGTGCAGCTTGTCGCCGACGGTGGTTCAGGGGCAGGTATCGCCCAGCACCAACTGGGTGGAAAGGCGCTGGTGCTGAGCGGGCTCAAGGCCGAGTACCATGCGTGCTGCGACGCGCCCTTTCTCGATGCTGTTCTGACGTACTGTGGTCAGCCGAGGTGCGCGGTACTGTCCCTCTTCGATGCCGTCAAAGCCCGTCAGGCGCAGGTCCTGCGGCACCCGGATGCCGCGTTGCTCGGCCAGGGTCAGCGCGGTCAGGGCAATTCGGTCCGACATGCACAAGAGCAGATCGGGACGCTGTTCGGCGGGAAGGTCAAGAATCTCCGCGATGACGGGGGAACATACAGCGTGAACGTTTTCATCGATGTTCCACACCGGCACGTCGTCAGGGTCTATGCCTTGCTCGGACAGCGCGCGCTGGAAGCCATCCAGTCTGGCCCGGGTGATGGTGTGGTCGGCGCTTAAATAGTCCTGTTCCTGGCTGACCCGACCATTATGCGGCTCCACGGTCAGACGCAGACTCACAATGGCCGCGCGTTGGGGCGCGTGGGTCAGAGCGTGGCGCGCAATGGCGTAGCACGCCTGTTCATTGTCGACGTGCACGGTAGGTCGAGCGTCGATATGGAAATCGACGCCAACCAGAGGTCGTTGGGCGGGAAGTTCGTTGATCAGGCGGTCACCGGGCATCAAGCCGTAGACGATAAAGCCGTCGGCCATGCTGGCGGAACCCGGGTGGCACAGCGCGTCGGCCTGGCGCGGTGAGCCCGCCTGACGCCCCGACAGCAGCAACAAGGTGTGGCCGTGGGCGTCGAGGACCTCGGTGACACCGCTGAGCAGCTCGCTGGAGACGGCGTCATTGAGGCTATAGGTAAGGGTTTCTGCCAGTACCACCGCGACGATGCGTGACTGCCCGGTGCGCAAGCTGCGCGCCCGGGCATCCGGGCCGGGGTATCCCAGGCGGCGTGCCTCGGCCAGGATATGTTCGCGCAGCGCGCGCGACAGCTGATCGGGACGGTTGAAGGCATTGGACACCGTGGCCGTCGAGACCTTGAGGCGCTGGGCCAGATCCTTCAGCGTGATAGGGCGATCGGACGTGCTCACGGTGGGATGTCCTCCGATGCAGTCGCCAGCAGGGCTGCGATGGATGATGTCGTGCCGACAGTAAGCCTGGTCCGCTGCCAGGCGCTGACGCTTGAAGCTACAGTGACACCAGAAAGAGAATCAGCGGTGGTGACAGTAGCGACAGCAGAAAGCCACTGACCACCGCAATGGGCACGCAGCGAACGCCACCGTGCTGCTGAATGACGGGCAGGGTGAAGTCCATCGAGGTGGCGCCGCCGTAGCCGATGGCCAATGGCGCATAGCGGCGCATGACCAGAGGAATCAGTACGAAGGCCAGCAGCTCTCGCGTCAAGTCGTTGAAGAAGGCGACGCCCCCGAGCGCGGGGCCTAGGTGCTCACCGATCAGAATGCCCGACAGCGAGTACCAGCCAAATCCCGAGGCCATGGCCAGCCCCTCGTTCCACTCAAGGTCGAGCAGCGGGGCCGCCGCCAGCCCACCCAGCAGCGAGCTCGTTGCCAGCGTCAAGGCGATGTAGAGACCATGTCGGTTCAACAGGATCTGCTTGAGTGGCATGCCGGAATTGCGCAGCTGGCAGCCGATCAACGCCAGCAGCAGGTACAGCACCCACTCGGCGAGGTGCTCCGCCAGCTGGAAAGGGGTCGCCCCCCAGCGGCCGACCAGCAGCAGGCCGAGGACCAGGCCTGCAACGACCACCCCGACCAGCGCCAGTGAGCCAGCCATGGCGGCCAGTTTGCTGGTGGGCGCTCCTTCAACGACCTGCCTTTTCCCCAGATCCAGTCGCAGTCGCCGCGACAGCCACCACAGGGCTGCCAGATTGAACAGCGAAATCACGCTGAACAGCGTCAGCGCTTGGCCGCCCATGCGCGACAGCTGGTTGCCGAGGTCTGGCAAACCCGCAAGGCTGATGCCCATCAGCAGCAGGATGAGATAGATGGAGGCGCTGACGCCTCGATTGATCCAGCCAAGCACCGCAGCGCTGCGAACGGGGATCAGGTAGCCCAGTACCAGGGGCAGCAGAACGATCAGCAGACCGCTAAACATGAAAGTGCATCCTTGCTTGATAGATAGAGTGCTTGTCGGCGCTTCCCAGAACGCAGGGAGAAAAGGAGATGGTCGGCCGGTATAAGGGGTGGCTGGATCGCTGCCATGGGCGATCCACTCGCAGCACGAAGCGCCCGGGTGATAGCCGCGGGCAACATGGGCAGGTAGAGCGCTGGGACATGTCCCTCGCTACCTGCGGTGCCAACATAAAGCGCACTACTCTATGCAAATTTGGTCGGCCGGGAAAGCCGACCAAAGCGGCAGAGCGTCGTCGGTGCAAGAGAGGGGGAAGCGCCGCCGAGCGGAGGTCTGCGACCTCGGTTGGGATGGGGGGTGGGTCACGGAAGGGTGAGTGAGGTGAGTGCCAGCTCGCTGACCTGCTCGCCCCGCTTGGTATAGGTCACGCCGAGCAACAGGCCAGCAAGCTCAGGATGAAAGGTCACCACCATGTGTCGGTCGTCTTTGTCAGGGTCTGCCAGTCGAACCCTGGGCGCGTCGATGGAGCGTCCCTGCACTTCCATCCTGCGTGACGCCATGGGGGTGGCAATCAGTCGTTCCTGTTCGCCCTTGTGGTCGAGATAGCGAAGCTCACAGGAGGGCGAGCAGCCATGCTGCTGTACCTGGCTAGACAGCTGAATCAACGCTGTCTGCCGATCAGGGGTCTGCCGCAGCTGCGGTGCATTGAGCTGGTAGCGCTTGCCGATACCCAGCAGCTTGTAGCCGCTGGCGTAACCAATGGCTTGAAGCTGTGCCCCCTGGCTCAGGAATCTCGCGCTCTCCTGACCTTCTGCAACGGCGACGCGAGCGCGCATATCACTGAGCCAATGTTCGCCCTCTGGCTGCAGACGGTGATGGACGGTGGCATCCGGCCAGCCGTCCACCGACAGGTGATAGCGAGCGTCGAAGGCCGATAGCGTCGCGGCCTGTGCTGTGGCAGGCAGGAGCAGCAGCCACAGCAGACTGGCGCCGAGCGCCTGGCGGCAGTGGGTGACAAGTCGGCGATAGTGGAGAATAGAGGCCATGGTGTTATCCGTGCTGGCAAGTCGGGTCGCTTACAGTGGGAGGCCGATTCCGCGACAAGGTTCCGCGACGCTGGCGATGACGCGGATCAGTGGTTACGCTGCATGACAGCATGGTCAGCGTGAGGCGGGTCTGAAAAGTGCCTGCGCTCGTCGACTTTTCGGTCAATGCCTCGACCCTGCGCCGTTTCCAACGACCAAGGAGTCTGCCTTATGGCACGTTTGTTGCTGCTCGCGGGAGATTTTGTCGAAGATTATGAAATCATGGTGCCGTTCCAGGCCTTGCAGGCCATGGGGCACCGTGTCGATGCGGTCTGTCCTGACAAGAAGGAAGGCGATACGGTCAAGACGGCCATCCATGACTTCGAAGGTGACCAGACCTATACCGAAAAGCCGGGGCATCTGTTCGCGCTGAACGAGACCTTTGCTGACATCACCGTAGCAGACTACAACGGTTTGGTAATCCCAGGTGGCAGAGCGCCGGAGTATCTGCGCCTGGACGAACGGGTGCTGGAGGTAGTGCGCCACTTCGTCGACAGTGAAAAACCGGTTGCAGCCGTCTGCCATGGTGCCCAACTGTTGGCCGCCGCGGTGTCATTGTCGGGTCACCGCATCTCCGCGTACCCGGCCTGTGCGCCGGAAGTGCGCCTGGCCGGAGGAGAATTTGTCGACCTTGAGGTGACCGATGCAATCACCTGTGGCAAGTTCGTGACCGCGCCAGCCTGGCCGGCGCATCCGGAGTGGTTGCGCCAGTTCAACGCGCTGCTGTAGAACGCGCTGCTGTAGACAGCAGCGGGCGGTGGCGAGACCCATGCAGGGGAGGAGGCTCACGCACGGGTGTCGTCGCCAATCGATTGCCGCAGGGCAAACGCCGCAAATAAGCGTCGCAGTGAAACCCTGAAGGGTAACGATGAGGTACATCGATAGAGCGTATCCCTATAGTTAGTGGTCGGTTCGGTGCCTCATTGTGCTGCTGGCGAGGCCATGAAGTGGGTGTTTGCTCGACGCCAAGGCCCCGTTATTCGGGCCTTGGTGGTCAGGCTGGCGGTTATCGGCGGAGTCACCTGTGATGGGGTTGACGTGAGTAGACGACTGGTCTAGTGTGCGATGTATGACGACTAAAGCTCCCACCAGAGACCTGTTGATTCAGGTCGGCATGACCACCTTTGCCGAGCACGGCTATACGGCCACGGGCATCAATGCGGTGCTCAAGGCGGCAGGCGTGCCGAAGGGGTCCTTCTATCACTACTTCGCCAGCAAGGAGGCGTTCGGCCTTGCGGTCGTTGAGTCTTTCGCGGAAGAGTACGACAAGCGCTTCCAGGCCTTGCTGGTGCATTCTTCTGACGAGCCCTTTGCGCGGCTGCACCGTTATTTCGCTGAAGCGCGTCAAGGCATGGCGGAATGCGGACACTTGCGCGGCTGTCTGATTGGCACCCTGGGACAGGAGATGTCGTCCCAAAGTGACTGCTTGCGAGACGCCCTTGACGGCATTTTCAAACGCTGGGAAAGCTACTTTGCCAGCTGCCTGAAAGAAGGGCAGCAAGCAGGGACGATTCGCAGCGATATCTCCGCAGAGGCGATGGCATCGTTCATCCTGGCGGGCTGGCAGGGTGCCATGCTCAGGGCCAAGATGATGAGGACCTGCTCGCCCATGTCGGAGTTTGAGGACACGTTGCTGGCGTGTATCAAGGCCTGAGCCGCAAGAGCAGGACCGCGTGAACCGCTTCGGCAGCATCGCGGCGTCACTGCGGCAAGACGGAACAAGCGCCTGCACGAATGAGCCGCTGCATTGGGCACAGCCCTGACGCCTCGCCGATAGCGCTTAGGCCTCGGGTTTCGCGCTCTTCGGGCTTCGCGACAAGTGCGTCCGGCGACTCATTCCGCTCGCTGGACGTGTGCAGCGCTCCTGGTGCTTTTTTTTGAACGCAATCACTAATAGACTGGTCTAAAAATTTGTACAGCATGGTTGAAAATCTATTCAATAGTTGTACATTAAGTGTATTGATAGAGAGCGTCACTGGTGAGTCCCTTCCGGGATAGGCGTCAGGTTTCGACGTCAGGGCTAGTTTCCATTGCCAGCAACCAGGACGGGTCTCCAGTGCTGGCGGCCAGCGCTACTCACCTAGGCTGTCTAGCGGTGGCGTGATGGCATTGGCAGGACAGCCAACGGAATCTCTCGTCACGTGAAAACGTTGCACCAGCAACAACGGCGACCTTTTTCATTTTCTTGCCAGATCGTCACGCCAAGACGATGACCACTGATCAGGAGGCTTTGTATGAGCGCTGAACAGGATCCGCTTTTTACCCCCCAGGCACTGGGTGATATTGAACTGCCGCATCGTGTCTTGATGTCTCCGCTCACGCGCTCGCGTTCCGCGCAGCCAGGGGATATCCCGCAGCAGATGAATGTGGACTACTACCGTCAGCGCGCGGGTGCCGCTCTGATCTTGAGTGAGGCGACGCAGATTTCACCCCAGGGAAAGGGCTATGCGTTCACCCCTGGCATTCACAGCCAGGAGCAGATCGCAGGCTGGCGCAAGGTCACCGATGCGGTGCATGAGGCCGGCGGCCGTATCCATGCCCAACTGTGGCATGTTGGACGGATTTCCCATCCCGAGCTACAGCCCGGCAAGGCTGACCCGGTCGCCCCGTCGGCGATCAAGCCGGAGGGGGCCAAGACGTTTATCAGCGCTGAATCAGGCATGGTCGATGTACCGACCCCCCGTGCGCTGGACGTTGACGAGCTGCCCGGTATCGTCGAGCAGTATCGCCAGGCCGCCATCAATGCGCGTGAGGCGGGCTTCGACGGTGTTCAGGTCCACGCTGCCAACGGTTATTTGCTCGATCAGTTTCTCAAGTCAGACAGCAACGCTCGCACCGACGCCTATGGTGGCAGTGTCGAGAATCGCCTGCGCCTGCCGCTGGAAGTCGTGCGCGCCGTGGTCGACGTATGGGGCAAGGGGCGTGTCGGCGTGCGCATCAGCCCGACGGGCAGCTTCAATGACGTGCACGACCAGAAGCCTGAAGAGACCTTTCCTGCCTTCGCTGCGGCACTGGATAACATCGGCATTGCCTACCTGGAGGTGGTCGAGGATTCCTTCCAGGGCAATCATGAGAACGGCCGTCCCGAAGCCATCATCAGCGCCATCCGTGACAGCTTCAGCGGCGTGTACATTGCCAACGGTGCCTACACCGCCAGCGAGGCGCGCGAGCGTATTGCCGCCGGCAAGACGGATCTGGTGACCTTCGGCCGCCCGTTCATCGCGAACCCGGACTTGCCTGAACGCTTCCGCCGCCATGCGCCCCTCAATGAGCCGGACTACGACACCTTCTACGGTGGCGATGAAACGGGCTACACCGACTATCCGTTTCTCGACGAACAGTGATGGAGACGGCTCCCCCGGAGAGCCGAGTCCCGCACCCCGCGGGGGTGCGGTGGCGCTTAGACACGACACCGTTAATGACACTCTTAACGGCACGCTAGATGACATTCTCAACGACAGTCTCAATGACGCATTCGGTGACGCTCTGAGGCCTTCGCGGAGCGACCCCAGACGGGCGTGCTTCGTGCATGACATGGGGCGACGGGTGTTTTTACCGAGCGTCGATGTCTTCACGGATCGATAATGGAGATCAGCATGGATATCAAGAACGTAAGTACCGACGGCATCCAGGACAAGGTGGTCATTATCACCGGTGCCAGCAGCGGTCTGGGCGAGGCGACAGCCAAGCGTCTGGCCAAGGGTGGCGCCAGGCTCGTGCTGGGGGCTCGCCGCGACGACCGCCTCAAGCGCCTGTGCGAGGAGATCAAGGCCGAAGGTGGGCAAGCCGTCTACCGGGTGACCGACGTGACCGATCGTGAGCAGGTAGAGGCCCTGGCACAGCTGGCTCGTGACGAGTTCGGGCGGATCGATGTGCTGGTCAACAATGCTGGCCTGATGCCGCTGTCGCCGCTGGACAAGCTCAAGGTAGACGAGTGGGACCAGATGGTGGACGTCAACATCAAGGGCGTGCTCTACGGCATTGCCGCCGTTCTACCCACCATGCGTGAACAGCACGAGGGCCACGTCATCAACCTGTCCTCCGTGGCGGGCCATGTGGTATTCCCGGCCGCGGCGGTCTACTGCGCGACCAAGTTCGCGGTCAAGGCGTTGACCGAAGGGCTGCGTCAGGAGTCCGGTGGCGAGATCCGGGCCACCAACATCTCCCCTGGGGCCATTGACACTGAATTGACCCAATCGATCAGCGATGATGATACGGCCAAGGGGGTCAATGAGCTTTACACCCTGGCCATCGACGCTGACGCGGTGGCTCGCGCGATCGCCTTTGCGGTGGAGCAGCCGGCCGACGTGGACGTCAATGAGCTGGTGCTGCGCCCGACCCGTCAGGAGCTGTAAGCTAGGCGGGAACATCGGCACTGAGTCAGCTGTCGGGTCATGTTGCGGCGAGGAGGGTGGCGCCGTTGCCACCCGACTCGATTTGCCGACGAACATGACGACAGCGGATCCCGGTCTGAGCGGGATGATGCCCACATCACGTGAAGGAACATCATGAGCAACGACACACAGTACCAGCCGCCGAAAGTATGGAAGTGGGAAGGCGAAAGTGGCGGTCAATTTGCCAGCATCAACCGGCCGATCGCCGGACCGACCCACGACAAGGAGCTACCGGTCGGAAAACACCCGCTGCAGCTCTACTCCCTGGCGACGCCCAATGGTGTGAAGGTCAATATCATGCTGGAGGAGTTGTTGGCGCTGGGCCATGACCAGGCGGAATACGATGCCTGGTTGATCCGCATCGGCGATGGCGACCAGTTCTCCAGCGGTTTCGTGGAGATCAACCCGAACTCGAAGATCCCGGCATTGGTGGACCACAGCACTCAGCCAGCGACGCGGGTGTTTGAGTCGGGGTCAATCCTGGTGTATCTGGCGGAGAAATTTGGCGCCTTTCTGCCCACTGACCACAAGGCCCGGACCGAGGCCATGAACTGGCTGTTCTGGCAGATGGGGTCCGCGCCGTATCTGGGCGGAGGCTTCGGGCATTTCTATGCCTACGCGCCTGAGAAGTACGAGTATCCGATCAATCGCTTCACCATGGAAACCAAGCGCCAGCTGGATGTGCTGGATCGCCACCTGGCCGACCATGAATTCCTGGCGGGTGACAGCTACAGCATCGCCGACATGGCGACGTTTGCCTGGTACGGCCAGCTGGTCCTGGGCCGGCTGTACGATGCCGCCGAGTTTCTGTCGGTGCACGAGTACACCCACGTGCTGCGCTGGGCCAAGGCCATCGATGCCCGCCCCGCCGTCAAGCGTGGGCGCATGGTCAATCGCACCTTCGGCGAGCCTGCCGAGCAGCTGCACGAACGGCACGATGCCAGTGACTTCGACACGCGCACCCAGGACAAGATCGGCGGTGACAGTTGAGCAGTGACGTGATGCAAGATCGTTGATCAACGACCGCAGAAGGGCACCTCCATGAGGTGCCCTTTTTTTCTGGTTCGCAAGGGTGTGTCAGCGATTCCAGGCCACGATGAGCGCTGCTATCAATAGCCTGCTTCGGGGTCCACGGTCTCGATCTCCTTGCCCTGGCTAAGCGCCTCGATGCTGGCGGCGACCTGGTCGAGGGCTTCGTTGAGCGGGGTGGGGCCAGCCATGTGAGGCGTCACCAGAACCCTCGGGTGGTGCCACAGCGGGCTGGAGGACGGCAAGGGTTCCACCGGGAAGGCGTCGAGCAGCGCCCCGCGCAGACGACCCTCCTGATGGTCATCGGCCGGGCCCAATGCCTGCAGCAGCGCTGCCTCGTCAATCAAGGTGCCGCGACCGGGGTTGATCAGGCTGGCACCCTGGGGCAGTAGCGCCAGGCTGCGCTGGTTGATGATGTGGTGAGTCGCAGGGGTATCTGGCAGAAGCAGCACCAGGGTGCGTGAGCGTTGCAGCGCCTGCTCCAGCCCAGCGTCACCGTGCAGGCACTCGATATCTTCCAGCGACTTGGGCGATCGACTCCAGCCGAGCACCGGGTAGCCGTCGGCGGCGATGGTGGCGGCGACCTTGGCGCCGATGGCCCCCAATCCCAGTACGCCGACCGTCCACTCCTGCTTGTCGATGACGGCGTGTTCTCGCCACTGGGCCTGCTGTTGCTGGCGCTGATAGCGATCGAAGTCCCGTTGGAAATGCAGCAGGCCGTAGCGGGTGTAGTCGGCGATCAGCTCGGCCATGCCCGCATCGCGCAGCTTGACGATCGGGACATCTCGGGGCAGGGCCGGATTGTTCAGCAAGGCATCGACCCCAGCCCCCAGGTTGATGATGCCCTTGAGGCCGGAGCACTCCCGCATCAGCGTCTCATCCGGTTTCCAGGCGGCCAGGTAGTCGGCCTCGGCGCGCTGCTGTCGATCCGTGTCCTGGCTCTTCCAAATGGTCGCGCCGGGTAGCCGTTCGCTCAAGGCGCGCTGCCACTGGTCTGCCTGGTCGGTATGTACGATAACTTTCATGGACAGTCCTCTGCGGGCGGTAGGTCGGGTCTAGTAGACAATCTGCATCATGGGGGGCGGGGCGTCATCCAGCAGCTGCGCCAGGCGCCTGAGGCCTTCCTCCAGGCGTTCGATATCCGGCTCGGCGCCAAGGCTCAAGCGCACTCGTCGCGGGGCCGGAGTCTGCTCCACCATGAAGGGCGTGGCCGTGGTGATCGCCACGCCTTCCTGTTCGGCCAGTTGCTGTAGTTCCTCCGCGCGCCAGCTTCCCGGTAGCGATAGCCACACATGCAGGCTAGTGGGGCGAGAGGCGCGGCCATGCTCCGCCAGCAGGCGGGCGGCCAAGCGCTGGCGCTCGGCCAGCAGATCCCGTTGATGAGCCGCCATCTGATCCACGCTGCCGTCCTCCAGCCAAGCATTGGCCACTTCAAAGCACAGCGGCGTGGCCATCCAGGAGGTCGCGCGCAGGCGTGGCAGCGTATGGTGAAGCTGGCTGCGCGGTACGGTCAGATATCCCGCGCGCAGTCCCGGCATGGTGGCCTTGGTCAGGCTGGTGACATGAAACCCTTGGGTGGGGATGCGCGCGCTGACCGGGGCCAGGGGTTGGGGCTCAAGCAATGCGTGAACGTCATCTTCGATCAGCCAGACGCCATGCCGCTCGAGGATCGCGGCAATGTCGTCCCGACGGGCCTCGCCCTGAGTCGCTCCGGTAGGGTTGAGCTGGCTTGATGTCAGGCACACGGCGCGAGGCTTGAAGCGGCGACACGCGGCATCCAGTGCCTCCGGCACCATGCCCTGACCATCGATGGCGACGCCTCTCAGCTGGAAGCCAAGTGTTCGCGACAGGGCGATCAGCCCATGGTCGGTCAGGGCTTCGGTCAGCACCAGATCACCGTGTTGCACCACGCTGGAAATGGCCAGCATGATGCCGTGAGCGCCACCGTTGGTGAGGATGCGGTCGTCCGGCTCGCCAGGCATCCCCAGCCGCTCGTTCAGCCACCAGCTGGCCAGCTCGCGTTGATGAGGGAGTCCAGCAATCGGGCGGCACGCGGCAAACACGTCAGGATGCGCCGTGTCAGCCAGTTCGCGCAGGCTGTCACGAAAGCGCTGATGATGGGCGGGAGGACACACCGGATGAGCAATCGACAGGTCAATCAATGCCTGTTCCGAGCGGGGCTCACCTGCGCGCAGATAGGCGGACTCGCGATTGTCGTCCAGCGCATTGATCCAGGTGCCACTGCCGACCCTGGCCTGGACCAGGCCCATTTTTTCGGCCTGTGCATAGGCGCGAGATACCGTTTGTACGCTGACGCCAATGTGCTCTGCCAATCTTCGGTGGGGCGGCAAGCGAGTGCCCGGCATAAGCTCACCAGAGCGTATGCCTCGGGACAGCGCCCGCGCAATGGCCAGGTACTTTGGCTGGCCGTCGTCGGGAAGCCCATCGATCAGGGCAGCGAGTTGGCCGAGTAGATCAATTGTCATGATGCAATAAAGCCTTTGACCGGGAGCTTATACGTAGTGCTAGTATCAGCAAGACGGCATTGATCAGTCATTGTCATGACGCTTCATGACGATTGTCATGACAATTCTTTCCTCCGCACGCTACAGGGGAAGCAATGCCGCATCAAGCAGACATTGAACGAAAGCGGCGAGGCCCCAGGCCCATCTTCGGCAGCGGTTGACGCCGGTTCGTTCAAGGCATCTGCAAGGGCGCGCCGGGCCTCTAGTTGCCCGGTTTTCGGTGATGACATTGTTTGGCGAGTGGTTTCATGATTCAGGTATCCCTGCCGTTCACTCGTGAGGAATACGCTCAGCGCCTGCAGAAGGTGCGTGCCGAGATGGCGATGCGAGGCATCGATGTGCTGATCGTCAGCGACCCGTCCAACATGGCCTGGCTGACGGGCTACGATGGCTGGTCCTTTTACGTACATCAGTGCGTCTTGCTGGGGCTCGAGGGCGAGCCCGTGTGGTACGGCCGGCGTCAGGACAGCAACGGTGCGCTGCGCACCTGCTGGATGGATCCGGACAACATCACCTATTACCCCGACTATTACGTCCAGAACCCCGACATGCACCCCATGGAGTATCTGGCGCAGTCGATCATGCCTGACCGGGCATGGTGTGAAGGGGTGGTCGGCATGGAGATGGACAATTACTACTTCTCCGCCAAGGCCTATCAGAGTCTGGTCAAGGAACTGCCCCACGCGCGTTTTCAGGATGCCAATGCACTGGTTAACTGGTGCCGAGCGATCAAGTCTCCGCGTGAGATCGAGTACATGCGGGTGGCGGCGCGTATCGTCGAGGGCATGCATTCACGCATTCTCGAGATGATCGAGCCGGGGCTGGCCAAGTCCAAGCTGGTGTCGGAAATCTATCGTGTCGGCATTGAAGGCTGGACCGACAGCACCGGTCAGGTCTATGGCGGTGACTATCCGGCCATCGTCCCGCTGCTGCCGACGGGCAGTGACGCCGCGGCACCGCACCTGACCTGGGACGACACTCCCTTTCGCGAGGGGGAAGGCACCTTTTTCGAGATTGCCGGCTGCTACAAGCGCTACCACTGCCCGCTGTCGCGCACGGTGTTTCTGGGCAAGCCGCCCAAGGAGTTCGTGCGCGGTGAGTCGGCCTTGCTGGAAGGTATCGAAAACGGTCTTGCGGTGGCCAAGCCGGGCAATCGTACCGCCGATATCGCTCTGGCGCTCGGCGCGGCGATGGACAAGTACGGCTTTGACCGGGGGGGCGCCCGCTGCGGATACCCCATCGGCATCAGCTATCCCCCGGACTGGGGCGAGCGTACCATGAGCCTGCGCCCGTCTGACGACACCATCCTCGAACCGGGCATGACCTTTCACTTCATGCCGGGCATGTGGATGGATGACTGGGGGCTCGAGATTACCGAAAGCATCCTGATCACCGAAAACGGGGCTGAGCCCCTGGCCGACTTCCCGCGTCAGCTATTCGTCAAGTAGGCGTTTCCCCTGACCGCTGCGGCGCTGCTGTCCCGTTGCCATGACAGGACCACAGCGCCGGATGCGATCTCACGATAATCCGGTGCCCATGACGGCATCGACATGCTTTCCGCAGATTCTGTTCTGGAGTTCCCATGAGCAAGCGCAAGAGCCCGATTTCCGCCACCGTCGATTTCGACGCCCAGGGCGTTCAGCACGGTTTTCTCAAACTGCCGATTTCCAACGACGAATCGGCCTGGGGAGCGGTGATGATTCCGGTGACGGTGGTGGCCAATGGCGAGGGTCCCACGGCGCTGTTGACCGGTGGCAACCATGGTGATGAGTACGAGGGCATCACGGCGCTGCAGAAACTCTCGGTATCGCTCAAGCCGGAAGAGGTGCAGGGGAGGGTGATCATCGTACCGATGATGAACACGCCGGCAGCCCAGGTAGGACGACGCACCTCACCGATGGATGGCGGGAACCTCAATCGCAGCTTTCCGGGAGACCCCGACGGCAGCGTCACGGAAAAGATCGCCGACTACTTCACTCGCGAAATGGTGCCGATGGCCGATATCGTGCTGGACCTGCATTCTGGCGGCCGCACCCTCGATATCATTCCGTTTGGTGCATCCCATGTGCTCGACAACCCCGAGCAGCAGCGTCAGGCGCTGGAAGGCGCCAAGGCCTTTGGCGCTCCCTACGCCATGATGATGTTCGAACTCGATGCAGCGGCCCTGTTCGATACGGTGGTGGAAAGTCAGGGCAAGGTCTTCATCGCGACCGAGCTGGGTGGCGGTGGCACCTCGACCCCCGAGAGCCTCGCCATCACCGAGCGCGGCATCGACAATATCTTGATTCACTTCGGCTTGAAGCAGGGTGAGGTAGCGATGCCCGAGACCCAGGTCTATCTCGATATGCCGGATGCCAGCTGCTACGTGCAGAGTGAACACACCGGGCTGCTCGAACTGACCCACGCCCTCGGCGACAGCGTTCAACGCGGTGATGTGATTGCAAGGGTGTATGACATGACGCGCAGCGGTGCCAAGCCCATCGAGTATCGGGCCGAACGCGATGGCATCCTGGCGGCCCGTCGCTTTCCGGCACAGGTCAACATGGGGGACACCATTGCGGTGATCGCGGAAGTGGTGGAATCCCTGGGCGAGTCATGAAACTTGACCGTTACGATCTCAAGATACTGTCCATCCTGTCCCAGGACGGGCGCATCACCAAGTCGCGGCTGGCCGAAGCCATCAACCTCTCGGTCAGCCCCTGCTGGGAGCGGGTGAGGCGTCTGGAGAAGGCCGGCGTCATCGAAGGCTATTGCGCCAGAATCAATGCCGCCGCATTGGTTCGGCGCACCCCCGTATGGGTGCAGATCGAGCTCAAGGCCCATAACGCCGAGAGCTTCCAGCGGTTCGAGGCATTGATTCATGCGACCGACGAGGTGACGGAATGTGTGGCCGTCGGTGGAGGGGTCGACTACTTGATCAAGGTCGAGACCGAGACCATCGACGCCTATCAGCGATTGATCGATGACTGGCTGACGTCGGACATCGGGATCGAGCGCTATTTCACCTACATCGTGACCAAGCAGGTTAAGGCGCCGCGCCAGGGGGTCGATATCGACGCTCTGAACAGCAGCGCTACTTGAGGTTCGGGCCGGGCCTCGTCAGGGGCCTGCCTGGGTCATCGGTTTGCACAAACCTGCATGGCAGAAAAAACCTCGATGTAGCGAGTCGGGACAAAAAAAATGCCATCTTCCAGCGGCGGCTTCAAAAAGTCCGTCCCTGGTATCTCCCTTACCATGACGTCATTGCGTGGCGCCTGCCATGGCATTGATACAGGTGTTCCGTCCCCCTGATGAGACGACGGAACCGACTAGGGAGGTAGCGTAATGAAGCTCAGCGATCCGCGTCTGTTTCGTCAGTATGCCTACATCGGTGGCAAGTGGACCCACGGTGATGAAGGCCGCGAAGAAGCGGTGATCAACCCCGCCAATGGTGAGGTGATCGGTCATATCCCTCTGCTCGAGCCGGCCCAGATCCGTCGTAGTGTGGACGTGGCCGACGAGGCCTTCGCCCAGTGGCGAGCCCTGCGCGCCGACGAGCGCTGTGAACGTCTGCTGGCGTGGTACGACTTGCTGCAGCAGCACCGCGAAGATCTGGCGACGATCATGACGCTCGAGCAAGGCAAGCCGCTGCCCGATGCACGTGGAGAAGTGGAGTACGGGGCCAGCTTCGTGCGCTGGTTCGCCGAGGAGGGCAAGCGAACCTACGGCGAGACGATTCCCAGCCACATTCCCAACGCGGCGCTGGGGACGATCAAGGAGCCGGTCGGCATTGCGCTGCTGATCACGCCATGGAATTTTCCGCTGGCGATGATCACCCGCAAGGCAGCAGCCGCCATGGCGGCGGGGTGTCCGGTGATCGTCAAGCCGGCCAACGAGACGCCGTTCTCTGCGTTGGCCCTGGCGGAGCTGGCCGAGCGTGCCGGAATCCCGGCGGGCATCTTCAATGTGGTGCTGGGGGATGCCGCCCAGGTGTCATCGCTGCTGTGCGCCGAGGACCGGGTCAAGGCGGTGTCCTTCACCGGCTCGACCCGTGTGGGGCGACTGTTGCTGGAGCAATCCGCGCCGACGGTCAAGCGGGTGTCGATGGAGCTCGGCGGTAACGCGCCCTTCATCGTGGGCCCGGACATGGACCCCAAGGAAGCGGCCCTGGCCGCCGTGGCGGCCAAGTTCCAGACCGCGGGGCAGGACTGCCTGGCGGCCAACCGGATCCTGGTGCACGAGTCGATCCACGACGCCTTCGTGGCGCACTTTACTGAGCGCATGGCCGCCTTGACCGTGGGCGACGGGATGCTCAGCGAAGTGGACCTGGGGCCGTTGATTCACCGCCGGGCGGTGGAAAACGCCCGTGCCACCGTGGACGACGCCGTCTCCCGCGGTGCCACATTGGTCGCCGGGGATCAGACGGATGCTCCGGGAGAGAACTTCTTCATGCCGGTGCTGCTCACCGGCGTGACCCAGGACATGAAAGTATGGCGTCAGGAGTGTTTTGCTCCGGTGGCGGGCGTGACGGCTTACCGCGATGACGATGAGGTGATCGCTCTGGCCAATGACACTGAGTACGGGCTGGCCGCCTATGTCTACACCCATGACATCAGGCGGATCTGGAAACTGCTGCGCGCCCTGGAGTTCGGCATGGTGTCGGTGAACTCGGTCAAGATGACCGGTCCTCCCGTGCCGTTTGGGGGCGTCAAGCAGTCGGGCCTGGGACGCGAAGGTGGCGCCACCGGTATCGATGAATATCTGGAAACCAAGTACTACTGCCTCGGCGCACTGGGCTCGGTCTCCGGCAGCTAGATGACAGCCTGCGGTGATGGACGACATGACCGCGGCAGGACGGTCGGCCCGTAGCAGGTACGGGCCGACATTGATGACGAAACCGCTGATCCGTTCTCTCGGCGAGAGCGGGAAGCGCTACGGGCAAGGAAACAAGGAAACCACATGAGCACCCATCAGGACCTGATCGATCGCGACCGCAAGGTCACCTTTCACGCCTCTACGCACCTGCGTGACTTCGCCCATGGCGACGCGCCTGGCCGCGTCATCACCGGCGGCAAGGGCATTCACATCGTCGACAAGGACGGCCGCGAATTCATCGACGGTTTTGCCGGGCTCTACTGCGTCAACATCGGCTATGGCCGCACCGAAGTCGCCGAGGCCATTTACCAGCAGGCGCTGGAGATGTCCTACTATCACACCTACGTTGGTCACTCCAATGAGCCTCAGATCGCCCTGTCCGAGCAGATTCTGAAGCTGGCGGGTCCCGGCATGTCCAAGGTCTACTATGGCCTGGGCGGCAGCGATGCCAACGAGACCCAGCTGAAGCTGGTGCGCTACTACAACAACGTTCTGGGCCGCCCACAGAAGAAGAAGGTCATCTCGCGCCAGCGTGGCTATCACGGCTCTGGCCTGGCCACCGGCTCGCTGACCGGTCTGAAGGCGTTCCATGATCAGTTCGACCTGCCCATGGCCGGCGTGCTGCACACCGAGGCACCCCATTACTACCAGCGCAGTGCCGAGCAGGCCGGCATGAGCGAGCGCGAGTTCTCCGCCTATTGTGCCGAGAAGCTCGAAGAGATGATTCTGGCGGAAGGTCCCGACACCGTGGCGGCCTTCATTGGTGAGCCGGTGCTCGGCACCGGCGGCATCGTGCCTCCGCCCGAAGGATACTGGGACGCCATCCAGGCGGTGCTGGCGAAGTACGACATCCTGCTGATCGCCGATGAAGTGGTCTGTGGCTTTGGCCGTATCGGCGCCGATTTCGGCAGCCACGCCTATGGCATCAAGCCCGACCTGATCACCATCGCCAAGGGCCTGACCAGTGCCTATCAGCCCTTGTCCGGAGTGATCGTGGGGGATCGCGTGTGGCAAGTGCTTGAGCAAGGTACCAGCGAGCTGGGCCCGATCGGTCACGGTTGGACCTATTCCGGCCACGCTCTGGGGTGTGCTGCAGCTCTGGCCAACCTGGCGATCATCGAGCGTGAGAAGCTGACCGGCAACGCGCGTGATACCGGCGCCTACCTGCAGAGCCGCATGCAGGCGGTGTTCGGCGATCACCCCATCGTCGGTGAGGCCCGTGGGGTGGGCATGCTGGCGGCACTGGAGTTTGCCGTGGATCCTGAATCCCGCCAGGCCTTCGACGCGAGCCACAAGGTGGGCCCACGGATCGCCGCCGCGGCGCTCGAGGAGAACCTGATTGCTCGTGCCATGCCGCAGGGTGACATCCTCGGGTTTGCGCCGCCGCTGACCACTACCCGCGCCGAGGTCGATGAAATTGTCGCCCGTGCCGAGCGTGCCGTGAACAAGGTCACCGATCAGCTGGTCAAGGAAGGCGTACTGCAGACCGCCTGACGTCAGCGCTGATCTGCGGTGTGTGACATGGGGTCGTCTCCTTGAGGGAGGCGGCCCCTGTCGGTTTTTATGCGGCGGCGGGGGCGCTGAAGGACGGTCGCCTTCGTCGCGCACCATAAAAGGAGACAGCCATGCAAGCCTCCACGTGCTCTGCCCATGGCGTGAGCCTGGACGAGATCTTCAAGGCCCGACACCGGATTGCCGGCCAGGTGACACGTACACCGCTGGTGTTGTCGCGACCGCTGTCCGAACGCTTTGACGCTGAGGTGTATCTCAAGCTCGAAACCTTGCAGCCCACCGGCGCGTTCAAGCTGCGCGGTGCCACCAACATGATCGCCGCGCTGCTGGAGCGAGATGGACGCGATGCCCTGGCACGTGGCGTGACCACCGCCTCCACCGGCAACCATGGGCGCGCGGTCGCCTATGCGGCGTCGCGTCTCGGGGTACCCGCCGTGATCTGCCTGTCGCGATTGGTGCCGGCTAACAAGGTCGCCGCTATCGAGGCCCTGGGCGCCCAGGTTCGACAGGTGGGAGCCAGCCAGGATGAGGCCTTCATGGAGGTGGCGCGCTTGGTGGAGCAGGAGGGCATGACGCTGATCCCTCCCTTTGATGACCCCCTTATCGCGGCGGGCCAGGGCACCATCGGGATCGAGCTGCTGGAAGACCTGCCCGAGCTTGACCGAGTGATCGTGGGGCTGTCCGGTGGAGGACTGCTGGGAGGCATTGGGGCCGCGATCAAGGGCGTGCGTCCTGCTGCCCGCGTCAGCGGTGTCAGCCTGGCCGAGGGGGCCGCCATGCATGCCAGCCTCACGGCGGGCTATCCGGTAGAGGTGGACGAGGTCGAGAGCCTGGGAGACTCCCTGGGTGGCGGTATCGGCTTGGACAATCGCTGCACCTTCGAGCTGGTCAAGCAGGTGATGGACGACCATTGCCAAGTGTCGGAGCGTGCCATCGCCCAGGCCATGGTGGACCTGCTCGAGCACGACAAGATCCTGGTGGAAGGGGCCGCCGCTGTCGGTTTGGCGGCCATGGCGCAGGGCCATCTGGACGTTCGCGGAGAGCGCGTTGTGCTGGTACTTTCCGGCAATGGCGTTTCGCTGGATACCCTTGACCAGGCGCGCCGGTGTGCGGCCGATGGCCCTCGCGGCTGAGGCGCGCACTTGAGGCCCGCACTTGAGGCCTGCACTTGAGACCAAGGTTGGATCCAGCGTCCGCCTCAGAACTTTCTTCACAGGGCACCGATAGGTGACAGGTGTCCTATCCATGACAAGGAGCCATGCATGCAGCTCTTCAACCGCGAACAGATTCGTCAGGCTGTCGCTATCGACCATCACGCCCTGGCAGCCGTCGAAGAGGGCTTCGCCGCGCTGGGGCGAGGCGAGGTGGTGCAGCCGCCGATCCTGTCCATGGCCATTGAGGAGGCTAATGGCGAAGTGGACGTCAAGACCGCCCATATTCGTGGTCACGACCGCTTTGCGATCAAGGTCAGCCCAGGGTTCTTCGACAATCCCAAGATAGGCCTGCCGAGCCTGAACGGCCTGATGATGGTGTTCTCGGCCCGCACCGGTCTGGTCGATGCGGTGCTGTTCGATGAGGGCTATCTGACGATGGTGCGCACCGCCTTGGCGGGCGCCATCGCTGCCAAGTACCTGTCGCGTGACTCCAGTCGTCGCGTCACCGTGCTGGGAGCCGGGGAGCAGGCCATCCGGCAGGTCGAGGCACTGCGGCTGGTACGTGACATCGAGATCGTCGATGTGTGGTCTCGGCGTGGGTCGGCTGCCGAGGAGTACGCCGAGACCATGCGTGCGGCTGGGCTTACCGTGAATGTCCATGGCAGTGTGCGTGAGGCCTGCGCGATGGCCGACATCATCGTCACCACCACGCCTTCCCAGGCACCGATTCTGGAGGCCGCCGACCTGCCCGAAGGGGTGCATGTGACCGCCATGGGCTCGGATAGTCCGGATAAGCGGGAGTTGGCCGAAAGCGTACTGACGCGTGCCGACGCCTTTGTCTGTGACACCCGCGCCCAGAGCGAGTCCAACGGCGAGCTGAAGGCGTTTCATGGACGTGAGGTGCCGTTCAAGGTGCATGAACTGGGCCAGGTCATTGCGCGTGGGGATCGTCTGCGCCTGTCCGATGCCACCATTACCGTGTGTGACCTCACCGGGACGGGCGTGCAGGATACGGCCATTGCCGCCCATGCCCTGAATCGGCTGGGCTAGCGGCTCATCGCCAGAACGTCAGGGCGGTGATGGCCAAGTTTGCCAATAACAGGCCGAATCAGGACGATTCCAGACGCTGGGGGAGGCTGCGCTGCCAATCGTTTTTGCTGAAACGAGATTTTTTGCGGAGGATAGAGGGGTCTTGAGCGTCTGGAGCTGTCATGCCCTCTCTACCTGCGCCTCTACGTCATCGGCGTAGATGGATCGTCATCCTGGCGCGACTTGGCTATACCGCCAAGGGCGTTGTCTATCTGCTGATCGGAATCCTGGCCGCGCTGGGGGCGGTGGGACTGGGCGGTGACAATGTCGGCACCAAGGAAGCCCTGGCTCATCTGGCGCGGCAACCGTTTGGCTCGCTGATGCTGGCGGCACTGGTGGCGGGGCTCTATGCCTATGCCGCCTGGCGTGGCTTGCAGGGACTGTTCGATGTGGAGAATCGTGGCCGTAGTCTGAAGGCCCTGGGCACACGGGCGGCGCTGGTGATCAGCGGACTCATCTACGCCAGTCTAGGCTGGTACGGGCTTGAGCTGCTGGATGATCCTCACGAGACCACAGGAGGGGCAGAGGAGCGAACAGCGATGCTGATGTCCCACCCTGGCGGTCTCTGGCTGGTGGCCGCACTGGGCCTGATCTTTATCGGTGTTGGCGTGCGCCAGTCTTGGCGTGCGTTGACCGCCAGCTACTTGGAGCGCTGGCGACGACAGGACATGAGCAAGCGCCAGAAAGACCTCGCGTCAGGGCTCAGCCGCTGGGGCCTGGCCGCTCGCGGTGTCGTCTTCGCACTGATCGGAGGCTTTCTGCTGGCTGCTGCCTGGCAGGCCGACCCAGGCCAGGCGGAGGGGCTGGGTGGGGCCTTGGATGCTCTGGCCGCCCAGCCCTTTGGCCCATGGTGGTTGGCCGCGGTGGCAGGAGGACTGCTCAATTACGGCACCTACTGTGTGATCAATGCTCGCTTCCGACAGGTGAAGGTGGACTGATGCGCCCGGTGCCGGCGCATCACCTGCCGCGCTTGGCACGGATCGTCAGCGCCACCCCGGCGATGGCGATGACCATGCCGGCCAGGGATAGCGCCGGCAGGCCTTCATCGAAGAGCCACCAGGCCTCGACCGCGGTCACCGGCGGAACCAGGTAGAACAGGCTGGCGACCCGGGAAGCTTCTCCGCGCTTGATCAGCAGCATCAACAGCAGAATGGCCGCGATCGACAGCACCAGCACCAGCCAGCCAAGGGTCAGGACAAAGGTCAGTGTCCACTCGACCTCGCGGCTTTCCAGCAGCAGGCAACCCCCACCGAGCAGCGCCAGAGCGCCCAGATATTGCACCACGCTGCCCCCGAGCAGAGGCATGCCGGTACAAAAGCGCTTCTGGTACAGCGTTCCCAGCGCGATACCCAGCAGCGCGACCAGCGTACAGGCCAGCGCAGGCCAGCCGAACCCGTCGAAGGACAGGGCCGACAGGTCCATCTTGCCGCCCAGCACCAGGCTGACGCCTGCAAGCCCCATCACGAGCCCCAGCCATTGCACCGGTGTGAGCCTCTCGCCAAGCAATGGGCCCGCCAGTGCCGCCGTTAGCAGCGGCTGCAGGCCCACCAGTAAAGAGGCCAGCCCCGCCGGCATACCCAGACTGATGGCATAGAACACGCCGCCTAGATAGGCCCCATGGACGAGGCACCCCGACACGGCGACGTGCCCCCACAGACGCAGCCCCTGTGGCCATGCCGATCGAGTGAGCAACACAATCGGTACCAGCAGCGCCAGGGTAGCGATGAAGCGGATGGTCAGAAAGGTGAAGGGCTCGGCGTAGGGCAGGCCGAATTTGGCACCGATGAAGCCGGTACTCCACAGCAGTACGAAGACCAACGGCATGGCTGCTGTCAGTCCGCCAGGCAGCGTCTTCGTGCTGCTCATGGGTGCGTCTCGGAGCACACGTCAGGCGCTGTGATGGTGGTGGCGACTGTGGCGAATTCAGTGGCGCATGCAGTGATGGATACAGTGGTCAGTAAGGGCAGCAATACCGGCGACTGCCGAGAAGACAGGATCCGTTCCATGGAGAGGCTCCTTTGCGATAAGCCAGGGCCCGGAGGTGCGAGCCGTGAAAGCAGAGCCCATGATGCCTGAAAAGGCGGCCGGGCTGGAGCTGCCGATGTCCCGTCGCTGTCGTGCTTTGGTCGTAGGTCGAGACGTCGTCAGATGATTGGTCAGACCATGATTTGGGTTGTTTTTACAAGTTTTTTTGCCTCTATGGGCACTGGTCAGACCAATCGGAGAGGGCACTTGCGTTGAAACACTGCGTTGGCCGTATTAGTGCTTTTCGCTAGCTTTTTTTCGACGACAGCCGTCCCGCGACAGGTGTGTGCTCTAGTGAATCAGGGCTCCGTTCCATCAGGGCTTTAGGAGCAAAACGGTGAGCCGGCATATGGCTGCGCAGCAGCTCGAGCCGCACATCACCCAAGCTCTGATGCCGCATCGCTGGGGAAATACCTGCAGTCAGGTGGCGGATGTCTGCGCATGGACGCGTGCAGGGCCTGGGTCCCATCCAGAACGCCTGCGGTAGTCAATGATGACGCCATGGATCGACAACAACAACGCACCTGGCACCGCCGACCCTCGGCGTGCCGATCCACCTGGAGTTTTGCCATGTCTCCGATCGACAAGTCCCGGCAAGATCAGCCTGGCATGTCTACGACACCTCTCGATACCCATGCGGCCGCTGCCAGTCCTGTGACGCCGGATCGCCGCCGCTTCCTCAAGGCTGCGGCGGTCGGCTCTGCCGCTGCGGTGGCGGCTCCCTGGGTCGGCAATGTGCAGGCTCAGCAGGGCATTCGCATCCGCATGCAATCGTCCTGGCAGCCAGGGACGACCGGCTATCGCATCTTCGAACAATGGGCTAACGGTGTGGCCGAGGCCACCAGTGGTGAAGTGACGATTGAGCCTTTTCCTGCCGGCGCCGTCGCCGGCGCCTTCGAGGTAGCCGATGCGGTTCGTAATGGGGTGCTCGATGGACAGAACTGGTTCACCGTCTACTGGCCAGGAAAGATGCCGGCTGGGGTGTTTCTGACGGCCTACCCCATGGGCCTGTCCGTGCCTCACCAGTGGGACATGATGTTCGGCGCTTACGGCGGCTTCGGTATTGCCAAGGATCTTTACCGCAAACAGGGTCAGGAACTGCTGGGCTACGTGCACCACGACCTCAACCTGATTCACTCCAAGGTGCCGTTGAGAAGCTTTGACGACTTTGAAGGAGTCAAGATCCGCATGCCGGGCGGCATTGTCGCCGAAACCTTCGCCAAGATCGGCGCCCGTACCACGCTGCTGCCTGGCTCAGAGGTCTATCCGGCCCTCGAGAAGGGGACGATTGATGCGGCGGATTACACCGGTGCGGCGGTCAACTTCGAACTGGGCTTCTGGCAGGTGACCGATTACATCATCATGGGCCCGCCTTCGACGCCCTGTCTGCACCAGGCGGTAGACCTCATGGACATCGCGGTCAACCGCCGCGTCTACGAGCGCATGTCCGATCAGACCAAGGACCTGATGCACGACCTGGTCGCCGCCTACTCCCGCGAGCACTACGCCGCCATCCAGAAGGCCAACGCCGAGGCCTGGCCGAAGTATCGCGAGAAGGGTGTCGAGATCATCCACCTGTCAGAAGAGGATGCCGACCGCTTCCGCGATGCCGCGATCCCGCTGTGGTTTGAATGGGCCAACAAGGATCCGGATGCGGCGAAGCTGTTCCGCGCCCACCTCAACACCATGCTCGACCCGGCGGTGGCCCTGATCACCGAAGAAGACATCAAGGATTTCGAGCTCAACGCTTGAGGGCAACCGCGACGCTGGGGCGCCAGCGTCGCGAGTACTCCTGAATGACTGACGTGCCGCCCGGGACTGCCCGATCGGCTTCGATGAATGGTCCGTGGTCGCCTGCAGCAAGCCGGCGGCCTGCGGAGGAGCGTCAATGAATCTTCAGATCGATTTCGTTCTGCCTCACTGGCTGTACTGGTCGGTGTTGGCGGGGTTGCCGCTGGTCGTGATGCTGTTGGTGGACAGAAGTTTTCGCCGCGGCGGTCAGGTCAGCGGTAGTGATACGGCCGAGACGCCTGTGTCGTCGGAGCAGGCTGACTATGTGCCGCCGGGAAATGCGCTGACGGCGGGTATCGACCGCATCTCGGGGTTCGCCGGTCGCTATGTGGCTTACTGGTCGCTGATAGCCCCCTTTGTCTTCACCTACGAAGTGCTGATGCGCTACGCCTTCAACTCGCCGACCAACTGGGCGCATGAGTCGATGACCCTGATGTTCGGCATGCAATACCTGCTGGCGGGCGCCTTCGCCCTGCGTGAAGGGGGGCATGTACGAGTCGATATCCTCTACCAGCGGGCGGCGCCGCTCAACAAGGCAGCGCTGGACCTGGTCACCTCGATTTTCTTCTTTATCTTCACCCTGGCGCTACTGACCACCGGGTGGCGCTTCTTCTCACAGTCGGTCAGTGATGTCTGGTGGTTTGGAGACAGCTACGCCAATGAGGTGTCCTTCACCGAATGGGCCGTACAGTATTATCCGGTCAAATTCATGCTGTTCCTGGGGGCATTGCTGTTGCTGTTGCAGGGCATCGCGCAGCTGATTCGCGATATGCAGTCCTACGCCCATCACCGCCAGAGCCACGCCGGTAGCCGGACCTTTGCTGCCGTACTGGTGGGGCTGGCTCTGCTGCTGGGTGCCTACACGCTGTATGAAGTGGTCAACATCGCTCTGACCGACTATGAAAGCCTGGCGATGAGCCTGGAGAATGCCCTGGCCACCGTCGGCATTGGCGAGCTGACGTTACTGATGTTCGGCACCTTGATGGTGGTCCTGGTGGCTGGGTTGCCGCTGGCCTTCGTCACCGGTGGGCTCGGTGTCGTCTTCCTGTACCTGGTGGGCGATCAGCACATGCTGAACCTGATGCCATCGCGGATCTTCCCGATGATGACCAATTACCAGCTGTCCGCCATCCCGCTGTTTATCTTCATGGCGGCGGTACTGGAGAAAGCGGGCATCATCGAAGAGCTGTTCGATGTGGTCTACAAGTGGATGGGGGGCCTCAAGGCCGGGCTGGCCATCGCCACCATCATTGCCTCCACCTTGCTGGCCGCCATGGTCGGTGTGATAGGGGCCGCCGTTGTGACGATGGGGCTGATCGCCTTGCCGGCGATGCTCAAGCGCAACTATCAGCCCGAGATAGCGCTGGGCTCGATCATGGCCGGCGGCACCCTGGGCATTCTGATCCCTCCCTCGATCCTGGCGATCATCTACGGCGTCATCGCCCAGCAGTCCGTAGGCGAGCTCTATCTCGGCTCGCTGATTCCTGGTCTCCTGCTGGCGGGCATGTACGCCTTCTATTGCTGGATGCGGGGTACCTTGAACATCAAGGTGGCACCGCCGATGCCGGTGGAAGATCGCGTGTCCAGCGCCGAGAAGCTGAGGCTGTTGCGCAATATGCTGGCGCCCATCGCGCTGGTGATGTTGGTACTCGGGATCATCTTCACCGGCGTCGCCACGCCGGTGGAAGCGGCCGGTATCGGAACCTTCGGTGCCTTGCTGGTGGCGGCACTGCATAAGCGCCTGACCTGGCCCAATCTGCACGCCGCCTGCATGACGACTTTGGTGGCCACGGCGATGGTGATGTGGATCATCTTCGGCGCCAGCATCTTCGTCGGCTTCTACATCCTGCAGGGGGGCCAGACCTTCGTGCAGGACCTGATCGCCGGCGCTGGGCTCGGTCCTTACGCGGTACTGGCGTTGATGATGGTGTTGCTGGTGGCGCTGGGCATGTTCCTGGATTGGGTCGGTATCCTGCTGTTGGCGGTGCCGATCTTCGTGCCGCTGATCAAGGGGCTCGACTTTACCGGGGTGCTGGGGCTGCCTGGCGTAGATCCCGCCGATGTGTCGCTGTGGTTCGGGGTCATCTATCTGGTCAACATGCAGATGTCATTTCTGAGTCCTCCCTTTGGCTATGCGTTGTTCTACATCAAGGGCGTGTGTCCTCCCCATATCACCATGGGGCAGATTTTCCGCTCATCCTTCCCGTTCCTGGCTCTGCAGGCCTTGGGGCTGTTGCTGGTCATCCTGTTCCCGGCGCTGGTGACCTGGCTACCCAACCTGGCTTACGGATAGCGCCGGCTAGGCCAACGCTTCTCCCCTGTCGCCGGAGCATCCGGTGGCAGGGGAGACAGTGCTTGGCTTGCTAGCCGCAGGCGCGAGTGTCGGCACATCCGCGCCGGCACGGCCGAGTCGCTGCCCCCGCTACGTAGTGACAGAAACCGCGAGAAGTGTCCGCTATTCTGCACTTCACCTGACGCAGCGTTGGCGTACCATGGAGTCAGCTCTTCACGCTGATGTCGCTCGCTGGAGACAGCTGGCTTGCATTCCGTAACACGATCGTGGGGAACCGATGCGAACGTGTGTCGTCACAATGGGCGAGCGATTGACGAATTCTCAATGACCTCCTGGAGGACTTCATGCAACGATTCACTGCCCTGATTACTGCCGCACTGCTCTCCGCCGGTCTGATGAGCGCCACGGCCCACGCTCAAGACGCCAGCGCCCAGGCATCGTCCAGCGCCGACGTGGAAGCAGCAGTACAGGCACAGAACTTCTCTGACGCCGAACTGCAGAAGTTCGCCGATGCGTCCAAGGAGATCGCTACGATTTCTCAGGATTACACCCAGCGCCTGCAAGAAGCCGAGGACCAGCAGGCCCAGCAGGATGTGCGCACCGAGGCCAACCAGAAGATGGTCGAGGCCGTACAGCAAAGCGGGCTCGAGGTGGAGAAGTTCAATGCCATCGGCCAGGCCATTCAGCAGAATCCTGACATGATGAAGCGCGTTCAGGAGATGGCACAGTCCTGATAGGTGACTGTCCATAAAGACGCCCCCTCCGGCTTTCCGCCGGAGGGGGCGTCTTCGTTTTGGGGACAGCCTTGCGTCAGTGGCTGACCTGGAGGGCCAGCTTTCTTGCTCTGGCGCTGATGGTGAATGACGCAATCATTCCCAGCACGCTGACCAGGGCCAGGGTGAGGAAGATATTGTGGTAGCCAAGCGCCTTGTCCAGATCTAGCCAGTGGCCGAAAAGCGTCGCTGAGAACAGGTCGGGAGAGAACCCAATCACCGAAGCAATACCTGCAGCGGTAGCCATCAGAGATGCCGGGATCTTGGTTTCACTGGCGATGGAGAACACGATGCCGTAGAGCGACAAGCTGAAGATGCCTGGCAGCAGGGAATAGAGGCTGACCATGGTCGAGCTGGCATTTTCTGGCATGTAGATCACGCCGGTGTAGAGCAGGGCAAGGATCGCGAAGAGTACCACGAACCAGCGGCTGGTCGATTTGAACACCTTGTCGGCGATGAGACCGCTGACGGGAGCGAGTATGTAGAACACGTAGGTTCTGAAGATGGTAAGAATGCCAGACTGCTCAGGAGAGACCCCATAGATGTCGGTCAGATAAGGCGTAAAGTAGACGTTGCTGGAGAAAATCATGAAGGCGGCAAAGATAATGACCGAGAAGATCCAGAGCACTGGGCTCTTGAGCAGGACCACGATCTGCGAGCTATCAAAGTTATTGGTAACAAGGTTGCGGGACGCCTCGCGATCCTCCTTGATGAGGAACCAGACGACGGCTGCTGCAATCGTGGTACTGATGCCGTAAATCATGACAACGTAGAAGAATTGCTGCGACATGTCGTCCGAGAAGCCTAGTACCCACACAGCAATGCCATTGATGGCCGCGCCGAAGAGTCCGTTGCCCATGTAGTAAAGTCCATACATGAACCCTTGCTCTTTTTCTCCCCCGATCAGGCGAATCGTTTTCATGAGGGCGCCCCAGAAAACAAATACGGTAGAGAACGATAACAGGAACCAGATGGCCAGACTGATGCCATAGCCCATGTTGAAGGCGTAGATAAAGGTCAGTATTGACGTCGAAAGTAGCGATAAAATAATACAGCGCTTAGTGGAGCTCTTATCTGCCAGAATACCCCCTGGGATCATCAGCAGGGTGGTGCCCACCGTATAGATAGTGGTCAGTAGGCCAATTTGCTGGTTGCTGATATCCATCGCCGCAATCTGGTAATCGTAGAATACATACCTGATGTAGGGAATGAGATAGATGGTCGCCCCGGCCGATGATAGTGCCAGTATCTGTAGATACTTAAATAGCTTTGCGTTCATGGGTGTTCTCTGCAGATGGATTTACTTGAGGAGAGAAGAAGCATAATCGACAAGAAACGCCACGCCGTTGATCAGGCCGGCTTCTTGCATATCGAATTTCGAATGGTGCAGCGGATACTGTCCCTCACCTTTTCCGATGCCGATGAAGCCAAAGCATCCCGGAACCTTCTGGAGATATTCCGAGAAGTCTTCACCCGCCATGGAGGGCGCGACTGAGACAAGTGCGGACGGTCCAAGTGTATTGATGACGGACTGCTGTGCCAGCGATGAAAAGTGTTCGTCATTCTCGACGAATGGTGCTCCATAGAGGTATTCAATCTCGTAGGTTGCGCCAAACGATGAGGTAACACCCTGCACGATGGTTTCAATACGCTGTTTTATGGTGTCTCTCGTGTCATTAGAGAAGTAGCGACATGTGCCCTTGAGGTGGACGGTATCGGGAATAGCGTTGTGAGCGACTCCGCCATTGACCGCGCACACGCTGACCACGGTGGGAAGGAAGGGATCAACCTGTCTGCTGCAGATACTCTGAAGGCTGGTAATGACATGCGCAGAAATCAACACAGGATCGATGGTCTGGTGAGGCATGGATCCATGGCCGCTGCTTCCTACGATGGTGATATCGAAGAAGTCGGCTTCTGCCATGCGCGGACCGCTATCGACAGAGATGGTGCCGACGGGAATATCTGGCCACACATGTAGTCCAGCAATGGCAGTCATATCTTCAAAAAAATCGCTTCTTTCGGCCACGATCTTCTGAGCGGCGCCCTCAAGCTCTTCATCAGGCTGGAAGATAAGTTTGGCTGTTCCTTTGAACGTATCTCTGTTCTCCGACAGGAACTTGGCAGCAGTCAGTAGCATGGCAATATGGCCGTCGTGGCCGCATGCATGCATCACCCCTTGGTTTTTTGAGGAAAATGAGACGCCAGAGGCTTCCGTGACTGGCAGTGCATCAATGTCTGCACGAAGGCCAAGAACGACATCCCCAGGTTGACCTTCAATGGTTGCCAGTATTCCAGTACCACACACCTCCTTTTCATAGGAGATGTTTAATTTGTCGAGCTCATGGCAAATACGCTCTGCCGTTTTAAATTCCTGCTGGCTCAGTTCTGGGTTTTCGTGGAAATGCTGACGTAGATCAATGGTGTATCTGGCGTTCTCTTTCGCAAACTCTAAAGGTGTCATGCTGATGCCTTCTGGATAGGAATTTAACTTCCGCTTATACGCGATGCGTTTTTTCGCGGAGCTGCTAGAGGTGTTGTCGATTAATATTTTTTAATAGCGCGTTCTTGTTTGCAATAAAAATGCATGGCGGTTTCGGATGAAAAATTGACATTCCTCTATGGAAAAGGCATTTGCTTCTGCTTCTACACGAACTGCTTGTATATGAGATGATTCACCATAATGACTTTTTTAGGTCTTTCGGCTTTTCACTTATCTTTTAAGGACTGCCCGAGGAAAGCGCTCGCTGTACCAGACGACGTAACGCTTTAGACTTACGAATTGTCCTGGGTAGATAAAAGCGGTGTTAGGAGCTGCAGTAAGAGCTGTGCTGGGAACTATGTCAGGCTCTTGATGTCGAGCCGCTTGCATGTGCTGCAAGTGAGAACTCTGCTCGTGTCACGCCCTGCGTTATTCATGTCAGTGCGGTGAAGAAAACACGCTGTGATCGAAACACTTGATAGGCATCCGTCATGCTTCACGCTGCCTGCGCTATATCCGCCATACCCGCCATACTCTGGCCAGTGTGCAGCGCACGCTGGTATTGCGGTGGGCTCGGGGTAGAGACGTTCCATGACAGGGGTCTGGCCATTCCGTGAAGTCCTGACATGATGAAGCGCGTTCAGGAGATGGCACCGACCTGGTCGGTTGCCCATGGGGATCACGCCAGGCGAACTGGGTGAACGCTCCCCGCTGACTATCCGGGTCAGCGGGTCTTTTGTGTGAGATGCTGTTGTGACCAGCCTCTTAGCACCCAGTGAGAGGACTGCACGCCTCTCCGGTCCAGTCGCACTATCGTGATGAATCCGCTGACGGGGCAGGAGGGCGTCGAGATCGTCGTGATCGAGCCCTTCGTCCTGGACCCACGGCTGCATCCTCCCGCCGAGTGAGCAAACGCTTTACAGCCATTGCCATGGCCCGCATCCTTTCTGCATGAGGGCGCCGAGCATGTAGCGCGCCTGTACCGGCACCGCGCGGAGGACACCATGGAAGCGGAACTGTTGGAAATCAGCCAGCACATGGGGCGCTTCCCGCCCTTTGATGGCCTCACGGATGAGCTGCTGGATGAGGTGGCGAGCCAGGTACAGGTCAGCTATTTCAAGGCGGGCTCGACGATTCTCGAGCTCGATGCGGTGCACGAGGAGTTCTGCTACATCCGCAGTGGCGCGGTGGAGGTCTCGCGCCGCAACGGCGAGCTTTACAACCTGCTTGGCGAGGGCGATATCTTTGGCCATTTCAGCCTGTTGCGCCACAGCAGAGTTCGCTTTCCCGCCAAGGCGCTGGAAGACAGTCTGATCTACTTCATTCCCGAGGCCATGTTCCATCGGCTGTGCGAGGCCGATGAAGCCTTCTCTGACTTTGTCGAGGTGGATCGCCCCCGGCTCGAGACGGCGGTCGAAAGCCAGCGCAAGAACAACGACATGATGGTGACGCGGATCCGCAAGCTGCTGACCCGCTATCCGGTGATGGTGGAGGCCCGTGCAACGGTGCAACACGCGGCCCGCCAGATCAGCGACTTCCAGGCGTCCGCCGTGCTGGTGCTGGACAAGCCCGGGGACAACCCCCGCTATACCTTCAAGGACAGCGAGGGCACCTACTGGCAAGTGACCGGGATCCTCACCGACAGCGATTTTCGTACCAAGGTGGTCGCCGAGGGGCTGTCACCGAATACCCCGGTAGGGGAGGTGGCGGGTCGTCGGCTGATCGCGATACAGTCCGATGAGTCGGTGCAGGAAGCGATGCTGTGCATGTTGCGTAACAACATCCATCATCTGCCGGTCATGCATCGGCGCTCACCGGTGGGCATCGTGCATCTGTCCGATATCATTCGCTACGAGACCCAGAGCAGCCTATATCTGGTGAGCAATATCTTTCACCAGCCATCGGTGGAGAGTCTGGCCAAGCTGGCCCCCGACGTGCAGGCAGCGTTCGTGCGGATGGTGCATGATGGCGCCGACTCGCAGATGGTGGGCAAGGCGCTGTCGACCATCGGTCGCAGCTTTACCCGGCGCCTTTTGGAAATGGCGGAAGAGGAGTTGGGGCCGCCACCGGTTCCTTACTGCTTCATGGCGTTGGGTTCCATGGCGCGCAACGAGCAGAGCATTGTCACCGACCAGGATAACGCCCTGGTTCTCTCCGACGACTTCGACCCGGCGCTACATGACGAGTACTTCGCCACCATGGCCAAACGCGTCAGTGATGGCCTTGCCGCCTGCGGGTACACCTACTGCAAGGGCGACGTGATGGCCACCAATCCCAAGTGGCGTCAGCCCTTGGCGGTATGGAAGCGCTATTTCACGCAGTGGATCGAGCAGCCCTCGCCGGAGGGGCTGTTGCACAGCTCCATCTTCTTCGACCTGGATACCGTGCATGGCGACAACCCGCTGGTGGAAGCCTTGCAGGACCTGGTGGCTACCAAGGCATCACAGCACAAGCGCTTCCTGGCTGCCATGGCGCGCAATGCCCTCAACCGTACGCCGCCACTTGGCTTCTTTCGGACGTTTGTGATGGAGAAGGACGGCAAGCACAACAACTCGATCAACTTGAAGCGCCGGGGCACCGCTCCCATGGTCGATCTGATTCGTATCCATGCCCTGGCCTGTGGGTCCCGTGCCCAGAACAGCTTCGATCGACTCGATGACATCGACCGCACTCAGCTGCTGGCGCCAGGCGTCAGTGACCGGCTGCGCTACGCGCTGGAGTTTCTGTCGATGTCGCGGATTCGCCATCAGGTCATCGATCTCGAGCATGAGCAGCAGCCGGACAACAACATCGAGCCCGAAAACGTGTCCAGCGAAGAGCGCCATCACCTGAAGGATGCCTTCCAGGCGCTCAGCAATGCCCAGAAGTTTCTCAAGTTTCGCTACCCGATGACGCACAGGTAGGCGGCCATGCCACTCCTTCGACCCAAGACACGCTCGGCCCCTGACTGGCACGACTACCTGGTGGCCCGGCGCCAGCAGAGTCGTCAGCGTGCCCTGGTGGACTTCTTTGCTGGTGCGGATCTGTCCCCGATCCTGCCCGTGCAGGAGGCCCCGCTGATGGCCCTGGATCTGGAAACCACTGGGCTGGACCCCAAGCGAGACGAGATCGTGTCGATTGGCCTGGTACCGTTCTCACTGTCACGGATTCGTCTGTCGGAGCGACGCTACTGGGTGGTCAGGCCGCACCGCACGCTCAAGGCCGAATCGGTCACCTTCCATCACATCACCCACGCCGATATCCAGGGAGCACCGCGCATCGAAGAGGTGCTCGAGGAGGTCTTCGAGGCGATGGCCGGGCACCTGCTGGTGGTGCACTATCGCCACATCGAAAGGGCCTTTCTGCAGGCTGCCGTGCAGGCTAAGTGGCAGGAGACTCTGAGTTTTCCGGTCATCGACACCATGTCCCTGGAGGCGAGAATCCATCGGCAATCACTGATGGCGCGCTTTCGACGCTGGATGGGGCGGCCGCCGGCCTCCATCCGCCTGCATGACAGCCGGGTGCGCTATGGCCTGCCTCACTACCACGGACATCATGCCTTGACCGATGCTATCGCCACGGCCGAGCTGCTGCAGGCCCAGGTCGCCGGCAACTACGCTCCGGAAACGCCCATCGGAATGCTCTGGAGTTGAGCCTTAGGCTGGCCTTCCCACAGCAGTGGCGGGTGGACCCCTGCGACACTGCCGGGTCGTCCGTTCGGTGACCGTGTCAGCAGGCGATAGGTTTTTCCTCGATAGGGTTGATAGAGGATGGTGGTGGCGTTCTCGGGTAGCGGAAGCTGATCGTCGCTGGTGACGATGCGACCGTTCGGATGGGAAGCCCACCAGCGATCCACCTCGTCGTCCTCCAACTCGACCAGAGGGCGTTGCAGCCGGCCAAGATACTGGAACTGGTCCGCGTAGCGCCCGGCGTAGGCAACGGGAGTTCCGCGAGTCTCCAGCTGGTGGAGTCGCTGGGCCAGAGGAGTAAGGTCATAGCGTTGTGTCAGCAGCGGGCGGGTGCTGACCAGCAGGCAGGTCAGGGTGACCGGCCACACCAGCAGGGCCAGGCGCGAAGAGCGTTGAGGAGCAGCGATCATGGCCAGCAGCAGGGGAACCAGCGCCAGCGCGCGATAGCCATTGTGAACAGGCGTAACGCCTCCCAGTGTCTGCAAGAGCTCCGGCATGACCAGCAGCAGCGGGACTGCCAGCCATGGCATATGTCGTAGCCATCTGCCGTGGCTTGCCAGCAGTGGCTGCCCCTTGCCAGGCAAGCCCAGGCTGATCCACAGCGCAGCGAAGGGCAGTGTCGGGATCAGGTAGTGCGCCTGCTTGCCACTGATCAGGCTCAGTACAAGGACCGCTGGCAGCACGCCGAGCAGAGCCAGGCGGGCCAGTCGGGACGTCAGTCGGGGACGCCACCACAACGATGTCATCGACCAGGGAAACAGCGCGAGCGGGATTAGCGGCAGGTACCAGTACCAGGGGCGGGCGTGGGCAAAGGAATGACTGACCCTGCCGGCAAACTGGCCCCACAGGATGTCACGGGCATAGTCGGCTCCACCGGCCTGTGCCGCGGGCAAGGCCCAGGCCAGGCCCATGGCCAGGCCGATTGTCCCAGAGCCACAGAGTGCCATCGCGCTGGCGCCAAGTGAGCGCGGCGACCACCAGCCGATTCCCAGCGCCAGCGGCAGCCAATACAGCAGTATCACCGGCCCCTTGGCCAGCAATCCGAGTCCCAGTCCCACGCCGCTCATCACTACCCAACCTGTCCCCCCGTATCGCGCTAGGCCGACCAGGCCGAGCACTGCCAGCAGCAGGCAGGTGGTCAGCAGAATGTCGAACATCGATAGCGGCAAGAAGACCGACCAGAGCGTCATGCCCAGCAGTAGCCCGGGAGCCCAGCGCGCCTGTGCGACGCTTTGCGGGAATCCGACGCGAACAATGGCCACCAGCAGGGGATAGCTCAGTAGACCCACCAAAGGCACCGCAAGGCGCCCGACCGGGTCGTCGGTGCCGAAGATCGCCCAGGCCAGATGAATGAGCCAGAACAGCAGGGGAGGCTTGTGGGCATAGGGCTCGCCATTGAGCTGGGGTACCAGCCAAAGGTGGCGCTGCCACATTTCCCAGGCAACACCCAGATAGCGGGTCTCGTCGATGGGCATCAACGGAGTAGATGCCACGCGCACGATGGTCAGCAACGCTGCCGCCAGCATCACCGTGGTCAATGGTGTCAAATGGGGCAGGGGTAGCTTGGACAGGGAGTGCTGGGATAGGGAGTGCTTGGATAGGCAGTGCTTGGACAGGGATCGCTTAAGCAACGTCAGCTTGGACATGACAGGCTCCATCAACGGATGCCCGCCACCCTAGACGACAAACCTTAGCAGAGGCTTATCCGGCAGGAGGGTGCTGCTTTTCAGGCGGCCATAACGACCATCGGCGGCCACAAGGCCGCCGATGGTAGATGATACGAAGCTGTCAGGCCGAATCAGACGGCCTTGGGCTCGCTCATCAGGCCCTTGATGATGGCGTAACTGGCCACCAGCAGCACCAGCGTGAACGGCAGACCGGTCGACACGGCTGCCGCCTGCAGCGCTGTCAGGCCACCACCCAGCAGCAGGGCAATGGCAATGGCGCCTTCGATCAGTGCCCAGAACACGCGCTGCGGCTTGGGGGCATCGACCTTGCCACCTGCGGTGATCGAGTCAATGACCAGAGAGCCGGAGTCGGACGAGGTCACGAAGAACACGATGACCAGCACGATGCCGATGAACGACGTGATCGACGCCAGCGGCAGCTCACCCAGCATGGCGAACAGCTTCAGCTCCAGTGCGGCATCCTGCACACCCTGGAAGCCATCGGTGATGTACTGCTCGATGGCGGTGCCGCCGAACGACGTCATCCACAGTACCGAGACCAGGGTCGGTACCAGCAGCACGGCCGTCAGGAACTCGCGCACGGTGCGGCCACGGCTGACACGGGCGATGAACATGCCGACGAACGGTGACCAGGAGATCCACCAGGCCCAGTAGAAGGCAGTCCAGCCCTGCACGAAGTTGGCGTCTTCACGGCCGAAGGGGTTGGACAGTGCTGGCAGTTCAGCCAGGTAGTGTCCCAGGTTGGAGAAGAAGCCGGTGGCAATCGCCAGGGTTGGGCCAACGATGATCACGAAGGCCAGCAGCAGGAACGCCAGCACCATGTTGACCTGGGACAGGCGCTGTACGCCCTTGTCGACGCCCAGCATGATGGAGCAGAGCGCCACGCCAGTGATCGCGACAATCAGCAGCACCATGGTGGTGTCGGTGTTCGGCGTGCCAAACAGCTCGTTGAGGCCGGCGGCTGCCTGGGAGGCACCGAGACCCAGCGAGGTCGCCAGACCGAACAAGGTGGCGAACACCGCCAGGATGTCGATCAGGTGTCCAGGCCAGCCCCACACGCGTTCACCCAGAATCGGGTAGAACACGGAGCGCATGGTCAGCGGCAGGCCCTTGTTGAACGAAAAGATGGCCAGCGACAGGCCGACAATGGCGTAGGCTGCCCAGGGGTGGAGCCCCCAGTGGAAGATGGTAGCGGCCATGCCCAGGTTGACGGCGGCCTGTTCATCGCCAGCGGCGCCGCCAAGAGGCGCCCAGTCAGTGCGAATACCGTTGTCACCGACGGTCGTGCCACCCAGCGCCGTCGAGAAGTGCGACATCGGCTCGGACACGCCGTAGAACATCAGGCCGATGCCCATGCCGGCGGCGAACAGCATGGCGAACCAGCCCATGTAACTGTAGTCAGGTGTCGCGTGAGCACCACCGATACGGACCTTGCCCAGAGGGGTGAAGATCAGCCCCAGCGACAGCAGCACGAAGACGTTGCCGCCCAGCAGGAAGACCCACGACAGGTTGCTGGTCAGCCAACCGCGGATGCCGTTGAAGAACGGCTCGGCGCTGGTCTGGAAGGCCAGGGTCAGGATAACGAACACCAGAATCAGCAGCGATGAGACGGAGAAGACCTTGCCGTGCAGGTCGACGTCCACGCCGAAGGATTTGGTGACGATATTGTCCTGACCGATGACGTAATCGGTATCGATCAGATTGGCGGGCCCGTCCGGGGCCGGTACCCCCTCGCTGCCGGTATCGGCGCTCGAGGGCTTGTGGTTAGGGTCTGTTTCCACGTGCGATCTCCCTTGCGTTTGAAGATGAGGTGCAAAGTGTTGCTGCCGTCAAGCCATGCTGCTGTCACTCGTTGCTCGTTTGTTGTGCCAGTCTGTTGGCCGTGCCTGCCTGAAGTGTGGCCTGTCTGAAGGCGCTTGCCAGCGGCATCTTCAACGGCAGGGGCCGAGGACGCGCTGCCAATGCTGCCACAAGCATGTCACATTCCGCGGCTGTAGAGCGTTCCCGCGACGACAGCGTGGAGGACATCAACGACAGCAGGGGCGCCCTGGGGCACCCCTGAAAACGGCCGCGTCGGAGTGACGCAACACGGTAAAGTGGGCTCAGGCTTCGCCCAGCCACTCCTTGACGACGTCCGGATGGTTCTCGACCCACTGCTTGGCATTTTCATAGGGGTCGGCGTCGTCTTCCTGATTCATCAGCATGACTTCGCCCATCATTTCCGGGGTCCACTCGAAGTTTTCGAGAATCGAGTAGGCCTCCGGCATGTCGTCCTCGAGCCCCTGGCGAACGATGGTGTGAATCTGCTCGGCACCACCGTAGACGCCCTGCGGGTCGTCGAGATACTTGAGATCCCAGCGGGCGAACATCCAGTGCGGTGTCCAGGAGGTCACCACGATGGGCTCGCCGCGGTCGATGGCACTGCCCAGTGCCGCCGTCATCGTGGCGCCGCTGCCAGTGCGCAGGTCCAGATCGAGATCATAGGCATCGACCACTTCCTCGGTCAGGCGCATCAGGCCCGCGCCGGGATCGATACCAATGATCTCGCCATTGAATTCGTCAGCGTGGTCGTTCAGCTCGTCAATGGAGCTGATATCCGCGTCCGCCGGGACCACCAGGCCGAGCTTGGTGCCGTCGAGGTTGACCCCAGCATCGACCAGTTGGTCCTTGAGGCGAGCGTAGTAGTCCTCATGGGTGGTCGGCAGCCAGCCGGCCAGCAGTGCATCAGCGTCGCCGCTGGCGACGGACTGCCACATGGCGGCGGCGGACAGGGCGGACGTTTCGACCTCGTAGCCGGCCTGTTCCAGTACGGCACGAACCACGTTGGTAGAGGCGACAGTGGAGGACCACTCCACGTAGGCCAGGTGCACGGAGCCCTTGTCCTGAGCGTTCACGCCAGTGGCGACGGCGCTGACGGCTAGCGCCAGGCCGAGGGTACGGGTTGCCTTCAGTGACATGCTGTGACTCTCCTTGCGATGAGTGAAACAGGTTCCATCAGCCGTGTTTCCAAGCTGTTAAAGCCTGAAGCAGGCGGTGGCATCTTGCAAATGGATGGGGCGCGCGGGCGTCAACGGCCGTGCCCCATCCGTAGCTGCCAGCCCTTACTGCTTGCGTTCCTTGCGCAGTGACTGGGTCAGACGGTCGAGCAACATCGCCAGAATGACCACGGCGATGCCAGCCTCGAAGCCGTCACCCGGGCGCAGGCGCTGGATCGCGCGCCAGACTTCGCTACCCAGACCGTCGGCGCCGATCATGGCCGCAATGACGACCATGGACAGGGCCAGCATGATGGTCTGGTTGATGCCGGCCATCACGGTCGGCAGGGACAGCGGCAGCTGAACCTTGAACAGCTTCTGGCCTCGGGTGGCGCCATAGGCGTCCGCGGCTTCGATCAGCTCCACCGGCACCTGGCGGATACCCAGAGTGGTGAAACGGATCGCCGGGGGCATCGAGAAGATGACAGTGGCAAAGATCGCGGACACCGAGCCGATGCCGAAGAAGGGGATAGCCGGAATCAGGTAGACGAAGGCCGGCATCGTCTGCATGAAGTCCAGAATCGGCATGATCGCTCGGTACAGCCTGTCCGATAGCGCTGCGGCGATGCCCACGGGCAGTGCGATGATCACGGCAACCAGGGTGGCGATCACCACCAGCGTCAGGGTCTCGATCATCGGATCCCAGAGGCCCAGGTCCCAGATGAGTCCCAGGCCAATCACCGCACCGATGGCAAGGCGCGGGCTGGCCAGTTTCCAGCACAGGCCTGCGATGATCACCAGCAGAGCCCAGTCGGGAAGCCACATCAGTGCATCGTTGAGACCATCAATACCGGTCTGGGTGAATCGCGAGATGCCGCGGGTGACACCAGAATACTCTGTGGTCAGCCAGTTCAGCCCAGTCTCGATCCAGTCTCCGAGGGGAATGCGAGGAATCTCGATCGCCATTATTGATCTCCTGCCTGTGCCAGTTCATCCAGTACCGCGCCCTTGACGACGACGCCCAGCAGGCGTCGTTCGTCGTCGATCACGGCGATCGGGAAGCTCTTCTCGTTGAACAGGGCGAAGAGATTATGCAACGGCTCGTCGGGGCCCACCGTGCGGAAGTCCTGCGTGAGTACACCATCGAGACGATCCTGACCGGCTTGAATGGCCGTGTTGGCAGCGTCTGCCTCGACCAGCCCCATCAGCTTACGGTCTCGGCTGGTGACGTAGATCGAGTCCATGGCGTTTTCTTTCATCTTGCGCAGCGCCGTACGCGGACCGTCATCTTCTCGCGCGGTGGCACGCACCGGACGCATGGCGCTGGATGCCGTCAATACCCGCGACATGTCGACGCCTTCAATGAAGCGTTCCACGTAGTCGTCGGCGGGTTTGGTCAGGATTTCCTCGGGCGTGCCGATCTGCACCACTTCACCGTCCTTGAGCAGCACGATGCGATCACCGATGTTCAGCGCCTCATCCAGGTCATGGGTGATGAATACGGTGGTCTTCTTCATGCGGTGCTGAAGCTCCAGCAACTCCTGCTGCATGTCCTTGCGAATCAATGGATCCAGCGCCGAGAAGGCCTCGTCCATCAGCAGCACGCTGGCGTCGTTGGCCAGTGCCCTGGCCAGGCCCACCCGCTGCTGCATACCCCCGGACAGCTGATTGGGATAGGCATCCTCCCAGCCCTTGAGGCCAACCTGGGAGAGGGCGTCGCGGGCCGTCTTGGCTCGGGTATCCGCGTCGATGCCGCGAATCTCGAGGCCGAATTCGGCGTTTTGCTGCACCGTGCGATGGGGAAACAGAGCAAAGTTCTGAAACACCATTGAAAAGTGCCTGCGACGGCATTCCAGCAGCGCCTTGTCGGACAGCTGGGGAATATCTTCGCCATCGATGACGATCTCGCCTTCGGTCGGCTCGATCAGCCGGTTCAGACAGCGAATCAAGGTGGACTTGCCGGAGCCGGACAGGCCCATGATGACCAGCAGCTCACCTTCATGGACGTCGAAGTCGATGTTCGACAGGCCCAGCGTCTGGCCGGTTTTCTCGAGGATGTCGGGACGCTTGAGTCCCTCGTCGCGAAGCTTGAGCGCCTTCTTTGGCTGGTCGCCGAAGACCTTGCTCAGCCCGCGAACCTTGATCTTGACGGATCGGTTATCGCTCATGGGTACGGGATGCCTTTTCAGGTGACGTGTTGGCTCCCAGGCGCTCGAACGATGAAGGTCGACGTCATGCGGTCGTTGGCGTCGGCGTTCATCGTCCAATGCTGGAAGCTAGGCCTCGGGGCTGCGGCTTTCCCTGCCGCGGCCACGCTGGGTGAAAGCATGCCATCTTTCACCGTTGAGGCGCAGAAAAGTGCAATACCCTAAAGGTCTTTGAAAGATCATTCAAATTAAGCATGGGGGCGAGGAGTGCTTGAAAGCAATCTCGCGCAGGGCAAGGGGTTGTGCATGAGAGCCATCGCCACCCATGCCGTTTAGGCATGGAAGCGAGGAAGTTTTGTGGCTTTTCGCGACGGGCTGTGGGCCTTGTGGCAGGGGCCTCAGCGAGCCCGTGATAGTCGGATCAGGCGCCCCGGGTTGGCGTCGGTCAACAGGTAGACGGCCCCTTCGGGACCCAACCTGACGTCGCGTATTCGTCCCACTTCGCCGTCGAGAATGACCTCTCTTTCGATCAACTGATCGGCGTCGAAACGCAGTCTCACCAGGCGTTCGCTGCGAAGGCCTCCGGCCAGCAGGTCACCTTGCCAGTCCGCAAACTCATTGCCGCTCACCACGGCCAGGCCCGAAGGCGCGAAGCGCCCTTCGAACACGTGCAGCGGGTCGCGCTTGCCCGGTGCGCTGTCCACGCCCAGTGGCAGGTTGGTGGCGTAGTCGCGGCCACGGGTGACGTCCGGCCAGCCATAGTTCTCGCCAGGCTGGATGAGGTTGAGCTCATCACCACCACGAGGACCATGTTCGGTGGCCCACAGGCGACCATCGGCGGCCAGGGCCAGCCCCTGGGGGTTGCGATGACCGAGGGAGTAGAGTTCCGCTGCCGCGCCTTCGATAGCAGGGTTGTCAGTGGCTGGCGCGCCCTCCGCCGTCATGCGCAACAGGCTGCCGGCATGGTCTCGCGCATCTTGTGCCCGCTCGCCATCGCCACGGTCGCCGATGCTCAGCCACAGCAGACCCTGGTGATCGAACAGCAGCCTGCCCCCGTAGTGACGTCCAGGTCGAGAAAATCGGTTCTGCACGAATACCGGCTCGACGCGGCCGAGCCTTTCACCGTCCCACCACACGCGAGATACAGCGGTGGCATCGCCCTCGGCGTCTTTATCCTGGGAGTCGTCAGTCTGGGCGGGACGCGCCCAGGCAAAGTAGAGCCAGTCGTGGACGCCGTCGCCATAGTCCGGGTGCAGGGCCAGGTCGAAGAGTCCGCCTTGTCCCTGGGTCGACACCTCGGGAAGCCCGGTCAACGTGTCGACCTGGCCGTCGTCGATCAGGGCGAGCGAGCCGTGCTGCTCGCCGACCAGCAGGCGTCCATCCGGCAGGAACGTCAGCGACCAGGGGGTATCCAGCGCGTCCGTGATCACTTCCAGTGCCACCGGATGGTAGAGCCCGGGCACTTCGGTCGGCGGCGGTTCCGCCCAGGCGGATGGGGCCGTTGCGGTCAATGACAGAGTCAGGATAAGGCGGCGGATCATGCAGTCTCCCGTTGATCAAGATGCCTGGCTCCGACAGCATCGCTGTCTCGACAGACGCTACAACAGCAATGCCAGCAGTGCCGGCAGATAGATCAAGGATAGCAGGGTGGAGCAGAACACCAGGCTGGCCACGTAGGCGGGTTCGCGTTGGGACTTCTGGGCAAACAGGTAGTTGAACACTGCTACCGGCATGCTCATCTGCACGACCAGAATGGCAAGGGCGGTGGGGGGCAGCGATAGCCAGGTACCCACACCCCAGGCCACCCCGGCCGCCATCGGAATCCGCAGCAGGCTGAACCAGACCCCTGAACGCAGGCTTCTGACCTGAATACTGGCCAGGGATACCCCCAGGGTGATCAGCATCAATGGCACGGTGAAGCCAGAGATAAGGTCAACGCTGTTCTGCAGCCACAGCGGCAGCTGGGTGTCCGTGAACAGCAAGGCCATCGAGATCAGGATGGCGTAGACGGTTGGGGTCTTGATCAATGACTTGAAGGGATTGCCACGGCTGGCCAGCATCGTGCCCAGGGTGAATTGGAACAGCGAGACCGTGACCATCACGGTGATGCCGAAGGCAAAGCCTGCCTGGCCAAAGGCGTAGAGCACGACCGGCAACCCCATGTTGCCGGTATTTGGGTACATGGTGGGCGCCAGCAGCACGCGCCAGTCCCGACGCAGGATGACGGCCAGCAGGAAGGTCAGGGCGGCCATGGCGCACAGCACCAGCGCGGCCGCCAGCATCGTTCGGCCAAAGCTCGACGCATCGATGTCGGCGCCGGCCAGAGAGGCGATGACCAGCGACGGGGTGCCGATGTTGAACACCAGCTTGGTCACGAAGGCCACCGGGTAGTCGAAGCCGCGTCGAATCCAGAAGAACCCGAGGCCTGCTCCGGTGATAACCGGGGCCATTACCGCAAAGAGTTCGGCAAACATGGAAGCGCAATCTCCTGGAGGTTGGGGAGGTCAGCGCTCACGCGCCAGGCGCGAGCGCTCGGCCTGGCGTTCAAGCGACATGGTCAGTCTTTCGATCAAGCCCGCGGTCAGGCGTTGTTCCACGGGATCATTGCCGTGCTGTTCCAGTGCCTCGAGCAGCTGCTCGCCGGTAGCACGCATATGTTCGGGTGGCTCGCCCCGGGCACTGGCGCCGTAGTCGTCTGCCAAGGCTGCGGCAAAGCGGTCGAGCGCCTGTCGTATCGGGGTTGCCTGTTCGCCGAGGCGGCGCCTCAGGTGCAGGCTGGCGTAGCCCAGGTCCAGGCCGACCAGCCCCAGCGATAGCAGATAGCGCCGCTGTTCCGGGAGCGCATCATCATGCCGGGCGAGACTCAGCAGGCGGTCGGCCATGGTACCACCAAAGCGCGTTTCTGCCTGGTGAGGCGGTCTTTGCCACAGGCGATGCAGGTCGCTGACCGTTGCTTTCACCAGGCGGCGCTTGCGCACCGCCAGGGGGAGGCCCGGCAACAGGCGAAACGCCGTGACCACGGTGGAGAGGCCGATCACCAGTGCAATGGCGCGGTTGAGAAAGCCATCGAAGGTGAGATCCATGCCATTGCCGGGCATGGTCAACAGGATGTTGCCGATGGTGAAGGCCAGGCAGTATCCCATCAGCCGCGGATTGGCGGCACCGAGCAGCCCGACGAACAGTGGAGGCATGAAGACCAGCGCCAGGGTCACGATATCGTTAGCCTGGGCCAGCAGCACGTGTCCGAACAGGAAGGCACTCGGTATGGCCGCCAGCATGCCCTTGAGGAAGGTCGCGGCGACCATGGCAGGGTTGTCGCGAGTGGCGAAGAACGCCGAGAACAGGGTGCCGACCAGCATCGCGACCTGGCCATTGTCCCAGGCGGTGTAGCGCCAGAAGGTCGCCAGCAGGGCGAACACCAGTCCTGCCCGCAGGCCATTCAGGGCTGCTGCCAGGTGGTCCCTGTGCCACGCCAGGGCGGGTGCCTTCAGTCGGCGTTTGCCAGGGGTATGAATGGCCTCACGCGCATCGAGGATGACCAGCGCATGGCCCAGGGCTTCGCGCATGCCCATATTGAGACGTAGCTGTAGCAGGGCCTCGGCGCCGTCACGGTCCCCGGTCGTGGCCGGATCGAGATGCTCACCAGCAGGTCCGGAAGGGGGGCTGGAAGTGACGCCAGACGTGCTGTCAGACGTGTTGAGAGACGTGCCATCAACAGCGCCGCGACAAGGACCGCCTTTGTCGATGCCGCGCTCGACGCACTTGAGGGCGCGGTGGCGAAGTTGCAGCAGGCGCTCACGGGCCTGGCTCACCCCTTGCCCCTCGGCGCTAAGACGCAGACCTTCCGCCATGTCCCGGGCCAGCTGGCGGGTCTCGGCGGGCAGGCGATCGCCGTGGTAGCGCAGCAGCTGCTGCAGGGCATGCAGGATGGCCAGCAGGCGTGAGGTGCGACGTGTCAGCACATGGCTGGCGCGAATACGTCCACTGCCCTCCGGGCCTTCATAACGTGCCGCCTGACTGTCGGTCTCAAGCTGGGTCAGTGGCGTCAGGGTGGCGGTCAGGGTGGACTGCAAGGCGCCGATGTCGTCGCTGTTGTTGAGGCGCAGGGCACCATGGAGAAAGGCATGATTGACCACCTGGTCAGCCAGGTCGGCCAGATGGTCGCGTACCTGGATCGGCCACAACAGGGCACTGACCAGGGTGGCGCAAATGGCGCCCAGGGCCAGTTCCGACAGGCGTGCAACGGCAATCGCGAACAGCCCCCCGGGGGCACTGGCGGTGATGATCACGATCAACATGGCGGTGACTGCCGCCATGATGCAGCCGTAGGACGCGTTGTTACGGGTCAACGAGGCAGCGTAGGCACACACGGATATCCACAGCGTCAGGCACACCAGGGCTGGCGTGGGGGCCTGAACGAAGGCAGCCATGATGGCGATGCCGGCGACGCAGCCGATGAGGGTGCCGCTGAGCTGACTGATACCTTTTTCAAGGACCATGCCGCTCATGGGGCGAATTTGCAGAAAGGCGGCGGAGATCAGTGCCCAGTAGGGGCGGTCGAGGTCGCACCAGAGCGCGATATACAGAGCCAGCAACATGGCCAGCGTCGCCTTGATGGCAAACTTGACCGCGCTGGCCGGCGGCGTCAGATAGGCGTGCCACCACACAGAGAAGGGCATCAGCGCGACTCTTGCTGGACGCGTACCGTAGCGGTCATGCCTGCGCTCAGTTCAAGCCCTTCGGGTAGCTCATCCAGGGCAATACGCACGGGAATGCGTTGTGCCAGGCGTACCCAGCTGAAGGTCGGCTCGACCTGGGGCAGCAGCTGGTTGTTGGGCGCCGTGTTGTCGTCGGCAATCCCGCGACCGATGCTCTCGACGTGGCCAGCCAGCTCGATATCTCCGCTCATCAGAATCACCGTGGCGGGATCCCCGACCGCAAACGCTGGGCGTTTGGTCTCTTCGAAGTAGGCGGTCACATAGTAGGACCCTTCAACCACCAGGGCCATGACGGCGGTGCCACGGGTGACGTAGTTGCCTTGGGCAAGCTGCAGGTTCAGCACATGCCCTGCCGCCGGGGCGGTGACGTCGGTGCGCTCCAGATCGAGACGCGCGCTTGCCAGGTCGCTGCGGGCCTGATCCAGGGTGGCGGCGGCCACATCCCGGTTGCGATTGGCGCTCTCCTGGTTTTCGGCACTGATGGCCTGGCGGCTCAGTTGCGCACGACGAGACGCTTCATGTTCACGCAGCGCCAGTTCCGCCTCGCGCTGGGCGACGATGGCAGAGGCCTTGTCGAAGGCCGCTTGATAGCGCGCCTGGTCGATACGAAAGAGCGTCTGTCCAGCGTCCACGCGAACGTTGTCGTCCACGGCCAGCTCAGTGACTCGGCCGGAGACATCGGGTGCAATGGTGATGATCTCGGCGCCGATACGGGCGTCCCGTGTCCAGGGCGTATAAAGGTAGTAATGCCAGAGCCATAGTCCGCAGGCGATGGCGACGGCGACCACGATCAAGGTGATCAGCGCACGTAGCGACTTGCGCATTCAGGTGGCTCCAGGGGTAAGGGCACCGAGCCAGGCGAAGGCGGCGGTGCAGATGACGAACAATGAGGTATCCAGCCACGCCTCGTGCCAGTAGCGGGAGCTGCCCAGCCAGCGATGCAGCAGCCAGCGCAGTGTCGCGGCCATGAGCAGGCCGAGGATCGCGTAGACCAGCAGGGGACTGAAGTAGATGCCGCCCAGGGCGACTTCCTTGAGCGCCATGGAATGTCTCCTGGGCAAACCAAGTGCCGGATGCGTTACGTGAATCGAGTAAGCCAGAGCGAGTAAGCCAGAGAAAGGTTAGCAAACAACGGACGTTGACGGCAGCCCTGCCGTCCCATGTCGCGTCTTTGCGCCTGACGTTGGTAGTGAGGTAGCGGCTGTTGATGTGGAGGAGGAGCTGACCTGCGGGAGGTGGCCTATGGGGAGCAAGCTCGCGACGGCAGAGGCCTTGGGTCAGCCAGCGGCCTGGCGGCGCGCAAGTGGCTCTTGGCGCTGGCCGATCCAGTTGGTAGGCACCGCATCACGCAGGTGATCCAGCAGGGCAGTGACCTTGCGCGGCTGATGACCGAAGCCATATAGCAGTGTCACCGGCAGGGGCGTCAGCGACCAGTGATCAAGGCAGCGCACCAGTTCCCCAGGGTGGTGACGCTCCCGGGCTTCAACCATCCACACCGGCAACACGCCAATGCCCCGGCCGCGCGCAATGGCATCTACATGCAGCATGGACTGATCGACCCGAAAACGAGAGGCCGGCGGCTGAAAATGCACCTGACCGCCCTGGCGGTGAGTCAGGGTGATGCCGTTCTGGCTTTCCCCCATCAGGTCAATCCAGGCGTGGTGGGCCAGGGCATCCGGGGATTCAGGCTCGCCGTGGTGGGCGAGGTAGTCGGGATGGGCATAGATGCCACGCTCCAGAGCGCCAAGGCGCTCCTGGCGTAGGTTGCCGTCCTCTACCTGGCCAAGCCAGACGCATACACCCTGGAAGTCGGGGTCCCTGGCAGCCACTTCCCCCGTGCTCAGGGTCAGACGCACGGCGGGATGTTTCTCGAGAAAGGTCTCCATCACACCACCCAGCCAGCTACGGGTCAGGGTGCGGTGTGCCTCGACATGGAGCTCGCCACTGACGTCTTCGCGCAGGCTGTCGAGGGTGCGCTGTCCCTGATCGGCCAGCTTCAGTATCTCGCGACTGATGACGTAGTAGCGCTGTCCTGCTTCTGTGGGCAACAGCTGATTGGCCTGCCGCTTGAGCAATGGCTGGCCTAGACGTGCCTCCAGCTGACTGATCCGCCGGCTCAGGGTCGACTTGGCCAGGCCCAGCTGAATCGCACTCTGGGTCAGGCTTCCGGTCTCCATGACACGGTTGAAGGCTAGCAGTTCGTCGAGGTCAGGCATCACATCACGCAGGCGTGCTGAAGAAGAGGAAGAGGCCTTGCAGTATGCCATGCGCTGACGCGGATGAAAATCATTCTCTAGGGCTGCGGCGCAGCGTCGCCGAGGCAAGAACGGGGCCCTCGCGTGTCTCTCGTGACGTTCGAGCCACAGATCCCGATTGCGGATGGCCTGTTGCGGACGACCTGTTGCGGATGGCCTGTTGCGAAGGGTGCAACGCGGTGTTTTGCAGCAATTATGAAACTTTGATGGAAGAATCTAAATGATAAATATTCACATTCATAAAGGCTTCGTCTTTAGACCCACGACCCAGCGGGCCGAAGCCAGAGCAAGAGCCACCAGGTGGATTGCCACCTCACTCGGAGCAAAAAACGATGTTGTCTCACCCCCTGCCGCGTCATCCTCTGTCGATCAGCATTCGCCGCCTTGCCATCGGGCTGGCGGGAGCCTCCGTATGCACGGCCCTGCCGGTGTTGGCCGCTGATGATGTTGCCCTGGATGACGTGGTGGTCACCGCCGCCGGCTTCGATCAAAGCGTGGCCGATGCGCCGGCCTCGATCAGCGTGGTGACCCGGGAAGACCTGGAAAAACGCTATTACCAGGACGTGACCGATGCGCTGCGCGACGTTCCGGGGGTCATCGTGACCGGCGGTGGCGGTGGCGACAATGGCTATGACATAAGCATGCGCGGCATGCCCGCCAAGTACACCCTGTTGCTGATCGACGGCCGTCGTGTCAGCACCCGCGAGACCCGTCCCAATGGCAGCGCCGGCTTCGAGCAGGATTGGCTGCCGCCGCTGCAGGCGATCGAGCGTATCGAGGTGGTGCGTGGCCCGATGGCGACCCTTTACGGTTCCGACGCTATCGGCGGTGTCATCAACGTGATCACCCGCAAGGTGGCCGATGAATGGCACGGCAACCTGCAGCTGGACACAATTCTGCAGCAGGACAGCGATTCTGGCGACAGCCGGCAGGCCAACTTCTATGCCTCTGGGCCGCTGTCCGAGGGACTGCTCGGGCTGACGGTGTACGGACGTGCCACCCAGCGGGATGAAGACAACATTATCAATGGCTACGAAGACAAGCAGGTCCAGAGCTTGACCGCGAGGCTGTCGCTGACGCCCTCCGACAATCATGATCTGGCGCTCGAGGCCAGCCGTACCGAGCAGGATCGCGAAGCCTTGCTCGGTAACAGCGTCGACCCGGACGGCTGCCGTGGTGGCTGTGAAGACAGCTTTGACGAGTTCACCCAGGAATACGTGGCCCTGACCCATACCGGTCGCTTCTCCTTTGGTACCACAGAGACCTACGTCCAGCGCGAAGAAGCCCGCAACAAGACTCGCGAGATGGAGATCACCAACACCAACGCCAAGTCGAGCCTGGTCATGCCACTGGGCGCGCATATTGTCACCGTCGGCGCCAGCTTCGAAGAGGAAGAGCTGGACGACCAGACCTCGAATCAGATTTCCGATCTGACCAACGTGCGCAACAGTCAGTGGGCCCTGTTTGCCGAAGACGAGTGGATGCTCCTCGACGACTGGTCGCTGACCGGCGGGGTGCGTATGGATCACGACGAGAACTACGGCTCTGAAGTCAGCCCTCGCTTGTACAGCGTCTGGCACATGACCTCCGACTGGACGCTGAAGGGCGGTGTCTCCACCGGCTACCGGGCACCGGATCTGCGCGAGATCACCCCTGGCTGGGGGCAGGTCAGCCGCGGCGGCAACATCTACGGCAACCCGGATCTCGAGCCGGAAACGTCGGTCAACAAGGAACTGGGGCTTCTGTACAACAATGCCAGCGGTCTGTCTGCCAGCGCCACCGTGTTCCACAACGACTTTGACGACAAGATCACCCGAATCGCCTGTCCGGTAGATATCTGCACGGATGGCCCTAACCAGTTCGGCAGCAACCCGACCTATCGAGTCAATGTCGATGAAGCCGAAACGCAGGGCGTCGAGCTGTCGCTGTCGACCCCCATCGGCCAGTCGTTGGAGCTGTCCGCCAGCTACACCTACACCGACTCCGAACAGAAGAGCGGCGAGTACGAAGGCGAGCCCCTGACCCAGCTGCCCGAGCATGAATTCTCCGCCAACCTCGACTGGGAGGTGAGCGACCGTCTGTCCCAGTGGACACGCGTGACCTATCGCGGTGACGAAAGTCAGCCCACCACCGGACCGTCGCAGAGTGCCATCGTGGCGCCGGACTACACCTTCGTCGACACCGGCATCGGCTATCAGCTGACCGACGCCGCTCGCGTCAACGTCGGCATCTACAACCTCTTTGATGAAGACATCGACTACGACGAGTACGGCTACGTCGAAGATGGACGCCGCGTCTGGCTCGGCTTGAACGTCGACTTCTAAGGAAGAGCGTCAGCGTCCCGCTCCGTCGAACGCACCGTTCCGATATGAGCGAGGAGGTTGGGCAAGCAACTGCAACTGAGATTGATTACTATATCGTTCCACATCGCCCCTCCTCGGCATGTCACCGAGGAGAGGCGTGCGACAAGGAATAGAGAAGATGCGAGCAATGTTCCGTAAAACATCCGCAGGGGTGGTGGCAGCGATCGGCCTGGCCGCTGTTGCCCTGTTGGCGCCTGTCAGTGCCAGTGCCCAGCAAGACAGCCGTGTGCTCGAGACCGCCCACGGGGAGGTCACGGTTAACGGGCAGCCGACGCGTGTCGTCACGCTATACGAGGGGGCGTTGGACGCTTCTCTGGCTGCCGGGGTAACGCCGCTGGGCGCCGTGGCGACGCGTGCCGCCGAGGATGTGGCGGACTATCTGCGCGATGACGTTCCCGATATTCAGATCGTCGGTACCTCCGGCGAGGTCAATGTCGAGGCGGTGGTCGGGCTCGAGCCTGACCTGATTCTGGCCTCCTCGCGTCTGTCCGACGAGAGTTACGCGCTGCTGTCCCAGCTGGCGCCGACGATCGTGCCCACTACCCAGGGCTTCGATGCCAATGCCTGGAAGGATGAGGCCCGCCTGTTTGGCGCCGCACTGGGGCATCAGGACCAGGTGGACGCTGCCATTGAGGCAGTGGAAACCCGCGCCGCCTCATTGGCTGATCAGGTCGCCGAACGCAGCGCGGGTGACAGCGCTTTCCTGATCCGCTGGATGCCCCAGGGGCCGCTGGTGATGTCGACTCGGCTGTTTTCCACCGGCTTGCTCGAGGCCGCTGGCCTGGACGTTCAGGACGATGGACTGGTGCCTGACAACCGTCCGCATAGCGACCCGCTGAGCCTCGAGTCGCTGTCGCGCGTCGACGGTGACTGGCTGTTCCTTGCCACGCTCGACGAGAAGGGACAGGAAGCACTGGCCCAGGCTCGCCAAAGCGATGCGTTTGCCCGGCTGTCGGTGGTCGAGAACGATCGCGTCGTGGCGGTGAACGGTCAGCTGTGGACCAGTGCCAATGGTCCCATCGCCGCCCAGGCTGTGCTCGATGACATCGAGCGGGCACTGGAGGTCACTGCCGCACCGTGACGTCACTTCGACATGTTCCAGGAGGGCCATTGGTGGCCCTCTTTGTGTTGCTTGGGCTCGCCGTCATGGCGAGCCTTGCCGTGGGTGCGGGTGAGCTCGGTGTGATCGACTCTCTGCGAGTGCTGATGGGGCAGGGGGGTGAAGAGGCGTCCTTCGTTGTCTGGCAGCTGCGACTGCCGCGCACCCTGGTGGGCCTGGTAGTGGGCATTGCGCTCGGCGTGTCTGGCACCCTGCTGCAGTCCATGACCCGCAATCCGCTGGCTGAACCTGGCCTGCTCGGCGTCAGCGCGGGGGCCGCCTTCGCCGTGGCGCTGATGTTGCTGGCGGGAGGCAGCCTGCTTCAGCTGCGCATCGGTGTGGCGCAACTGGGGGCGCTGGCCGGTTGCCTGTGCGTGCTGGGCGTCAGTCGCATCCGTGGCTTGGGCAGTGATCCGATTCGTCTGGTGCTGGCGGGGGCGGCATTCTCGGGCCTGCTGGGGGCCCTGACGTCACTTATTCTGCTGACCGATCGCCGTGCCGCCGACGAGATTCGCTTCTGGGTGGTTGGCAGCCTGTCAGGACGTCAGCTGGAGGACTTGCTGGCGGTGCTGCCGAGCATGGCGATCGCGGGACTGGCACTGATCGTGGTAGTGCGACCGATGGCCAGTCTGGCCCTGGGCGAGCGCGCCAGCGCTGGGCTTGGGCATCACCCCGGCAGGCTGCGTCTGATGGCGGTGCTGATCGTCGCGGTACTGGTGGGCGGAGCTACCGCCGTGGCCGGCCCCATAGCGTTCGTGGGGCTGGTGGTGCCCTTTGTCGCCCGCGCCATTGCCGGGCCTGAGCTGCGTCGCACGCTATGGCTGTGCCTGCCGCTGGGACCACTGCTGGTGCTGACCGCCGATGTCGTCTCCAGACGGCTGGTGGCACCCTCTGAAATGCCGCTGGGAGTGCTGACTGCCCTGTGCGGGGCACCGGTACTGATCAGCGTTGTGCGCGCCCGTCGCCTGCCGAGTCTGTAATGATGTCGATGCCTTCTTGTTCCTCACATAGCCCTTCGAATAGCCCTTCGCATAGCCCCTCACATAGCCCCTCACATAGCCCCTCACATAGCCCCTCACATAGCCCCTCACATAGCCCCTCACATAGCCCCTCAAATAGCCCCGCCACGCTCCCGGAGAGCGCCGAACATCGCGGCCCGCTGCCCCAGGGCATGTGGCTATGGCGTTATCGCGGGATCAGCTTGCTGCTCGACCGGCGCCACTGGTCAGGGGTGCTGTTACTGTTGGCTGCGCTAGGACTGGCGAGCCTTGCCTACCTGTGTCTCGGCGAGCAGCACCTGCCTCCACAGACCCTGTGGGACGTCATGCTCAACCAGGCGGGGCCCCTTGATACCTTCGTGGTCGAGCAGCTTCGCCTTCCTCGCCTGCTGGCGGCGCTGTCCACTGGCCTGGCCTTTGGGCTTGCCGGCTGCCTGATGCAGACCTTGGCGCGCAATCGGCTGGCGACGCCGGGCATCATTGGCATCGATAACGGCGCCACCGCCTTTGCGGTGGCCTCGGTGCTGGGCATGGGGCTCAGCCTGGCGCCTTCCGCCATGGCGCTGGCCGGGGCGGCGACTGCCGCTGTGCTGACCTTCGGCCTGGCCGCGGGAGGGGGCGCCCGTGGCTATCGCTTTATCGTGGCCGGGATAGGGGTCGGTGCCATCTTTGGGGCAGTGACCCAATTGATGCTGTCGCGGGCGGCCATCGATGTGGCCAATGCAGCCTACCCCTGGACCGTAGGCACGCTGAACGCGCGACCTGCCGGCGCCGTGCAGGTGTTGGGTGTTGGGCTGCTCGTGCTGGTGCCGCTGGCGCTGTGGCTGTCGCGGTCACTGGCATTGATGCGCTTTTCCGATGCCGTGGCCACCGGCCTGGGGGCACCGCTCAAGCGACGTCGGGCCCAGGTGCTGGTGGTCTCGGTGGCGCTGACTGCCTTGGCCGTATCAGTGGCAGGGCCGGTGGGCATGGTGGGGCTGCTGGGCCCTGAAGTCGCGCGCCATCTCTGCGGCAACCGTCAGGTACCGCTGCTCGGGGCGGGGCTCGCCGGGGCCATGGTCATGGTGGTGGCCGATCTGGTGGGACGGCTGTTGCTGTCTCCGCTTGAGCTGCCCGTGGGTATCGTCACCGCGGTGGTCGGTGGCCCCTGGCTGATCTGGATTCTGGTGCGCCGCTGATGGAGCTTCGGTTGAGCGGTTGCCCATGGTTGGGCGCACGTCTAGAGCCTATTTAGAAAATTTAGATAGTTGAGAGAGTCTTGATGTCACTCCCATCATCGTCACCGCAACAGCCTAGGCCGATGGCCCCTGAGCCCGCCCCCTACGTGGTGGAAGATCTGGTGCTCAGCCATGGCCGCCTGCGCGTCATCGACGGCTTGAACCTGACGATTCCTCAAGGCCAGCTCACGGCCATCGTGGGGCCCAATGGCTGCGGCAAGTCGACGCTGCTGGCGGGACTTTCACGGCTGCACACGCCGACACAGGGCAAGGTCTGGCTGCAGGGCCAGGAGCTCAAGCGCCTGAGTGCAAGAGACCTGGCGCGCCGCATTGCCTTGCTGCCCCAGGAGGCCTCCGCCCCCGAGGGGCTTAGCGTCAATGATCTGATCCGCTTCGGTCGCCAGCCTCACCAGTCCTGGTATCGCCAGTGGAGTGAGGAAGATCAGGCCGTGGTCGCCCAGGCCATCGCCAGCGCGGGACTACAGACGCTTGCCGAGCGTGGTCTGGAGACGCTCTCCGGAGGCCAGCGCCAACGAGCCTGGATTGCCATGACCATCGCCCAGCAGACGCCCATTATTCTGCTGGACGAGCCGACGTCGGCGCTGGATCTTGGCCACCAGCTGGAGGTCTTCGAGCTATTGCATCGGCTGGTGCTCAAGGGGCGCACCATCATCATGGTGGTGCACGACCTGACCAGCGCATGCCGTTATGCCGACCATCTGGTGGCGATGCGGGACGGTAAGCTGGTCGCGGAGGGAAAGCCGCAGGAGGTGGTGACACCTGCCCTGGTCAGGCAGCTCTATGACGTTGACTGTTCGCTGGTGGAAGATCCGCTGACGGGCAAGCCGCTGCTGGCAGGCTTGAGGCGGTCCGAGCAGAGCTGACGCGATGCTGAGACCAGGGACGTTAGACCTATCCAGGGACGTTAGACCTATCCAGGGACGTTAGACCTATCCAGGAACGTTAGACATATAGTGCGGGCCTAAAACGCAACACACCCGGTCGATGACCGGGTGTGTGATGGCGTCAAAGGACATTAGCCTGTGACGTTCAAGCTACCCCATTAATTGGCGGCATCTTGTGCAGCGTCTTCGGCATTGTCGCCAGCGTTTTCGATGGCATTACCGGCGCTGGTCAAGGCGTTGGCAGTGGCGGACTTGGTGGTCTGCCAGGCACTCTGAGCGCCTTCCTTGGTGTCCATCCAAGCCTGTTGCACGTTGGTCTTGGTCTGATTCCACCAAGTGTTGGTGTACTCAGGCTGTGCGGAGATTTCATCCTGAGTGATGTTCAGGTGAACGGAGTATTCGATGTTGTCCAGGCTGTCGCCGTTGGTGGTCTGAACGGTAAAGTCGCCGGTCTCGACCACGTACTGGTTTTCGCCCAGGTCGAGCAGGTCGCCTGCTTCCACCACGATGGCGCGGATTTTCATGTCATTGTCGAGCAGGATATCCTCGACTTCGCCCACCTCGTCCTGGCTTGAGCCTTTGGCAAAGACATCGGCATCGAGCAGCTCTTCAGCGGAGTAGAGGCCTTGCGGCTCGCTGTGTGCGGCCTGATTCGCGCCCTCGTTGTGATGATCGGCAAGGGCGGTGGTGCCCACGGCCATGGAGCCGGCGAAGACAGTGCTTGCGATAGCGGTAGTCAGCAGATTCTTGCGGATCATTCCTTTTCTCCTTCTGGCGAGTGGTTCTTGCGATCCTCTCGGTTGCGGCGTGTTCCAGTGCAGCAACCTGTCTTGCTTGCAGCGACGCAAGGATGCTCATCGCGACGCTGTGATATCTATTGTGGAGGTTATGTACAAGATTTCAAGGGCGCGTTGTGAAAGAAATATGTAAGCCCGTGTTGCTGCTTCATGACAGGTTCAGGGAAGCGTATAGCCCGAAGCCATGGGGAAAAGGCACGGCGGTTGAGCCGCGCGTATCGCTGCGAATCGGCGGCGCAGGCATTTGTGCAGTGTTTCCCTTGCGTCGACGGTTCGCTCTGGGACAATGCACGCCCTGGTGTGGCAAGCCAGCCATGACAAGCCCGTCGTCACAAGCCAACCGTGACACGCCGACAACCATGGACCTGGTCACACGTTGCCAAAGATGCTGCGCCACGTGGTGGTCTGTGAGCGTGGAGAAGTCCTGCGGCGTAGAGCAGCATTCAGCGAGCTAAATTCCCCCTGAGAGGCGTGAGTCATTGGAACTATTAAGTGTCGTCTACCGCTACTATCGTTGGCCCTTTGTCGGGGTGATGCTGCTGAGCCTCGTCAGCGCGGCCCTGGGGATTGGAGCGATCGCCTTCATCAACCGCCGTCTGATCGAAGTGTCGGGAGACGTCGGCAGTATTCTGCCCCAGTTCTTGGGCATTGTGGTGGCGCTGCTGGCCGTGACGCTGGCTTCGCAACTGGCGCTGACCACGCTGGGACATCACTTCGTCTATGGACTTCGCTCGCGTCTGGTCAAGCAGATTCTGGACACCGATATCGAGCGCCTGGAACGTCTAGGCAGTGCCGAATTGTTGGCCAGCCTGTCCAGCGATGTGCGCAATATCACGATCGCTTTCGTGCGTCTTCCCGAGCTGGTTCAAGGCATTGTATTGACGCTAGGCTCAGCGCTTTATCTCGGCTGGTTGTCGCCAGGGCTGTTGATCGTGACCAGCCTTTGGGTCGGGGCGACCATGGCAGCCGGAGCCTGGTTGGTCAGACGCGTGTATCGCCATCTGTCCCAGGTGCGCGAGACCGAGGACGCGCTGTACCGCGATTATCAGGCGGTCATTGATGGTCGCAAGGAGCTGGCGCTCAATCGTGACCGAGCCCAGGCACTCTTCGAAGACACCTACGACCGCGATGCCCGGCGCTATCGCCACCACATCATCCGCGCCGATACCTATCACCTGAGCGCTGTCAATGTGTCCAACATCATGATGTTGGGCGCCATCGGTGTGGTGTTCTATCTGGCCAACGGGCTGGGCTGGGCGTCTACCGAAGTCGCGGCCACCTTTTCGCTGACACTGTTGTTCCTGCGCACTCCCCTGATCTCAGCGGTGGGCGCCTTGCCCACGCTGCTGAGCGCTCAGGTTGCCTTCGATAAGATTCGTGGGCTGGATCTGGCTGAGCCCCGTCAGGAATTTGGCCGTCGAGCGGCGGTGAGCGGAGCATGGCAAGAGCTACGGCTGGAGGGCGTCAGCTTCCGCTATTCATCGTCGCATATCTCTGCAGGGGACTCTGGTGGATTCGTGGTCGGCCCCCTCGATCTATCGCTTAAGCGAGGTGAGCTGGTGTTTTTGATCGGTGGCAACGGCAGCGGCAAATCCACGCTGGCAAAGCTGTTGACCGGACTGTATCGCCCTCACGAGGGCAGCATGACGCTCGATGGCAAGGTGTTGAATGACAGCGATCGAGAAGGGTTTCGCCAGCGCTTTTCCGCGGTGTATACCGACTTTCATCAGTTCGACACCCTGGTCGGACCCGACGGGGCCTCGCCTGACCCGGTACTGATGGAACGCTGGCTCGATGTGCTCAAGATGCGGGACAAACTGCACTTCGATGGGCAAAGGGTGACCAATCCAGAGCTGTCTCAGGGACAGCGCAAACGCCTTGCACTGCTGATGGCGGTGGCGGAGGAGCGCGACATTCTGCTGCTCGACGAGTGGGCGGCGGATCAGGATCCGCAGTTCCGGCGTGTGTTCTATCAAGAGTTGCTACCCAAGCTGCGGAGCATGGGCAAGACGGTGTTCGCCATCAGCCATGACGATCACTATTTTCAGCACGCTGATCGACTGCTGGAAATGCGCGCCGGACAGTTGATCGAACTCACCGGGGAAAATCGCGAGGCCGCCAGTCGTGATGCCGTGGGACGCCTTGAACAACATTAGCGTACTTACCGGCCCGACAGTGAAAGCTGGGCAGCTAAGGCGCCCAGTGGGCCAAGCTCATCCAATCCAATCCAATCCAATCCAAGCCCAACCAAGCTAGGAGGTCAGTAAGCTCGCCCTGACTGGCGCGTACCGTGATGGTATGGGGGGCTGGGAGAGCGACTTGGAGATCGGCGTGGAGAGCGGCTTGGAGAGCGGCTTGGAGAGCGGCTCGGAGGAGGAGATCTTGGCGGGTTGGGTCGTAGCGATATGCCGATCGTTGACCGTAACCCGCATTTGGTGGAGAAGCGTTGACTGCTCGTGGAGGATAAATTGCGAGATTAAATGAAAACAATTAGCATGTAGATGTTGTTGTTTTCTTGAGCAGGATTCCCATTGGCGTTCCTGCTTGGTCGTTCGCTCTGACGCTGCCTCCGAGGTTCTCCATGCTCCCCCAGCACCACTCACTATCCCGTCACCCGCTTGCACGGGCGGTTCACTATGCCACCGTGCCCCTGATCGTCGGGTGGGTTCCGATGGCCTCGCTGGCGATGGCACAGGAGGAAGCGGTCACCGAGGTCTCCAGTGACACCATGGTCGTGACGACGTCTACCCTGAAGGTCGATACGCCGGTGCTGGAGACACCGAGGTCAACCTCCCAGGTCTCCCGAGAAGAGCTCGATAACCGCCAGGTCAACAAGTACGACGAAGTGCTGCGCTACCGCAGCGGCGTGGTATCGCAGCCGTTCGGCCAGGACAACAAGGCAGATTGGTTCTATATTCGCGGCTTCAACGGTGAAGATTCGCTCTATCAGGATGGCTTGCGTCAGTTCCGCGAGGGTGGCTACTTCTGGTGGAGCACCGAGACCTTTGGTCTGGAAAGCGTTGAGTTGCTCAAGGGGCCTGCCTCTATCCTGTACGGTGAGGCGCCTCCCGGTGGGGTCATCAACGCCATCAGCAAGCGCCCGACGGAAGACCAGCAGGGGCTTATCGAGCTGCAGTATGGTAGCGATAACCACGAGCAGGTCGGCGTCGACGTCTCCGGCCCTGTGGCCGGCCGCGACGATGTTCGCTATCGCATGGTGGGACTGTTCCGCGAGAACGATGCGCAGATCGACCACGCGGACAACCAGCGCGTCTATCTGGCGCCGAGTCTGGCGGTGGCTTTGTCCGACGATACCAGCATTACCTTCCTGGCAAGCTACCTGAAGGACCACGGGACACCCACCAACGGCTTCAAGCTGCCTTACGGCACCGTCGACAGCACGCCTTTCGGTCGGCTCGATCCCGAAGACAACCTCGGGGAGCCGGGCTACGAGCGTCAGGAGCATGAGCAGTGGGCGCTGGGCTACGAGCTGTCCCATCGTCTGAATGACACCTGGGACATCGAGCAGAACTTCCGTTACAGCCACCTGGACCTGCTGGAGCGCGACGTCTATGTGTCTTATCTGCTGGATGATCGCAATGCCCAACGTGGCCTGACCTATCGCGATGGTGACTTCGATGCGGTCACGGTAGACACCCGTGCTATCGGCCGCTGGTACAGCGATCGTACCGAGAACACCCTGTTGCTTGGCGTCGACTATCAAGACCTGGATATCGACTACGACAACTACGATGACTTCGCCTTCGGATTGCCCTTCGATATCTTTGATCCCGAGTACGGCAACTTCACGCCGTCATCGCGGACAGGTAGCGACCATGATGAGGGCAAGGAGCAGCTTGGCTTCTACGCTCAGAACCAGCTGCGTCTGGACGACCGCTGGATCTTTCTTGCCGGCCTGCGCCATGACAGCGTGGATGTGACCAATCGCATCAACGGTGAAGATAATGGCGGTGGTACCGAGGATGAGACGAGCTTCTCCGGCGGTATCATGTACCTCGGTGACTACGGTATCTCGCCGTATCTGAGCTACAGCGAGTCCTTCTCACCGCAGATCGGCACCGATCCGGACGGCCGCGCCTACCGCCCCAGCGATGGCGAACAGTGGGAGCTGGGGGTGAAGTATGCACCTGACTGGCTGGATGGTTATGTCACCGCGGCAGTCTTCGACCTCAAGGAAAGCGATACCCTCTACACCAGCGGTGAGTCGGCCAATCGCCAGGGGGGAGAGCGGGAGTCCCAGGGCTTCGAGATCGAGGGGGTGGGCTACGTGACCGATGACCTCAAGGTCACCGCCGCGTACACCTATACCGATGTACGGGTAGACTTGAGTCGCGAAGAGCAAGATCTGCGCGCGGGTCTGATTCCGCGCAATCAGGCGTCGCTGTGGCTGGACTATGAAGTGCCAGGAGCCCTGCATGGACTTAACCTGGGCGGTGGCGTGCGCTATGTGGGCGAGACCAAGGACAATCCTCGTTACTCGGATACTCAGGTGGACTCCTACACCTTGTGGGACGCCAAGGTCAGCTATGACATCACTCCGCAGTGGACCGCCCAGGTCAACGTCAACAACCTGACCGACGAAGAGTACGTGTCCGGTTGTGACTACTGGTGCTACTACGGTGAAGAGCGCAGCGTGGTAGGCAGCATCAAGTACCGTTTCTGACCACGGCAAGCAGTCTAAGTGAGAACGCCCGACCAGGCTCTGCCGGTCGGGCGTTTGTGTGTCTGCCGGGAACGTCATGGCTCAGCTGCCTTGGCGTCTCAAGAACAACGCTGTGAAGGTAGCGGCGCCTTGTTGACCCCTGCCTGGGCCAGTCGCTCGCCGTCTGCGACCTCGCTAAAGCGGTCCAGCAAGAGCTTCAGCTTGGGGGTAATCCAGCGCTCGCAGAAGGGCCGCGAGGGATCGCTGTAGAAGTAGTCGTGATAGGCCAGCTTGGAATCGCGAAAGGCGGCCAGAGGCAGCACCTGGGTCACCAGGGGGGCATCGAAGTCATCCTGCAGCTGGGTCAGCACCTGGCGGGCCAGCTGGGCGTGAACTTGGTTCTGGACATAGACCGCTGAGCGGTAGCGCTGGCGCAGGGCATGGCCAGAGGTGGCGTGGTGGGTGTGCAGGTGAATCTCGATCAGCACGTCCATGGGTAGCCGCGAGGGGTCGTAGTCCACCACCACCGCTTCATGAAAGTCACTGTCAGGGGGCTCGGCGGCGACCCAGCCCTGGTGAACGGCGTCGACGCCCTTGAGCGACTGATAGACCGCCTCCAGGCACCAGTAACAGCTGCCCCCCAGCGCCAGGCGTGCCTTGCTGGGCGCGAGCAGGGGCAAGCTGTTGCAGGGCTGGTCTGGCATGTCGGGCACCCCGGGAGGAAGTGTCGGCTTGGTCGACCATCATGCCCGAGCCTTACAGTCTCTTCAGCCCCCACATGAAATAGCTGCCGCCAAGAATCGAGGCGACCAGACCGGCAGGTATCTCCTGGGGGAACAGCAGTTGTCGCCCGACCCAGTCGGCCAGCACCATCAACAGGGCGCCGATCAGCGCCGCACCGGCCAGATGCAGGCGAGCGCGAGAGAACCCCATCAGCCGCGCCATATGAGGAGCCAGCAGGCCGACGAAGGACAGTGGCCCGACGATCAGCGTGGCCGCGGCAGTCAGCACCGCCACCGTTGCCAACAATCCCAGGCGAGCATTCTCCACATGGATGCCAAGGGCCTTGGAGGTAGCGCTTCCCAGCGGCAGGATATCCAGCCAGCGGGCCAGTAGCTGGGCAGCCAGGGCGACGGCCGCACCGGCCATCAGCACGATCAGCGCCGAGGTCGGGTCGACGTAGTAGGTCGAGCCAGACAGCCAGGCCATGACCTGTTGCCCGCGGGGGTCGCCTCCCACCATGATGATGGAGCGCACCGCGTCGAACAGCGCCGTGATGGCCACGCCGCTGAGCAGCAGGCGCTCGGGCTGGAAGCCGCTGGTGCGGTTGAGTGCAACCAGCAGCGCCAGTGTCACCAGCGCCCCCAGGGTGCCGGTTCCCAGCAGCAGCAAGTGGCTGGGGCCGGGCACCACAAAGATGGTGATGATCAGCGCGATGGCGGTGCCACCACTGATGCCCAGCAGTTCGGGGCTTGCCATCGGGTTGGCGGTGACGCGCTGGATCAGGGTGCCGGCGATGGCCAGCAGGGCGCCGCTGCCAGCGGCCGCCATGATCCGTGGCCAGCGCCAGTCGAGTACCTGGACCTCTGTGCTCAGTGACCAGCCCGTGCTGGTTTGCCCTGCGAGTATGCCGACCAGCATGGCGATCACCAGTGCCGCTGCGAGTCCTGCCAGCAGCGGGACGGGCGTCGAGGTTCGCAGCACCAGGGGAGCCGATGCCGGTGGCGGCCGACGGGGCGTCAGCTTGAGCCGGGGGATCAGCCACAACAGCAGAGGAGCACCGAGCATCGCCGTGGTAGCCCCTGTGGGAAGCAGTGTCGGCAGCGCGTCGATGCCGCCTTGCAGCACCAGGTCGGTGATGGTCAGCAGCAGCGCGCCAAACAGCATCGACCAGCCCACCCGCGCCGGCAGCCGTCGGGCACCGGCCATACGTGCGATGTTGGGGGCCGCCAGACCGATAAAACCGATGATGCCGACAGTGGCCACCACGCAGCCTGTCAGGAAGACCGCCAGGCCGAGGCCGCCCAGGCGCAGCCACTTGAGTGACACGCCGAGGCTCTTGGCGCTGGCATCATCGAGCTCGAGCAGTGCCAGCGGACGAATCAGCCAGATGGCCAGGGCGCCAGCGACCAGCACGCGAGGCAGTAGGTAGAACACCCCGTCCCAGCCATTCTGGGCCAATGATCCTGCACCCCATACCAGCACCCCCTTGAGCGCCTCCTGGTTAAAGAGCAGTAGCACGATGGCCAGGGCGCCGAAATACAGATTCACTACCAGACCACCGAGCACCACCACGCCAGGCGACAGGCCGCGCCGCCAGCCCAGCGCAAATACCAGGCCCATGGCCAGGGCGCCGCCGGACAGGGCGACCCACTCCCGTCCAAGGGCGAGCAGGCCCGGCGCGACCAGGGTGGCGATCATCAGAGCCAGGTTGGCCCCACTGGCGACGCCCAGGGTGGTGGGTGCTGCCAGGGGATTGCGTAGCACCTGCTGCATCAACACTCCAGCCAAGCCCAGGGCTGCGCCGGCGGTCAGGGCAATGGCCAGTCGTGGCCACCAGCTGTAGTGCAGTACCAGTGACGAGGGGGTGGTCACGTCAAGCGAGGACAGTGCGGCCAGGGCAGAGCTTGCGCCACCCAGGCCTTCAAGGGACTGCCACGCTGCCAGCAGGCAAAGGGCGACTAGCACCGCGGCGGTTGCACTCAGTCGGTGTGATCGCCAGCAGCGGGTGTCAACGGCCTGCATGAAGGGTCTCGCTATCAGGGGAGGAGGGGAGGAGCATCGTCGTTTCGCGCTGGGCGGAGCGCGTCGTTGGCGTGGTGGCTGCGGGGCTGTCTGCACCCAGAGCCTCACCCAGCTTGCTGGCGAAGCGGTTGGCAGAAGGCAAGGCACCAAAGCTCCACACCGGTGGCAAGGTCACGACGTCGTTTCGTTTGACGCTGCCCAGATGGCGCCATAGCCCGCTGTCGGCCAGCGCCTCGCGCACTCCCGCAACATAAGGTTCGACCACCACGATCCGCGCCTGGGGGTAGTTGGCCAGCTGTTCGATGCCGATCAAGCTGAAGCCCCAGACATTGGTGGTGCCGGTCCAGGCGTTGGTCAGGCCCATCCGCTCGATCACGGCCTGATACAGGCTGTGGTCACCAAACAGGCGCACGTGACGCTCATCCATGAACTGGATCAGCAGCAGCGGGCGCGTGTCCTCGGGCAGGCGATCGGCAATCTGCGCGATATGCGCCTCGCTGCTGGCAATAAGGCGCTCGGCCTCCGCCTGGCGGCCGACCAGTTCGCCCAGTTCGCGGGTCAGGGTCAGTGCTTCGTTCCAGAAGTCACCGTCCCCGCTGTACATCGAGAATTGCTTCACCTCGGCAATGGTCGACAGTCGCGGTGCCAGATTCGCAAACATGGGAGAGATGACGATCGCGTCCGGGTTCAGGTCGGCCAGCAATTCCAGGTTGGGCTGGGTGCGCAGGCCAATATCGACACTCTGCGCGGGTGCCTCTAGCCCCACCCAGCTTTCATAGTCATCGGTCTGGGCCAGTGCCATGGGCGGCGCCTCCAGGGCGACCAGCGTTTCTGCCAGGGTCCAGTCGAGGCTCGCGATGCGTGGTGAGGCCAGACAACTGGCGGACAGTGACAACACGCCCAGCGCCAGTGCTGTCAGCCAGCATGAACGCAAGGGGCGCGGCAATCGTCGAAAAAGCGGGCGGGCTGGCAGTGGAAGCCGACGGAGCATCATTGCACCAGGGCCACGGCGTGCTCGCCACTGGGGTGGGGCATGACCTGCATCGGGATGCCGTAGATATCCTCAAGGACGTCTCCGGTCATCAGTGTCTCCGGGCTTCCCTCGGCGATGACCTGGCCGCTGTGCAGGGCCACCAGGCGGTCACAGAAGCGTGAGGCCATATTGATGTCGTGAAGCACGATTACCACGCCCAGGTCGAGCTCACGGCTGAGCTTCTTCACCAGGGTCATCACCTCCACCTGGTGAGCGATATCCAGGGCTGCCAATGGCTCATCGAGCAGCAGCAGACGGCTGCCCTGGGCCAGCAGCATGGCGAGCCACACGCGAGTACGCTCGCCCCCGGACAGGGTGTCCACCAGGCGCTCGGCAAAGGCCTCGGTGTGGGTCAGTGCCATGGCCCTGCTGACGTGTTCCTGGTCGTCTCGGCGCGAACGCCCAAGCAGTCCCTTCCAGGGGTAGCGGCCAAAGGCGATAAGCTCGCGGCAGGTCAGGTTTTCGGCCCCAGGCAGGTGCTGGGGGAGGTAGGCCACCTCCCTGGCGAAGGCACGGCGCCCCCAGCTTTCAAGGGGCTGGCCGTTGAACAGGATGCGTCCTGCGCTGACCGGTTGCTGCTGCGCCATCAGCTTGAGCAGGGTGGACTTGCCCGACCCATTGTGGCCGATCAAGCCATGCACGCGGCCCGCGTCGAAGGTTAGGCTGGTGGGGGCCAGCAGCGTCTTGCCCGGAATCGTGAAAGAGGCGGACTGAAGGTCGAACATGAACAAGGGCTCCGCTGGGTCGTCCGGGCGATCGGAAATACACTCTTAATGGATAGGAATGGTTATCAATTTGTTTGCTGTTGTCAATCCGATGTGTCACCAGGGAACATCGGGCAGTCGCCGTTGGCTAACCCTTGTAGAAGAGGCGTAAAAGATGCCACCCTGTGGCCTACGGCATCGGGCCTTGCCGAGGTGAGCCAAGGTCGCTGAAGCGACGCCGCTGGACGAGAACTTTTCCAGCGCTGCAGGCGCTAGCGAGACCGTCGCGACTTGCCTATAGTATGAGGCCCACGATGACGCAAGCTGGTGAGTGGGATAGGATTATCCCCCTGAATCAGCCCAACTTTACAAGGAAGGAGGTATCACCATGGCACATACTCTGCCGGAACTGCCCTACGCCTACGACGCACTGGAACCCTCCATCGATGCGCAGACCATGGAGATCCACCATTCTCGTCACCACAACACCTACGTCACCAACCTGAATGGTGCGCTGGAAGGTACTGGTCTTGAAGACCTGCCGGTGGACGAGCTGGTTGCCAACCTTGAGCGTCTGCCCGAAGACAAGCGCCAGCCGGTCATCAACAACGGCGGTGGTCATGCCAACCACTCCCTGTTCTGGACGGTGATGTCCCCGAACGGCGGTGGCAACCCGAAAGGCAAGGTGGCTGACGCCATCGAAAAGGAACTTGGCGGCTTTGATGCCTTCAAGGATGCCTTTACCAAGGCTGCCCTGGGCCGTTTCGGTTCTGGTTGGGCGTGGCTGTCCGTGACTCCGGACGGTGCCCTGGTGGTGGAAAACACCCTCAACCAGGACAGCCCGCTGATGCACGGCAACACCCCGGTACTGGGGCTGGACGTGTGGGAGCACGCCTACTACCTGAAGTATCAGAATAAGCGTCCTGACTACATCGCCGCCTTCTTCAACGTGGTGGACTGGGACGAAGTCGAGCGTCGTTACCAGGCAGCCACTGCCTGATCGACACCGGCATGACGTCATCACGACGTCGTCCGACCTGCCAGCAGGTCACGCGCCGCGGCCCCAGGGCCGCGGCGTTTTGCTGTGTAGTTGTTGTGTAGTTGCTGCGTATTGCTGGTGTCGGCGGCCGGGTCTCGCCCTGCGCCAGCGTGTTCATGTTGCACGTCATCAACGGCTTCGCATTCTCAGCACCCGTGTCTTCGCCCCGTGCCGAGGGCGCGAAGCGCTGGCACCGATGTAAGCCGCAAGGAGCCACCACTGTGTCCACTTCCTCCAGCCTGCAGGCCTTGGGTCGCCTGTTGCGCTATGCCCGGGGCTATCGTCGGCGAATCGTCGCCGCGACCCTGTGCTCGATTATCAACAAGTTGTTTGATATCGCGCCCGAGATTCTGATCGGTGTCGCCATCGACGTCGTGGTCAATCAGGAGCAGAGCTTCGTCGCCCGGTTGGGCTTCGTCTCGGCGTCGTCCCAGATCATTGTGCTGGGGGTGCTGACCTTCTTTATCTGGGCGGGAGAGTCACTGTTCGAGTATCTGTTTCAGATCCTCTGGCGCAACCTCGCCCAGCGCCTGCAGGCGGACCTGCGACAGGACGCCTACGAACACGTGCAGCGTCTGGACATGGGCTTCTTCGAATCGCGTTCATCCGGCGAGCTGGTGGCCACCATGAACGACGATGTCAACCAGCTCGAACGCTTCCTGGATGGCGGAGCCAACTCGCTGATCCAGGTTGGGGTGACCGTCGTGGCGGTGGGAGCCGTGTTCTTCGTGCTGTCCCCGTTGATTGCGCTGCTGGCGTTTACCCCGGTGCCATTGATCCTGTGGGGGGCCTTCGTGTTTCAGCGCAAGGCGGGCCCCTTGTATGCCGACGTGCGCGAAAAGGTGAGCGTGCTCTCCAGTCGGCTGTCGAACAATATTCAGGGCATGGCCACCATCAAGAGCTTTACCGCCGAGGCCCGCGAGGCCGAGCGGCTCAAGGCCGACAGTGAAGCCTATGTGGATGCCAACAGTCGTGCCATTCGCATCAGCTCGGCCTTTATTCCGGTGATTCGCATGGCGATCCTGACCGGCTTCCTGGCGACCTTCATCGTCGGCGGCATGCAGGCGCTCTCCGGCGAACTGAATGTGGGAGCCTACGGTGTACTGGTGTTCCTGACCCAGCGCCTGTTGTGGCCGCTAACAGGGTTGGCCCAGGTCATCGACCTGTTCGAGCGGGCCATGGCCAGCACGCGTCGTATCCTTGATCTGATCGCCACACCCATTCGTGTGCGCGACGACGGTCAGACCACGTTGCCGACCCCGGTCAGGGGGGAGGTGCGGTTCGACAAAGTAAGCTTTCACTACGCCGAGAGCCACGCGGGTATCGATGATGTGGATCTGATGGTGCCCGCCGGACGCACCCTGGCGCTGGTCGGCCCCACGGGTTCCGGCAAGTCCACCCTGATCAAGCTGCTGCTGCGCTTTCACGATCCAGACCAGGGGCAGGTCGTCCTGGATGGCATTCCGGTAGCGGAGCTTCGCCAGAATGCGCTGCGCGATGCCATCGGACTCGTCAGTCAGGACGTCTACCTGTTCGAGGGCAGCGTGCGAGACAACATCGCCTACGCACGACCCGAGGCAAGTCTCGATGAAGTCGTCCGTGCTGCCCGCACTGCCGAGGCCTGGGAGTTTATCGAACGCCTGCCCGACGGCCTCGATACTCGAGTCGGCGAACGCGGCGTACGTCTGTCCGGTGGCCAGCGTCAGCGCCTGTCCCTGGCCAGGGCGCTGCTCAAGGACCCGCCGGTGCTGGTGCTGGATGAAGCCACCAGTGCGGTGGACAACGAGACCGAGGCCGCCATCCAGCGCTCGCTGGCGCGGATTGGCAGCGAGCGCACCGTGATCATGATCGCCCACCGCCTGTCCACCATCGTTCACGCCGACGACATCGTGGTGATGGAGCTTGGACGAGTGGTCGAGCGCGGGACCCACCAGCAGCTGATCGAACGCGGCGGACGCTACGCCGCCCAGTGGCAGGTACAGACCGGTGAGGCCGCCCAGTCGGCTCAGGTCATCTAGGCTGTCCGCTGGCGCCATCAGCTCCGCGCCAGCCTCAGTGTCAGCGGCAGTAGCCGTGCCTGTAGCAGAAGCCGTGCCTGTTGCAGAGAAGAGGCCCATCGCGCTTGGCGGCAAAAGTCGCCAAGCGGGCCCGGGGCGTCTAGGGTGAGTAAGTCACTACACACTTTGCTGCGCCGGGACGGCAGGGTGTAGTGACGGAGCCTGATGACCAGGCCAGCTCCCGGTACAGCAGCGAGCACATCGCGCTCGCGGGAGGAACTGCCATGGGCATATCGGCCAAGCAGCGTCCCAAGGCCGCTCAATCAGAGCCGCCCGAGACACAATGCCCTGAGACGGAATGCCCTGAGACAGGCAGTCAGGATACGGCCAGCCATGACACGGGCGCGCTCGATACGGGGCGCCACGACAGCAAGCGCTGCGATGCGAATCGCCTCAATGCTGGCGGCCTCGACGTATCGGAACACCGGGTGTCAGGGGGGGTGGCGCGAGAACGCTCGAGTGCATCGGCCTTGGCGGGTGAGCAAGGGCCTACTCAGCCAAGCCGAGAGCCGTCGAGGTCCGACGACAGTCGCGGCGTCGATCCTTGCGGTGACCGGGTGGATCAGTTGCTGGATGACATGGCGGCGTTGCTGGACTTTGCGCTGGAAGCGGAAGGCGTGCCGCTGGATGTGGATCTTTCCGCGTATTATCGGGCGCGCCAGCAGCAGAGGCAGAACGTGCCGTTAAGCGGCGCCGACATCGACGGTCTGGTCGCCTGTTACCGGGAGCTGTCGCGCCGCTACCCGGGCATCTCCCCACGCACCTTGGCGGCGACACGTCCCAGCCGGGAAAGCGGCAGACTTCGCGATAGCCGCACCGGGCGCTACCTGATGCGGTTGTGGCAGTGCACCGCGGCGGTGGTGTTGCTGGCCATCATCTCCAATGTGATGATGTCAGCGATCGGCGCGGAGGCAGGCATGACGGTTGGCGCTGGTGCGCAGGCCACTATCCTCGGATTTCTCTACGAAGGTCTGCGTCACACCGAGGCGTTTCTGTATGGAGCGCTCGGGGCCTTTGCCTTTGTGCTGCGGGTCACCGCCAGCCGACTCTACAGTCGTACCTTCGACCCGGCGCGTATTGGCGAGCACGTCAATCGCATCGTGCTCGGCACCCTGTCGGGAGGGGCGATCGTGCTGTTCGTTTCTCAGATTCCCAGCGACAAGGGCGCAGAGGTCGCGCTCAGCGGCGCCGCCCTCGGATTTCTCGCCGGCTACAGTATCGACTTTCTGTTCGGCACGCTGGACCGAATGATTCGCGCCTTGCTGTCCGATGGCAGCACAGACAGCGCCAATCGTGCGGCAAGGGCAAGGCGTGACGCCGATGTGGTGGAAACCCTGGATGAGTTGATGAGCCAGCAGACCGACGCCGAGACCCGGCGCCGGCTTGAAGGCATCATCGAGACGCTGAGACAGCGCCAGCGAGTCTGAAAACGGCGGCTATCCGCTCATCGCCTGGGGCAGGTAGGTAGCGATGCCGGGGAACAGGCTCATGATCACGATGGCCACGATCATCAGCAGGAAGAAGGGCGCCGTGGCACGGGTGATCGACATGATGTCGCGGCCGGTGAGTCCCTGGATCACAAACAGGTTGAACCCTACCGGCGGGGTGATCTGTGACATCTCGACGACGATAACCAGGTAGATGCCGAACCAGATCAGGTCGAAGCCGGCCACCTCGATCACCGGCATGATGATCGAGGTCACCAGCAGGATCAGCGAGATACCGTCGAGGAAGCAACCCAGCACCAGCAGGAACAGGGTCAGCACCACCAGTAACCAGGCCGGTGACAGGCCCATGGCGCCGATCTTCTCGGCCAGGTCCATCGGCAGCTGGGTAAAGCTCATGGCGGATGCCAGGAAGGAGGCCCCGGCAATGATGAAGGCGATCATGCAGGAGGTCCGCACCGCGGCAAACAGCGCCTCCTTGAAGATGGCGGCGTTGAAGTGGCCGTTGGCCCTGGCGATCAGCATGGACAGTACGACGCCGGACGCAGCGGCCTCGGTGGGCGAGGCGAGCCCGCCGTAGATGCTGCCAAGAATACCGCCGATCAGTGCCAGCAACGGCAGCAGCTGCAGGCTGCCGGTGAGCTTCTGGCGCAGCGGTATTGCGCTATCACGACGTCCCACCGCGCCCCGCCGATTGCCTACCAGTAGCGACCAGCCGATGACATAGGCCATGAACAGTCCAAGCAACAGCAAGCCGGGTCCAACGCCTGCGATGAACAGTCGCGAGATCGATTGCTCGGTGACGACGCCATAGACGATCATCATGATCGATGGCGGAATCAACAGGCCCAGGGTCGAGGCGCTGGCCAGGGTGCCGATGGCCAGATCGTCGTCATATCCTCGGCTCTTGAGCTCAGGCAGCGTCATCTTGCCGACGGTGGCGCAGGTCGCCGCAGAAGAACCGCACACTGCCGCGAACAGCCCACTGCCGATGATGTTGGAGTGCAGCAGGCGTCCAGGAAGTCGGCCGAGCCAGGGCGACAGCGCCTGGAACATGTTATTGGCAAGCCCAGAACGGAACAGGATTTCGCCCATCCACACGAACATCGGCAGGGCGGTCAGGTCCCAACCGTAGCTCGCGCCCCAGAAGTCGGACGCCAGGATAGGTCCGGGCGCCAGGGGAAAGAACAGCGTCAGCACGATAAAACCGGTGCCAAGCAGGGCGTAGGCGATCCATACGCCGCTGCCCAGCAGCAGTGCCAGGGCCAGCAGGGTAACCAGACTGATGATCAGCATAGCGACGGGCTCTCCACGCAGGGGTAGCAAGGGGGCCGTGCGACAGGGCAGGGGATGTCAGTCATGGCCAGCCTCATCATCCGGGGCCTGGAAGCGTTGTGGTGCCTGCAGCGCCTGGCGTGCGGTATCGATCAAGGCCTCGGCCAGAGCGAGGCTCATCATGACCATGCCGATCAATAGCACCAGCTGTGGAATCCACAGGGGGATGGCCAGCAGCCCCGACGAGACGTCGTCGTATTCCAGGCTCTCCTGCATCAGCTGCCACAGCGACACGCACAACAGCGCATTGAGCGCCGAGGCGATCAGCAGACAGGCAAGTTCGGTAAAGGCCCGCACCGCCGCAGGAAGACGCTGAATCACCAGCGACATGCGGATATGGGCATGATGGGTGAAGGTGTAGGCCATGCCGAGGAAGGTCGCGCCCACCAGCAGGAAGGAGGCCAGCTCCGATACCCCGGTGATTTCGAGGCCCAGGCGCGAGCTGCCGGCCATGACCAGTACGGCGTCCAATAGACGAAACAGTACCTGCAGGGTGATCAGCGTGCAGATGGCGACCATCGAGGCGGCCGCTCCCCATCCGCCAAGGCGGTAGATGGGCATCAGGCGAAATGTCATGAGTATGCTCCCACCGGAGGGCGGACAGGATCAATCAGCGCGGATGGCCTCCAGCGATCGGCAATCCGCGCTGCCTTGGCTCACTCGATGTTGCTGCGGTACTCCTCGATCAGCGCCTTGGCGCGATCATCCGCGCGGCTCTCCCAGTCCTGGAACAGCGTGTCGCCAGCCTCGGAAAGGGCTTCAGCCACCGCATCAACGGGCTCGGAAATGGTGATGCCATTGTCCTCAAGGGCCTGGGCGCTGCCTTCCATATCGGCCTTGCTGGCTTCCCAGCCACGCTGTTCGGCCTGGGCGGCGGCCTCCAGCAGTGCGTCCTGAGAGGCCTGGTCGAGACGGTCGAAGGCCTTCTGATTGACGAAGATGATGTTCTTCGGGATCCACAGGTTGGCATCGGTGAAGTGGGACACGTAGTCCCACGCGGCCATGGACTCACCGGTCGACACTGAGGTGATCATGGCGTCGACGCGTCCCGTGGAGAAGGCCGTCGGAATATCCGACTCCTCGGTTTCGGTGGGCAGGCCGCCGAGATTCTCGGTCAGGCGTTGGGTATTGATGTTGGGAGCACGCACCCTGAGCCCTTCAAACTGGGCTGGATCGTCGAGCGCGATGTCGGTGTAGATGCCTTGGGAGGGCCAGGGCACCGCGTACAGCGGTTTCATGCCCTGTTCAGCGAACAATTCTTCAATGACGGGCTTGCTTGCCTGCCACAGCGCCCATGCCTCGTCGTAGCTGCCGGCGAGGCCCGGTAGGGTGTCGAGTTCAAAGACGGGGGATTCGTTGGACAGAATCGACAGGAAGATCTCGCCGGCCTGGACGGTGCCACGCCTGACCGATGGCTTGATCTCGCCATGGCTGATCAGCGAGCCACCCGAGTGCACGGTAATATCCAGCTCACCGTCGGTGGCCTCGCGGACATCGTCAGCGAACTGTTTGGTGTTGACGGTGTGAAAGCTGGCGTCGCCGTAGGGCGTGGCCAGGTTCCAATCGGCGGCCTGGGCGGCGGATGCCAGGCCCGTCAGTGAGGCAACGGCAACCGCCAGACGAAGAGCGCGGAGACAGGGCATGATGGCGAACCTTGTTGTTGTTGAGTGTGTTGTTGAGTTTGTCGTCGAGTGAGTCGTTGAGTCTGTTGTCGAACCTACCGATGAGGCGATGCTTGCGTCAGCGTCAGTGAAGGCGGCGTTGAAGATCAACCGACACCACTGACGCAGCCCGGCCCGGTGGTCAGGCCTTCTTGAACAGCTGGCTGTCGCGATCCTTGAACGCCTTGAATTCTAGCGCGTTGCCGGAAGGGTCCTTGAAGAACATGGTCGCCTGCTCGCCCGGCTCGCCCTTGAAGCGAATATAGGGTTCGATCTCGAACGCCACGCCGTGGGACTTGAGCTTGTCGGCCAGGGCTTCCCAGGCAGGCATCTCGAGGACCACGCCGAAGTGCGGTACTGGCACCCCATGACCATCCACCGGATTCTTGTGGGCAGCGCTGGCGGCATCCTTGAGCGCTGGATTCAGATGGCAGACGAACTGATGGCCGTAGAGGTCGAAGTCGACCCAGGACTCGGAGCTGCGGCCTTCGGGGCAGCCGAGAAAGTTGCCATAGAATTCGCGGGCTTCGTCGATATCGCGGACCTGGATGGCCAGATGGAAAGGATCACTGACAGCCATGGGGAGTCTCCGGTTGGATGGGGCGTTATTGACAGGGTAGTGTCAGTGATTCTTGGCCGGGTGAGCTGCTGTCGTCAATCTTGACGCTGAATTTGTTGCTGCGCAGCGATGACGCGAGTCTCGGGGCGAGGCCGGTACGCTGCCCGGTGGCTTGATCGAGAATTCAGACAGCGACATCATTCAATGACACTTCATCGACAACAATAAGGTGGCCCTATGCCGATCCCCCTCCTCAACTGCGATGTCGGCGAGAGTTTCGGCGCCTGGAAGATAGGCCGTGATGCCGACGTGATGGCGTATATCGACTGCGCCAACATTGCCTGTGGTTTCCATGCGGGCGATCCCGACGTGATGCGTCGCACCGTCGGCCTGGCGGTGGCCAACAACGTGGCCATCGGTGCGCACCCCGGCTACCCGGACCTGGTTGGGTTTGGACGGCGCAGCCTGGCGGTGTCGCCGTCCGAAGCGGAGAACCTGTTGCTGTATCAGATCGGCGCGCTGGATGGTGTGTGTCGAGCGGAAGGCTCTCGAGTCCGCTATATCAAGCCCCATGGTGCCCTGTACAACGATATGGCGGTGAACAGCCCGGCGGGCCAGGACCTGCTGCGCGCGACCATGCGCGCCGTGCGTGCCTACGATGCCAGCCTGCCGCTGCTGGTGATGTCCACCGCCGATACCGATGACGTCCGGGCGTTGGCGGCGGAGGAGGGCGTTTCCCTGTGGTTCGAAGTGTTCGCCGATCGAGCCTACGACCAGCAGGGGCGGTTGGTGTCTCGGCGTGAACCGGGAGCGGTGCATCATGATGAGTCGACCATCGTCGCCCAGGCGGTCACGCTGGCCAAGGGGGAGCCTCTGGCGGCCCGAGACGGGACCCCGCTGCAACTGCCTGCGGATACGCTGTGCGTGCACGGTGACAACGAAAGCTCCGTGGCCGCCGTCCGGGCCATTCGTGAGGCCTTCGACCGACTGGAGGAGGCATGACGCCACGCCCACGACTGGAGACAGTCGCCTTCGATAGCCTGATCGTCAGGCTGTTTGATGCCATCGACGAAGCGCATATGCCCTGGGTGCTGGCGGCCACCAACGCGATTCGCCAGCGCCTTGGCGACGATGCCCTGGAGGTGGTGCCGTCCTACACCACGGTACTGGTCCAAATCGATATCCAGCGACTGTCGTTGGCGGAGGCCCGGAAACGCCTCACGGCGGCACTTGATGGGCTGTCACCCGAGGCGGCGGAGCAAGGCACCCTGCATGAGATTCCGGTCTGGTACGACCCCACCGTCGGTCCTGAACTAACGTTGATGGCGCGCCGCTCCGGGTTGACGGTCGAGGAGGTCGTCCGCCGTCACTGTGCGCGTGACTACAGCGTCTTCGCATTGGGCTTTGCGCCTGGCTACGGCTTCATGGGGCTGGTGGAGGAGGCCCTGGCGACGCCGCGTCTGGAGACTCCACGGCAAAAAGTGGCCGCTGGCAGTGTCGGGATCGCGGATCGCCAGACGGCGGTTTACCCGGCTCCTTCTCCCGGTGGCTGGAACCTGATCGGGCGAACCGCAGTGAAGCTGTTTGATCGCGAGCGCGAGGGCTACACCCTGTTCAAGCCCGGTGATCGCGTGCGCTTTGTGGCCATCGACCGCGCTACCTTCGAGGCGCAGGGCGGCGACACCACCCCCCAACCCCCGGCCGAGGAGAGCGGCAAATGAGCCTCAAGGTGGAACGTGCGGGACCCATGGCACTGGTGGTCGATGGTGGACGTGGTGGGGTGCGTCATCTTGGCGTGACCCAGGGCGGCGCCATGGACTGGGTGGCGCTGGGATGGGCCAACTGGCTGCTCGGCAATGCTCCGGAAGCCGCTGGTCTCGAAGTCATGGTGGGGGGGCTTGAGCTGGTCGCCGAGGCCGATATCTGCGTGGCGCTGGCGGGGGCGGATCTCGCTGCGCGACGTGACGGCGAGGCCATTGCTCCCGGTCAGGCACTGACGTTGAAGCAAGGACAGCGACTGGTCTTCGAGCGTCCCAGCAAGGGCCTACGCGCCTATCTGGCGCTCCCTGGGGGCGTGGCCGGAGAAGCGGTGATGGGGAGTCTTTCGAGTACCGTGCGGGAAGGCCTGGGCGGTCTGGATGGCCTGGGACGTCCACTGGTGACGGGTGACCGCGTGGAGGCAAAGGCGCCACACCAGCGTGTGAACGCACGAGAGCTGGCCCCAAGCGCGGCAACGCTGGCTGCCTCGTCGGAGCCGCTCGAGCTGGCGCTGGTAACGGGCGCTCAGCTCGCAAGCTTCGACGGACACAGCCTTTACCGTGCCTTCAACGAGGACTGGACCATCGATCAGCGTGCCGACCGCATGGGCATTCGCCTGACCGGGGCGCGCCTTGAAGGCCGCATGAAGGGCATGGTGTCGGAGGGTATTCCGCTGGGTGCGGTGCAGGTGCCCCCCGACGGCCAGCCGATCATCCTGATGAACGATCGTCAGACCATCGGCGGCTACCCGCGTCTGGGTGCGCTGACGCCGCTTGCCTGTGCACGCCTGGCCCAGTGCCTGCCCGGGACACGGGTCCGCTTCAAGGCGGTGTCTCCCGAACAGGCACGGCGGGACCATCTGCAGTGCCTGCATGCATGGCGTACTGAGTGATCGCCGTCAGACTCAGAACTGATAGCTCACGGTAGCACTGACGCTGCGTTCGGCGCCGAAGTAGCAGAACTCGAGGGAGTTGCAGGACGCGACGTAGTCTTCGTCCAGCAGGTTGTTGACGTTGAGTCGAGCGCTCACGCCCTCAAGTCCGACGCGGCTGAAGTCGTAGCCAAGGGTGGCATCGACCAGGGTGTAGTCCGGAACCGACTTGGTGTTGGCGCGATCTGCCTGGATATCGGCGTGGTAACGCACCCCCAGGCCGGTGTTCAGGCCGGCCAAAGGTCCGCGGGCGACATCGTAGTAGCCCCACACCGAAGCGATATGCTTGGGTGAGTAGATGGCGTCGTTGCCCTCTTCACCGGGGACATCGCTCTCCTCGTAGGTAATGTCGGTGTAGGCGTAGCTCGCCTGCATGCTCAACTCGTCGGTGAATTGGGTGCGGGCTTCAAGCTCAATGCCTTGGGACTCGATCTCACCAATGGCGCGGTAAGGATCCGTGGGCTGCTCCTTGGTCGCCACATTGTCTTGAGTGATGTGGAACAGGGCTATGGAGTATTGGTCCTGGGTGCCCAGCGGCTGATATTTCAGGCCGGTTTCCACCTGCTCGCCTTCCATGGGCTCAAGCAGATCTCCTGATGCATCGACGAAGCTGGTCGGAGTGAACGCCGTGGAGTAGCTGACGTAGGGCGAGACGCCGTTATCGAAGGCGTAGAGAAGGCCGGCCCGTCCACTGAACTGAGTTTCATCCAGTTCGGAGCTGTCACCGCTATCGCGATTGGTATTCTCGATGTCGACCCAGTCGTAACGGCCACCCAGGGTCAGATGCCAGCGGTCCCAGCTGATCTGGTCCTGCAGGTAGACGCCGGTCTGCTCGAGCTCGTGGGTCTCGCGGGTGGTCACCGCGATGTCGCCGACGGGGCCTGCACCGTAGCTGGGGTTGAAGGCATTGATCTGCGGGAAGGCGCCACTGGACCAGGTCACCTCGTTTTCCCGTGTCTGATAGTCGACCCCCGTCAGCACGCGGTGGTTGAGCCCGCCGGTGGTGAAGCTGGCCTCGAGCTGGTTGTCTACCGTCCAGGCTTCCAGGTCCTCATCGGCGCCTGAATAGTAGCGATAGAGCTCAGTGTCGTTGGCCCAGCCATAGGCATAGACCTGGTCCATGGTGACATCCGACTCCAGGTACCTGAGCTTCTGGCGAGCGATAAGCCCGTTGCCGAAGCGATGCTCCAGCTCATAGCCGAAGAGGTTCTGGTCACGCTCGAAGTTGTCGTAGTCGTCTTCGCCTTCGAAGAAGGTGTTGTCGATGTGCTGGCCGGCGTGGCTGGTCACGGTGCCCTCGTAGGGCAAGCCCGCGTGATAGCCGCCTTCGGGTTCACGAGACAGGTAGGCGTTGAGGTTCAGGGTGGTCGCGTCGGTGATGTCCCAGGTCAGTGACGGTGCGATGGCATAGCTTTCTTCCTCCACCGGGTCGAACTGGGTATCGGCGGCGCGGGCGACACCGGTCAGGCGGAAGGCGGCGCGCTGTCCTTCGTCGACGCTACCGGTGATATCGAAGGCCGCACGGCGCTGGTCGTTGTTGCCAAAGCCGACCTGGACCTCTCCGGTGGGGGTATCGGTGAAGGTCGGACGCTTGCTGGTCAAGGCCACCAGGCCACCGGGGGAGGCTCGACCGTAGAGCACCGAGGCCGGCCCCTTGACCACCTCGACACTTTCCAGCATCCAAGGGTCAATCTTCAGTGAGCTGTAGCTGTTGCTATCGCCCATCAGCTTCAGGCCGTCGAGGAAGGTATTGCTTACGCTGCCGTCAGAGAAGCCGCGCAGAACGATGTAGTCGTAGCGGTTGGATGCACCGATCTGATTGGTATAGACCCCTGGGGTGTAGTCCAATGCGCGCTGCACGGACTGGGCACCGCGTCGCTCGATGTCCTCGGCGCTGACGCTGGAGGTGGCCTGTGGGGTCTCCAGAAACGGCGTGTCGGTCTTGGTGGCGGCTTCACCGGTGACCGTCATGGTGCTGAGTTCTGCGCTGTCAGCGGCGCTGTTGTCGGCGGCTTGTGCCAGGGCGTTAGCAGAGAGCATCAGCGACGACAGGCCAAGCATCGCCAGCGATGCACGAGAGATGGCGGTCGCGAGTGGCGTCGACGCCCATTGGCGGCGCAGGCCGGGGGAGGTCATTGTGTTCATGGAAGGGCTTACCGTATGAGTCGAGCCAGGAGATGGCGTTGGAAGCGTGTTTTTCGGTAATGCGAATTATTCCATTTTAATGGCGCCATCTTCCTATGCGTATCGCCAAGATCCTTATGCGCGGTGACAGGCTGTTGAACGATTGCCGTGCCAAGCTGGTGGGAGTGCTGCGGCTATGCGTGAGCCACCGCCTAGCCGATATCCCGGGGGGATACCCCGAAGCGACGGCGGAAGGCGGTGGAAAAATTGGAAGCATGGCCGTAGCCGCTGTCGAAGGCGGCCTGCTGTACGCTGGCGCCCCGAGACAGCAGCTCATAGGCCAGCATCAGGCGGCGTTCGCGCAGGTAGTCGAAGACCGAGACACCGAACAGGCGCTGGAACTTTGCGCGTAGACCGGATTGGCTCATGGAGGCGAGCTCGGCGAGTTGCTCGAGGCTGTAAGGGTGAGCAGGGGCATCGTGCAGGGTTTGACGTACCCGCTCCAGGCGCTGGCGTTCTGCCAGCTGCAGACCGCTTTGATGCGCTCCGGGATGACGCAGGCCATGGGCCAGCAGCTGCAGTCCGATCGCCTCCAGCAGCAGCTGTCGCTGTCCTGCCGAGGGTTGCGGCGTGACCGCCTGCTCAAGCATCGGTGCCAGATAGCCGGGCAGCGGCCAGACATGCAGGTGAGGGCGCGGCGAGTCGAGAAGCTCGGTGATCTCAGGACGTTGGCTGAGTGCGTGGATGGCCGCTTCGTCGAGGGACAGGTTCAGCGTGCGCAGGCGCTGGCCGGCGTCCTGGTGCACACGCAGGGCCACCTGGTCGGCGAGCCTGGCGCTGAGCGCGCTGCCGGCGGAAAGGCGCTGGCGACGCCCGCCCTGATCTACCTGAATGGCGCCCTCCAGGACGACGCAGACGAACAGGGGGGAGGCCATGGTGGAGCAGGAGTCATACGGCGTCAGCACCTCGACGTCGGAAAACGTCAGATGCCAGCCAGGGCGTACCTGCTCCTCGATCACACGCCCCCTGAGCACGGCCAGGTCGCGGGCCACCTGGGGAGAGCGCATGCCGGCGAAGCGATAGTCGATGCCGTGGCGTTGCGCAAAGCCAAGAAAGTCACCGGCCCGAATGAGGCGTGGCTGGATGCCTTCGGCAGGCGCGCCGACGAGAGGGCGGGATCGGGCTGGGGGCATGGTCAGCCGGCGGCAACGCGAGACGTGGCGTTGCGCAAGGAGGGCCGACGCGCTTGGCGCTCGCCATCGTCCTTGGCCGCAGGGAAGGACTGCACCACGCTGGTGGTGTCGCCAGACTGGTTCTGGTTCTGGTTCTGATTCTGGTTTTGGCGCTTGGCCGCGGCGCGGGCTGCCAGGGCATTGTCATCCAGCGGGCAGGTGCCGCAGTAGGCCAGATCATCCAAGCGGTAGCGTAGGCAGCATACGCGGCGAATGCGCTGGGTCTCGCCTTGATCGTCCTGGAGGTAGCGAACCGGCATGAACAGAGGGTTGCGCCGGCCATCGGGATACACCCGGTGATCGAGCAGCCGCAGCGCTTGCTCGGCGGCGTCGGGTGAGCCCATGGGGTGTGTGTGAGCCCCACGGGCAAAGTAGTCGAAGTAGCCGCCGAAGTTGCTCCAGAACACCTTGGGCGAGGCGCCGGAAACGCAACCCAGCATGTCGATCAAAGGAGCAATATGGCCTTGCAGCAAGCGCTCGAAGCGCTCGAAAGCATCCAGTGATGGCAGCGGGGTGCCCTCATGGCGTAAGGCAATACCGTGGGTGCAGCCTGATTCGTTGAGATAGATCCCCATTTCGTCCAGTGCCACCGGCAGGTCCCGCTCCAGCAGCAGGTTGGACGCCAGCGTGTGGGCGGCAAGCTGGCTGAAGTGCCATTTCGACCACAGTGAGGCAACGGCCTTGAGATCCTCTCCCTTGAACTGCGTGGTGTAGCGCTCGATCAGCTCGTCCAGCACGCCAGGCTCGAGCAGTGTCTCTGCTGGCATGGCGTCGTCGGGCAAGGTCGCTGCCACAGTAGGCACCGTGAGGTGTTCCAGGGGACCGCAATACAGACGGGAAAGCGCTGATGTCATGGGGCGTCCTGCAGGCCGGAGGCTTGAGGTCGAAAGACCAACGGCGACTACAGTAGATTAAATGCGAATTGTTATCAAGGGCAGTGATTCTCGTTAGCTGGTACTACCCTGATGGCTCGCCACACCTGGCTTGCGCTCGGCCCTTCTGCCAGATCCGAGCACATGTCCACGCGATCAAGGGTCATCGAGCGACATAGCACTTGCGCATGGCCCTCATGGACGACGCCTTCATGGTCAGCCGATTTCCAGTGCCAGTGAATGCTGGCGCTATCGGCATCGGCGGTGGTTCCAGCGTCGGCGCCAGCCACGTCCTCGACCAGTGTCAGCTGCACGCCATCGGCGGCGCTGGTGGCGTCGTGCTCATCGAGCCAGCCGAGCAGGGCGACCTCGGCACACTGCTGTACCGGTGTCAGCGCGGACGCGCCACGGTAGCCGGGTAGATAGCGCCTGCCCTGAGCTTCGGCCTGCAGCATGGGCAGCGCGTGCTCGGGATCGATACGGCCGTACTTGCGCACCGGAGACAGCACGATGATGCTGGCGGCGAAGCGGCAGCCACCCAGGTGGCTGCTTTCCCACACGTCAAACGGCAAGCGCTGCTGCTCGACCGCGTGCGCCAGGGCCTTGTAACTGCGAAAGCCATAGCGTGCGCAGCACTTGTCCTTCTTGCCATGGGTACAGCACAGCACCACATCGTCGCGTTGGGGGAGCGATGGCCAGGCGGACAGGTCGGAACCCGAGGCCAGTGCGTCGGCGAACGCCAGCAGGGCATCGAGATCCAGACGCAGGCGCTGGCGCTCTGGCATCAGCATGACCTCATGGAGGCCGTCTGGCTGGTCGCGCCGGTGAATCAGGTTGACCCGGCGACCGCTTGCGGCCAACCCATCCAGGCTGTCTTTCAGGCGCTGTGGCATGTCACTGGCGTGGCGCAGGTTGCGCTGCCATTTGGCCCGGGGCCAGCTGATCAGCAGGTTGCGCTCGGCGTGGGCGCCGCTGCCGGGCAAGGGATCGTCCAGCTGGCGGCTCAGGTCGGTGCAGAAGGTCTTGTTGATCACGGCGGTATTGATGGTGGTGTGGCTGGCGCTGTTCATATCGGCACGGGAATTGCTGTCACGATACTGGTTTTCACGAGGCGGGATTTCACGGTGCGTGGGGTACCGTCTCAGGAAGGCCGCGTGCAGGCGGCGGCTTGGTCGCGGTCTTCCAGCAGTGGGCTGCCGGCCCTGTCCGAGCGTCGCTTGAGCGGCACGCACAGCGGCCTGCCGCTGGCCGGGTCGTGAATCACCTGGGCGTCCAGGTCGAAGACCTGCTTGAGATTGGCGCGGGTAAACACCTCAGCCGGCGTGCCGCTGGTGATGATGCGGCCGTCCCGCAACATTACCAGTTCGTCGGCGTAGGCGGCCGCCAGGTTCAAGTCGTGGAGCACCAGCAGCAGGGTGCGACCCTGGTCGTGGGCAAGGCCGGTCAACAGCTCGAGCAGATCGACCTGAACCTTGAGGTCGAGAAACGTCGTGGGCTCATCGAGCAGAATCAAATCGGTCTGCTGGGCCAGGACCATGGCGATCCAGCAGCGCTGGCGCTGACCTCCGGAGAGGGCGTCCACGTGACGATCGGCGAACTCGGTCACGTGGGTGTAGGCCATGGCTTCGGCGATGACCTCGGCGTCACGACGAGCGTCGCGCTGCCATAGTCGCTGGTGCGGGAAGCGCCCCATGGCCACCAGTTGGCGCACGCTGAGGCCTTCCGGGGCGGTCGGTCCCTGGGGCAGCAACCCCAGCCGTTTGGCCACCTCACGGGTCGACTGATGGTGGATCGCCTGGCCATCCAGCAGCACTTGTCCCGACTGCGGGCTAAGCGTTCTCGCCAATGTCTTGAGCAGCGTCGACTTGCCACTGCCGTTGGGCCCAAGCAATACCGTCAACTTGCCCGGTGCGATGGTGATGTCGACGCCATCCAGCACCACCCGGTCTTCGTATCCCACTGTCAGGGCTGTCCCCTGAAGTCGATGTGACGCTGCCTGGCGAGGGGCCGGGCGCGAAGGCTTTGGCGGAAAAGAGGGGGACGACGACATGGGCGCGTCTCTGCTGAGGGCGAAATGGCTGTCGACGGTATGACAAAACATTCTCATTTTCAATCTGGCGAAACAGCTTGCAGCACTGTTCGTGCGCTTTTGACCAGTCGATTAAGCACAAAAACTTGTGAGGTTATGACGAACGGTTCGTTCGAACATCATGGACAGCGCAAATTTGATTAATTAGGATAATCGTTCTCATTTAGAGATGCGGTAGTAACAACGACGCAGCACGATATCAGATGAGAGGCGTGCAGCAAGACCTCCGCTTGCGGAGACCCATTGGGAACAGGGAAGGCTTGACTGTCATGTCGGCTGATGTCGTCTCTCGCTGGAGTCACCGCCTCCGCCACGGGCGAAGGGGGCGACAGGCCTGAATCAGTCGCTGCGCAGATCATTCGAACGATAGCTCCACAAGGAATAACGCACGACATGAATCGTCATGCTCTATGGCCCACCGTCTCACTACTGAGCCTCGCCATTGCTCAGCACGCCGCGGCGCAGACCAGCGCTTCCTCGTCTTCCTCCGATGCAGCCCGTGCAGATCAAGGGCCGACCATGGTGGTGACCGCCTCGCGGACCAATACCACCAAGGAAGACTCGCCCCAGACGGTGCGCATCATCACCGAGGAAGAGATCGCTCAGCAGCTCGATGTGACCACGGACTCGTCGCAGATCCTGAGCAACCTGCTGCCGTCCTACTCCCCCAACCGCCAGAAAATGACCGGCAGTGGCGAGACCCTGAGGGGCCGCACGCCGCTGTTTCTGATCGACGGTATTCCCCAGTCGAACCCGCTGCGTCCCACCGGCCGTGAATCGCACACCATCGACTTTTCCCAGGTCGAGCAGATCGAGGTCATTCAAGGGGCCAACGCGACCAACGGTGTGGGGGCTGCTGGCGGGGTGATCAACATCATCACCAAGCGACCGGAGCCGGGTAGCTTCAACCAGCACTTCAGCGCGCAGCTGACCACGCCCACCAGTGAACTGGACGGCGACACCCTGAGCTACAAGACCGATTACGGCTTCAGCGGCAATGAGGGTGCCGTGGACTACGTGTTTGGCCTCAGCTATGAGGACCAGGGGCTCTATCTGGATGGCAAGGGCGATCCTGTCGGGGTCGATAACACCCAGGGCGATCTGATGGATTCGCGCAGCTATGACCTGCTGGGCAAGCTGGCCTACTGGATCGACGACAACCAGCGCGTGCAGTTCACCCTGAACCACTACGACATCGAAGGCCACAACGACTACGTCAGCGTGACCGGCGACCGCGATGCGGGCATCCCGACCACCTCCGAGCGTGGCACGCCCGAGGGCGATGCACCCTACAACGAGGTGTGGACGACGGGCCTGAGCTATGACAACTACGACCTGGCTGGCATGCAGCTGAGCGCCCAGGCGTACTATCAGGATTACGAGGCACTGTTCGGTGCCACCGATTCCGGCACCTTCCAGGACCCGTCGCTGGCGCCGGTGGGCACCTACTACGACCAGAGCTCTGCCAAGACCGAGAAGTTCGGTACCAAGGTCTCGCTGACCAAGGACGACCTGTGGGATGACCGACTGAAGCTGACCGGTGGCTTCGATACCCTGTTCGACGAGACCGAACAGTACCTGTACGGCAGCGGCCGCACCTACGTGCCGCCCACCGACTACACCGACCTGTCACCGTTCTTCCAGGCCGAGTTCGCCCCTGTCGACTCCCTGCTGCTGTCCGCCGGCGTGCGCTACGAGTACGCTGAGCTGGATATCGATGACTACCAGACGGTATGGGCCAACAACGGTGTGGACGTGGAAGGCGGCAACCCCGACTTCGATGAAACGCTCTACAACGTGGGCGCCGTATGGAAGCCGGTACAGGGTGTAAGCCTGTTCACCAACTACTCAGAAGGCTTCTCCATTCCCGATGTGGGACGAGCGCTGCGAGGGATCGATACGCCGGGACAATCGGTCGACAGCATCGACAACCTGCGCCCCATCGTCACTGAAAACATCGAGACCGGTGTGCGCTACGAGAACGATCGGCTGGCGGCTGAGTTGAGCTACTACGAGTCGACGTCCGACTTCGGCAGTCGTCTGACCGAGCAGGACGGTGTCTTCATCATGAACCGTCAGGAAACCCAGATCACCGGCATCGAGGCCTCGGTGGACTATGCCTTTACCGAGCGCCACTCCGGTCGCCTGGCCTACTCCCATATGACGGGGCTGTACGACAGCGACAACGATGGTGATCTCGACGCCGAGCTGTCCGGCCTGGATGTGTCGCCGGACCGTCTGGTCGGCAGCTGGTCCGCCAACTGGACCGACAAGCTGTCCACCTTCCTGCAGGCCAACTACGCCTTCGATGAGTCCTACGATGAAGAAGAGCGTGAGTTCGATGGCTACCTGCTGGTCGATGCCGCGGTGGGCTATCGCCTGCCGACCGGCAAGATCAACGTCGGTGTTTCCAACCTGCTCGACGAGGACTACATCACCTATTACTCCCAGAGTGCGCTGGTCAACGACGACCGCTACTTTGCTGGCCGTGGTCGCACCCTGACCCTGGGCTATAGCGTGGAGTTCTAGGCGCGAACGTTCTGGAGCGTCTGATCAAGGCCCGCCGTCAGGACGGCGGCGGGCCACTTGAGCGGCCCTGGCCAATAGCTCGCTGACGCAGCACAGCACACCTTCACCACGGTCATCACGACCATCTTCCGATCAATCGTCATAACAACCGCTACAGCAACACCATCACAACAACGCAACAACAACACCCCTTCGCCTAGTGACTAGCCAGGAAAGCGCGACTTTCTCAGGCCTGCGGTCGTGCGCCGTAGCCAGAGAGGGCAACAAAGGATGGAATCCTTGCGGAGGTTGCATATGCAATTCCCCTTACAGACTCGCACCCCTGGCGAGATTGCTCGGCATGCCTCGCAGCATGCCCTGCTCAACGGCATCATCAAGGAAGTGGGTATTCCCCAGGACTTGCTGAGCCACCACTGGCCTGCCCATCGGCAGGGCCTGCCCCACACCGATAAAGGATGGCCGCTGCAGATTGCGTGGTCACCGACGCTGAGCTTGTTTGTGCTGGTCGACCGGCATTCGGCGTTGGGCGTTCATGCCTATGTATCGGAGCTGTACCTGCGGCGTCCCACGGACCCGCGCTGGCGCCCGGCGCAGACGGCTGAGCTGGTAGCGGCATTGCTGGAGGACGGGCCCTGGCGTGACGCCTTCCCCAATCCGGAATTCCGCGACCAGGTTCTGCTGAGTCAGCGCGTGATGGAAGATATCCTGTCACGCGCCGACCAATCTGATCGTCGCAGCGAGCGTCCTGAGCGGCACCCCCTTGGCGACTATGCGTCCAGCGAACAGGGGCTATGGTTCGGACATCCCAACCACCCGACCCCCAAGGCGCGGCAATGGCCTGAGGATCTTCCCGATGCCGGCGTTGCCTGTTCGCCGGAGTCGGGTATCGCAACACGTTTGCACCAGTTCTCGTTCCCGGCAGAGGGCCTGCGCATCAACAGCAATGGTCCGTCGCCGCAGGAGCTGCTGCATCAGGCCGCGGACCAGGCAGCCGACAGCGCCGACGACCGCGTGGTACTGGCCATGCACCCGATCCAGGCCGAGCTGTTCCGGCGCTCGCCCCAGGTCGCCCCCTATCTGGCCGACGGGCGGATTCGCGATCTTGGCGCCAGCGGCTTCGAGGCGGTGCCCACGGCGTCCATGCGCACCTGGTACCTGGAGGATCACCCCTGGTTCATCAAGGGCTCGTTGAACGTGCGCATCACCAACTGCGTGCGCAAGAACGCCTGGTACGAATTGGCCAGCACGCTGGTCATCGACCGCATCATGGCGCAACTGGTCGAGGCGGGGGATCCCGCGCTTAAGCGACTGGAGGTCGCCCGCGAGCCCGCCACGCTGCACTGGACGCCGAGCGACGATGACGCCGATGGCCAGGATCCCGAGGTGCGCCGCTGGTTCTGTGAACAGACCGGCATCATCCTGCGCGACAACTTCTGCCGTCGCTTTGGTGCCGAGCGCTGCCTGTTGTCCGCCACGGTGTTTGCCCGGGATACCCAACTGACGCCGATGGTGCTCGATCTGGTCGGGCGCAGCTATGGCGTCGGCCCCGCGGACAGCAGCGACGAACAGCGACTCGACTGGTTCCGTGCCTACTTGAAGACCCTGGTGGAGCCGGTGCTCGCGCTGTACTTCCGGCACGGCATCGTGGTCGAGCCCCATCTGCAGAATTGTGTGCTGGTGCATCAGCAAGGACGCCCGCAGCGGATGCTGCTGCGCGACTTCGAAGGCACCAAGTTGACCGCTGACCTGGGCGTGGATTGGCTGGCCGGCGAGACGCTGGATCCCCGTGTCCGCCAGTCGATGGTCTACAGCCGCGAGAAAGGCTGGAATCGCATCGCCTACTGCCTGCTGCTGAATCATCTGGCGGAGGCCATCCTGGCATTGAGCTGGCAGCGTCCTGCCCTTGCCGATGACCTGTGGGACGCCACCGCCGACGAGCTGGCGCGAGTAAGGGACCGCTTGAGCGAGATGTCACAGGCATCTCCCGGGAGGGCTACCCCTGAACTTGATGCGCTGCTTGCCGGTGACGCGCTGCCATGCAAGACCAACCTCAAGCTCAGGCTGATGGCCCAGGCGGATCGGCATGCAGAATACGTGCGCTTGCCGAGCCCCTGGCGCGCGGTGTCGAGCCCGCGCCGGGAGGTGGCCCATGGTTGATGTCACCCTGAACCGCCCGTTGGCTGACGCTGTGCCGAGGGGCGACGCCGCTGATACGCAAGTGGTGGCGGAGCGTTCTGCAGCAGCAGCCGCTGGTTCCGATCACGCCATCCCCGAGGCGGTGCGCCAGGCCATATTGGCCCATCAGGCAGACGCCCAGGGCCCGGTCGCGGCCTTCTTCTACGACCTGGAGGCACTGGCAGAGCGGGCGCGCTGGATGATGTCGGCGTTGCCCAAGGGCGTCGAGCTGTTCTATGCCATCAAGGCCAACAGCGAGGCCCCGATGCTCAAGACCCTGGCGCCGCTGGTGGATGGTTTCGAGCTGTCCTCCGGCGGTGAGATAGCGCGGATGCGCCAGGCGACCCAGGCGTTGCCCTGGGTGCTGTCTGGCCCCGGCAAGCTGGATAGCGAGATGCAGCGCGCCATGGACGAGGGTATCGAGGCCTTCCATGTGGAGAGTCTCGGTGAAATTGCGCGTCTTGAGCGCCTGGCGGCAGCGCGGGGTGAGCCGCAGTGCGTGCTGCTGCGTATCAATCCGAGTCTGCCCGAGTCGCTGTCCAGTCGCTTGCGCATGGCGGGCACCGCCACACCGTTCGGCATCGACGAGGCGGAACTCGGCGCGGCGGTCGCGGCGGTGGAGGCAGCGTCCCACCTCAGGCTGGTCGGCTTTCACGTGCACGCCATGTCCCACCAGCGCAGCGTGCACAAGCACAAGACACTGCTCGATAGCTATCTGGATCGCTGGCCGCGTTGGCGAGCACTGGCCGAACATCCGGCGTCGGTCACCCAGCTCAATGTGGGGGGCGGCATCGGCGTTGACTATCATGCGCCATCTGCCCCAGGCGAGCAGTTCGACTGGCCGGCGCTGTGCGCCCATCTGGGACAGAATCTTGAGCACATGGACGATGCGCCACGCCTGCGCTTCGAGATCGGACGCTTCGTCTCAGCCTTCTGCGGCTATTACGTCATGGAAGTGATCGACACCAAGTCGAGTCACGGCGAGAACTTCGTGATCTGCCGTGGCGGCACCCACCAATTTCGCCTTCCCGCCGCCCAGGGCCATGACCACCCGGTGGTTGCGCTGTGCCCATCACCGGCCGAGGGCCGCTCTGGCGCGCAGGCAGACGCCAAGCCCGCTGCCACCAGACGCTGGAGCGTGGTCGGCCAGCTGTGCACGCCCAAGGATGTGCTGACACGCGCCGCCTGGCTCGACGACCCGGCGCCAGGGGATCTGCTGGTGCTGCCCCTGGCCGGGGCCTATGGCTACAACATTTCCCACGCCGACTTTCTGTGTCATCCAAGGCCCGAGCAGTGCTTTATCAGCGCGCCCGGCCGCGTGGCTATCTATTGACGTCGAGGAATCCCATGACATTACTTACTTCCGCGGCAGCCGCCACGCGGCCCTTTGCCGTGGCTGCCGACTGGCAGCATCGCCAACGCATCGAACGCCGCGTCATTGGCCAGCTGCTGCAGACATTGCTGTACGAAGACGTGCTCGAACCCATCAGCGAAACCCGCCTGGAGGCCTCGTCGGCATCCCCCGACGCCGCCGACAGGTCGCTGTTCCGGTTGAAGGTGGGGCCGGGTCGCTACCGGGTCGAAGGGTTTCGCTGCCACAGCTTTGCGCTGGTGCGCCTGGATCATTCGAGCCTGGTGAAGGAAGCCGCAGATGGCGATGTATCGCCGACCCTGTTCGAAGTGCTGGATGACCTCGACCATGCCCTTGGTGGCGATGGAAAACTCGGTGCGGGCTTTATTCGTGAGCTGACCGAAACACTGATCAAGGACCTGCAGTCGTCCACCGTCGCAAGCCCGGGTAACGGGATCGACCCGCGCCAGCTGGATGCCGATGCCCTGGAGCAGGCCTTCACCGATGCCCACAGCTATCACCCCAGCTACAAGTCACGCCTGGGGTTCAGCCTCGATGACAACCGCCGCTATGGCCCGGAGTTCGGCCAGGACCTTCGCGTGCTGTGGCTTGGCGTACCGCGGCGGCTGGCCCATCAAGGGGCTTCCTGCGGCTATCGGGTAGCGGCCATGGTCGAGGCCGAGGCGGGCGCCGAGGTCGAGTCGGCGCTGTCTGGGTGGCTGCAGCAGCAGGATTTGACGCGCGATCAGGTGGTACTGATGCCGGTCCATCCCTGGCAGTGGGACAATGTGCTGGTCGCGGCGCTGTACCCGGAACTTGCCCGCGGCGAGATCGCTCTGCTGGGGGAAGGTCAGCTGAGCTACCGGCCCCAGCAGTCGATTCGGACCTTGTCGCCGGTGGGGAACGCCGAGCGCGATGCGCCGCGCCCCTACCTCAAGCTGGCGCTGGGTATCACCAATACCTCCAGCACCCGCATCCTGGCCCGTCACACCATCACCAATGGGCCCATCATCACCGCTTGGCTCAAGACCCTGGTGGACAGTCATCCGACGGCCAAGGCATCGGGCATGGTCATCCTTGGTGAGGTAGCGGGCGTTGCCCTGGACGAGCGCGCCTTCCCCGGGCTGCGCCATGACCAGGTGTATGGCCAGGTAGGCGCGCTGTGGCGAGAGCACATCGACGAGTTCCTGGCGCCCGGAGAGCAGGCGGTGCCCTTCAATGGGCTCAGTCAGTTCACTCGCCAGCCTGACGGCGAACCCGATGCACCGTTCATCGCCGACTGGATCGAGCGCCACGGCCGCGATGCATGGACGCGTCAGCTGGTGATGGTGGCGACCTTGCCGATCATCCACCTGCTGTTTGCCGAGGGCGTCGGGCTTGAGTCCCATGGGCAGAACATCGTGGTGATTCACCGCGATGGCTGGCCGGTGAGAATCGCGCTCAAGGACTTCCACGATGGCGTGCGCTACAGCGAGGCCGCCCTGGCCCGCCCGGAGCTGGCCCCCAGGCTGGAGCCACTGCCCGCGGCTCATGCCGCTCGCAACCGCAACTCCTTCATCGTCACCGATGACCTGGATGCGGTGCGGGATTACTCCTGTGATGCCTTCTTCTTCATTGCCCTGGCCGAGATGGCGATCTTCCTGAAGCGTCACTTTGGCCTGGAGGAGAAGACCTTCTGGGCGATGGTCGCCGACGTCATCGTGGCCTACCAAGAAGCCCACCCGGAGCATGCCGAGCGCTACCGCAGCTTCGACGTCTTCGTCCCCGAATGGGAAGTGGAAGCGCTCACTCGCCGGCGGCTGTTTGGCGATGACATTCCCCAGGTCAAGCGCGTGCCCAATCCCCTGGCTGAGCACGCACCGGGCGGTGCAACGCCGCGCCAGCACCAGGGCGGGGAGCCGATGCCATGCTGAGAACCAATCAACTCAAGCTCGCCCTGGCGCAAGGGCGCGAGGTGTATGGCGTGCTGGCGTCGCTGCCTACGGCGGCGTCGATCGAGCTGATCGCCGAGGCTGGCTTTGACTTCGTGGTGATCGACTGCGAACACGTGCTGATCAACCCGGAAACCATCGAGCACATGATTCGCACCGCAGAAAGCTACGCGCTGACGCCGCTGGTGCGGGTCGCCGATGACGATCCCAAGACCCTGCTGCGGCTGCTGGATGGCGGCGCCCAGGGCATCGTGTTGCCCAGTGTCGAAGATCCCGAGCGCCTGGCAATGGCGGCCCAGGCGTGCCGCTATGCCCCCCAGGGCACCCGCAGCCTTAACGCCGGGCGTCCCGGCGCCTTCGGCAAGCACTCCCTGGCCGAATACGTGCACAAGGCCAACGACGAGATTCTGGTGGTGGCGATGATCGAGAGTCGCACCGGCGTGGAGCGCATCGACGCGCTGTGTGCGGTCCCTGGGGTAGACCTGATCCTCGAGGGCGCCGCCGACCTGTCGCAATCTCTGGGTGTCACCTGGCAGACCGCTCATCCCGAGGTGACCGATGCCCTGGCCAGGGTGCAGCGTAGCGCCGCCGAGCACGGCATCCCATACGCCGCCTTCCTGCGTCACGCCGGTGCCAAGGCCGGGTGGCGCGAACGCGGCGTGCATACCTTCATGCTGGGCGATGAACGCGGTATTGCCTTTCGCGCCCTCAGCCAGGCATTGCAGGAGGCCGCGTCATGACCCGGCCATCCCCAGACGCTGAAGGCCTGGCGTCATCACCCACCCCTGATCGCCCAACTATCCAACAGGAGGCCCCAAGTATGGCGTCCATCGACGGTTCCTCATCCTTTCGCGGCACTGATGTGTCTGTTACTGACTCGGCTGTAACTGATTCGGCTGGCGCAGATTCATTTGTCGAAACACCTGGCGCCGGCGAGCAGATTCTGGCGTTTCTCGTAGACGGCCTGCTGGTCGAGGGGCTGCTGGACAGCGCCAAGCTGCGTGAAGACGACGATGCTGCGCGGCGTCAGGCCACCGCCTGGTTTGGCGCGGCAGCGGTGCAGGGCCAGACCCGTCTGTGGGACTGGCAGACACCCCAGGGCGAGCGCCTGGTCATGCTGCTGGAGCCAGGCATTGTCCAGGCCTGGCAGAAGGTGCCGGCGACCCCTGTGCTGATCGTGCCGGACGCTGATGCCAGCGCCATCGAGCTGGATGCACCAGCGCTGATGCGCCTTCTATGCCAGGCGAAGGGGGAGCCGGAGCCAGTGCCAGAGCCAGCCGAGGCCAACGGTGACCAGCCCCACAGCGGCTTGACCAAGGGCCAGCAGGTGTTTCTGCGTGCGCTGGAGGACAGCCTGTGGCAAGCCGAGGCGTCGATGCATCACGGCGTGCGCACCGATGACCTTGCGGCGCTGGATACCCACGCCCACTTTGTGCGGATGGAGCAATGGGCATCGCTGCTGGATCGCCCCTATCATCCGACGGCCAAGGCCAAGCAGGGCATGAGTGCCGATGAGTACCAGGCCTACATGGCGGAGTTCGCTCGTCCGGTGGGGCTCGTCTGGGTCGCCGTGGCGCGCCATCGGCTATGCACCGGCGCCGGCCTGGAGGCGGCAGACGGTGGTGACGTGGACAGCGTGCCCGCCGACTGGGTGCTGGCCCATGATGAGCGCCAGGCGCTTCAGGATGAGCTGAGAAACAAGGGTATCGACCAGACCCACGTGGCCTTGCCGGTGCATCCATGGCAGCACGAGCATGCGCTGCCGACGTGGTTAGCCACGGATCTTGAGGAGGGGCATTGCGTGACCCTTGAGACGGTTACCGGGGGCTGGTGGCCGACGTCATCACTGCGCTCGCTGCTGTCCACCCGCTGCTCCGAGCACAGCCTGAAGCTGCCTATGGCCATTCATTCCCTGGGCGCCTCGCGCTACCTGCCCGCCGTGAAGATGATCAATGGTGATCTCAGCGCCAGGCTGCTGGCCCAGGCCAGGCAGCGTGACCCGGTGCTGGCGAGTGCCCTGCACCTGTGTGACGAGGGCAAGTGGTGGGCCTACATGCCCGAAGATGCCAGCCTGTTTGACGAAGCCCCGCGTCATCTCAGCGCCATGGTGCGCAGCTATCCGCGGGAGCTGCTGGCCCAGCGTGATGTGCAGCTGGTGCCCATGGCGACCCTGGGGACGCCACTGCCGAGCGAGAACACGGCAAGCGCCCACCACCTGTTCAGCGACTGGATGGACCAGCGAGGCATGGAACATGGGGCCGAAAGCGCCAGAGCCCTGTTTGGCGAGCTGTGTTCGCGCTTTTTCGAGATCAACCTGCGTATGCTGAGGCTCGGGATGCTGGCGGAGGTCCATGGTCAGAATGCCGTGCTGGTAGTGCGTGATGGCCAGGTCGAAGGGCTGCTGCTCAGGGACCATGACTCGCTGCGCATCCACGTCGGTCAGCTCGAGCGTCACGGCATGCAGGACCCGTGCTACCGGATCAAGAAGGGACACGCCAATACCCTCTACCACGACAGTCAGGAGGCCCTGGTGTTCTGGCTTCAGACCCTGGCCATCCAGGTGAACCTGCGCGCCATCATCGACACCGTGGCGGGGCATTTCAGCCTGTCGAGTCGGGCCCTGTGGCAGGATCTCTGCGCGGTGCTGGACGGCGTGCTCGACGTCGTTCCCTTCGAAGACGGTGAGCGTCGTCGATTGAAGGCGGTGCTGTTCGAGCGCGAAAGCTGGCCCTACAAGCGCCTGATTGCACCGATCATCGAGCGCGCCGGCGGCCCCGGCAGCATGCCCTTCGGTGTCAGCGAGACCGTCAACCCGCTACGGGCCTGCCAGGGGGAGCCGACGCATCAGACAGCCGAGGCAACGGCCTGTGTCGAACAGGGTGTCAGTACCGCTGCCGAAGCCGACCACCAGAGGACGCTGCAGCAAGCCTGATCTAGCGTAAGAAAGTAGCGGCGGCATCGGTGAATACCGATGCCGCCGTTTTTTGTGCGCAAGACAGGGGATATTCAGCGCAGCCAGTCGGGGTGCTCGCGCAACATCGCCTCGCGGCGGCTGGCTTCTTCGGCTTGCTTGGCCAGGGCGCGCTCCGCCAGTGCGTCGGCGCGATGGGGCGGCAGCACGAACAGGCCGTCGTCATCGCCGAGAATCAGGTCGCCGGGTTCGATGGTGACGCCGTCAATGGCGACGGTGGTGTTGATCTCACCCTCCAACGACAGCGAGCGGGTGGTCAGCGGGCTGGTCCCCCTGGCGTAGACCGGCAGCGATAGGCGGGAGAGGGCGTCCCAGTCGGTAATGGCGCCGTTGGTGACGACCCCGGCAAGTCCCTTCTTGAGCGCCGCATAAGCACGAAACTCCCCCCAGCAGGCGCGCTGGTGGTCGCTGCCCACGTCGATCACCAGCACGTCGCCGGGCTCTGCCTGGATCAATGCTTCGCGGATGATGCTGCCATCGATATGCGGGATCTTGACCGTCAGCGCCGTGCCCAACAGGCGAATGGGACGTCGAATCGGCTGCAGCGACGCGATAGCGCCGAGGTCGCTGAAGTGGCCCAGGGTGGAGGTCGACAGGCTGCCCAGGCGTTCGATCTGTTCGTCACTGAAGCGCTGCTGTCGCGGCGCGATGTAAAACATGCTGGTCTCCTTATTGAAAGACGAGGCTGTTTGAACAAGACGGTATCAGCAAGACACCAGTGCTGACGTGATTACGCCTCGACCCGGCAGTCCCGCTGGGCTTGATCAGCACTTCAAGCAGCACGTCAGGCTACTGCCGGTGGCGATAGAGCAGATAGACGAAGAACGGGGCGCCGACGGCAGAAACGAAGATACCGGCCGGCAGGTCCTTGGGCAGAAAGGCCACCCGTCCCAGCAGGTCGGCATACAGCACGATCAGGGCGCCACACAGCGCGGCCGTTGGTACCAGGCGCGCCAGGCTGCGTCCTACCAGGCGAGCCGCCAGGTGTGGGGCGACCAGCCCGACAAAGCTGAGTCCGCCGACGAAGGCGACCGCGGCACCGGCCAGGGCCACGCTCAGCGCCAGCAGGATCAGGCGGCTCTGTTGCACGTTGACCCCAAGCCCCAGGGCGACGCTGTCACCCAGCGCCAGGGCATCCATATGTCGAGCCAACGCGAGACTGGCCGGTAGGGCGATCAACAGCCACGGCAGCAGCGACAGCACGTCCTGCCATTGGGCGGCGTACAGGCTGCCGGTCAGCCAGACGTAGGCGTGCAGCGCCGAGGCATCGTCGCTGATCACGATCAACAGCGTAGTGGCAGCGCCCATGGCCGCTGAAAGGCCGATGCCCACCAGCACGACGCGAGAGGGTTCAAGCCCCGCTCGCCAGGCCAGGGACACCACCAGCAGGGTGGCCAACACGGCCCCTGCGAGTGCCGCCAGCGGCAGCAGATTGATGCTCAGCGAACCGAGAAGGCCTGCCAGGAAGATCACGGCCGCCAGCGCTGCGCCGCTGGTGATGCCGATCACGTCCGGTGAGGCCAAGGGGTTTCTGACGATGCCTTGGAGGATCGCGCCGGCGCAGGCCAGCGCGGCGCCCGCCAGCACCGCCAGCAGGATGCGTGGCAGCCGAAGCTCCCAGATGATAAAGCCGACGTCGCTGTCTGCCGGTGCCACCAGGGCGCCGAGCACCTTGGGCGGCGACGTGGGGAAACTGCCCAGGGACAACGACAGCCCCATGCTGGCGAGCAGCGCCAGCCCGAGCAGGGTGACCACCCACAGGAAGCGATATCGTGCTGTGCGCTCCCGTGGCGAAGAGCAGCCCGGTGAGGTCAGGGAACTGCTGCTGTTGAGGCAGGTGTTCGCGCGGTGATTGGCGGCGGGTGTCGACAAGGTGTTGCGTCCCTGGGTCATGTCGCCACCTGCCGTCTGCGCGCCAGGTAGATGAAGAAGGGCGTGCCGAGCAGTGCCGTCATCACCCCGACCGGCACCTCCTGGGGCGGCATCAGAAACCGCGAGGCGATATCGGCGGCCAGCAGCAGGGTCGCACCCAGCACGCCACAGGCGGGCAACAGCCAGCGATGGTCGATACCGATCAGACCGCGAGCCATGTGCGGCACGATCAGCCCGACGAAGCCGATCATGCCGGCCAGGGCGACGGAGCTTCCCGCCAGCAGGATCACGCAGAGGCCGAGCAGCAGTTTTAGCGTACCTACGCGCATGCCGAGGCCGGTGACCATCTCGTCGCCCAGCAGCAGCGCATTGGCATGACGTGATAGCGTCGCGGTGATGGCCAGCGCCAAAATAAACAGGGGCAACAGGGGCACCACCAGATCGAGCTCGCGACCCGAAACGGATCCCGCCAACCAGTACAGCACGCTCTCGAAGCTCTGCTGGTCGAGGATCAGCAGGCCCTGGCTGAAGGACAGAAACATGGCGCTGACGGCAACCCCGGCCAGCACCACCCGCAGCGGAGACAGTTCACCGCGACGTCCTCGGCTGAGCGCCAGCACCAGCAAGGCGGCTACCAGCGCCCCCAGCAGCGCCGCCCAGACATACTGACCGGGGGCATGCAGCGGCAGCAGCGATACCGCCACGACCACGAAGAACATGGCGCCGGCATTGATGCCAAGGATGCCAGGCGAGGCCAACGGGTTGCGGGTCATGGTCTGCATCAGCACCCCGGCGATGGCCAGGCTTGAACCGGTCAGGGTCGCAATGACGGCCCGTGGCAGACGCTCGGAGACGATGATGATGTGGTCGATTCGGCCTCCGTCGTAGGCGCTCAGCGCCTGCCAGACATCGCTCAGGGTGATGTCGGTGGTGCCCAGCGTCACGCTCGCGGCGAAGGCCGCAAGCCACAACAGGATGCCGAGCACGAGTCCTGCCGAACGGGTGGTGGTGCGGTCAAGCATCAAGAATCCTGCTGGTCGTCAGTAGCGCGAGTGGAGCTGTGGGTTTTGGCAGCGGTTCTGGCGTCGGACGTGAAGGCCAGTTGGCAGTCTGCGGTGCCGACGGGCGCCTGCTGGGACGTGCGAACCGCTAGCGGCGTCGAGTCAGCGGCCAGCGGCAGTGAGCGTGATGCGGAAGCGGCAGACTCAGACGATGCAAGCTGGGGAAAATAGTGACGGTAAAGATCATCGAGCATGGCGTTGGCCGCCAGAATGCCGCCACCCATGATCCAGTTGACCGTATTGACCTCATACACCCGTCCCGCCTGTGCTGCCTTCAGGCGCTGCCACAGGGGATGCGCGGTCCAGTGACGGTAGGTGGCCAGGATGGCCGGGTCGTCTTCCAGCAGCACGAAGATGACGTCGGCATCCAGCGTCGGGATGTTCTCTTCGCTGGTCAGCTTGATGCCCCAGCCCTGGTCGCTGGCCGCATCGGGCTGCTCGAAGCCGATCTCGCCGAGAATGCTGCCGGCAAAGCCGGTGGAGTACAGGCGCAGGTGATCACTCTTGAAGCGGACCACGGCCGCCTTCTGCGGCCAATCATCGCCCAGGCGCTGCGCCAGCCGCTGACGCAGGTCGGTGATGCGGGCATTCCAGCAGGTCATCAGCTCGCGGGCCTGGGCCTCGCGGCCGGTGGCTTGTGCTACCTCGTCAAGGGAAGACCTGAAGTCATAGACGTTGGCCGCGAAGCGGGTTGGGGCGATACGTTCCAGCAGCGGGCGAACCCGCTCGTGGCGAAAACGCGTGCCAATAATGACGTCAGGGTCGAGCCAGGCGATCTTCTCGAGATTGGGCTGGGTTTCCAGGCCCACATGCTCCACCCCATTCAGCGCCGGTCGCAGATAGCGGTAGGTGGGCTTCTCCATCCAGGCGTCGACCACTCCAATCGGCGTCAGGCCCAGTGCCACGGCACTGTCGGTGGCGCCCTGGTAGAGCGTGACCAGACGCGGAGAGGTGGCTGGAGGTGGCGCCGTGTCCCCACGAGCCGTTTCAGCAAACAGCAGCATGCCGGCCAGCAGTGCGATGGCGGCAAACAGCAGAGCGCCCGACAGCAACGCCAGCAGCTTTAGCAGCTCGCGCAGCGCCGAAGGCGCTGAGCGGGGGCGCAAGGGCCTCGGGGACGATGGCGCTGCGCGGGGGCGCAAGGGCCTTGGGGGCGATGGCGCTGGCGGGTGCGATGATGGGCGTAACGTGGGAGAGGGCATCATGGGGCGGATCCGTCACGGAAGCATGTGGGCAGTGTGATGGCGTGTTGCCCGGCCCAGCCGCCAGGCCAGCGGCAGGCACAGCAGGGCGATCAGGGCGAGCGCGGTGAAGGCTTCACTCAGGGCCTGGGCACTGGCGCCAACACTGGCGTCACTGCCGGCGAGCTGGTCGACTCGGGCATCGTAGTAAAGCGACAGCGCCACCAGCCCCAACGATGCGACCAGGCGTCGGGCCATATTGTTCATGGCGGAGGCCTGGGTCATCTCGGCGTCAGGCAGCGCGCGTACGCCGACAGTCGTGGCAGGCAGGTAGCCGCAGGCAAGGCCGATTCCGCGAAGTCCCATCCAGGCCCCGACCAGCCACACCGGCGCAGCCGGTGACATCAGGGCGAGTCCCATCAGGCTGATCGCGGTCACGCCGAGCCCCACCAGCAGACACCATTGGGGCGGGTAGCGGTCGATCATGCGGCCGGCCTGGGGCGAGCACAGTGAGGCGGTAAGGGCGGTGGCCAGAAACACCAGTCCGGTGACGAAAGGATTGGCACCTAGCACCTGCTGCATCCACAGTGGCGTCAGCAGGACGCAGCCAAACAGAATGATCGATTGCAGGCAGGCCAGCACCACGCTCAAGCGGTAGGCCGAGTGGCGAAATAACGACAGTGCCAGCAAAGGTGCCGTGGTACGTTGCTCCACCAGGACAAAGGCCACCAGGCAGGCGATTCCCGCGGTCAGCGGCACCGCCACACCAATGGACAGCAGGTTTTCAAGGGTCTCGACCCGTCCCAGAGCAGCAAGCACCGCCCCCATGCCAAAGGTGATCAGCACGAAGCCCGGCAAGTCGAAGCGGCGCTGACGATTGGGCGCTTCACGCCGCAGGCAGCGCCAGCCCAGGGCCAGGCCGAGCAGTGCAAAGGGAAGGTTCATCAGAAACAACGCACGCCAGTGGGTCAGCTCCAGCAAAAGACCTCCCACCGTGGGACCGATGGCAGGCGCAATCATGACGGCAAAGCCCCATATACCGCTGATTCGGCCCCGCTGCTCAGGCGGGTAGGCGGCAAAGATCAACGCCAGGGACAGCGGGATCATCAGGCCGGCAGCGGTGCCCTGAAGGGCGCGCGCCATGATGATGCCCGACAGGCTGTCGGCCATGGCTCCGAGCAGGGACCCCGCCAGAAATCCCGACAGCCCCAGCAAGTAGATCGTGCGGCGGCCGAAGCGGTCGGCCAGGTAGCCGGTGAGGGGCATGCTCATGGCCATGCTGATCATGAACAGCGTGATGACCCAGTTCACCTGGCTGGCGCTGGCCTCGAAGGTCACCATCAGCTCTGCCACCGCGAGGTTGAGCGCACTGTTGTTGAGGCTCACGGTAAAGGTGCCCAGCAGCACGCTGGCCAGTACCCAGGCACCTCCTGGCGTGACCTCGGCGGTATCGTCGTCAGTGGCCCGCGGCGGTGACGCGTCATCACCCAGGGCATCTTGGTTCTCGTCAGCTGTGCCAGCGCGAGAGGACAGCGCGGTGGGCGAGCGAGAAGAAGACGGTGCCGAGGGGCGAAGCGTGGACATGAAGCGTCTCACCGTAGTGATAAAGCGTGAGCATCGAGGGGCGATGATCATGCCATGTCGCAAAGGCAAATGCAATTCATTATCAAATAAGGCGTTGCCGTCAGCAACCGGGGGCGCCGCACGCTGTTGGGCAAACAAAGGCGCCAGACCCAAAGGCCTGGCGCAGGTAATCTGGATGGGTGTCAGGACACAGCCCGATGGTAGGTCTTAGAAATCCATCGTCCAACCCAGGGTAAAGGTGCGTCCCCGACCCTGGTAGTCATACAGGTACTCTGGACCATAGTAGGGAGAGTAGAACATCGCGGCGCGCTGACCCCAGACCGTGGAGTATTCTTCGTCGAGAAGGTTGTCGATGCCAAGGGTCAGGCGGCCGATGTCGATGTCCTGAGCCAGGGCCAGGTCCACCGTGGTATAGCCATCGATTTGACGGTCGTTGTCATCTTCCAGGTTGTGGGCATGGTTGGCCTGCAGGCGCGCGCTGCGACCCGCGGCCATATCGTTCCATCCAACGAAGGCCGTCGCCGATGACAGCGAGGCGTAGCGGGCGTCACGCTTGTTCCACTGTCCGTCGTCGTCTTCCTGTTCCGAGCGGACCAGGTGCAGGGTGCCGCCGACTTCGAAGCCCCCGTCCAGGTAGCGAGTGACAGCAGCCTCAAGACCGTAGTCACGCTTGTTTTCCTCAACCACGCTGACGGACAGGTCTTCGGCGTTTTCCACCGCCTTGTCAGACCACGCATAGTAAAGCGCTGCCTGGGTGCTCCAGTCGGCGTTGTTGAAGCGCCATCCCAGCTCTACCTGATCCGTCTTGATGGCATCCAGCGGGTTGTCGTCGACGCTGACGTCGGCGCTCTTGCCGTAATACTTGGCAGGATCGGGCAGCTCGAAGCCTTGACTGAACTGAATCCAGTTCTGGTGACCATTGCCATAGTCGTACAGCGCGCTGGCATTGAGTAGCGTCGCGTCGTAGTCATTCTCGCCGCCGGGGATGCCATTGAAGTCGTCGACCTCGACATCCATGTGCTGCTGACGAACCCCCGCAGACAGGGTCAGCCCCTCGGTTACCCGCCAATCCCCCTGGGCGAAGCCTGCATAGCCATCCACTTCATAGCTGGGGTAGCGGGGGACCACGTCACTGCGCTGCTGAGTCAGCCCGCCACTGGCGTTGGACGCAGCGATATCAAAGAGCATCTGGTTGGCGTCGAAGGACTCCCGGTCCATGTCGACCCCATAGGTCAGTGACACGCTGTCGCTCAGGTCGGCGTCAAATAACGCCTTGATGCCGCCAAGGTTGGTGTTCTGCTTGGAGGTACGAAACTCGATGCCCTCAGATGTCGCGTAGGGGAAGGCGTTGAAGCTGGCTTCCTCCTCCCGATAGAAGGCCTGCAGGTAGAAGTCCTGGCCCAGCAGGTCAGCGTGATGATACTGCAGGTTGACCATGCGACGGTCGGTCGCCGGGTCCCGGTCCGATGAGTAGCCGTCACGGATCTCGGCACCGTCCAGGTTGCCCAGGGTCAGGTTGGGGAAATACAGGCCGCGATCCCCTTCATAGGCGGAGCGGTAGAGCTGAGCCCCTAGCGTCAGTGTCTGTTGTGGCGCCAGCCTGACATCGACGCTGCCCATGATGTCGATGGAGCGGTTGTCCTGCAGGTCGGTCTGGGCGATATCCGGGAAGATCTCGTCACCGCGACCGTCGTAGAAACGGCCGTTGTCCTGATACGCCACCGCCAGACGACCTTGAATCTGCTCGTTGCCGCCGCTGATGTCCTGGGCGAGACGAAAATCGGCATCGTCGCTGTCATTGAAGCCGCTGGTCACGCTGATGGCGGTGGAAAAGTGGCGCCCGGGACCTTCCCCCTTCTTGGTGACGATGTTGATGATGCCGCCGGTGGCACCTCCGCCATACAGGCTGCTGGCGCCGGACAGCACCTCTACGCGCTCTATGTTGAAGGGGTCAATCGCATCGAACTGGCGCGAGAGACCACGAGAGCTGTTCAGCGAGACCCCGTCGATCAGCACCTGAACGCTACGGCCACGCATGTTTTGGCCGTAGTTGGTGCGCCCCTGAGGGGCCAGGTCCAGACCGGGCACCAGACGACCAAGGGCCGTTTTCAGATCCGCGCCAGTGGCGATCTGGGTGTTCAGCTGTTGCTGGTCAACGACCCAGACGGCACCGGGAATCTCACTGATCGATTTGGGCGTTCGCGAGCCGACCACCACCATGGTGTCGGCGGTAACCTCCGCTTGCGTGGTGGTCGCGGCAACGGAAGTGTCGTTTTGTGCCAGGGCCGTAGCAGGTGTTGCCAGGGTCAGCAGCAGCGCTGCGTAGCCGGAGCGGCAGGGCGTTCGCGGTGATGCTGAGTCGCAGGCGAGGGGGAAGCGAATGGCGTGGGAAAGAGGATGTCTGGGGTGCATGAAAGGATCGCTGAATAAGAAACACCGCCGCCATTAGGCGTGTCGGCGAAACAACGCGTGAAAGCCTCTTCGGGCTTCATCGCAACCGGCCAGCAGGCATCGAAGGGGCAGCTGTCGCTGCTGGCGCAAGCAATATAACGAATTGTGGAAATAATGCGAAGCGTTCGTATTAAAGATTGTGGTTTGTGCAAGTCAAGCTCCCCCCCTCGCCGACCAGAGGCACAAGGCGTAGGCTGGATGCCTCTACTACACGACGATCAGGAGGCTTGATGACACGGGTAAAGATCCTCAAGCAGGGCACGATCCACTGCTTTCCTCCCGGGCTGCGTGACGACCAGGGCGAGCTGGTCAACGCCGAGATTTCTGCGGTGGCCTACGATGGCGAGCGACTGCTGATGGCCAGCGACAAGCCGATCCCCGGTCACGAGCGTTCCGCCGCCTTCAGCCTGCCGTTGACCGCCGATGGTCCCGACGACAACCGCATCGACTACCTGACCCAGCAGACCATCAAGGAAGCGGTGAAATATGAAGACTTCGCCCTGACCACCGATGGGCGCCACATGATCGCCACCACCGGCTTTGATCGCATCGACGACGAGACTCACGATCTCAACGCCTATAACCACCTGCTGATCTGGCCCCTTCACGAGCCTGACCGGGTCCAGGTGGTGGACCCCGACCCCCGCGACGGCGTGGAAGGCTCGCTCGAGTTTCGGCGCAAGATGGACGCAGCCGTAGGCGAGCCCTACTACAAGATCGAGGGTCTGGCCGCGATCCCCGGCGAGCGTGGCGATGGCCTGCTGTTGTTCGGCATCCGCGAGCAGGGCAAGGCCCACGATGACTTCGACTATGTGCGCCGGGTCATCGGTGCCCACTACATCATCAACGACAATGACAACCTGGAATTCGTCGATGCCCTGCATGACGTCTTCAGCTTCGACCCCGGCGAGTACGACGGCGTGGACCACGTCTGTGGCCTGTCTAGCCTTGAGTACGATCCCTACCACGGCCAGCTTTACCTGCTGACCAGCTTCGAGACCGAAGAGGGCGACGACGAGGTCATCGGCGGCTATCTGTGGGTGATGTCGCTGCATGACTTCCGCCAGGGCAGGACACCCACCCTGGTGCGCGACGAGAACGACAAGGTGCTCGAGTTCGAACACAAGGCCGAAGGCCTCGCCGTACTTGACCGCGAACGTCTGTTCGTCGCCTACGACAACGACCGCAACTACGACCTGCACAGCGTCAGCGAACGCGACGAACGCCGCTGCTGCGAAGCCCCCTACACCATCCTTGGGCTGGTGCAGTAGACCCAACGTCATCCAGGCACCGCACAACCCCACATCGAACCGCGGTATAGCAGGACACGGAGGCGGCGACGGGAGAGTCCTGGAGAGCGTCAGTGAGCGATAGAGGGCGAAGAGCGATAACGCGTGAGTAGAGGTGTGGGAAAAAGGCGCGGGAAGAAAGGGCGCGGGGAATCGGCGAAAGGAGAAGGGCGCCGCGGGTACGCCAGCGGTACAGCCAGTCGCCAAATCGGTTCTTGAGGCGCCCAAGCGATGATGCGACCAGGGCTGTGATGTGAGGAAGGGCACAGCCGAAACGCCTCGAAGACCGCCATACTGACCAGTGGCAAGCGTCCACCTGAAACCCGCTGGCCTACGGCCGCCGCATTCGCTATCATACGTCCGCGCTGATAAGGGCCTATAGCTCAGTTGGTTAGAGCAGGGGACTCATAATCCCTTGGTCGTAGGTTCAAGTCCTACTGGGCCCACCATTCAGATCAGCGTCCTAGCCGAGTTGGTTAAGTCCTTCCGAGAATTTGGTGTCCGTAACGGCGTCCGTTGTGCCGTCCCTGGCACCCGCCTCAAGCCGACACGGTATCTTCAGCCAGGTAGATCCTGGCAGCTGGAAAGCCGTTATCCTCAAGACTGGGTGGCTACGGCTATCGCCGTCTGGCGTGTGTCCTGGGGGAGAAGCGCAAGCCGATCCAACGCATCTTGCAGCTCAAAGGTTGGTAGGTGCGCAAGCGGCCCCAAGGCTTCCGGCCGCGTGCCCGTGGCCTGCCGTCCGTCGCCTCTTGGCCTAATGAGCGTTGGGCCACCGACCTCACCCATGTGTGGTGCGGTAAGGATCGGCGGGCCAGCCGGGCGGTGATCATCGACTGTTGCACCCGAGAGATCCTTGGTTGGCGATTGTCGGACAACGGCAGCAGCAAGACGGCTGAAGCAGCGCTGGAAGAGGCTCTGGTACATCGATTCGGCGCACTGAGTCGGACTCATCAACCGCTGGCCCTGCGCTCTGACAACGGCCTCGTTTTCAGCAGTCGGCACTATACAGCGACAGTGAGGGCCTACGGGCTCACATAAGGGGTCAAGAGTCCTGGCCCTCGAAGCCTCTATTAGAGCCAGCATGATACCTATCGTCATGTGCAGGCGCATTCGTGCGCTTCACGCTATCATTGATAGCATTGTAATCACATGGAGAGTCTGGCATGGCTTCGATCACGATCCGCAACTTGGATGAGCAGTTGAAGGCTCAGCTTCGCATGCAGGCGGCAAGGCATGGCCATTCCATGGAAGAGGAGGTCCGCATCATTCTACGTAGTGCCTTAAACCAGCCTCAGGCAAAGGGGCTGGGGACTCGCATACGTGAGCGATTCGCAGACGCGGGAGGCATCGAACTGGAAGTGCCGCCTAGGTCTGAGCCACGTGATCCGGGCTTCGGCGCATGATTGTTCTCGATACCAACGTGCTATCCGAGCTGATACGGCCTGTGCCAAACGCCCGGGTTGTCGACTGGCTGGACAGGCAGGATGCTATTTCCGTGACAATTTCCGCTATTACAGTCGCTGAAATTCTCTATGGCATCGAGCGCCTGCCCGACGGTAGACGCAAACGTGGTTTCGCAGCCATGGCGGCGGCAATGTTTGAGGAAGATTTCTCTGGCTGCATTCTATCGTTCGATAGCGGGGCTGCGATTCACTACGCAGAGCAGGTCGCTGCCAGCGAGAGTGCAGGAAGGCAGGTTCACATGGCCGATGCCCAAATTGCGGCTATCTGCATCCAGCATGGAGCGGTGTTGGTGACACGCAACGTAAAGGATTTCGAGACGTTGAGCGTCGAGACGACCAACCCTTGGGAAATGGGCTGATATCGGTACACTGACGGTATAGTGGTAGGTTCGGGTAGGTGACACTAAATTTCGCTAAGCTGCTGATATTCCTCTTTTTTAATCCTTGCTAGATTGCGGTCGATTTCGTAGAATTTTGATTATCTTATTGATTTAAAAGCGAAGTTATAATTCCTTGGTCGTAGGTTCAAGTCCTACTGGGCCCACCATTCAGACCAGCGTCTTACGACTTCCCTTCCGAGAGTCCCAACGTCCAAGGGATCCGTTTCAGTAGTCAGTTTCAGTAGAGCGCCGATCCTTCTGTCCCCTGGAGACTTTACATGGCCACCATCGTCAAGACCCCCGCCGGCAGCTAGAAAGCCGTTATCCGCAAGACCGGCTGGACTGCCACCGCCCGCACTTTGCATTCGTTTTCGCACCAAGCGTGACGCTCAGGACTGGGCACGCCGCACCGAACACGAAATGGTGCGTGATAGGGGGGAATCGCAAATCCAGCGCAGTGCCTCGGAGCGCATGACGCTCGAAGCCGCCCTCAAGCGCTATCTCGCCGATGTTACCCCGACCTAGAAGCCCTAAGCTCTTATAAAAAGCTCAGAAGTGAATCGCTCGGTCTACCCGACTTATTTTAGAGAAGGCGGCCACTGGCGAGCTGTGTGTACCACACTCAGTACCCGCACCTGCATCCCCACAACGTCATAGACCAATATGTAGCTGGGGTGAACAACCAGCTCTCGGGATCCCGGAGCACGGCCATGTCGTCCACTGTCAGGCTGGTCCACCAGCTGTGCCGCCTTCTCTGAAAACAGTTCATCCAACGTCAAGGCTGCCAGCGGGTTCTCAGCTTCTATGTAGTCGTAAATGTCGTCACGATCCTGGATCGCCTCTGGCGTCCAGACCAGCTCCATCATTTAGACTTCGCCAGACGAGCACGGGTAGCTGCACGGCGGGCAGCAGACCTTGCTTCCACATCGGCGGCAGGTATCAGATTTCCAGCGTCTGCCGAGGCCCGTGATTGCTCCACCTTGGCAATCAGCCAGGCATCATAATCCTGCGCTTCCTGCTGTTGCGCTACATAGTTGCGCATAAAGTCGCGTAGAAGCTGTGCCCCGGTACGGTCGTGAGCCTTGGCCGCATTGGCAAACTCTGCTTTCAGGTTTTCGTCGACCCGAAAGGTGAAGGTAGCATCGCTCATAACACCATCCTCATGTGTTACACGGTAACTACAGAGTAGCACGGAGAGAATGCCATGCATCCACACGCATCCGCCATGGGCAGGTACGTGGGCGGTACATGTGGATTAATCACACGCTTGGTGAATAGTTCAGGACGCCGGTTCTGCCAGTCTTTCATCGCAGAAACTGGGGCCTGGTGCTTCAATGCCTTCTGCGGGATGTAATGATTGTACAGCCAGCAGTACCGTTTTAGCGTTTGCTCCAGGTCTTCTCCGGAGACATAGCGACGCGTCGCCAAGATGTCACTGATACAGCCATTGAAGCGTTCGACCATTCCGTTGGTTTGAGGGTGGCCCGGCCGAATCAGGCGGTGCTCCACGTGGTGCTCTGCACATGCCTGGTCAAACGGATGCTGTCCGGTGGGCTTGCGCTCTCCACCAGAGGTGAAGCGATCCGTGAAGCTCTTGCCATTGTCCGTCAGCACCTTTTGGACCTTGAACGGGGCATTCTCAACGACCCGATGAAAAAAACGCTTCAGCATCGCTTACCGCCTGGCGGGAGCGCAGCTCTATATAGACCCTGCGAGTAGCTCGGTCGATGGCAACGTACAGATAGCGGCGCTGCGTCTCATCAGGCATCTGCGGCAGATACTTGATATCGATATGGAGGTAGCCCGGTTTGTAGTCTCGAAAGGACTTGGGCGCCTCCTTCTTGCCCTCCTGATCCCTCTTAGCCAATTGGGCCAAGGTGGGTACCTGGCGGCGTTTCAACATCCGGTGGAGCGCCGCTCTGGATAGCGTGGGGTGCAAAAACTCCCAGGCGACGACGAGCAGGTCGTCGAGCCCGAGACGAAGGAATTCGCGTGCCGCAATCAGCACCTCTTCCTGCTCGTGAAGTGACTCCCACTTTCACGATCTACGTCATTGGCCAGTCAGCTGGCGGGTAGCGGAGGGTGTCGATCCAACCTATATCTGGCCAGGAGGCCTCCGTGATAAGTGGCCCCAACTCCATATAGACGTTGGGGAGATATACGTACTTGAGGGCGGAGGAACATCGTCGCTTAGTATATTGCGTCGTGCCCTTGCCAGTGTACCCCGATGACGACCATCGCATTCTGGATGGTGCCAGGTGCGAGCTACCCGAATGCCCAGCTGTGTGGGCGCATGAAGGGACTGGCGGAAATTCGCCGGCTCAAGAGTGATTTAGGAACTGGAATGACAGAGTTGCGGCCTTGACGAGGGTGTCACAGACATAGCCCTGAACACGAACGGCCACCTCGGTCTTGAAACCGGGTGGCCGTTCGCGTTTTCTGCAGCGCTTTATGGTTGCTGGTTCAGCTCTCGGGGGTCATTGCTCGGCGATGTCGAAATCGCCATTGGTGCGTACGTAGAGCAGTGTCTCGCCGTCGGCACTGGTGGCGATGTCATGGGTGATCTCGCCCTGTGAACCGAAGTAGCTGCCGGTCGTCAGGTGCTGGCTGTCGTTCTTGCCCTCGGTCTCGTGGGTCAGGTCGCCCTTGATGACCACGGCGCGGAATTCGTCGGCGTGGCTTGTGATCTCAACCGAGAAATCGGCTGGCAGTTTCACCAGACGGCCACTCATCTGTCCGGCGTCCGGGTTGCCCCACAGGAAAGCGGTCTTCGGGCCTTGTATGGCGTCGTCGCTGCCCGGAAGGCTGATCCAGCGAATGTCATTGGCATCCAACCATACCAGGTTGTTTTCGGCGACATTCAGCGGTTCTTCATCGTTGTGGAAGGCCTCGGATTCTGGCTGTACCAGATAGGGCCCTTCATCGATCTCGATGTAGGCCATGTTGACCTCGTCACGGGCTGCGGTGATATGAGACTCCCCCGCCGGCTGGATCCAGAACGAGCCTGCGGGCAGCCACTGCTCGTCGGCGTTCTTGTCATCGTTGTGAACCTCGCCCTGAATGACCACACCACGATAGGTAATGTTGTGGATGTGAGGCGGTGAGGAGAAACCTTCATTGAACTTCACCAGGAAGCCGGAAGCGCCATCCTTGGTGCGGTCACCCCACAGGTCGCCTGCGGCCGGGCTCTGGTCACCGCGCAGCGGATTGAGATAGCCCCAGTCGATATCGGACTGCTGGACGACTTCGCTGGTTGGCGTGAGCGAAGACTGGCCATCAGCGTGGGCGGTGATGCTGGTAACGGCGATCGAGAGGCCAAGTAGAGCAAGGGAGAAAGGACGTTTCATGATGGCTGCCTGTCTGTCTGAGCATTGAAAGGAAAGGCGCATCGCCGATGCGCTGGCAATCGACGCGGTGAATTTTGGAAGGCACAGGCGGCGTGATAAAGCGGCAAAGGGGGGAAACACTATTCGTCAGAACACGATAATCTGGCGCTGATGCTGGGCGTGGTGCTGTGGGTCGACGCTAGGGTGAAGCCACGACATGCGGCGTTTCTTCTTCCTAGAGTCGATGAGAATTCCTCGATAGGTCATGGTCGGCGCAAAAGAACGCTGTCGTGATGGACCTCTTCGTGGGCAAGGCCGCCCTTGCTGAGGTGGCTCTCCAGCATGATCTTATCGTCCCAGGCCACGGCGGTGTGCCATCGACACCGTCTGGCATTTCGGGTAAGGCTGGCTGGAGCGGCTTTCCTCTGTATGGCTATCGTCGAGTGGCACGCGCCCTGGTAGAGACGTGCAAGCCATACCGCGCCCCCTTCAGCTTAAGACTGGCAAGTGTGCAAGCGGCCCCAAGGCTTCCGCCCTCGCACCGAGAGTCAGCAGTTCTTGCCTAGAGGCCTAACGGTGGTCGTCATTGACTGCTACTTGCGAAGACCCTTGGCTTGCGATTATTGGACAACAGCTTCGTCTTAAGCAGTCGGTAGTCTACGTCGTCGGTGAAGACCGGCGCGCTCGCACAAGAGCTCACGACGCCCTACACCCCGGAAAGACGGCTTTGTCGAGCACATCTTTCTGCCCCCGATGGCTGAGTGCATCTGGATCCACTGTTTTGAATCGGTGGGCCAATCCAAGGTTGTGATTGATCACTGGACCCGGCATTACAACGATGAACGGGCGCATCAGTCCTTGACGCTGTGTGGCATCCCGAACACTCCCTGCCTTGACCGCGAGGGTTATGCAGAAGCCTGGGGAGCAACTGGAAGAGCCAAGCTGTTGTAGATCGAGAATCACCTCATAACATCAAACCTTTACGTCAATTTCATCGCTCGATGGTAGATTCCATGAGGTGGCATGGGAGTGTATTCATGAAGCGCACCATTTTGGTGCGTAGCTAAGGCTGGCTCTTTGTGGTTGCACCTTCACCGAACGTCTGATTTTTCGACTAAAGATGAAGAGAAAATGAGTCGAGAAAAGGTTCGGCGGCATGCTACGTTCGACTATATCTGATTGATATTTATTTATTTTTATTTTTTGTTTGGATCCTCAGTAGAGTGTTGTATCAGCGCTTGACGGCTAGGCGTGTAAACGATTACATTTGTGGCTGTGTCTCTTCATAACAACGAGCAAGGTGATACATGAAAGATATCTACGGAGCTGGTGTCAAAGATAGCTATGACTATGTCGTCATCGGCTCCGGCTCTGCTGGCAATGTTATAGCTGCCCGCTTGGCGGAAGGTGGAAGTCGTTCAGTTCTGCTGTTGGAAGCTGGCCCCAAGGACTCCCATATTCATATCCGGATGCCTGCGGCTCTCGGGTTTCCGCTAATGGATGAGCGTTTCAACTGGAACCTAACGTCCGAAGAAGAGACGTCGCTGAATCACCGAAAAATTGTTGAAGCTCGTGGACGGGTTCTGGGTGGGTGTTCGTCTATCAATGGCATGAACTGGGTTCGTGGCAATCCGGCTGACTACGATGGTTGGGCGAAAATTCCAGGGTTGGAACATTGGAGCTATGCGGATTGCCTGCCCTATTTCAAAAAGTCGGAAACCTTCGATAAGGGTGAAAATTCGTATCGTGGTAGCTCTGGGCCCATGCATATCGAGACCTGCAAAGCAGACAATCCGCTTTATCATGCATTTCTCGAGGCGGGTGTCCAGGCCGGCTATGAGCGGGTTGACGACCACAATGCCTTCCGTCAAGAGGGGGTACATGTCACGCAGAGGAATGTGCACAAGGGCATTCGCTGGAGCACATCACAGGCATACCTGCATAATCAGGAGCGGAAAGCCAACCTACAGGTGTGCGAGCGCTCCGTAGTATCGAAAATCGAGTTCGAGGGCGAAAGAGCCGTAGCGGTCCATTTCGACTGGAAAGATCAACCCCAGGTTATCGGCGTCGAGAGTGAGGTTGTGCTTTGTGCTGGCGCACTGCATTCGCCGCAGATTCTGATGCTCTCCGGTATTGGCGATAGGGATGACTTGGCTAAGCATGGTATTGGCAGCGTTGTTCACCTGCCGGGCGTAGGGCGTGGACTAAAAGACCACGTAGCTGCCCCTGTACAGTATCGTGCCACTCTCAACGTATCTATTGCCAAGGAATTGACGTTACTTGGAAAGCTAAAGATTGGTCTGTTATGGAAGGCGTTCAAAAAAGGATTGGGAGCAACAAATTTCTTCGAAGTGGGGGCGTTTGTACGTACCAACGAAAAAGAAGTTATCCCCAATGTTCAATTCGAATTTATACCAATGCTGGGCGAATTTCAGCATGGTAGCGTGAAGCTCGAAAATGGTTTTCAATATTTCTTCAGTTTGATGCGGCCAACCAGTGAGGGACAAGTGTGGTTGTCCAGTGCTGACTATAAGGATGCTCCAAAGTTTGTATTTAACTATCTGGCAACCGAAAAGGATCGCCGCGATGCAATTGATGCGGTGCGCAGTATTCGGCACGTAATTGCCCAGACGGCATGGGATAAGCTGCGTGGTGAGGAAGTGATGCCAGGAAAGGAGGTTGAGACTGACGACCAGATTCTGGCGTTTCTCAAGGAAACAGCTGGTACGAACTATCACCCTTGCTGTACTTGCCGTATGGGTTCGGACGAGAACAGTGTTGTTGACGGGGAGGGGCGTGTGCATGGCGTAGCGAATCTTCGTGTCGTCGATGCGTCAATCATGCCAGAAATCGTCAGTGGCAATCTTAATGCTCCCGTTATCATGATGGCTGAAAAAATAGCCGATGCGATCAAGGGGGAAGCCGCTCTTACGAAAAGCGAGGCAAACTACTACAAGATTTGCTCCGATGTTAACGATGATAAGATTCAGCTGGGAAGTCATAAATAAATGAAATGAATCATATCTAACAAAGATAAGGATGACGATATGAATATAAGGTCTATCGCAAAAAGTTCGGTCTACGCAACGACCGCTATCTTTTTCACCAATGGTTTGGTGTTGGGAATGTGGGCAACCAACATTCCGGCTATCAGCAAGACGCTGGGGTTAACAGATGGCCAGTTAGGGGCTGCACTAAGCATGTTCGCTGTCGGCACCATGCTCATGATCTTTCTGGCTGGTAGCGTCGCTAACAAGATGGGAAGCCGGGCAGCTATCGTGCTTGGAGGAATCGCACTTTCGATGGCATTGCCTGCGCTGGTTTTTTCGCCATCTTACGAAATTTTCTTCCTGATACTTCTGATGTTCGGTGTCGCCAATAGCATTATTGATGTTTCCATGAATACTCATGGCTCTATCATAGAAGCAAAGAATAAACGTCCATATATGTCCTCTTTCCATGCTGCGTTTAGCTTTGGCGGTATGGCAGGGGCTGGACTTGTATCTCTGCTGAATAGTCTCGGCATCGGCGCAGTGGGTAATATGGTGACTGCCGCTACGTTGATGGGGGTAGTGACTCTTGCTAGCGCTGCGCCGTTGCTGCATTTGCGCCCCGAGGAAGCGACGGAACGCGAGAAGAAACGAGTTCTTGTGCGCCCTAATCCTTACATCTTGTTAATTGCTGGTCTGACAGTGTTGGCGCTGTTCACTGAAAGTACGATGATCAACTGGAGTTCAAAGTTCTTGACCGATGTGGCATCGACCGATACCAGTATCGCTGCATTTGCCTTCGGCGGCTTCAGTTTCGCCATGGGGGTAGGGCGACTTATTGGTAATCGCCTGGTGCGTAGATACGGCCACGACAAGGTGTTGGCGTGGTCCGGGTTCATCGCCGCTTTTGGCTGTGCGCTGGCATTGCTGGTTCCAACGATGGTTGTCGCCATCCTTGGCTTTATGCTGGTAGGACTGGGGCTGGCAAATGCGACTCCGATTCTCTACAGCTGCGCCGGCCGAGCGTTCCCTGCTGCGCCCAGTCTAGGCCTGGCCATGAACGGAACGATTGGATATCTCGGCTTTCTGGTGGGGCCGCCGATCATCGGCTTTGCCTCCGACCGATTTGGCCTTCAGTACACCATGGTGTTGCCGTTGGTTGGCATGCTGGTAGTCGGGCTTGTCGCAATGGGGCGGCGAATCGACAAACAGGCGCTACAGCACTCGCAGCCTATGTAAACGTATACATTAGGCTGCATTGGTGTGGCCTTGCCAGGGGATAGAAATGTCAGAACGTGTCGAATTCAGCGTAGGTGATGTCAGCGCGATAAGTCAGGGTGAGGGCGAGGTTGTGCTGCTCATCTCTGGGCTTGGCGGCGAAGGTCACTTTTGGCTGCCTGTCATGCGACATCTTAGCGATGTTTACAGGGTCATCAGCTTTGACCATCCAGGTGTAGCGAGAAGCCGCTCTCGTGGGGTGCAACGAATTGATGAGATTTGCCGCGTAGCACTCGACATTCTCGATCAGGAGGGTGTTGGACGTGCACATGTGGTGGGCCACTCCACTGGCTCGCTGGTAGCTCAGGCGTTGGGTCTAGATCAACCTGAGCGTATTCAGAGCCTGGTGCTCAGCAGTGGCTGGTCTCGCACTGATCGCCGCTTCCGGAAACTTTTCGAGCTTCGAAAGCAAGTACTTAAGGATTCTGGGGGGCAGGCGTATCGGACGCTGGGCAACCTGCTGGCCTTTCCTTCTGCGCTATATAGCCAGTTCGATTTTCCTCCCGCTAACTTTTCTGACTCACAAGTGGAAGTGATGTTGGCTCGGATCGATATGTTGCTGGGGTATTCCCGACATGACGAGCTGGGCGAGCTGAATGCTCCGACGCTCGTTGTTGGGGCAGAGGATGATTGGATTGTTCCTTTTCACCACGCCGAGGAGCTTGCGGGTGCTATAGGTGGTGCCAGGCTCGAGACGCTCAATGGCGGTCACTTCACACCAAAAACTCGTCCCGAAGCGTACGCCACGCTTCTCGAGAGCTTTTTCCGAGGATGTGCATGAGTCAAGTAGACGCCGGAAGAATCGCCTTTATCGGCATGGGGGCGATGGGAAAGAAAGTGCTTACATCGCTTAAGCACAAGCTTCCTTATCACGAGTTCGCCTATCTGGTTGCCGAAGATCGAGTGGTGACGCTTGAGGATGAAGTCCTCGCTCAGGGCTTTGGAAGCGCTAAAGACCTCATCGACTGGCAGCCCGATTTGGTCGTCGAGTGTGCCGGGCATGGAGCTGTGGAGACCGTAGTGCCACAGCTGCTTGAGCAGGGTATCGATGTGGTGATCGCTTCCATCGGAGCACTGGTCGATGATGCGCTTTACGCCAAGCTCAAACGTACGGCCATGCGGGGGAATGCGCGGATAACCCTGATCTCTGGCGCTATCGGAGGTCTAGATGCCTTGCGTTGTGCGCTGCTATCGGAGCTGACTAGCATTGTCTATGAAGGACGAAAACCACCGCACGCGTGGCGTGGCACTCCTGCAGAGCGGCTTTGCGACTTGGATCAACTGACCGGTGCGAAGGTGTTCTTCGAGGGTACCGCACGCGAGGCGGCGCGAGAGTATCCCAAGAATGCCAACGTCACTGCTGCCGTCGCGTTATCGGGGCTGGGGTTCGACCACACTTCGGTAAAATTAATCGCTGACCCTGCCGTTAGTCAAAACTCTCATACACTGCACGTCAGTGGGGCATTTGGCGAGTTCTCGATCGTTTTGAAGAACAACCCCCTACCCGATAACAAGCGCACCTCCTGGCTTGCTGCACTCAGCGTCGAGGAGGCGGTACTCAAGTCTATCGACACCATTACGTTCTGAAATTCGGGCGATCTTCTATGTGAATCCGGTTTCAAAACGGTCAATTGTCGAGTGTCGCGAAGAGCGCGACTGTCTAACTATAAGTGAGGTGGTGAAATGCGAGTCAAAGATAAGGTTGTACTTGTTACTGGTGCTGGTGCTGGTATTGGCGCGGCGACGGCCGTTCGGCTAGCGGAAGAAGGTGCGAAGGTTGTCGTTACTGACATCAACGAGTCTATGGCGAGGCAGGTCGCTGAAAGTATTGGTGATCGTGCACTGGGCTTGAAGTTGGACGTGTCGATCGGAGCGGAGGTCAAGGCAGTAATTCAGCAGGCAATCGAGCACTTCGGGTCGTTACATGTCCTCGTCAATAACGCAGGTTTCGGTATTCTTGGCACTGTGGTTGATACTGAGGAAGAGGACTGGGATCGCTTGATGGATGTCGACCTCAAGGGTGTCTACCTTTGCTCTAAGTACGCCATTCCCGAAATTATCCGCGCCGGAGGTGGTGCGATTGTCAACGTCGCTTCCAATATCGCCGTAGTAGGCATCAAGGAGCGCGCCGCCTATGTCGCCTCTAAAGGTGGAGTGGCTGCATTGACCCGCGCGATGGCCCTCGACCACGCCAAGGACAATATTCGCGTCAATAGCGTCGCTCCAGGCGTTATCAACTCGAGCTACTACGAAGAGATGATGAAGAAAGTTGATGACCCCGTAGCATTCAGAAAGGGCCTCGAGGCTCGCTCACCCCTTAATAAGATGGGTGAGCCTATCGACATCGCCAATATGATCCTATTCCTCGCTTCCGACGAGTCCGGGTTCGCGACGGGATCGATGTTTACCATTGACGGTGGCTTCACCGCGGGGTGAGTTATGATTCATGAGCTTCGCCAGTACACACTGACAAGACAGAACTGGGAGAGCTATTGGAGGCTCTTTAACGATGTATGCATGCCGATCAGGAAGCATGATTTTGGCTTGCCAGTAGGCGCGTGGGAAGAGGTCTGTGGTGAAGGGGTGCGATTTTGGCACCTGTGGCAGTACGATTCCTTAGAGGATCGCCAAGCAAAGCGCGCCGAGCTAGGGCGGATTACTGAGTGGGGGCGCGACTTCATCAACCATGCTGTGCCTCTGATTGACAGCCAGGTGGTCCGAATCTTGTCGCCAAAGCGCATGCCGCCCGAAGGCATCGAGACCGCTACCAGGTGGGCGGCGATGCAGTGTCGTATTGGAGCGGCTGGTAAGGTCGCCGAGGAACTGGATGACGTTCTTTCGGCAGGTGCGGGACTCTGGACGGAAGAGTTCAGCAATCCAAATTGTGTCTGGGTGCTCAGCGCCGTAGACGAAGTCACGTCATCTGATGAAGCCGCTCACACGCAAACGAGCAGACAACTCAAGGCACTCTCTATCCCTTGTTAAGGTGCGCAATCCCTTGTCGAGGTGAGCAATCCCTTGCTGAGGCCGGCATCGCCATACAGATCGAGACGAATAGCCTTCAACAGAGCACAAGGAGATCGAATGAACTGGAGTCGCGTACTCAATATGGTGGGCTGCCATGCTGGCGGTGAGATTGGTCACGTGATCACTGGTGGTGTGGTGAATGTACCGGGCGATACTGTGTTCGCCAAAAAAATGCATCTACAGGATCATCTTGATCATATCCGCAAGCTTCTGCTGTTTGAACCGCGCGGAGGCGTGGTGCACAGCGTTAATGTGATCCTGCCGGCTACCGACTCTAGGGCGAGCTATGGCTACGTGATTATGGAATCCACTGAGTATCCGGCGATGTCCGGCTCGAACACTATCTGTGTGGCTACCGTGCTGCTCGAAACCGGCATGGTTCCGATGCATGAGCCAATGACTGATCTGGTTCTTGAGGCGCCTGCAGGTCTGATCAAGCTGCGTTGCGAGTGCGAAAACGGGAAGGTGAAGAGTGTACGCTTTGTCAACCAGCCGGCATTCGTGCATGCGTTGGATCGCCAGGTCGAAGTACCAGGTGTCGGCACCGTTACCGTCGATGTCGCCTATGGCGGTATGACCTATGCACTCGCAGATGCCCGGGCGTTGGGCTTCGAGATGGTACCCTCCGAGGCTCGTGACCTCTGTGTACTTGGTCAACAAATCAAAGAAGCCGCCGCGGAGCAGATTCCTACTTCGCATCCTGATAACGCTGACATCGCGGGAATCACGCAGACCTTGTTTGCTGGCCCTCTCTCGCGTGACAACGGTGTTCTCACTTCGAGAAACACGGTAATCGTGTCTCCTGGTCGTGTGGACCGCAGTCCGTGCGGTACTGGCACTTCCGCTCGCCTTGCGGTGCTGCATGCTCGAGGGCAGATCAAACCCGGCGAAAACTTCGTCCATGAGTCAATCATTGGTACGAAGTTCGACAGCCATATTGAGGCAACGACCCAAGTCGGGCGTTTCGATGCGGTGATTCCGAGCGTTGCTGGGCAGGCATGGATAACCAGTATGAGCCAGATTGGTCTCGACCCCACAGACCCATTCCCGGAGGGGTACACCCTATCCGACACTTGGCTAAAAACACTCTGACATCCTTCATGCATCAAGCGACGAGTATCGAATAGGAGGATACGTATGACACGCGAGTATAAGCACTGGATTAATGGTACCTGGGCAGTAGCAGACAGTGGACAGACGATTGAGCGCCACTCCCCCGCACATGGTGAACGGTTGGCAAGCTTCGCTGCCGGTAATGCCGTAGACGTCGACAAGGCAGTGGACGCCGCCTATCAGCTCTTCGATTCCCGAGCATGGAGCTCGGTACCGGCCAACGAAAAATCGAAGCTGCTACACCGCTGGGCAGACCTGATTGAGCGCGATACCGAGAAACTGGCGAGGATTGAGGCCGAGGAAGTCGGAAAGCCGATTATGTTCGCCCGTGGTGAAATTGCCGCTGGTATCGAGATGGTGCGCTACGCAGCATCGCTGGTCTGGCAGCTTCCTGGGGAGGTGCACAATCAGCTGGGTGATGACAAGTTAGGTCTTGTCACGCGGGAAGCCCGTGGTGTTGTGGCGATGATTGTGCCGTGGAACTTCCCCATGGTCACGCTTTTCCAGAAGCTACCTTACGCACTTGCGGCAGGTTGCTCGACAGTGATCAAACCGTCTGAGCTGACTTCCGGTACTGCGCTTGAGGTAGCGAAACTTTCCGAGGAAGCGGGGCTGCCTGCTGGTCTCATCAATGTCGTCACGGGCACTGGCTTGGACGTCGGGGACCGCCTGTCTTCCCACCCAAAGGTGGCGATGATCTCGTTCACAGGTTCGACGAGAGTCGGTAAGCAGATCGCTGCCAAGGCGGCAGATGATATGCGGCGGGTATCACTTGAGCTGGGTGGCAAGGCAGCAAACGTCGTTTTCGCAGATGCGGATCTCGACGCTGCGCTCGATGGTGTGCTGTTTGGCACGATTCTCAATCAGGGTGAAGAGTGCGTCGCAGGTACGCGTCTACTAATTGAGGAAAGCGTGGCTGATACGTTCGTCAGGCGTCTTGTCGAGCGTGCCAAGAAGGTGCAGATGGGGATGCCTCTTGATGAATCTTGCCAGTTGACGGCCATGATCCACGAAGGGCAGATGAATTCGGTACTCGACTATATCCGAGTCGGCAAGGAAGAGGGGGCGACCCTTGCCGTTGGCGGTGACCGCGTTGTCGACGGTGATTTCGGAAAGGGGTATTTCATTAATACCACCATCTTCACCGATGTTACCCCGGGTATGCGTATTTTCCGTGATGAGATCTTTGGCCCGGTGCTGACAGTGACCACCTTCAAGGACCAGGAAGAAGCGATTCGCTTGGCCAATGATACCGAGTACGGACTTGGTAACGGGCTCTGGACCAAGGATGTCGACAAGGCGATACAGGTATCTCAACGTCTGAAAAGTGGGACGGTGTTTGTCAATACCTATCTGGAAACTGCTGTGCAAATGCCGTTTGGCGGATTCAAGCAGAGTGGTATCGGACGTGAGAACGGTCTAGAGGGGCTTCTCGAGTTTACCGAGATCAAATCCACTTTTATCAAGATGAGCAAGCGCACGCCGGTACTGCCAAATACCGTCGACTGATTTGAGCCGGGGCGGCTATATTTGCCGCCCACTCTTTAAGGAAATTGAACATGTCCAGCAAACATGCAATAGCTGATAAGGATCTTGGTGATATTCGGGTTATTGGTCCTGAGGACGGTCGTGATTACTGGCAGCCGGTACCGGCGAACGGCCACATTTCGGTACGCATAGCTCCAGAGGACCTCAAGCTTGAAACCCCATTTAGTCTAGGAACGCAAACGCTTCCGCCGCAAAGCTACGTGCGTGAGCACTACCATCCTCACCATGATGAAGTTCTGCATTTTATCAAGGGGCATGGGATCGCCCGTGTAGACGGGAAGGAATATGAAGTGGTGCCGGGGACGACAATTTTCGTAGGTAAGAATCGTCGCCATATGTTCATTAATTATGATTGTGATGAACTGCATTGGCTCTGGTTTATTCAACCGAACGGGCTGGAACTATTTTTCCGTGATATCGGCCGTGAAAAGCGTCCAGGCCAGCCGACACCAGAACCGTTTGCTCGCCCGGAAAATGTCCTTGATATCGAAAAGACTACGGCGTTTGGCCCGCCGCTTGAAGATGCCTATGTTCCAAAGTTCTAACGTTAACCGTGAGCGCCAGCGATGCCGGCGCTCACGACGCATAGTGTTGTAGATTGCTGAAGTAATGATATCGCATTGTGTCGTGGTCCCATCAAGCAACGATACGACACTATTGTCTTAGTTGGCTTGAGCCAATGGTAGAGTCGCTGATAGCCATTGTCGACTCGCGCTTCATCAGCGGACTTGGGATGCATCGGGATGCAATGGGGAGACCATGTTCTAGGTGTTCTACCATCGCCAGAGCTGCGCTTCTTCCAATTTCGGCCACTGGTACAGACACGGTGGTCAGGGGCGGATTGAGTAGTGTTGAAAAATTAATGTCATCGAAACCTGTCACAGACAGTCGCTCGGGAACGTTAATATTCATTTCGCGACACGCTAGTAATACTCCAAAGGCGATGATATCACTATTGCAGATGCATGCGGTGACATCATTCCATCTACTAAACGCTTCCTTAAAGGCTGCTTTCGCGTCATCAATCGAATAGTCTTTATCGATTTCATGAACGATAGAGTGGCCATGTCGTTTCGTCGTGACATCTTGAAAGGCTTGTATACGATGTTGCTGTCGATCATTGCCACGAGTAGGACCAGATATCATCAATACTCGCTGATGATTGAGGTCATAGATATGGTTTGCTATCTGCTCGGCCGCTGTGTAATTATCAATGCCTATAGAAGGTATTTCGCCCTCACCCAAATAAGAATATAGAGATATTACGGGAATTTTGAAGTTTTTTAGATGATTCAATAATTCTTCATCATCGATTCGTCCAAAGACCAATAGCCCCTCGGCGCCTCGCTCAATAAGATGTCGTCCTCTGTCTGATAACTTTTTATTGTTAAATCCTGACGTTTCGAGTATCCCAACGTATCCCTTTTCTGAAAGCGTTTGCTGAATGCCATTGGCCGCTTCCGCGTAGATGGCGTCATCAAGCTTAGGAAGCATCGTGGCAATCATACGTGTGCGTCGGTGACGAAGGGCCCGTGCCGCGGCATTTGAATAATATCCCAATTGATTGGCGGCTTCTAACACACGTTGCCTTACTTCTTCATTCACGATGTCTGGTGTGTTGAAGGTTCGCGAGACCGTTGCCGTAGATACATTTGCTAGTGCTGCGACATCCTTGACTGATGGCTTCATTTCTTCGCTTCACGAGGTGACAATTTCTGCCAATGTAAACGATTTCTTCTTATGTATCAATCCTCCATATGTACAAGTGATGGTGCCGTATGCTGTTGTTTTGATTTACAGCAGTGTCTTGTATTTTCTATTACATCTTTGCGTCATATTGTCCATTGGCGTTATTTCACTGATAGCCATGACCATGGCACCACCTACTGTTGGTTTTAGAAAGTCACACACCTACTTAAGTCTAGGCGCACAGACCAGAGTAACGTCGCTGCTATCTTTGTTGGATGCTGACGTCTCTCTCGACTATTGAATTTCCAGCGGATTAAGCGTCAGCGCGTGCTTTCTCACGACTTCCAGCATGGCGGTGGCAGCGGCGGACTGTAACGAGCGCGCCGGTGTGATGATTCCCAGCGTGCGCGGAACGGTGGGGTGGGTCAGTGGGCGCCACTCGAGCCCCTCAGACGAGATTTGTTTAAAGCTGAGGGAGGGCAGGGCGGCGACGCCTTGTCCGGCTGCGACCATGCGTCCTGCTGTGCCGATCTGACTGACTTCGCACATGACGTCCATCTCCGCATCGAGGTGTTGCAACACCTCGTCGATGGCCTGCCGGGTGCTCGAAAGCCGGCTAAGGGCGATGACGGGATAGGCGATCAACTCCTCCCACTTCACCTCGTCCTGGTTCAGCAGGGGATGTCCATGGGGGCAGACCGCAACGAAGTGGTCGTCCACCAGCGATTCGAAATGTATGGCCTCTGCCCCGCTGGGCTTCACCGAAAAGCCGATATCCGCTCGCTGGTCCCTGACGAGTTCATCCACCTGGTTGGCCAGGACATCATGGACGTTGATGGCGATGTTGGGGTACTGCCGCCGGTAGTCCGCCAAGACGGCAGGGAGGAAGCCGGCCGCGAGGGTCGGAAGGGCGGCTAGCGTCACCTTGCCGCGTTCCTTGTTGAAGAGTTCGCCGATATCTCCCAGGGCCTCGTCCCAATCACTGATCAGGCGCCTTGCGATAGGCAGAAAATAGCGACCTTCCGGGGTCAGCTGGATCCCCCTGGGCGAGCGGTTGAAGAGCATGCCCCCGACCGACTCCTCAAGCTTGCGGATGGCAATGCTCAAGGCCGGTTGAGAGAGGTGCAGGCGTTCGGAGGCCTCTATGAAACTGCCGTGTTCTGCGACGGCCACAAACGCCTTCAACTGACGGATGGATGGTTGCATAAAAAAAGTAAAAGTCTCGTTCGTTTAAATATATTAGACAAATACCGGCTTTCTTTCCAAGGTGTGGAGGTCGCAAGACACTCGTCTACTGGACGCCAATAATAGATAACACCAGAGAGAGCTACGCCATGTCCTCATACAAGACGCCGCTGCTGGCTGCCATCCTCAGTGCCGGCCTGATGTCCGCTGCTGCCCAGGCGGAAGATCAGCTGCTTATCGGCTCCACCTCTACCTCCTCCAGCCAGTACGGCTATTTCGTGGCCGTCGGCCAGATCATCAACCAGAAAGTCGAAGGGGTTCGCGCATCGGTCGTCGAAACGGGAGCCACCGTCGACAATCTCCGCCGGATTCTTCGCGGCCAGCTCGATATGGGGCTTGTCACCACCAATGTGGGCTATCACGCCTACTCGGGCGAAGGTGAGTTTGCTGATCGGCCGGTAGATAACCGTCTGCTGTGGGTGTATTCAGCAGCCCCGCAGAATGTGGTCATGCGCGAGGATGCCGGGGTGTCGTCGTTGACCGACCTGAACGGAGTTGGTCTTAACCCAGGTATTACCGGGTCGGCTACCGAGGCGACAACGCTGGCCGTCATGGAGACCTTGGGCATCTCACCCGACTACGTGCGAGGCTCCACCACCGACGTCGTGGCCGGTGTGAAGGACAATCGCATCGCCGGTTACGTCAAGTCCGGGGTCGGCAACAAGCTCGACGGATCCTCCATGGACGTCGCCACCTTTACGCCGATTCAGGTGTTGTCACTGGACGAGGATCAGGCGAACACCCTGCGGGAGCAGATGCCTGACATCTCCGTGGTAGATATTCCAGAGGGCGCGGCCGAAGGTATGCCTGCCTACACCACCTGGAGCTTCGGCCTCGCCATGCATTCATCGCCGGACCTGGATGAGCAGATGGCGTATGACATCGTCAAGGCGGTCATGGAGAACCCAGATCCGCAGGTGAGCGCATTGGCCAACCTGGCGAATGTGGACATCGCCGAACTCACGTTGGAAAGCGGCACGGTTCCCTTCCATCCAGGCGCCGCTCGCTACTTCGAAGAGCAGGGCTACGAGATTCCTGACCACCTGCAGCCGGTGGAATAATCTCAGGAGCCCGGTCCCATGCGTAATAAAAGCTTGATGTTGGTCGCCCTGGTTCTCGGTGGCTTCATTTTCTACACCTCGGCAACAGGGCCATTCGATAGCCTGGTACATCGAAGCGTTTTTCTTGCGCTGGTGATTGGACTGGGCCTTCTCAGCTTCCCTCTGGGCGCAGGCAAGCCATGGCGTCCAGTTGGGATCATCGTTGATGTCATGCTTGCCATTGGTGCCATCACTTCCTGTCTCTACGTCACGGTAAAGGCAGACGAGATCCTGTCGACGCTGCCCTGGGCGACCACCCAGGACAAGCTCATGGCAGCGACGCTGGTGCTCACCATCCTGGAAGTCGCACGGCGTGCCATCGGCTGGATTTTCCCCATGCTGGTGGCGCTTGGCATTGCCTATGCGCTGTTCGGCAATCTGCTGTCTGGCCCGTTGAGTCATCGAGGTTTCGACACCGCTTTTGTGACCGAAACGCTTTTCCTTGGTGACCTGGGAGTCTGGGGCATGCTACTTGGTGTCGCGGCGACCACCATCGCTGCGTTCGTCTTGTTCGGATCATTGCTGCTGCATACGGGAGGGGGCCAGACCTTCATTGATCTGTCGATGCGCATCGGAGGCCGAAGCCAAGGCGGAGCAGCCAAGATTGCCACGGTCGCGTCGAGCCTGTTTGCCATGGTGAGTGGCAGTGCGGTGGCCAATGTCGCGACCACAGGCAACTTCACGATTCCGATGATGAAGCGCTTGAACTATCCCGCCGCTTTTGCCGGAGGCGTCGAGTCGGTGGCCTCGACGGGGGGGCAAATTGCACCGCCCATTCTGGGGGCCGCCGCATTCATCATGGCCGAGATCCTGGGCGTCAGCTACGTCACTATCGCTCTGGCGGCGCTGCTGCCTGCCGCTCTCTTCTATGTGGCAGTGTTTTTTACCATTCACGTGGTGGCGGTGCGGCGTGCGCTGCCGTTGGTGCCCGAGGCCGACTTGCCACGCTGGCCGGACGTACTGCAGTTCAGACGAATCGTACCCATTCTGGCGGCCCTGGGCGGCCTGTTCGGTGGCGTCCTGACGGGCTACTCCATCCAGTACTCCGCGTTTCTGGGCATAGCGTCGCTACTGCTGTGCTACGTGACCTTCGGCATGCTGGACCGCACACCGCCCGCGCAGATGATTCGGATGCTCATGACCGGGCTCGAGGACGCTGGCAAGGGCATGGTCATCATCGGTGTCCTGCTGGCAGGGGCTCAGATCCTCGTCGCGATGCTCAACATGACCGGTATCGGAGTGACGCTATCCACCCTGGTGGTGAGCGTGGCCGGCGAGCAGCTTTTCCTAGTGGCGCTGATCGTTGCCGTCATCTGTCTCATCATGGGGATGGGTATTCCCACCACCGCGGCGTATGTCCTGGTGGCCGCTGTTCTGGCGCCGGCCTTGACGCGTATGGGCGTTGAGCCGCTGGTCGCCCATCTCTTTGTCTTCTATTTTGCGACGATCTCGGTGATTACCCCGCCGGTGTGTATCGCGGTTTTCGTCGCGGCAGGCATCGCTCAGGCGGGATGGTTGAATGTGGCCGGTCATGCCGTACGGCTTGGCGCCGCCACCTACATTATTCCCTTCCTGATTCTGGCCTACCCCGCATTGATTGGCATGGGCGGTGCGTGGGAAATCACCACCGCAGCCCTGCGAGCCCTGGCGTTTGTCCTGGCCTTCGCCGGAGCCTTGGGTGGAGCCCGATTGACAGGGCGTCGCTGGCTGGATGCCGCCATTCTCCTCATCGTCGGCATTCTAGCGGTCTTGCCGGGCCTGGCTCCGGGCTTGGTTGGCGTCATTGGGCTGTTTGCCCTGTATGGCTGGGCTTGGAATGTGGCACGTCGTAACCAGCTGCAGGGAGCATCATGATGAACGATTCCGAGTCTGTGATAACGCGCATTGCGATAGTGGGATGCGGCACGATTGGCATCTGTTGGGCCGCCTATTTTCTTTCGCGTGGGTTAGAGGTCAGTGCGTATGACCCGGACGCTTCTGCAAGAGCCGCTTTTGCAGATCTTGTGGCTGCCGACATGGAAACACTGGGGGGCTCTCCACGTGAGCCCAAGGTATGTGGCGCTTTAGCTGAGACCGTTGAGCAAGCGGACCTGGTGGTGGAGAATGCGCCGGAGTCGGCAGAGGTGAAGCGTAGGCTGCTGGCTGACATTCAACGGCTGGCCCCCCCGTCGGCGTTGATCGTCAGCAGCACGTCGTCGATGCAACACTCCGATATTGCCTTGGATGCACCGGAACCGTCGCGAATCGCGATAGCTCATCCCTTCAACCCTCCCCATCTGGTGCCGCTTGTCGAGCTCTACGGGACGGATGCAGAGGTGGTCGACAGGCTCGCCACCTTTTACCGAGGCATCGGCAAGCAGCCCGTGGTGATGAAGAAGGAAATGGTGGGGCACATCGCTAACCGTCTGACGTCTGCGGTGTGGCGCGAGGCGCTGTACCTGCTGCAGGAAGGGGTCGCCAGTGTCGAAGACATCGACCGGGCGGTGACCGCGGGCCCGGGAATGCGCTGGGCGATACAAGGCCCTTTTCTGACGTATCACCTGGGGGGTGGAAAGGGTGGGATCAAGCACTACCTCGAGCACCTGGGCCCGAGTCAGCAATATCGCTGGGCCAGTCTGGGCTCCCCGACGATGGATGAGGCGCTCAAGAGTCGTGTCGTCGCCGGTGTCGAACAGGCGGCTTGCGGTCAGTCACTGAGCGAACTTTCTGCTCAGCGTGATGCCCAGTTGGTGGCGCTGCAGCAAGCCATCGAGCCTGCACCTCAGGCTGCACCTCTGTCCGCACAACCGCCCGCACATCAGCCCGCGGAGGTGAAGTCATGACATCACCTTGCTTGTTGATGGTCGCCCCCAACGGCGCCCGACGTACCCGGGTCGATCACCCGCAAATCCCGCTGACGCCAGAGGCGCTAGCCGCCGATGCGCTCGCCTGCCGTGATGCGGGGGCGGCCATGGTGCACTTGCACGTGCGTGAACCTGATGGCCGTCATCTATTGGATGTGGCTGCCTATCGAGACGCGCTGGGCATGATCCGTGCAGCTGTCGGCGATGACATGGTGCTGCAAGTCACCAGCGAGGCGGGTGGGCGTTATGACCCACAGGCCCAGAGGAAACTGCTGGAAGAGCTTCGTCCTGAGTCCGTCTCGGTAGCCGTACGCGAGCTGTTTGGCGACCCTCGGGAGGTCGCAGCGAGTGGCGCCGTTTGCCGTAACCTTCAGGCCGAGGGGGGCAGTGTGCAATACATCCTCTATTCCGTTGAGGATCTGCTCCACTTCAACCAGCTTCGCGATACTGGGGTCTTGCCATCCGGCAAGAGCTTCCTGCTGTTTGTCCTGGGACGTTATGAGACACCGCCAGTGGCGGATCCGGCTCGCCTGCCTGAATTTCTGGAAGCCCTGACACCGGGTGATAGGTGGGCCGTCTGCGCCTTTGGGCCGACGGAAGCCGAGTGCATGGGGTTGGCAGCAGCGCACGGTGGGCATGCCCGTGTGGGTTTCGAGAACAACCTCTGGCGCCCCGATGGCACGCTGGTGAAAGACAATGCGGAGTTGGTGCGCTTGACGCGCGAGAGGATTGAAGCCAGCGGCCGCAGCATCATGAAGCCTCGTCAGGTGAGAGAATTTCTTGGTTTGCCCTTGGTGAGATCCGGGAGGCTCGCATGACTGTTGTCGTAGGCTGTGGGGCGGGTTTCTCGGGCGACCGTACCGACGCGGCCGGGCCATTGGTAGAAGCTCTGCTGCACTATGATGCGCCGCGTGCCCTGATGTTCGAAACGCTGGGAGAGCGAACCCTGGCGGCCGCTCAGTTGGCGCGTCTGCAAGACCCCAGCAGAGGGGTAGAGCCTTTGCTGGAGGCATTTCTTGCCCCGGTGCTGGGTGATTGTTTGCGCAATGCCATTACCGTGTTGGGAAACTTCGGTGCGGCAAACCCGGAAGCCGCAGGTGACCAAGTGGCAGCGATGGCACAACGGGCTGGCGTCAAGGATGCCCGCATCGCGGTGATTCAGGGGGATGACGTTCGCCAGCAGATTCACTCGCTTGACTGGCAGCCGTGGGAGGGCGAGCACCGCGAGCTGCCAGACAGCAACGACGTGGTGGCGGCCAATGTGTACCTGGGGGCGGATGCACTGGTCGAGGCACTGGCGCAGGAGGCACAGGTGGTGGTCACTGGACGTGTCGCTGACCCCGCCTTGGCCCTGGCCCCTCTGCGCTACCACCACGGATGGGCGCGTGATGACTGGGACCGGATCGCCGCGGGGACCTTGGCGGGCCACCTGATTGAGTGTGGTGCACAGGTGACAGGAGGGTACTTTGCCGATCCCGGGGTCAAGGATGTTCAAGGCATGCACTGCCTGGGATATCCCATCGTCGAGGTAGAACGTGATGGCAGTCTGATAGTGACGAAACCTCCAGGTACCGGAGGCTTGGTGACGGAGCAGACGGTCAAGGAGCAGCTTCTTTACGAAATTCATGATCCCGCCGGCTATGTGACACCGGATGTGGTGGTGGACTTGACGGGCGTTGAGGTGCGGCAAGTGGGCCGTGATCGCGTATCGGTCAAAGGGGTGCGAGGGCATCCAGCGCCGGACAGGCTCAAGACGACCGTCAGCTTTCTGGATGGTTATCAAGGGGAAGCGGAAATTTCCTATGCCGGGCCTAACGCAATGGCTCGAGCAAAGCTCGCCCAGGATACGTTGCAGCGGCGGTTGGCAACGCGCTGCCCCGCTGACATGAGGACTCGCTTCGATGTCATTGGTATCTCCAGCGTGTTCGACGGTGATGCAGCAGTGTGGCGAGACAGTCCAGGAAGCTCCTCCGAAGATATTCGGCTGCGTCTGGCGGTCGAGCATAAACAACGTGCGGTGGTCGAGCTCGCGACACAGGAGTTGCTGGCGCTGTATTGCTGCGGCCCCGCTGCAGGTGGCGGTGTGCGTCGACACCTGAACCGCCGGCTCAAGACGGCCTCGTACCTGGTTCGCCGCCAAGATGTCACACCCAGCGTCAGCATCCGCAATGGGAGTTGAGGATATGTCTCGTGAACGACGGTCTCTTTATCACTTTGCCCATGCTCGCGCTGGCGATAAGGGCGACCGACTGAACCTGGCCGTTTTCGTCTACAAGGACGAGCACTACCGCTGGCTACTGGATCAGGTGACCGAGGAGGGGGTGTATCAGCTCTTCGCTCATCGTGGTGTCACCGGGGTGAAACGCTATCCCATGCCTAACCTTGCCGGGATCAATCTTGTCCTGGAAGACGTCCTTCAAGGGGGCGTAAATGGCTCGCTCAACCTGGATGGCCACGGTAAGACGCTCTCTTCTCTGCTGCTTTCAATGACGGTCGAGAGCCCCGTTTCGCGATAAATGGGACGTGCGACTGACAAGGTTGTTACGGCTACCTTCAGGGGGAACGTGGAGGACGTGCCCGAGGTCCGCTGAGTGGGCAGCCAGGTGCAGGCGACGGTGCGGCTTGCGAAGCAAAAGTGGGGCGAAGGGTGTTGCTCCCTGTCGCATCGTCTAGTGCTGCTGTGCTTTACAGCGGGGAAGACGTCAGGCGGATGATCACTCCGCCTGACGTGATTCGAATAGCTACGTCAGTGCTTGATCATGACATGTCTGACACAGGTGTAGTCTTCAAGACCGTACATCGACATATCCTTGCCATATCCAGATAGCTTCTGGCCGCCGTGCGGCATTTCGCTGACCAGCATGAAGTGCGTATTCACCCAAGTGCAGCCGTATTGCAGCCGGCTCGAGAGGCGATGGGCGCGCCCGATGTCCTGGGTCCATACAGAAGAGGCGAGGCCATAGTCGGAATCATTGGCCCAGGCTAGCACCTGCTCTTCTTCTTCGAACGGGGTCACGGAGACCACTGGGCCGAATACTTCGCGCTGTACAATTTCGTCGTCCTGGCGTGCACCCGCGATAATGGTTGGGGCAAAGAAATTGCCAGACCGGTCGAGGGCCGTCCCGCCGCTGACCACTTCAATATGCGGCACGGCTGCAGCTCGCTCTACAAAACCTTGTACGCGCTTCAGGTGGTCTGCAGTGATCAGGGGGCCCATTTCGACGTCTTCTTCATCCTGGGAACCGACCTTGATCTGGCCCACCGCGTCTTTCAAGCGGGACACAAAGTCTTCATAGACGTTTCGTTGGACATATAGGCGGCAGGCGGCGGTACAGTCCTGGCCAGCATTATAGAAGGCGAAGTTGCGGATGCCTTCCACTGCATCATCAAGGTCAGCGTCGTCAAAGATCAGTACCGGCGCTTTGCCCCCTAGCTCCATATGCATGCGCTTCACGCTGTCTGCAGTAGACGAAACGATAGCACTGCCCGTACCTACTGAGCCGGTCAGAGATACCATGCGTACCTTAGGATGACCTGTCAGGGGTTCGCCGACCGTGTTGCCTCGTCCATGGACCACATTGACGACCCCTGGTGGAAAGATGTCGGCCATGGCACTGGCGAGTGCCAGGCTCGTCAAAGGTGTGTGCTCGGACGGCTTGAGTACTACGGTATTACCCGCAGCAAGGGCCGGAGCAAGCTTCCATGACGCCATCATCAGCGGATAGTTCCAAGGTGCGATGGATGCCACTACTCCCAGTGGGTCTCTGCGGATCATGGAGGTATGCCCCTCCATGTACTCACCTGCAGCAGACGCACTCATGCACCTTACCGCGCCGGCGAAGAAACGAAAGACATCAGAGGCACCTGGAATCTCGTCTTCAAGAGACTGCCGATAAGGCTTTCCGCAGTTGTCTGACTCCAATCGGGCTAGCATTTCTTGGTGAGAATCAATCCAGTCAGCCAGTGCCAACAGCTTGGTAGCGCGAAATGCTGGTGTCGTCAGCGACCAGCTGGTGAATGCTGCATCGGCAGCTGTTACGGCTTCCTCAACCTGCTCAGAAGTTGCCTCATTAAGCGTGCACAGGACTTCATGATTGGTAGGATCAAGAACGTCCAGAGGAGCGCCTTTACCTTGACATAAAGTGCCGTTGATCAATAGCGAGTAATCCATGTAATATCCTTACGCGAGAGTGGTATCAAGGCGTTGACCAAGCAAGCGGCTAAGCCCTTCGATCTCTTTGCCATTGAGTTTAACGAAGTAGTGCATGGGCGGGACGAGCGTCCAAATAAAGCAACCTGGTAGTGTGACTAAATGCACGGTTGCACTGGAGTCAGAGACTCCCCGCCGGTAAGTTGCCATTTCAATATCAATCAGCGATGACAGCGTTGACAGCTGGGGATGCTGAGCAAGCCAGTCACTGGCAGCCTGCTCACCAGACCATTGCGTTCCCTTTCTCCAGTACGCTTCACCGAGAGGCGCCTCAAGGTTGTCAATCTTCAGAGTGATGTCTAGCTTGTAGATTCTAGAAAAGAAACGGCGCTTCTCGACGTAGCGCAAGATCATATCGCCACCATCGAAGCTTCCCGATCGGCTCATAGGGCCGATACGTTCGCTGCAACCTAGTTGCTTGGCCATGAGTTCGAACGCCATGTTTGCGCGCGTTTCGATGTTGGAGAAGAGTCTCATCGAGCGGAAGCCTCAGTCACTGGAGCGCTGTCTTCGGGACTGGTGGTATTGTGTTGGGCGTATAGTGATCCCAGAGGCGTCGGTGTGAACAATGGAATCTTCTTGAACTTTAACCAAGCCACTGCGTAGACAATGATAATGGTCATGAAGCCCCCTGCGATCGCGTAGATCTGGGCTTTCATCGCTCCTTCGGGATGAATGGTAACGATCATGTAGATACAGGCCGCGATACCCACTATTTGGGGAATCGGAAAGAAGGGGGTCGAGAAGGGCCGATGTACATTGGGATACCGCTTACGCAGGATCATGACGTTGATCTGGGCAATAACGTAGGAGAGCAGCCATGTCACGCAGGACGCCAAAATCATGGTAGCGATAAGGTCCATGCTGATGCTCAGCATGAAGGGGATGCATAGTAGAAGAAATACGCTAAAAATGCCTACCCAAGGAGTACGGAAGCGGGGGTGGACATAGGTGAAAGCTCGAGGCAGTAAGCCCTCTCTGGCAAGGCCGTAGAGCATGCGAGGTACAGCAGCCATGTGCGAGTTGATGGAGCTGGCACTGGCGAGCACCGTAATCATGACCATAAAGATCTTTCCAGCCTGCCCGAACAGCGCCCCGGCACCATCTACCTGAGGAGCCGTAGAAGATTCGAGCACGTCGAGGGGAACGTAACGTGCGATAGCTTGGCCGAACAACATATCAGCGACAAAGATGGTCAGAAGGCCAAACAACATGGCCTTGGGAATCGTCTTTTCCGGCTCTTTGACTTCTTCCGCCATGGGAGCGACGTACTCGATGCCAACAAATAGCCAGATACCGAGTGCTAATGACTGAAGTACGACCTCCCACCCTTTAGGGTTGAACGGAACCTGAGTGGGATCTGTGTGAGTACCCCATTCCATCAAACCCAGTACACCCATGACTGATGTACCTATGATCATGGAGCCGGTTGTGAATACCTGGACGGAGCCGAATACCCCGACTCCCACCAGGTTCACGGCAAGGAAGAGCACCAGAAGAACGACCGCGACGAACGTGGCGCTGATGCCAGGGACCAAGCTTTGTGCCGCGAGCCCTGCAGTGATCGACTCCATGGCTCCGGCAGCCGACACCAGTACAATGTAGCCGCCAAGAACGCTGACAATTGCCATGAAAGGGCCCATGGCTACCATCGTATAGTCGCCGATCATCCCCGCTCCGGGCATAAAAGATGACAGCTCAGAGTAAGAAAAAGATACAAGGATACTCACGATCATCGCGATAAAGGCACTGACGATAAACGCTGGGCCCACCAGGCCCATGCTATAACCAAGTGTCACCATGGTGGTGCCAGCCACGACCAGCCCCGTACAGGTGGAGAAAGCTCTCCAGAAGCCTAAAGTTCTTACAAGTTCGTTGCTCATTTTTGTCGTTCCACTGTGATGGATATTATAAGGCAGGGCTCGTTGTTTTATTGAAACACTGCATTCAGGAGCTCAAGATGTGACGCCCGCGTCAAATAGTGATGTTGGAATCTTGATGGTCAATATCTGAGCGGTCGCCAACGATTTTTCGTAGCGGTAGACGAGAGATAGCGTGTTTTCGTGTACGTTTAATTGATCAGTAGTAAAGCGTCCTAGTAGTTATATGCCTGGCGGATGATGTCTAAGTAACTGTCGACCGTCATTTCTTTGGCATTACTAGCGTCTGAGATATTCTGTTTTGATTTTTCAGCAATGCTATGAAAATCCGCTTCCTGGACGCCGGCTACTTCAGAGAATTTCGGGATGCCGAGCCGTTGGCTCATGTTGAAAAGCACGTCGACGGCAGCCCTGGCGGCATCTGCTTCGCCGAGTTGCGGGTCTACCCCCAGGGCAAAGGCTACTTGAGAATGCCGTTCCAGATCCGCGTCACAGTTATGTCTGAAGATAAAGGGCAGGAAAATAGAGTTCGCAACTCCGTGAGGAGTGTCGTACATGCCTCCGATGGCTTCTGAAATGCAGTGCACGCTGGCGATGTCTGCATTGCCAAAAGCCATACCTGCGATCAGGCTGGCGACCATCATTTGCTCTCGCGCGCCATGGTTATCGCGTTCTTCTACCGCAGGGAGAAGGTTTGAACTGATCAGGCGAATGGCGTGCAGCGCTAGAGCGTCACTGATGGGGTTAGCCATCTTTCCGGTGTAGGCTTCTATCGCATGTGTTAACGCGTCCATTCCCGTAGCTGCCGCGATTACCGGAGGTAGTTGGGCAGTGACCTCCGTATCGAGTAGTGCTAACTCAGGAGCTAGCCTGACGTCCAGCAGGCTCATTTTATACTGTCGTGCAGAATCGGTGATCACCGAGAAAAAGGTGACTTCGCTCCCCGTACCCGCTGTAGTCGGAATAGCCACTAGAGGAAGAGGGTCGGTGACAAGGGTATTCTCGCCTTCATAGTCCTCGATAACTCCTTCATGAGTCATCAAGACCGCGATCGCCTTGGCAGCGTCAATAGCGCTACCACCCCCTACCGCCACAAGGCCTTCGATATCTGCACCCCGATACTCGTTGGCTATGCGATTACAATCTTCGCTGCGAGGATTGGGCTTAACCTCAGTCGTTACCTTAAAGCTGATTCCCGCATGTTCAAGGCTTGCATAAATAGGAGAGAGAAGCCCTGCGGCTTCGATGCCCGGATCAGTGACAATCAGGATGCGTGTCAACTGCATTTCCTGAAGGTGTTGACCTACCTGTGAGCGCAGGCCCGGTTCCATCACGATTTTAGTGGGTAGCACAAAGGGAAAGTTCATGGTGTCTCCAGAGCTGTTATTATACGAGGGGCATGGACGGGCATTCGCATGCCATGAAGTTGTCAGTCAAGTGGGGAATGTCTAGCCATGATGTGCCTTACCACGCTGTAGTCTTGGAGCGAATCACTCGAAAGCTCCTTTCCATAGCCGGATCGTTTCAGTCCGCCGTGAGGCATTTCGGTAGCTAGCATGAAATGGGTGTTGATCCACGTGCAGCCGTATTCGAGTCGGCTGGCAAGATGCATTGCCTTATCCATGTTTGTGGTCCAGACGGAGGAGGCAAGTCCATATTCGGTATCGTTCGACCAATCCAGGGCCTGAGATATTTCATCAAAGCGTGTGACTGTTACGACCGGGCCAAAGACTTCACGCTGTACAATTTCATCCGACTGAAGACAGCCAGCAAGCAATGTTGGCTGGTAAAAGAAACCGCTCCCGGAAGGAATTGCCGCGCCCGTAATGCGTTCCACGTGGGGTTCTGTCAATGCCCGTTCGACGAAGCTGGCGACGCGATCACGCTGGCGTAGGCTGATCAAGGGGCCCATATCGTTGTCTTGATCGTTGCGCTGGGCAAATCGGAGCCGTGAGACGGCGTCGCCCAGCCGTTCTACCAGGCGGTCATGAATACCTGATTGGACGTAGATGCGGCACGCTGCAGTGCAGTCCTGCCCGGCATTGTAGTAGCCGTGTCGGGTGATGCCTTCGACCACGAGGTCCAGGTCAGCATCATCGCAGACGATGACGGGAGCTTTGCCACCAAGCTCAAGGTGGGTGCGCTTGAGTGAATTGACCGCCTCTTTCAACACCTTTTGGCCCGTGACGATGTCTCCGGTGAGGGAAATCATCCGAATATCGGAGTGTCGGGCTAGCAGGCTGCCTACGTTTTCACCACCACCACAGACGATGTTGAGACACCCCGCGGGGAGTATGCCTTCTAGATGGGTGGCCAGTTCAAGAATCGAGAGTGGCGTGTGCTCAGATGGCTTGAACACTAGGGTATTACCCGCTGCAAGCGCAGGAGCGATCTTCCACGCCGCCATCATCAGTGGATAGTTCCATGGGGCGATGGATGCGACGACACCAAGTGGTGCTCGCTGAACCATGCTGGTATAGCCGGGAACGTACTCAGCACTGAGTTGCCCATATTGACAGCGAACGGCCCCTGCGAAGAAACGAAAGACGTCGATGGCTGCGTTCAGGTCGTCGTTCAGTGCCTGATGCAGAGGCTTGCCGCAGTTCAGTGATTCTATTTGTGCCAGGGAAGAGGCCCTTTCCTGAATCAAGCTGGCAATTTCGAGTAGAGCTGTCGAGCGCTGCTGTGGCGTCGTGCGTGACCAAGTTGCCTGGGCGCGACCGGCAGCGGCGATGGCCTGCTCGACTTGTTCCATGCTTGCTTCCCGGACCTCAGCGATCACCTTCCCAGACGTGGGATCATGGATGCTTTCAGCTCGGCCCTCACCTTCGACGAGACAGCCATCGATAAGGAGCTTTGTAGTGAACGAAGGGCATGGGACTGAGGTCATGAGATTCTCGCTTGCAAGGATGGGAGCCGAGTCCAGCGACGCGCTCTTTTACGCAGTTCGGCAAGACTAAGCGGGAAGCAAAGTATCGACAATTTCTTATTTTCGAGGGTAGGTATCGATTTTTCTGTGGGCTCGAGGATCAAGAAGGACTTGAGGAAGTAACCGGTGCACTCAGCGTCTGGTGTCACCGTGACCGCCGCGAACGACGGACAGGAAGGCATCAACGAGGGCTGGACGCTGTGATCCCCTGCGCCAGGTAAGGCCAACGTCCAGGGTGTCGTTCAAGTCATGCAGTGAACGTGCCTCGATGATGTCGCCCTCAAGCGACCAGGGACGGTATGTCATGTCGGGCTGTATCGAGAGTCCAAGGCCGGCAGCGACCAGACTGCGTACTGCCTCTGTTGAGCTGGTTCGCATGGTGATGTTCGGGGGAGTGCTAAGGCGTTGCCAGAAAGCACGGGCGCTATGCTCCATTTCATCCACGTTCAACTGAATTAGCGCCTCTGCCGCGACGTCAGCGAGAGAGATGCTGTCATGCTCGAGAAGAGGGTGTCTCGCGGGTAGCCAGAGACGGTAAGGAGAATGCACCAGTACTTCGGTTTGCAGTGCCTGGCGATTGGACAGGTTGGAGAGTATCAGCACACCGACGTCAATTTCCCCGCTGACAAGCAGGTGTTCAACATAATGCCGCTCGTCTTCGACCACGGTGATCTCGACTCGCGGGTAGGCCAGCTGAAAGCGCGTCAACAGGTCGGCCAGGAAGTACCCGGCGACGAGACTTGTCACGCCGATGACCAGCTGGCCGGACTCTTGATGCGTCGCTTCCTGTAGATTCCTCTTGGCGTTTTCTACAGTGCTCTGAATCAGGTGCGACTGGCGCAGGAACTGATGACCTTGATGGGTTAGCGTCATACCCTTCGCGCTGCGGGAAAATAGCGACACTTCGAGCTCTTCCTCGAGCTGCTGGATGGCCAGCGTCAGAGTCGATTGAGAGACGAATACTGCCTGGGCTGCCGCTGAGATGGATCCCAGTTCAGCGATGGCGATGAAGTAGCGTATTTGCTTTAGGGTCATGGTCTAGTATTTAAAAAAACGATGGCGTGCTTAGGGTATAGGGTTTTTCTGCTTGGTGTCAGATCACGGAGCAGTGAGACGTTGGAGAGCATGACGTCCTGGACCCAACAAGCTGTCTCGTTCATGGAGGTGGAGAGCCCATAGCAGGAAGGCGAGTGGGCTGGTAGTCAGGATTTTGGTCCAGATGGCGTTCGCCGTTTGGCTGCGCGAGCGATCTTGGCTAATAGAGCTCAACCTCCAGCAGGAGAGGCGAATGGGTCCTTTGGGTAGCGAGGCCAGCGCTTCGTTTCATCACTCAGGCATCTCACATTCGGTCAGTGCTGTGGCTGTCGCTAGTGTGCATAATCGTCAACAGCATGCAGGCGAGCAACGATGACTCGCTGACGGAAAAGGGAGCCCTGGAGCGTATGCTGGTCTACAACGCCACCAAGCAGCAGTTTATCGATGATGTGCGAGCCAACGTCATCACCGACGCCATCGAGAACGAGGTGGCGCGTAGACTGAACCGCAACTCGCCACGCAGTGAGGTGACGTCCTGGGAGAACTCCCTGCGCTTCATGATGAGCGTTCTGCTCGACGAGGGCATTCCTGCATCGGCGGGGGTGGCCATCGAGTACAACATTCCGCTGACCAATCGCCGGGTGGACTTCATCCTGACCGGCAAGAACCACCAGCGGGACGATGCGGCGGTTATCGTGGAACTGAAGCAGTGGCAGTCCGTCGAGGTGACGAAGAAGGATGCCATCGTGCGCACCCAGTTGGGTGGTGGCGTGCGCGAGACCAACCATCCGTCGTATCAGGCGTGGTCCTATGGCGCGCTGATCGAGGACTACAACGAGACGGTACGCTCCGAGTCGATCCGCTTGGTGCCTTGCGCCTACTTGCACAACATGAAGCAGGGGGACGCCATCAATGATCCCTTCTACGAGCACCACACGCGCCGTGCGCCGGTCTTCATCTCGCAGGATGCCCTGAAGCTCTCCGAGTTTTTGAGCCAGCACATCAAGTACGGTGACAGCAACGACATCATGTATCGCATCGAGCATGGTGTGATCAAGCCGAGCAAGAACCTGGCGGATGCTCTGGCCTCGATGATGCAGGGCAACGCCGAGTTCCTGATGATCGACGACCAGAAGCTGGTCTATGAAACCGCGCTAGACCTTGCTCATCGCGCAGGCAGTGGCAACAAGCAGTGCCTGATCGTCAAGGGCGGGCCGGGCACCGGCAAGTCGGTGGTGGCGATCAACCTGCTGGTGGAGCTGACGAAGCGCGAGATGATGACCCAGTACGTCTCGCGCAACTCGGCCCCTCGTGAGGTCTTCAAGAAGAAGCTGACCGGCACGCGCAAGAAGACCCACATCGACAATCTGTTCAAGGGCTCGGGCAGCTACGTCAACGCCGAGCCGGATACCTTCCATGCGCTGATCGTCGACGAGGCGCACCGCCTGAACGAAAAGTCGGGCATGTACCAGAACCTGGGCGAGAGCCAGATCAAGGAGGTGATCGGTGCGTCGCGTTTCTCTATCTTCTTCATCGATGAGGCGCAGCGTGTCACGCTGAAAGACGTGGGCACGGTCGAGGAGATTCGGCGGCGGGCGGCCGAGGGTGGCGCCGAGGTGCAGGAGCTCGAGCTGGCGTCGCAGTTTCGCTGCAATGGCTCGGATGGGTACCTCGCCTGGCTCGATCACGCGCTTCAGATTCGCACCACGGCCAACACCGACCTTGAGGACATCGACTACGACTTCCAGGTGTTTGATGACCCGAGTGCCATGCGCCAGGCGATTCTCGAAAAGAACCGCAAGGCCAACAAGGCACGTATGGTGGCGGGCTATTGCTGGCCCTGGGCCAGCAAGAAGGACAAGCAGGCCATGGACATCGTGTTTCCCGAACATGGCTTCGCCGCCCAGTGGAACCTCGATGACGACGGCATGCTGTGGGCGATCGCCGATGGCTCAGCAGAGCAGGTCGGCTGTATCCACACCTGCCAGGGGCTCGAGTTCGACTACGTCGGCGTCATCATCGGCGACGACTTCGTGATTCGTGACGGCCGCGTGGTGACAGACGCGGCCAAGCGGGCAGGTCAGGATCGCTCGGTGCATGGCTACAAGACGATGCTCAAAAATGATCCTGAGCATGCCCGTGCCCAGGCGGATCAGATCATCAAGAACACCTATCGCACCTTGATGACACGGGGCCAGAAGGGCTGTTACGTCTATGCCACGGACCCCGAGACCCGTGAGTACTTCGCGGGGTTCGCTCGTTCTCAAGCAGCCAGTGAGCGCATCGACCTGGCGGTGGAAACAGAGACGCTGGATGGCTTGCACCTTCCCATCGTAGCGCGTGATGAGGCAGCGCCGTTCGAGCGCCATGTGCCCGTGTACGACCTGAGCATCGCCGCCGGTGAGTTCAGCGAGATGCAGATCGCCGACGCCGAGCACTGGGTCGAGCTGCCGGACTTCATGCGTGCGAGCCCCGACCTGTTCGTCAGCCGGGTAGTGGGAGAGTCGATGAACCGACGCATCCCCAATGGCGCCTGGTGCCTCTTCCGTGCCAACCCCGGTGGTACACGGCAAGGCAAGGTCGTCGTGGTGCAGCATCGCGCCATCGAGGACCCTGACCACGGGGGCAGCTTCACGGTAAAGCAGTATCAGAGCGAGAAGGTCGAGGAGTATGGTGAATTCGTCAACCAGCGCATCGTGCTGAAGCCCCAGACCAACGCCTTCGGCTACAAGGACATCGTGCTCGAGGACGAGCTTGAGGATCTGAAGGTCATCGGCGAATTCCTCTCCGTGCTGTGAGCGAGTGGGCGGCCGGATCGCCGCCTATACCGATGCAGGCTAGATAGCGAGCGGCAGAGCAGGCATGCTCACCGCTATCCGATACCGCAGAACCAGGTGAGCCCTAGATGTCAGACCCGTTCAAACAGCTCCGTGACGCCATGGACCAGTTCGCCACCGAGCGTGACTGGGACCAGTTCCACTCCCCAAAGAACCTGGCCATGGCGCTGACGGTGGAGGCGGCTGAGCTGCAGGAGTGCTTCCAGTGGCTGACCGAGGCGCAGTCCAGGGAGCTGGACGAGCAGCAACTGGCCGCCGTTCGCGATGAAATTGCCGATGTTCAGCTCTACCTGATCCGGCTGGCGGGCAAGCTGGACGTGGATATTGAAGCGGCATGCCGGGCGAAGATGGAGAAGAATGCGGAGAAATATCCCGCCGACCAGGTGAAGGGAAGTGCGAACAAATACACGCATTATCAGGATTGACGTGATGTGTCTTCGCCTGTCGGTGCTGTTTGACCGCTGAGCACGGCGCTGGCCCGAATACCCCGCCACCTGGCCGTCAGGTGGCGGGGCTTTTGCATCATGCCTTTCGTCATGAGCGGGCTGGTGTTACCTGTGATAGCTCAGGCGCTGCGATTGTCGCGCTTGAGAAGATAGGCGGCTAGGTAGAGCACCGTGAAGACTAGCCCTAGAGCGGCCGCGGTTCCGAAGACATTGCGGCCATCGCCCGGAACAAGTTCCAGAAAGGACGTCAGGAACTGTCCCAGGAAGATCGCCATCGTCAGGTAGGAAAGATTGCGACCGCGAACCGAGGGATGGCTGCGTTCCACCGTCATATGATTGAGCAGCGGGATGGAGAAACCGAAGCCCAAGCCGGCTAGCAAGGCCCCGACATTCATCAGGGACATGCTCTCGGCCTGTTGGAAGATGAACAGGCTGGCGGTGTAAAGCAGAAAGGCCAGCACCAGAGTCGGCATTTCGCCCAGCGCACGCGACACCTTCGGCATCAGCATTGCGGCTACCACCGCGACCAGTGAGATTGCCGCCAGGAAGATACCGGTGGCTGCCTCATCCAGCCCGAGAAGATTCAAGCGCATGGGCAGCATGACGATGGCCGTGAAGAATAGCGTCATCGAGATGGCTGCTGCCAGATAGGTGCCATTAAGCGAGGATGACGGCGCGGCGGCCTGATTCTGCCCGGGCTCAGCCTCAGGGGCGGATGGGGACTGTCTCGGCACCATTATCCACAGCATGGCCAGTAGCCCCCAGGCCAGCAGGTAGAGTAGGAATGGCATCTGCCAGGCGATACCCGCCAGTACGCCACTGACGAGCAAGAAGATCACCCCACCAAGCTCGATGGACATGCCCTGCTGGGCGATCATCGCCAGACGGGCATGACCGTGATACCACTCTGAGATCAGGGTGGTGCCGCCTGCCATCACCACCGCTGTCACGCCACCCAACAGGATGCGATCGGCAAACACGGCGACGGTGCCCTCCAGCAGCGCCCCGCCTGCTCCCAGCAGCCCATACAGCAGAAGACCACCCACAAGCGAGGGATAGGCACCGATGCGATCTATCATGCGCCCGGCAATCGGCGCGAACATCACGGCACCCAACGATGGCAAAGTGATCAGCCAGCTGGCATGGCTTTCCACCTGCAGGGCAGAGGCGATGTTCAGAAGCCCGGGGGCTACTACGGTTCCGACCATGATGGTCAGGCAGGCAATGGCCAGCAGTGTGAAACGGCTACCGGTAGAGAGAGTTGGCGAGGACTCGCGTGCACCCTGCGCGACGAGTCCAGTGGTTGATGTCGTCATATAGGCTCCACTCGTGTTCAGGGCCTCCGTATCAGCGGATGCGCGTCATCGGCCTACCCGCGTAAGAGGCAAGGAGGGACGCGAAAGGCAACAGCTGATGGAGGAAGGCTTAGCAGGCCCTCAGATTAACGAGTACAGACTTATAGTAGAAATGACGATAATCGATATGACTTATACTATCTGAGCATCAGTAATCCTTGAGGGCAGTCATGGAACTCCGCACTCTGAAAACCTTCGTCTCGGTGGCGACGCACAGAAGCTTCTCGGCCGCTGCACGTGAGCTGCATACCGTGCAGCCCGCTATCAGCCGTCAGATAGCCGACCTCGAAGCCGAGTTGAACGTGAGTCTGCTGTGGCGCAATACCCGGGAAGTTCGTGTCACGGCGCCGGGAGAGGCATTGCTGGAGGAGGCGCAGCGCATGCTGGCATTGGAGGCGCAGGCACGCAAGCGCGTGGTGATGGCAGCCAGCGGCCAGACCGGCACGCTGCGTATCGGCTATATGAGCTCGGCCTGCGCGAGCTTCGTGCCCGGATTGATGCGCGATTTCGCCGCCACCCACCCAGAGGTGAGTCTGACCTTGAATGAGATGAGCGCTCAGCAGCAGCTGGATGCATTCGGACGTGACGAGATTGACATCGGACTGTCGCGTCCGCTCCCTGTCGAGCACCGAAACGCCTTGGCTACCCTGCCTGTCTACGAGGATCGTCTGATGGTGGTTGTGCCGGAGGGGCATCGTCTGGCGCACCGCAAGCGGCTCGCCCTCAGCGAGCTGGAGCAGGAAGACTTCGTGCTATTTCAGCGCAAGCATGCGACCGGGTTGTTCGACCAGATCATCAGTGCCTGCGGCGATGCAGGCTTCTCGCCGCGCATCCAGCGCCAGCCAGCCTTGATGCAGACACTGCTCAGTGAGGTCGCGGCTGGGGTGGGAATCGCCATCGCGCCCGGCTGCATTCGACGATTGCAATGTGATGGCTGCCGGTTTATCCCATTGCGCCCGGCACTCGGGGCAGTGCCGCTGGAGTTGCACTATCCGACGACACCGGGACGACCGGTGATCGACGCCTTCGTCGCACTGGTCGAAGAGCGCCTCCCCGCCATCCGCCAGCAGATGGCGTGAGGCTCAAGCGGGGGCAAGGACGGGCTGGCCGTTGGTATAAACCTCAGGCCACGGAGGCCCATGGCTACTGAAAGTGGCAGCCGCTTAGCTCGCCGTTAGTGTTTCGGACTAGGCGCCGGATGGCAGGGCCTTCCTGATGCCGCTTGAAGCTCTCTACATGTTTAAGAGGCTTCCTGCCAAGTACCACAATCACACAAGGTGAACGAACAGGCTTGTCGACGCCTGCCAGCAGCGAGTAGACGCTTGTATCTTGAAGCACTTTTCTGAAGTGTTTAAGCGCTAGCCTATGACGCATCATTACTCCAAGCGCAGGGTATAACGCGACGACCAGCAGAGCAGGGCGACCTGTGCTTTGTAATCTTCACGCGCCATCAGCTGCCTCCGTGATGGCAAATTCTTCCGGCACCATGATGCGGTAGCGCGGGTGTATCTTGCCGCCTGTGACCAGTGCCCGGTCGCCGCTTCCCAGGTTGAATTCTTGCGGGTCAAGGCGCTTACGCCACGGGTGGTTGTGGCGGTCGGCAAAGACGAAAAACAGCCGCGTAACCTTAATCTTCCTACAGCTATGCAACAACGCAGAAAGCGTGCGTGGGCGAAGGGTTGTTAAACTTTCGAAGACCATATCGAGGTTGTGGAAGCTCTCATTGGCGGGTAATTCGTCCATGACTTCCAGGACGGCCCTTTCAGGCGATGACATTTTTAGTTGCCAGTCCCAGGGTAGGGCCCTTGAAGTGTCGGACTCGTCATTGGTAAGGCCGAGCGACGGGTCAGAGAAGAGGGGCGTTGTACGTATCTTGAGCGATGCGTTTAGCTGAAGCCTGGTCAGCCAGCTTGGTATCTCTTCACCATAGACCCAGACCTGGGCATTCCCGCCCAACGGTAAATAATGGCTATAGCCTTGCAGGGCGAGCGCAGCCATGCCGCCGACATGGGCATCGTAGGCCATGATGTGCTGCATCGAGAGCAGACAGGTTTTCCAGTCGAGTGCGTGGAGTTTGCCTGTATCCGGTGCCGGGCGCAGGAAAACGCCGCGAGTCACCCGCTCAAGCCAACCGCGATCAACGTATTTGCGCGCGAGGAAGCGGCTGACCTCGTGGCGCTCCAGCCAACCAGAATCGACGATGAAGCCGGGAGGGACAGCGTCAAGGATGCGCTTTAGCTTTTCTGGTTTATGTGCACTCATAGGTCACATATTGTCATGAGTTCAAAGAAAGTTCACAGCATTCTTTGATTTAATAGTTTTTGGTGAACCAATAGGGCACAAAAAATGCAAAAGGCAAAGAGGCCGATGTTCGCAAAGGCAGGAAGCAGGCGACCCTCCCTGAAGGGGAACATACCTCGCTGCCCTCTCTGAAGCGTCGACGTTTATCTTTGCACAGCTTGGGGAAGTACTGCATGAATGTCTGGGCCGACGATTCGCTGCGTTGCGCGCTGCTCGAACGCCTCACCTATACCGCATAGGCTCCTGGTTTTTCGCTATGGGCGCTTAGTGAACTGGTCCCCATCTTTCAAGGGGCCGGTCTCAAGCTACAAGGGATGAGAAGGTAGGCGCCGGGCTGTGCCTCGCAAGCCCAGCCAGGCATTGATGAAGAGGGTCAACAGAATCAATGAGCCGCCGAGCAGGGTCGCCTGTGGTGGCTGCTCATCCAGCCAGTACCAGACCCACAGCGTGCCAAAGACTGCTTCAATCAAATAGAACAGCGCCACTTCCGCCGATGGCAGGTGGCGGGTCGCGTTGTTGATCAGTGCGGTGGCCAATGGCATCTGCAATAACCCCATCAGCGCCAATACGCCGTAGCTTTGAGTTGTCAGGGCAAATGGGGTTGCCATCGGCCAGGCAATCAGTGCCGATAGGCCGCCGCCTATGGCGATAAGGGGGAGTCTGTCGAGCTTCGGGTGACGGCGCAGCAGGGTGAGGTTGCCCCCGACAGCCGCCGCCGCGATCACCGCATACATATCTCCCAGCAGTCCTTCGCTGGAAAGCGACCCCGCGAAAACGATCAGCATGCCGGCCATGGCCGCCAAAATCGCTAACCAGGTCCGCATGGCAACCGCCTCATGCAGAAAGTAACGCGTGAAGATGGCAGCAAACAGCGGGGCGGCACTCAATATGACGACAACATTGGCGACCTTGGTGTTCATGACGGCGAGGACAAACAGACTGGACGTGATCGCCAGCGTGATGGCGGAGCACAGGGCCGCGGCGGGATTCTCTTTCAGTGTTGCCAGCCGTCGGCCGCTTAGGCACAGCAAGCCGAGCGAGAGTGCCATCAAGGCGCCTCTCCAAAAAATGATGTTCCATCCATCCGTCGCCGCCAGGCGGACCAGCAGACTGTCGAAGCTTAGAACGGTGACGCCTGCCGCCGCCATGGCAAGGCCGCGTCCGTGGCCATGTAGAGGGAAGAACATTCAGTGGGCTCCTGCTGGGGTGTGCGTTGGTCCTGGGGTCAGTCTGGGGTGATGGCGACGATGTCACAACGTCCCAGGCAGGATACGAGCCCTGCGCCTGGCGAGCTGTTCTCTTTACGACAGCATGGTTGTTGTCTTTTCCCCAAGGGCAGCCGCGATCAGCCAGTCCCTGAACAGGGGCGGGGCGCTAGCAAGCGGGCGACTGCGGTCGAGCACGACGTACTCAGCAAGGCTGGTGTTGTCGCTATACTTGCCATCACGCACAAGCTTGCCGCTGGCAATGGCGTCAGCGGCCATGGAATGCCGCGCCAGGCCAGTGTGGCGCGCCCCTCCCGCCGAGCTGTGCGGGCTATAGGGCAGGCCATGCGGCTGGCGTACGCGCAGCCACCCGGAGAATACGATGAGCGAACAACGCCCCAAGCCCGAGGCCGGTGGCCCTGCGCTGGGAGGCCATGCCGTTGAGCAGATTCCCGCTAAGACACTCCGCCCCCGTGAGCCTGCGGTGCGCTGGCTAACGCCTGATGAGCTAGCCGACTTACGTCGTGATATGGCCGAGTCGTCGGCCTGGATGCGCGCTGAACTCAAGCGCCGTAGGGCGCGTAGGCAAGACCAGTAGCACGTTACGCGGTTGGAGCTTGCTCCTGTCGTTCCGGCTGACGAGTGGTTGTGATTCAGATGAGACCACGGTGGAGGCGCTGTCGTGGTCTAGTGGGTGCCGTGGTGCGGTCGGTTGCTGAAGTGGTCCAGGGGCAGGCAGTGACAGGTGCTCTTCGTCTTTTCCCCAGTTGCCTTCTAGGGCTTGTCTGAAAAGTGCCTGCGCTCGGTAATACGGCGTTAAAAATCGTCTGGTACGCCAGCCCGGTCAAAATACTCATTTACACCACGTAAACTGCGCTTTCTCAACGATTTTTTCCTTGTCTAACCTTCGCTCGTCGACTTTTCGGACAGAGCCGAGTCACCCGCGTTCTTTCATCGCCGGTGGCGAGTAGATCTGCTGCTGCTTTTCATCATTGTCTACGTCGTTTCCTCCAGTAACCACCGGGCGAACAGCTGCGTTGGGCGATGGGTCAGGCGCTGCCGGCGGATGGCAACGTAGTAGGCGCCACACACCATCGCTGTGCGGGAGGCCTGTACCAATTGGCCCTTGGATAGCTCGGCTTCGACAAAGTAGGCAGGAAGTACTGTCGCGCCGAGGCCATGTTCGGCGGCATCGAGCAAGAACCGGAAGTGCTCGAAGTGCTGGCCTGGAATCGACTTTATGGCCTCGCCATCGAGCCCGGCGCCTTGCAGCCAAAGGTATGTGGAAGACAGCTGAGGGGTGGGAGCATAGCTGCCGTGGTGCAACACCGGGTAGCGCAGCAGGTCTCTGGGGTCATCTATCGGGCCATATCGCTCGAACAGGGCCGGGGTGCATACGACCACCAGCTCGCCTTGAATCAGGAAGTGGCTCTCGAACTCTGGCCATTGTCCGTCCCCGTAGAGAATACCCACGTCAAAGTCTTCGCTACCGTCGTAGAGGTGGCGAAGATCATTCATGATGTCGGTAGTCACCTCAGGGTGCTTAAGCTTGAAGTCCCCGAGTCTGGGCAGTAGCCAGCGAGAGGTGAAGGAAGGCTCCGCGCCGACGGTGACCAGGTCAGACGTCCCACTGCCGAGCGAGCGTGTCACGTCGTCGATCTGGTGCAATGCTTTCGATACCACGCTCAGGTACTGCTGGCCACTGTCTGTCAGGCTCAAGCGCTGCTTCTCCCGGTGAAACAGCGCGCAGCCTAGCTCTCGTTCCAACTTCTTGATCTGCTTGCTGACAGCGCTCAGGGTCAGGTTGAGCTCTTCCGCCGCCTTGGTGATGCTGAGATGACGGGCCGTCGTCTCGAAGCAACTGAGCGAGATCATGGTGGGCAGCTGACGACTCATCGGCGCGGTCCTGAAGGGTCATTCCGTTTTGGAATGATCTATGGAAAATAGATCGATATCACGTATCTGACAAGTTCCTTACTCTACCCGAGTCGGCCCGAACTGGGGCTCGTCCAACGGTAGAACAGGAACAAGACATGGGACATCAGGACACGCGCGCGGCGCTGCGAACCGATCTGGCGGCGGCCTATCGACTTTTGGATTACTACGGCTGGAGTGATCAGATATTTACCCATCTGTCAGTTCGGGTTCCAGGTGACGAGCCGACATTTCTGATCAATGCCTATGGTCTGTTACCCGAAGAGGTAAGCGCATCCAACCTGGTGGAGATCGATGCTTACGGTAATAAAGTTGGAGAGGTGGATAGTGAGGTCAATCCCGCCGGGTTCACCATACATAGCGCTATCCATCTCCACCGGCATGACGCAGCATGCGTGATGCATACCCATACCATGGCCGGAATGGCCGTGTCGGCGTTGGAAGAGGGCCTGCTGCCGATCAATCAGACGAACATGGCCTTTTATCAGCGCTTGGGATACTACGACTACGAAGGCATTCCGTTGGACCTGTCCGTTCGGCAGCGCATCGTCGAAGCGCTTGGCAGTCACCAGGCGATGATCTTGCGAAATCATGGCCTTCTTACCGTGGGTCGCAGTATTCCCGAGGCCTTTTTCTACATGTATTACCTGAACCAGGCCTGCGAAATCCAGCTCGAGGCGATGAAAAGCGGTCGTCCGCTGGTCCTGCCCTCGCATGATGCCTGTGAGTTTACCGCCCGACAGTTCGAGCACCCCGACTATCATCAGGAAGGTGTTGACCTGGTCTGGAAGGCGCTGCGGCGCAAGCTGGACCGCATGGATCCGAGCTACCGGCAATAGTCCCTGGCGAACCGCGGCACGTCGTTCCGGACGACAGTGCCAGACAGGCCGTACCGGGACGTTGGCCTGATACCACAATGGAATCCTGAAGCTGGATAACTATAACAAGGTGGCACCCATGCAACATAAATCCGAATCATCGGCCGTGACCGATGAGACAACGCATCGCTCCCATCGCTATAGCGCTGCGCAACTTGCCAAGTTCCTGCTGCCCACTCTTCTTGGCGTGCTGTTGTTCCTTACTCCCATCAGCGTCGATGGCCGCCTGACGGTATTGATTGCTTTCGTTATCGACTATATCAATGACGTGATAAAGCCATTGATGGTGCCGGTAACCGTTGCCGTTGCGGTCATTCCCAGCGCACTGACGGTGCTGGTCACGTTCAGCTCGCTAAAGGAGCATCCCAATCGCTTCGTGCAGCTGCTGAATCCTGGAGTCGGATGGACGCTTATCAGGGTGGTAGGAGCCACACTGATGCTGATGACCTACTTCCAGTGGGGGCCAGAGTGGGTATGGCACCGCAACACCGGGGGCGTATTGCTTTACGACGTAGGGCCCGTGGTACTGGCCATCTATTTCCTGTCGGCCTTACTGCTGCCGCTGCTGACCGATTATGGGCTAATGGAGTTCGTCGGTAGCCTTCTGTCTAGGGTTTTCGTCAAGCTGTTCGGGCTGCCGGGGCGTGCCGCTATCGACAGTCTTGCCTCCTGGCTGTCAGCGTCCGCCGTGGGCATTATCCTGACCACGCAGCAGTACCGACAGGGCTTCTATACCAGTCGAGAAGCCTGTGTCATCTCGACCAATTTTTCGATCGTGTCGATCGCTTACTCGTACCTGTTGCTGAGTTTGATCGGAATGCAGCATGTATTTCTACCGTGGTATGCCGCCGTCGCTTTCACCGGCATTGTGTGCGCCATCATCGTGCCAAAGTTACCGCCGTTGCGGGGTAAGCCCGATGCGTACCATCCCGTTGTGGGTCAGCAACTGGTGATGGACAAGCAGGCAGGGGAAGGGCTGTTTGCGATGGGGCTGCGTCGAGCAGTAGAGCGTGCGGCCTCGGCTGCGCCACCGTTGGAACTGTTCAAGCGCAGTGTGCATGTCAGTCTCGATGTGGCGATCTCCGTATATCCCACGATGATGATCATTGGCTGTACCGGATTGGCGTTGATCGAGTTCACCCAGTTCTTCCACGTGCTGTCATTGCCTCTGGTGCCATTTCTCGAACTGCTGCAGCTGCCAGAAGCTGACAAGGCCGCTCCTGCGCTGCTGGCCGGCATTGTGGACAGCATCATGCCGCCGTTGCTCGGTGCCGGTATTGAAAGTGAGGTTACCCGGTTCGTGCTGGCAGGTGTCGCGGTCAACCAGATCATCTTCTTCACCGAGGCCGCGATCGTCCTGATTCGAGCAGGGATTGGTTTGAAGCTGAGGGACCTCATCGTGATTTATCTGCTCCGCGTACTGATCTCCTTGCCGATCCTGTCTCTCCTGGGCCACCTGATCCTGGGATAAATCTGCCAACGCCTGCGGCTAGCCTGTGTCATGTCACTGCGCTAGTCGCTGGAGGCATCTTCCGGTTTGAAAGGGCTACATCATGGACGTTTCTCGTCATTATCTGTCTTCCAATACCCGTCCTTCTGCAGCAACTGCCGAGCTGGTCTTGACCAATGGCCGGTTCTACACGGTGGATGACGCGACGCCCTGGGCTGATGCTGTAGCGATCTCTCAGGGGCGCTTCATCGCCGTCGGCAGTGCCGACCAGGTTGCCGCCCATATCGGCGAACATACTCGTGTGGTGGATCTAGGTGGTCGCTTTGTCATGCCTGGCCTTTACGACATGCACACCCATCCTGACCTGGCGCTGGCACCTGGCTACGCAGGATACCTGGATGTCGGACTCGAGGATCCGACGCCAGAGCAGGTTAGCCAGGCGATCTTGAGTTACGCCGACCAACATCCGGGGGATGGCTGGATCTATGGCGCCTATTTTGTGCGGTATACCTTCAAGCAGGCGGGTATCGTTCCGGATCGAGCCTGGCTCGACAGTATCGTGTCGGATCGCCCGGTAGCCATTCTCGACCGCTCCTGGGGATGTATGTTGGTCAACTCGATGGCGCTGGAACTGGCCGCTATCGATGTCAACACTCCGGACCCTCGCCATGGTTACATCGAACGTGACGGTATCACTGGCGAGCCGACGGGCATCCTGGTCGATGGTGCCTACGCGATGATTCATGCCGCCATGCCGCCCACACCGGCACATGCCCTGCAGCGAGCCTATCGTGAGGGCGTGCAGTTCCAAAGTGGGCGTGGGGTGGTCGGCACCAAGTTTGTCCATGTGTGCGAACACCGTCTCGATGCGTTGCGCACCATCGACCAGCAAGGACAGCTGACAGTGAGGGTCGAGGCGGCGATCAGCTGGCAGGATGACATCTTCCCCGTGAAGCGCCGCTGGGAGCTGATAGCAGGGGAGCGGCACTTCTATCGCAGTGCTCGGCTTAATGCCAACGCTGTCAAATTTCACTTTGACGGGACGCATGAGTCGCGGTCGTCGTACTTGTCGACCCCCTGGGCCGAGGGCAGCGCCTGGCGCGGTCACCTCAACCTGACGCCTGAGCATATCAACGACATGGTCGCGGATATGGATCGCAAGGGCATTCGCGTGATTGCGCATTGCACCGGCGATGGCGCTTCTGATCTGTTTCTTGATGCGGTGGCCGAGGCTCGGCGTCGCAACGGTGGCCAGGGCATGCGCCATCAGTGTGCCCACAGCACCACCTTGCTGGATGCCAACTTGCAGCGCTTCAGCGAACTGGATGTCATTGCCGAGTTTTCCCCGGTGGGGTGGTTCCCCTCTTCGTTTGCCTATGCTCGTGCTGTGTTTGGCGAGGAGCGCATGCAGCGTGCCTACAACTTCAAGGGCGTGTTGGATGCCGGCGGCGTGGCGGTCATGGGCACCGACTGGCCGGTATCGAGTCTGGACCCCTGGATCGGCTTCGAGGCAATGGTGACCCGAGAGAATCCCTGGGAGGAGACGGACGCCAGCTTCTATGGCGAGCCGATCAGCCTGGAGCAGGCTATTCGCGTAATGACCATCAATGGCGCCTGGGCGATGGGAATCGAGCATCAAGCCGGCTCGATCTCGGTCGGCAAGTCGGCTGACTTGATCGTGCTGGACCGCAACCTCTTCGAGGTTGCCCCACGAGGCAATATTCACGCAACCCAGGTAGAGCTCACCATGCTGGAAGGTGAGTTTGTCTGGGACGCACAGGGAGAGTTTTCCGGCACGGTGCGCGAAGCCGTATGGCAGCGCGATATTCCTGAATTTTGAACCGCCCAGTCTGAAGGGATGAGTCCGCATGAAGCATCAGCATTTCCCCCCTGTTCCGGTCACCATCGTGTCGGGCTTTCTGGGCGCCGGCAAGACGACCTTGCTCAACAAGATTCTCAACAGTGACATTGGGTTGAGGATGGCGGTGATGGTCAACGACTTCGGTGCGATCAATATCGACCGTGACTTGATCGTCAGTGAGACGCAGACCATGGTCAGCCTTGCCAATGGCTGTATCTGCTGCACCGTAGAGAGCGACTTGATGGAGCAGGTGTCCCGCTTGCTGGCTCTCAGGGAGCAGCGTCCGGAGTACATCCTTATTGAGGCCAGCGGCGTCTCCAACCCAAGCAAGATAGCCGGGACATTGCGTTATCCACAGTTTCAGGACCAACTGGTGATCGACAGTGTCCTCACGGTGATAGACGCAGAGCAGTTTGATCAGCTCGAGGGCGAGCTGGCGGCCCTGGCGATGGAGCAGCTCGATATTGCCGACATCGTGGTACTCAACAAGTGTGACCTGGCGAGCCCTGCGCAGGTGAGGGCGATGAAGCAGCGCTGGCTATATCCCGGAGTGCGACTGCTGGAAGCGCGCTTTGGTGAAGTGCCGCTGGAGCTGGTGCTGGGCGTTGGGGCCTTCGATCCTGTGCGCCTGGAGTCCTCGCATGAGTGCGGTGCGCACTGCACGCACGCAGATCACGCTCACCAGTTTGAAAGCTGGAGCTGGAGCAGTGATCGGCCGCTGTCATTGGCGGCGCTGCGGAGGGTGCTCGAATCGCTGCCGTCGAGTGTCTATCGCGCCAAGGGTATCTGTTGCCTGGCAGAGCTGCCGGATCGCCGTGCAGTGCTGCATCTGGTGGGCAGTCGCAGTGAGCTTGAGCCCGGTGCTCCCTGGGCGGAAGACCAGCCCATGTCGCGCGTTGTGGTCATCGGTGAGCGCGGACAGCTGAGCCTTCCTCAGCTGGAAGCGGCCTTCGAGGGATGCGTGGCGTAAGCGCCTGTTAGGCCAGCTCGCTGGCTGATAGTTGAAGCGCCTCCCCCGGCAGCAACAGGTCGTCGCCAGGGGAGGCCTCCGGTGGGTCAGCTATCAGACCTTATGACTTCAGGCTGTCGAGCAACAGCTCGGCGACGCCCTCAGAGGACATCGGGTTCTGGCCGGTGATGATCAACCCGTCCTGAATCGCGAAGGCGGTGAAGTCGGCCTTCTTTTCGTACAGACCACCTTGCTGCTGCAGGCTGTCTTCCACCAAAAACGGCACGATCTCGGTGAGGCCAACGGCGGCTTCTTCGCCATTGGTGAAGCCGGTGACGCGCACGCCATCGACGAAGGGGGTGCCGTCTGACTTCTTCGCCTTCAGCAGCACCGCAGGGGCGTGGCAGACCGCGCTGACGGGCTTGCCAGCGGCGTGGAACTGCTCGATCAGGCGAATGGAGTCTGCATCATTGGTCAGGTCCCACAGCGGGCCATGGCCGCCCGGGTAGAAGATGGCATCGAAATCCTCGACCTTCATCTCGGACAGCACCGCGGTGTTGGCCAGGTCACGCTGGGCTTGCGCGTCCTGATCGAAACGGCGAGTGGCGTCTGTCTGGAAGTCTTCGCCTTCACTGGCCGGGTCGAGCGGTGGCTGACCACCCTTGGGAGACGCCAGCGTGACCTCGACACCGGCGTCTTTCAGCACGTAGTAGGGGGCGGCCAGCTCTTCGAGCCAGAAGCCTGTCTTCTTGCCAGTGTCTCCAAGGGTATCGTGGGATGTGACAACAACCAGTACCTTGCTCATGGGGCTCTCCTTTATCGTGCGGAATCATCCGCAGGACGTGATGATGGGGTTGACGCCTAGACGTCGTTTAGCGCGTTGGCATCAGGTGCACTTCACGGATATTGGCTCGCGGCGCTGCATGGATGGCGTACAGCACGGCGTCGGCAACATCCTGCGGGTGCAGCTTGTCCGGCTTGGGCTGGTCAAAGAAGGGCGTGTTGACCATGCCTGGGGTAATCGTGGTGCAACGGCCCTGCCACTCGGCCATTTCCAGCGCCAGGTTCTGGCCAAAGCCGTAGGCGAACCACTTGCTTGAGCTGTAGATCGACCCCGCATGGGTGTCACGTCCCGCCACCGAGCTGGTGAGGATGAAATGCCCCTGACGCGCTCTCAGGTGGGGCAGAGTGGTGTGGGCGGTCCACAGCAATGCGTTGATGTTGATATCGATGACGCGCTTCCACTCTTCCGGGTCTCCCTGCTCCGTACCCGCTTGGCTGATGCCGGTGCCAGCGTTAGCAAAGGCAACGTCAAGGTGGCCGTAGTGGGCCACCGCACGCGCCACGACGTCAGCCATCTGATCGTAGTCGGTGGCATCGGCGGCAATCGCCAGCACCTTGTCGTGACCCAGTTCCTCGGCCAGGGCAGCAAGTCGCTCTTCGCGGCGCGCCGTGACGACCACCTTGTGGCCAGCTTCCACCAGCGTGCGCGCCGTGGCCTCGCCAATGCCGCTGGATGCACCGGTAATCAGAACGATCTTTTCGCTGGCAGTGTCTGTCATCTGTCCACCTGTCATGATGGGCTCCTGTGAGTCGAGTGCTGAGTTCACGTGGGTGTCACGGTAACGTCTGCTCGGCCATCGTCATAATCGATAGTGCGGATAGCTGCTATTATCGAGACAAATAGTTGGTGGCTCGCCGCCACGTCAGACGCTGCTGTGGGTGCCCTGGATGAAACTCAACTACGACCTCAACCTGCTGCGGACCTTCCATGCGTTGTACCTGGAGCAGAACGTCACCCGTGCGGGAGAACGTCTACATCTCAGCCAGCCGTCGGTAAGCGCTGCCTTGGGACGCCTGCGGGAGCTGTTCAATGATCCGCTGTTCATACGTGATCGCCAGCGCATGCGTCCGACAGAGAAGGCGGACCACCTCTTTCCCGTCATCGAGGCAGCGTTGACCGATCTGGATGGCCTGATTACCAGCGAGCGGGACTTTTCTCCCGCCACCGAGCAGCGCCATTTCGAGATCGCGGCCAACGACTATTTCGAGGTGTTGATTCTGCCCGCGCTGGCCGGGGTCCTGCGCGAACAGGCGCCAGGCATCACCTTGCAGGTGCGTCGCCTGTCACAGGACATGAGCGAGGCTGGGGTCATGAGCGGCACGACCGATCTGGCGTTTGGGCGCCAGGTCGATCCTCCCGATAACCTGGTCGTGCGCGAGGTCATCCGCGAAGGGATCGAGTGTCTGGTCGGAAATGGGCACCCGCTGCTGGAGCGGCTGGAAGGAAGTGGGCAGATGGCCAGGGACGATTTCGAGCGCTATGCCCATGTCCTGGTGCAGCCCCATACGCGCTTGAAAAGCGGTATCTTCAAGCAGCTCGAAGGCCAGGGCTTGAGGCGTGAGGTGGCGTTGGCCGTGACCTACTTCATGGCGGTGCCCGCGCTATTGGAGCGGTCTTCGCTGATCGCCAGCCTGCCCACGGGGCTTTGCCAGCATTTCCAGCGACAGTTTGCGGTGACCCCGGTGGCGCCGCCGGTGGCCTTTGACGCCTTTCCCTTTCATCTCAGCTGGCATCGCCGCTATCAGAAGGACCCGGCACACCGCTGGCTGCGCGAACAGATCATCGCGTGCTGTCGTACGCTGCCTGATCAGGGCGAGCTAACGTAAATGCGTATGCATCAGCCCGGCTTTCCATCCTTCGCGCTAGCGCCTCACGCCAGCTGGCGATACTGGCCCTTGAAGTACAGCAGGGGGCCGCTTGGGGAAGCCTCGCCCTGGTCGAGTGGGAGCGCCTTGACCTCGCCAATCACGATAAGGTGATCCCCGGCGACGTGCTCTGCGTGAATGTCGCAATCGAGCCAGTGCAGGGTATCCGGAATCAACGGGTTGCCTAGCGGTGATGCTTGCCACTCGATACCTTGCCACTTGTCGGCCCCCTGGCGGGCGAACTGATTCGAGATCGGCGCCTGTTCAGCGGACAGCATGTTGACCGCGAAGCGACCGGCCTGGCTGATCTTGGGATAGCTGTAGGAGGTCGATTTGACGCTGAAGGAGACCAGCGGCGGATCCATCGATACGCTGTAAAAGGACTGACAGGTAAAACCGATCGGCTCACCCTCAGCAAGAGAAGAGATCACGGTGATTCCGGACGCATAGTGCCCAAGGGCCTCGCGGAAGCGGGCCGGCTCGATCACATCCCTCGGCATGTGAACTTGGCCGGTCCTTGCCGTAGCGGGTGAGCCAGAAACAGAGGATGAGCCAGAAACAGCGGGTGCAGCGGGGTCTGAAACAACGTCAGAAGGTGGGGCAGGGAACGACATGGTGACTCCGGAAACGTCAGACGGCATGGCCGCCGCGAGGCGATCACGGCGGCCATGGGAAAGAACGGAGGGTGCGCGCCTGGTTTAGCGTGTCAGCTCCTGGCGGACAATCGCTGCCCCCTGACTGAGGGCATCCATCTTGGCCCTGGCGACCTGGCGTGACAGCGGCGCCATGCCGCAGTTGGTGCAGGGGTAGAGCTTGTCGGCGTCGACGAACTGAAGTGCCTTGCGCAGGGTGTTGGCCACCTCTTCCGGGGTCTCGATGGTATTGGTCGCAACGTCGATGGCACCGACCATGACCTTCTTGCCACGAATCAGCTCGATCAGCTCCATCGGAACCCGCGAGTTGTGGCATTCCAGAGAGACAATATCGATGTTGGACTGCCTGAGCTTGGGGAAGACCTCTTCGTACTGGCGCCACTCGGAGCCCAGACTGCTCTTCCAGTCAGTGTTGGCCTTGATGCCGTAGCCGTAGCAGATGTGAACGGCCGTCTCGCACTTCAGGCCCTCGATCGCTCTTTCCAGTGTGGCGATGCCCCAGTCATTCACTTCATCGAAGAAGACATTGAAGGCCGGTTCATCGAACTGAATGATATCGACTCCGGCAGCCTCCAGTTCCTTGGCTTCCTGATTCAGAATCTTGGCAAATTCCCAGGCCAGTTTTTCCCGGCTCTTGTAGTGACCATCGTAGAGGGTATCGATCATGGTCATGGGGCCGGGCAGTGCCCACTTGATGGGTTGATCTGTCTGGGCCCGCAGGAAGGCGGCATCGTCCACGAAGACGGGCTTCTGGCGGGAGACGTCTCCGACGACAGAGGGCACGCTGGCGTCGTAGCGATCGCGGATGCGCACGGTCTCGCGCTGTTCGAAGTCGACGCCATTGAGGTGTTCAATGAAGGTCGTGACGAAATGCTGGCGAGACTGTTCACCATCGCTGACGATATCGATGCCGGCATGGCGCTGTTCGTGCAGGGCCAGGCGCAGCGCGTCCTGCTTGCCTTCCACCAGCTCGGCTTCCTGAAGTTTCCAAGGGGACCACAGCACTTCAGGTTGTGCGAGCCAGGAGGGTTTGGGAAGGCTGCCGGCCGTCGATGTCGGGAGCAGTGTTGTCATGATGGATAGCCTTGTCAGAAGTGAATCAGTGAGCGTAATTGGCGGACCATTGTTCAAGAATCGCGCGGTAGGGTTTGATGAAGCACTCTTCAACAAACTTCCCTTGCTCGGTCGCGAGCTGGCTGCGTTCTTCTCTGTCGTAGACGATCTGCGTCAATGAATAGTCCTGCTGCTGCAGGCTCGGCTGGTAGGACTTCCCAGCAGCTGAGTTGGCGTTGTAGATCTCCGGACGATAGATCTTCTGGAACGTATCCATGGTGCTGATCGTGCTGATGAGCTCCAGGTTGGTGTAGTCGCCCAGCAGGTCGCCCATGAAGTAGAACGCCAACGGTGCGACGCTGCCCGGGGGCATGAAGTAGCGAACCTTCATGCCCATCTTGTTGAAGTACGCATCCGTCAGCGAATGCTCCTCCTGCAGATACTCGACACCCAGCACGGGATGATGATTTTCCGTGCGGTGATAGGTCTTGGTGCTCGACACGCTGATGCAGATGACGGGGGGCTTGTTGAAATGCTCCCTGTAGGTGTCCGAGTTCACGAAGGCCTTGAACAGGTTGCCGTGCAAGACACCGAAGTCATCAGGAACGCTGAAGGTGTCCTGCCCCTTGTTGTGTTCCTTCAGCACCAGGCTGAAGTCGTAGTCCCGGACATAGGACGAGAAGTTGTTGCCCGCGATCCCTTCGATGCGCTCGTTGGTGTGCGTATCGATGATGCGGGTCTTGAGGATTTCAATCAGCGGCAGGGCACCGTCACGGGTGGACGCATCCACGGCCATTTCTACCGAAATGATCTCCAGTTCCAGCCTGTAACGGTCACCCTTGGGGTTGTCCCAGTCAGCCAAGGCATTAAAGCGGTTGTCGATCATGCGCAGGGTGTTGCGCAGGTTGTCCTCGCGCTTTTCCCCTCTGGCCAGGTTGGCAAAGTTGGTGGTGATACGAGTGCTGTCCGACGGCTGGTAGTGTTCGTCGAAACGAAGGCTCTTAACGGTGAATGTAAAGTCGTTGTTCATCGTGGGTGCCATCCTGGTTCCTGAGAGGTGAATCCAAGGCGTCTGGAGATCCAGTCGTCCTTCGACGGTGCCTTTCGGGTCAAACGGTTGATCTCGTCAAGGTGTGCTAGCTCACCGGTAGCTTGCGCGCTGGTGGTGACGAGCTGGTGGTGACGAGCTGACCGTGACGAAATAGTGATGACGATTATCAAGACACTTCTAAGATGAGGCAAACTGAAGTTTCTCATTGTTAACTTCAAATTTATTCATGCAGGGAGGAGGGCGATACCGCAGCGTGCAGGAACGTCTTTGCATTCGATAAAACCGAATGGTCTATCGGATTTATGTCGCTTTTTTTCGATATTATTGTTGGTTTAATCTTTCTTCAACGCGACAGAGACGCTGATCGCGACACCCACTACACGGTCATGAAGAGAGACACACCATGAAACTCAAGCCCGCACTGTTCACTCTGCTTTTCGCCACTGCCCCTGTCACAGCAGCCCTCACTGCTCCTGCAATCGCTCAGGCAGGTCAGGCTTCTGCCCTCACCGCGAGATTGCATGAGCCACTTTCCACTCAGGCGCAGTCGCTCTCCGTTCAGGCGCAGCCGCTTGTCGGTACTGCGGTCGAGGCGAATGCCACGAAGGTCAGCATGGAAGGTAGCACTGCCATGGCGCAGGCCCGAGCCAACCTGCAGGCACGCCACCTGCGCCACACCTCGGCGACTGCGGACAGCAATGGGCTGCAGCTAAGCCTTAACGCGACCAAGTAACCCGGAAAGGCGTCGGCCTGGAGGCTTGCGCAAGATCGACCGAGTGCTTCCCTCGGTCGTGACAATACGAACACCGTCAGTGCCACATCCATCCGCTGACTCACCGAGAGTGGAATCGCCGGGATCGCGTTCGACTCTCTATGGCAACCGCCCGGCCCCCCGTGCTGTGGCAACCGCCCGAACACTCTTGGAGATATCATGAACACATCAGTCGTTAGCCGCGTCATCAGCAGTTCAGACAGCCTGGCCCCCCTGGCCCTGCGTGTGCCCGCCGGCATCATTTTCATGGCACATGGTGCCCAGAAGCTCTTCGGTTGGTTTGGCGGCTATGGTCTGGAAGGCACAGGACAGTGGATGGCCTCCATCGGACTTGAGCCGGGGTACTTAATGGCGCTGGCGGCTGGCAGCGCAGAGTTCTTTGGCGGTCTGGCGCTGTTGATAGGGTTGCTGGTGCGCCCGGCAGCGGTGGTGCTCGCGTTCACCATGCTGATGGCGATCTTCAGCGTCCACGCTGCAAACGGACTGTTCATGAGCAATAACGGCTATGAATTCGCGCTGTCGTTGTTGGCGATTGCTGTCTCTCTTGCGATCAGCGGCGGTGGACGAGCCTCACTGGATGCGGTCATGGCTCGTAAGGTGTCCTGATTGCCGTTCTGCGACTTTTCCACGCCCCATACTCGACCTATCCACGACTTAATCATGACCTTGATGCGTCGCCACGCGTGATCCTTTTGCGGCGGCTGCGCTTCACCAGGTGCTGCCTGTAGGAGGCAATATGAGACTTCGACATGCCCATGAACGCGGACGTGCCAATCAAGGCTGGTTACGCTCTCACCATACTTTTTCGTTTGCCAGCTACGTGGATCCACGGCACATGGGGTTCAGATCGCTGCGAGTCATCAACGAAGATCGTGTGACCGGTGGTGCAGGGTTCGGCACCCATCCCCACCAGGACATGGAAATTATTTCATACGTGCTGTCGGGGACGATGGCGCATCAGGACAGCATGGATAATGGCTCTACCATGCGGCCTGGAGACGTGCAGCGGATGTCGGCAGGCACGGGAGTGTTGCATAGCGAATTCAACGCTTCACCCAGTGAAGAGCTGCACTTCCTGCAGATCTGGATAGAACCTCGAGAGCGAGGCATCGCTCCCAGCTATGAGCAGCGCTCGTTTCCGCCGGAGGACAGGCAGGGCCGCTGGCGCCTGGTGGTCTCACCGCAGGGTCTGGACGATTCCGTCAGCGTGAATCAGGACGTCAACTTGTATGCGGGGCTGTTCGATGCGGGCGAAAGCGCCGAGACGCCGGCAACACGCCACGCATGGCTGCATGTGGCCAAGGGCGAGGTTGCGGTCAACGGGCAGCTTATGTCCGCAGGCGATGCGGCGGCGTTTGAACCGGGAGAAGAGGTCAGGGTCGTCGGTATCGCGGCGGCTGAGGTGCTGCTGTTTGACCTTGCCTGACTCGACCTGACCTAACCTGGCTGGCACTGGCCTTGGACGGCCACCACCCTGCATGCCGTCGCTAGAGACCCAGGCCGACGTCGTCGCTCGCGACGTCAGCCTGGGTCGCGCCAACATCACCGTGCGGCTCAAGACCGCTTCAGACAAGCTGCGAGGAATGGTGGCCCGTGATCTTCCATTCTCCTGCGATTTCTTCAAAGGTGAACAGGAAGCGCGCGGGAATGGTGGCCATATCACCCTTTATGAGATAGCTGAAGACGTAGTGGCCACCGATGACGACGGTGCCCAACTTGCGACTGACACGGCGAGAGAATTCGCCGAGCTCGCAGCTAAGGTCTTCGTTGGCGAGAAAGGCATCGAAGTAGGCCTGCCTGGCAAGTCGGTCTTCTCTCACGTCGTTGGCGACAGTCGGCACAAGAATGGCGTCTTCGGCGTAAAGCGCCAGCAGGGTCTCCTTCTCTCCACGACTGACGGCAATCGCCCATCGCTCCAGCGTTCGGGTGGCCGCGTCAAGGCAGAATTGCGCATCCCGTTCAGTCAATGGCGGGGAGGTCGGGTGGGGCATGGTGAATGGCTCTCCATAACAGTGTGGGAATGAACAGACGCCGCCGACAGGGCGGGTGTCGGCGACGTCAGGGCAGGGGAGTGGCTCGTTTGACGCTCACTCCTCGAGCCCTAGCCCTAGCCCTTGGTGCAGTCGGTCATGCCGTCTGCCAGTCGCTGCAGCAGCTGTGAATAGAGACCGGGGCCCAGGTCCAGGTCGACACCGAGGGGGTCCATCACGATGGAGGTGTTGACCTCTGTTCCCTCGAACACGCTGTCAATCAGGGCAGGGTTGAACTGGGGTTCGCGGAAGACGCATTGGATGTTGTCGTCGCTGACACGGGTCTGGATCTCGCGAATTCGCGCCGGGCTCGGGTCTGATGCATCGCCAAGGGAGATGGCCCCGGAGGCAGGGACAGCGAAGCGGTTCTCGAAGTACTGGTAGGCGTCGTGGAACACGATGAAGCGAACCCCTCGCGCGTCATCTAGTTGGTTGTCCAGCCGCTGAATCAGCTCGTCCAGCTCTGCCTGCCCATTCGCTGCGTTCTGGCGATACGTATCGGCGTGCTCTGGGTCCAGTTCTGCCAGGGTGGTCGCAATCGTATCGAGCCATGCCTTGGCATTGACAGGATCAAGCCAGCCATGGGGGTCCATGCCGTCGTGTGCATGACCATGTTCGTGATCATGAGCGGTATGCTGGTCGTGATCGTGATCGTGATCGTGATCGTGATCGTGATCGGCATGGTCATGATCGTGGTCGGCATGGTCGTGATCGTGGTCGGCATGGTCATGATCGCCATGTTCGTCGTGCTCGCCATGGTCATGATCGCCATGTTCGTGACCATCATGATCGTGATCTTCGTGATCTTCGTGATCTTCGTGATCTTCGTGATCTTCGTGATCTTCGTGATCTTCGTGATCTTCGTGATCTTCGTGATCGCCATGATCATGGGCTTCAAAGGTAGCGCCTTGGCGATATGCCAGTGTCACCGTGCCGGGAGCTTCCATCAGCTCCACTTCGCGAGCGCCATCCGCCAGGGAAGTCCTGGCTCGCTCAAGCCACGGCGTCAGGCTGTCACTGACCCAGAACACGGCGTCGGCGCTGGCCAGTGCCTGCGCTTCGGAAGGGCGCATGGAATAGCCGTGGGGCGACGCACCGGGCTGGATGACCAGCTCTGGCGATCCCAACTCTCCCATGACCTGGGCCACCAGCGCATGCACCGGTGGGATATCCACCGCCACGTTGGGCACGTCAGCGACGGCAATGGCCGGTGTCAGCAGCCATGGCAAGCAGAGCGGACGCAGTAGCGGTTTTTTCATCGTGTTCTCCTGGAAGGTATCGACGTGGACAGCTGACGTGGTGACGCCACGCTTGTGGAATAAAACGTTATATTATAACATTCACTGCCTGGTCAATGAGAGCCCCGTAAACCTGAGCCTCGTCAATAGCGCCCGCCCTGGTTTGGGGTCGCGTGCACGGGGTCCGCGACAGCTCATCCCTCTCCCGCGACGGCGCGTCCCTGTCTCGTGACAGCACGTCCGTGCGAGTGGCCAGAAGAGCCGTCATGCCGCGCGCGCCGCGCACGGTGGCTGTGAATATCATGTCTCTGCGCGTGAGCGGCGCAGCAATAGCCAGTTGGAGAGCCTCCATGCCCTTGCTGTCCATCGACAATTTGTCTGTCGCCCTAGGGGGCCATAGCGTATTGGAGGGCATCGACCTGAGTGTCGATCGCGGCGAAATCGTGACCCTGGTGGGCCCTAATGGCTCCGGCAAGTCGACTCTGTTGCGCGCCATCATCGGTGCAGTAAGGCCATCGCAGGGGCGTGTGACCCGGGAAGCTGGGCTGGTCATCGGCTATGTACCACAGCGGTTGGCCATCGACCCGACGCTGCCGTTGACCGTGTTTCGCTTTCTTAATCTGCCGCGCCGGCATTCGCGTCAGGCGCTGGCTCAGGCGCTGGTGCAGGCGGGAGTGCCGGAGCTCGGGCAACAGCAGGTCGCGGACCTGTCAGGAGGCCAGTTTCAGCGAATCTTGCTGGCGCGAGCCCTGCTGGAAAAGCCTGACCTGCTGTTGCTTGATGAAGCGACTCGTGGCCTCGACCACCGCGGCACCGCGGACTTTTATCGGCAGATCGCCAAGGTTCGCAGCGAGCTTGGATGTGCGGTAATGATGGTCAGCCATGAACTGCATGTGGTCATGCGGGCGTCGGACAGAGTGGTGTGTCTCAATGGCCACGTGTGCTGCCAGGGCACCCCTGAACGCGTGCTCGCATCACCGGTTTACCGCCAGCTGTTTGGCCCTGACACCAGTGATGCGCTGGCGTTTTATCGGCATTCGCATCCACAGCCGTCGTCTTCCCAGTGCCTGGCCTCAGAGGACGCGGGGGCCGAGGCGCCGCCGACCACTCCAGCGAAGGCGGCAAACGACAGGCTGATGGAGGCGTCTCGCTGATGTTTGACGATTTTCTTGTGCGAGCCGTGTTGGCCGGTCTGGGGGTTGCCCTGGCGGCTGCACCGCTCGGGTGCTTTGTTGTCTGGCGACGAATGGCGTATTTCGGCGACGCGACGGCGCATGCTGCGATTCTTGGGGTGGCTCTGTCGTTGCTGCTGTCCACGTCCATGTTGGCGGGCGTACTGGCCGTTTCGCTGCTGATGGCGGTGGTGGTCTCTCAGCTGAGTGGACGGGGCTACGCCATGGACACTCTGCTCGGCGTCATGGCGCATTCGGCGTTGGCCTTTGGGCTGGTCGCGGTGTCCTTTGTGTCGGGTGTGCGCATCGACCTGATGGCGTATCTGTTCGGCGATATCCTTGCGGTGGGCAAGAGCGACCTGATGATCATCGCCGCTGGCGCGATTCTGGTGGTTAGCCTGGTGGGATGGCGCTGGTCGGCGCTGTTGACCGCCACGCTGGACGAAGATCTCGCCAGGGCCAGTGGTATTGACCCGCGGCGGGAGCAGCTGGTGCTGACGCTGTCGCTGGCGGTGGTGGTCGCGGTGGCACTGAAGGTGGTGGGAGTGCTGCTGATTGCGGCGCTGCTGATCATTCCGGCTGCGGCCGCGCGCCCGCTGTGTCGCACCCCGGAAGCCATGGCGCTGGTGGCGGCGAGCATTGGCGCCTGTTCGACCACTGGCGGGCTCCAGGCCGCCTATTGGCTGGATACGCCGACAGGGCCCACCATTGTCAGTCTTGCTGCGCTTATATTCGTTGTGACCAGCGTGGTGGGGCGTCTTTGCTATTCCCGGTCTAGGGCCGTGGATCCCGAGTGACGACGGCTCCAGGACGACGGCTCTCACACTGCAGCGCACGCTTGGTGGTTGACCAAGCGTGCGCTGCAGCATGTGCGCTGGGTGCTTAAACGTCGTTGCCCAGGGTCTTGAGTTGCTCGGGGCTCAAGGCCAGGTCGTCATTGCGGTTGACGCCGATGCCCTGGTCGATGATGGTGCGCGCGATCTCCTGAGCCTCTTCGAGGGAATGCATCAGGTAGGTGCCGCACTGGTGCTCATTGAGCTCAGGAATATCTTCCATGCGCTTCACGTTGAGCACGTCGTTCATGGCCGCCTGCCAGGCGTCGGCGACGGCTTGCTCGCTGGGGCTGCCCAGCAGGCTCATGTAGAAACCGGTGCGGCAGCCCATCGGCGAAATATCGATGATCTCGACGCTGTCGCCGTTCAGGTGCTGGCGCATGAAGCCGGCAAACAGGTGCTCCAGGGTATGAATGCCCTTTTCCCCCATCATGCTCTCGTTCGGCCGGTTGAAGCGCAGGTCGAACACCGTGATGGTGTCACCCGAGGGTGAGCGCATGGTCTTGGCCACGCGCACTGCCGGGGCATTCATGATGGTGTGGTCAACGGTAAAGCTGTCGAGAAGTGGCATGTTGGCTCCTGCAGATATAACGCAAGGGCACGACGTCGCGCGTCGCGCCCATTGCAAGCATGATGCTCAGGCCTCCTGGGGGAGCGTGGCGCAAGCCAGGCGCTCGAGGCGCAGTGCCTGTTCGCGGCGCTGAGCGTTGTGGTCGGGAGCCTGACATTGTTCTTCGAGCAGGGCAATGGCTTCTTGCACCGGCATGCTGCCAAGGTCGCTGCCGTCACGCAGGCGCACCGTGACCTTGCCCTCGGCGGCTTCGCGATTGCCGACAATCAGCAGGTACGGGATCCGGCTCAAGGTCTGCTCCCGGATCTTGTAGCCGATCTTCTCGTTGCGCACGTCGGCATTCGCCCGTATCCCTGCTCCCTTCAAGGCATCTGCCAGCAGCTCAGCGTAGTCCCGCTGGGCCTCGGTAATCGACATGACCACGGCCTGCTGTGGCATCAGCCAGGCGGGAAGCTTGCCCGCGTGATGTTCGATCAGGATGCCGATGAAGCGCTCGAGCGAGCCAAACAGGGCTCGATGGAGCATGACGGGCCGCTGTCGTTGGCCCTGCTCATCCACGTAGTCGATGCCAAATCGCTCGGGCAGGTTCATGTCGACCTGCAGGGTTCCGCACTGCCAGTCGCGGCCGATGGCATCGCGCAGCACGAACTCCAGCTTCGGTCCGTAGAAGGCTCCTTCGCCCGGGTTGAGAGTGTAGTCCAGCGCCATGGCGTCTAGGGCTGTCGTCAATGCTTGTTCAAGGCGATCCCAGACAGCATCGCTGCCCATGCGGTTGTCGGGGCGGGTCGACAGCTTGATGTGGACGTCATCGAAGCCGAACTCCCGATAGATATCCAGCACCAGCGCGACCACCTGCTGACACTCCTCGTTCATCTGCTCCGGCGTGCAGTAAATGTGGGCGTCGTCCTGGGTGAAGTGGCGCACCCGCAGCAGGCCATGCAAGGCACCGGATGGCTCGTACCGGTGTACCTTGCCGAATTCACCCATGCGAATGGGCAGGTCACGGTAGCTCTTCAGTCCGTGCCGATAGAGCAGCACGCTGCCGGGGCAGTTCATCGGCTTCAGCGCAAGATCCCGTCCGTCCTCGGTCTGGGTGGTGAACATGTGGTCCTGATAGTTCTGCCAGTGCCCGGAGGTTTCCCACAGACTGCGGTCCATCATGTCGGGTGTGTTGACCTCGACATAGCCGCTACTGGCCTGGCGGCGACGCATGTAGGCGATCAATGTCTGCAGCACCTGCCATCCGCCTGGGTGCCAGAACACCGCACCGGGCGCTTCTTCCTGGAAGTGGAAAAGCCCGAGCTGGCGTCCCAGGCGCCGATGATCACGACGCTCGGCTTCCTCAAGACGCTGGACATAGGCCTTGAGTGCCTTGCGGTCCGCCCAGGCGGTGCCGTAAATCCGCTGTAGTTGGGCGTTGCGAGCGTCACCGCGCCAGTAGGCACCCGACAGCTTGGTCAGCGCGAAGTGCTTGAGAAACCGGGTATTGGGAACATGGGGGCCACGGCACATGTCCACGTATTCCTGGTGGAAGTAGAGGCCCAGGGTGGCTTCCTGCGGCATCTCCTCGATCAGGTGAAGCTTGTAGCTTTCGCCGCGCTCGCGAAAGATCTCTATGGCCTGGTCGCGGGGCAGGCGGCGCTTGATGACGTCGTAGTTCTGCGCGATCAGTGACGTCATGCGTTCAGCGATGGCTTGCAGGTCATCAGGGGTGAAGGGCCGTTCGTGGGCGATGTCATAGTAGAAGCCGTCTTCGATGACTGGCCCGATCACCATCTGGGCGTCTGGGTAGAGCTGTTTGACCGCGTGCCCCAGCAGGTGCGCGCAGGAGTGGCGCAGGATATCGAGCCCTTCGGGATCGCTGGGGGTGATCACCTGGACCCGGGCATCCCGGTCGATGGGGTCGCAGGCATCCACCAGCACGTCGTTGACGCGCCCGGCCAGGGTTTGCCGAGCAAGCCCCGGACCGATAGCGGCGGCGATATCTGCGACTGTAGTAGGCGAAGGCAGTGTGAGCTCGCGCTCATCCGGCAGTGTGATGGTGACGTGCGGGGCGGCCGCGGGGGCGCTGTCATTCATGTCGGTTCTCACGATGAAACGTCGTGGCGGTAGAGAAGCCCGGGTTCAGATCGCGCCAGCGCGGTGACCCAGGAGGAGGCTGAGAAGGCATGGGGGCGGCCTGTGGGTGGCCTGTGGGTGGCATCGGACTGGCCCCAGAGGACATCACGCTTCCTCTCGCCAATTCCACTGGCTACGAGCCACGGCGTCATGGGCATGCAGGCTTTCTGCGTGCACCACCTTCAGGTAAAAACCGTCGATACCGGGCTGGTCCCGCAGGACCTGGTGCACGCGACGAGCGGCGTCTTCGCAGAACATCAGGTTCTGTCCGTTAGCGAGGGCAAAGGCCTGCTCGTCAACCCGTTTGACGGCGGTCTGCAGGGCAGTGCCGAGGGCCTTTTCCACCCGATCGACGATGGTCTCCAGCGGCAGTTCCGTAAGCTCTGTCGACAGGCTCAGCGACAGGTGCGCCTGACTGCGCTGGCTATGGGGGGTGGCCAGGATGCCTTGCTCACTGGCGAGCCAGGCGTGTACCGCCTCTCGGGTGACGGGGGTATCGGTGAAGTCTTCATCGAACGCCTGCTGAATCAACTGGCGTGCCAGCGCCGCCGAGCAGGGGCAGGTCGATGAATAGCCGATGCTGACGTCGAGCACGGCGCTGATCTGGTCACTGGCGCTACGTCGCATGCGCAGCGCGAAGGGATAGGTCTTCCACCCTGACAGCGGGCTGATCAAGGCGGGGCGTCGCAGCAAGGCCTCGCCCTCCAGGTCCAGATAGGCCTGCTGCGAGAGCTGCTGGTGGCTGTCCAGAAAGTTGTTGAGGACGTCGTTGACGCGGGGCAACGTCAGCGGCACGTCCTCAAGCTCAGCCAGTGCCAGGTACAGGCGTGACATGTGGATGCCGCGAACCGCGGGATCGTCAAGGCTGACACCGGCCGATGCGCGGCCCGCAATGGTCTTGCCGGCGACCTGCAGTGGCAGGGCGATGCCCTCCATGCCGACCCAGTCCAGGGGAACTGAGTGAGTTGCAGGGGCGGCGGCGATATCTTCCAGAGGGTGCGATGTCATAGAAAACTCAATGTGTGGCTAGGTGGCGTGGGTCTTGGCCTCGTGCATCTGCGGGTGGTGCAGCTGGGCTAGCTATCGAAGTAGGTGAACAGCTGCGTCACCGTATCGGCGGCCACACCACTGGTGATGAATACAAAGCGAGACACGCCGTCCGGACAGGCGTCTGGCGGCAACGGGACGGGAGGGTGAAAGATATGCTGGACGCCATGCAGCGCCAGCGGCTGGTCTCGGTTGGCCACGTTAACGATGGCCTTGATCCGCAGCATTCTGTCGCCCAGCAGGCTCAGCAGAAGGTCCAGCCAGTCCTCCAGTACTTCGGCGGCAATCGGCGTCTCGACAGTGAAGCAGAACGAACGAATCTGCTCGCCGTGGCGGCTCACGGGAGCGTCGTGGGAGACGCTGAGCATGGGCGTCGGCGCGGCGCAGGCGCCAGTCCCGATAGAGACGCTGGCGCCAGTCCCCACAGAGACGCTGGAGAACGAGCTGACCTGTAGATAGGCGCCGGCCCCGAGCCAGCCCTGAGCCTGCGGCGCATCCTTGGCCGACGCTGGCAGGCGCCGGGCGGTGAGGCGTGCAGCATCGATTTCGCCATTCAGGACCTCGATCTGCTCGGCGGCAGGGTTGATCTCGGCCAGCTGCCTCGATAGATCGTTCAGGCGTGTCCCACCCACCAGATCGGTCTTGGTCAGCAGCAGGCAGTCAGCGACCGCAGCCTGGCGCTGTGACTCGCCATGGGCATGAAGGGTAGAGAGACCATTGGCCGCATCGACCAGACAAACAACGCCGTCTAGACGGAAGCGCTGGGCCAGCCAGTGATCGGTCATCAAGGTCTGGAGAATCGGCGCAGGATCGGCAAGCCCGGTAGTCTCGATGATCATTCGGGACACCGGGCGCGCCTCGCGTTGGTTCAGCTGCTCCACGGCTTGCTGCACGCTGCGACTGAGGTCGCCGCGAATCGTGCAGCACAGACAGCCACTGCTCATTTCGACGACGGTGTGCTCATCGCCCTCTGCCACCAGCCGGTGATCCAGGCCGATGTCACCGAACTCGTTGATCACCACCAGCGCATCGCTCATGGCCGGCTGGCGCACCAGATGATTGAGCAGTGTCGTCTTGCCGCTGCCAAGAAAGCCGGTCAGCACGGTCACCGGGATAGGTTCGGCATTCTGCATGGTTTACTTCCAGGCGGGGAAGGGGTCGGGCAGCGTTGCCCAGGCGTCCTTGCCCTCCAGCAGCAATGACTCGCTGATCAGGCAGTCATCCAGCGCTTGGCGGATACGCGCTTCGTCGAGGTTCTGGCCGATGAAGACCAGCTCCTGTCGCATGTCGCCGAAGGGCTCTTCCCAGCGTTCCATGATGGAGGCGCGATAGTCGGGGTCTTCGGGCCAGTTGATCTCAGGGATCGCCTTCCAGAACATGCCGGCAAAGCCGTAGTGGGCGATACCCCCAGCCTGGCTCCACTGGCCGGCAAAGGTCGGCCGCGTGGCCAGCCAGAAGAACCCCTTGGAGCGCAATAGCTTGCCGCCAAACCAGTTGCTGTGCAGCAGCTCGAAGAAGCGCTGTGGATGGAACGGACGTCGTGCGTGGTAGGCAAAGCTGGAGATGCCGTATTCCTCGGTCTCTGGCACGTGCTCACCGCGCAGTTCCTTGAGCCATCCCGGCGCTTGCTGGGCCCGCTCGAAGCTGAAGCGCCCGGTATCCAGCACCTTGTCCAGGGATACCTTGCCATGGGCGATGGGCAGCAATTCGGCCTCGGGGTTGAGGGCGCGCAGCACGCTCGTCAGCTCTTCAAGTTCGGTCTGGCTAAGAAGGTCAGTCTTGCTGATCAGCAGCACATCGCAGAATTCGATCTGGTCGACCAGCAGGTCGGCCACATTGCGCTCGTCGTCTTCTCCCAGGCTCTCCCCGGCCTCTGCCAGGGATTGGGCCTCGCGATACTGGCTGAGGAAGTTGGCGCCATCGACCACGGTCACCAGAGTATCCAGGCGGGCGACCTCGGACAGGCTACGACCTTGCTCGTCGGCGAAGGTGAACGTTTCGGCGACGGGGAGTGGTTCGGAAATGCCGGTGGACTCGATCACCAGCGTGTCGAAGCGCCCTTCCTCGGCCAGTCGTCGTACTTCGATCAGCAGATCCTCGCGCAGCGTGCAGCAGATGCAGCCGTTGCTCATCTCTACCAGCTGTTCTTCGGCCCGGTTGAGAGTGACCTCGCCTGCCTGGTCTGGTGCACCCCGGACCAGGGCCGCGTCGATATTGACCTCACTCATGTCATTGACGATGACCGCCACTCGGCGACCTTCGCGATTGGCCAGGATATGGTTGAGCAGGGTGGTCTTGCCGGCGCCGAGAAAGCCGGACAGAACGGTCACCGGAAGGGGGGCGGCTGAGGGGGTCATGCGCTTTCTCCTCGCATCTTGCGATAGTGGTGTTCCCGTTGCTCCTGGCGTTCCTTGGCCTCAAGGGTCAGCTTGGCGGTAGGGCGCAGCAGCAGCCTGGGGATGCCGATGGGTTCGCCGGTTTCGATGCAGTAGCCGTAGTCTCCGGCATCGATCCGACGAATGGCTGAGTCGATATTGGCGATCAGGCGGGTTTCGCGATCGGCCTGACGCAGCTGCAGCCTCAGCTCCTCTTCAAAGGCGGCCTGGTCAAGTTCGTCGCTATCCCGCTCGTGGGACGCCATATTGGTCCGTATTTCCCTCAGGTGGGCCTCGATCTGGGCCCTCTCCGACAGCAGCCGCTGGCGGAAAAATGCGAGCTGCTCTTCATTCATGTAGTCGTCGTCCGACATGGCCAGAAGACGGGTCTCTTCAGGAGACGACATCGCGGTGTTCTCCAGCGATAGGGGTGAATCACGGTGTGTTGGCAGCACGCGTTGGCTTGGCTTGCGTCGTGATCACTGGCTGATCATCCGTACCGACCGCCAGGCGTTGGCGCCACGGTGTGGATTCGAGCTACCACAGCTCGTCGCGCCCAAGCTGTGGGTGCAAAGTTATAACATAACAAAAAGAGGTTGCGAAGCAGGGCCGAGACGGTCGAAGTACACATGAGGGGACAAAGTCGAATAGCGCGATGCTTAGTGTGGTGTTTAGCGCGAGATGGAGGAGAGGGGGAGGCGAGAGGGAAGCGAGAGGGAGGCGAGCCCCCGCTACACCAGGCACCCCGAGAGGTTAAAAGGACTCGCTATGGAGGCGAGCGGCGGGGACGCCGTAGCTGATGAGATCATCGGTCAAGTTCGCTACGAAAGCAGAGGGGCCGCACACAAGATAGTGTATTTCGGGATGACCAGCGGTCTCGAGCACGGCAGCGGCGCTGAGGCGTCCAGCAACGTGGAAGTCATGTCCGAGGCGATCTTCCGGGGCCGGCTGACTGTAGAAGATGCGCTGGTGTAAGTGGGCATGACGAGCCACCAGTTCGTTGACTTCCTGGCGCAGGGGATGTTGATCGCCTCGGCGAGCTCCGTGAAGGTACCAGGCGGGGCGTCCTTGTCTGGCCGCCGCGTGAAGCATGGCGACCATAGGGGTGAGACCAATACCCGCACTGATCAATGCCACCGGTGTCTCTTTGCCAGGCAACACGAAGTCGCCGGAGGGCCTGCCTGCCTTGATGATTGCTCCTTCGCCAAGGACGTCGTGCAGGTAGCGTGATACCAGGCCGTAGGCCTCGCGCTTGATACTGAGACGGTAGTGTTGGCTATCGGCAGGATCACCTGACAGCGAGTAGCTACGCGAGGTGGTGCCAAGCTGTCCTGGAATCTGCATGTCCACGTTGAGGTGCTGGCCTGCGGTGGCCGGTTCTAGGGGATGTGCGTCGACAGGTGCGAGGTAGAAGGAGGTGACGTCCTTGCTCTCGCGTACCTTGCGCTTGATCGTGAGGTCTCGTGTGTGTTGAAGATCTCGCTGCCAGCGAAGTGACAGCACATGGCGGCGTTCCAGTATGCGTTCGATAGTGACGTGTATAAATCGTCTGGCTTGTGGGTCGGAGGACGCCCCCGGGCTCCAGTCGATTCGTGCGGTGCCACTGATGTGCAGCAGGCTGCCTTGGTTGAAGTCCACGAAGACCAGACCCACCCGTGGATCCTTGAGCAGATTGCCGATGGTGTTGAAGAAGTTATTACCCGCATAGTCCGGAATGACCAGCTCTTGCTCGCTCTCTACCTTGACGAAGCCCGGCGCGCCCCCACGATGCGAAGCGTCGAAGCCGTTGTGACGTGCTTCGGAGTGATCGTGATGGCCAGACCCCATAAACATCGTGTCGGCGCGTTCAATCCAGTGAATGTGGTCGCGTGTCAGCTGGCTGAAGCGCTTGAGCGTGCCCGGCGCGTCGGCTTGGGTACGCGATAGTGTGCGCTGTTGAATGTACTGGGGGCAGTTGCCAAAGGACTGCTGAACGTCGATGACGTAGCCATCGGAGGACCGTGAAATTCGCCCGTTGAAGCGATTCCTGCGTCGGCTGGCGAGATCGATGCCCAGCACTCCCACGTCACCGCCTGAGAATAAGCGCTCGGCTAGCGGATCACTCGGCTCTGGCTCGGTACGGAGGCTCAGCTGATAGGGCGTGGGAGAGTGCAGAAATCCGTCGGCCCCCTCCAGCACAGTGACCCAGGTACGACCGTTCAGGTCGCTACCTGCCATGACCAGAAAGGGCAGAGCAGTGTGGAAATCTCGATGCTGGTCGGGCAGAAAGTCTCGAATAAAACCGCCTGCCCAACTGGCAACGTCGCCGACACCCGCACGATGCTGGGCCTCGCGTTCGCCCTGATGAAAGGGAGTGGTGGGCACTTGCGTCATGGATATCCTCGCAGGATCTTGGAGGGGAACTGATTGATGGAACTGTATTTGGGGTCGTCGATGAGCTCTGAAATATGACGGTTAGGCCGGGCGCGGCTCTGGCGCCACCACCGGTGACGATGCCATGGCCACGAAGCCAGGCAGTGCGCGCACGCGCTGCAGCCACGTATGCACGCTCGGATAAGGCCTCAAGTCGACGCCGCCTTCTGGGGCATGGGCGATATAGCTGAAGAGCGCTACGTCTGCGAGCGTCGGTCGCCCAGTGGCGAGCCATGCTCGAGTGGATAGGTGAGTGTCCAGGATACCTAGCAGGTCGTGAGCCTTTTCTACTGCTGCCGAGTGATCCAGCGGGACATCGAATACCTGGACGAGGCGAGCGGCGCAGGGGCCTGCAAACAGGTTGTCGGCAGCAATGGTCAGCCAACGCTGCACTTCGGCTGCGTCCTTGGGTGAGGCGGGAAGCCAGTCGCTGTCCGCTGCATAGTTCTTGACTAGATAAACGAGAATGGCGTTGCTGTCCGAGAGTGTATAGCCGTTGTCGTCGATGGCCGGGACGAGACCGAAGGGGCTGATCGCCAGGAATTCGGGTGCTTTGTGCGCGCGATTGGCCATATCAAGATCGACTGTCCGATAGGGCAACCCGAGCAAAGAGAGCATTAGCTCTACCCGGTGGCAGTGACCAGACTTTGGCGTGCGGTATAGGGTGATGGGGTGCGACATGATGGGTGCCTGCTGTGGAAGTGTGAGCTTAAGCCTCGGTAATGACGAGCATTGGACGGCCACTGTGGCGGGCCTCACTGCTTGATGAGCTTATCTCTCTTCGTTTAATGAATTAATATGGAAAAAAAGAAAGGCATTATTTTATTAAATGGAGGTAATCCGCGAATGGATCGGCTGCAAAGCCTAAAGGTCTTCATTGCGGTGGCAGAAGCCGAGAGCTTCGCGGAAGCCGCTCGCCGACTTGGCATGAGTGCGCCCTCGGTGACGCGAGGGGTGAACACCCTTGAGGCTCGTCTAGGTACGCGGTTACTGATCCGCACCACCCGTCGAGTGCGATTGACAGAAGTAGGTCGCGCCTATCTGGAGGATGCCCGTCACGTGCTGGCGCAGCTGCAGGCCGCTGACGATGCTGCTTCCGGCGCGGCCATTCGTCCGCTCGGCGAGTTGCGACTCACCTGTCCCAATGAGTTCGGCCGGCGATATATGACGCCCATGCTGGTGGACTTTCTCGACGCCTATCCGGATGTGTCAGTGGATGTCGTGATGCTCGACCGAGTGGTCAACATGGTGGAAGAGGGCTTTGATGTGGCACTACGTATCGGTCCTCTTCCGTCATCAGAACTGGTCGCAGTCAGGGTGGGGGACGTGCGACGAGTGATCTGTGCAGCACCTGATTATCTAGAGCGCTGGGGCGAGCCTCAAAAGCCTCAAGAGCTAAAGGATCATCGCATTGCCGCGGTCTCTGCCTTGAGTCCAATCGTCGAATGGCGCTTTGGACGTGACGAAAAGGACACCGTGAGGATAAGTCCTCGGCTACGTCTGAGTAGCGTGGCTGCGGGGATCGAGGCAGCGTGTCACGGCTGGGGGCTGACGCGTGTGCTGTCGTATCAGATCGCGGATGAGCTGGCCTCGGGCCGTCTGCGCGTGGTGCTGCAGGATCACGAGCCCGCTCCTTGGCCGATTCATCTGGTGCATGTCGAGGGCCGGCGTGCGCCAGCGAAGGTGCGTAGCTTCGTGGATTTTGCCCGCGATCGCCTGCGTGCTCGTTTGGCAGACATGCTGGAGTGAGCGGGGCCGCAGCCGCCCTGCGGATAGTCTGACGATTGCAGCCCATTGCAATGAGACTGGCATGCGGGCTTCTGGTGTCGTCACCGATGAGTTACCGGGCCAACCAAAGCCCAATGATCACTGCGATGGCGACGGTGAGGAAGAAAATGCGGTTGCGCTGACGCGTATCACGACGGGGCTTGGAGGACACGTGAAATACCTGGCTGATGAAAGCGAATGACGAGGCGTCAGAAGCGCCGGTGGTTGCCATGAGACAGGTGCTAAGAGGACAAGACTCCACGGTGGCGACCGAAGGCCTACGTCCCACTGCCGGCAAGCCACTTGAGCACGGCGCTGACTCGCCATAGGGTAAACTCGTTAGCCTGCTGGCGCTACCGGCGGCCGGATTGCCGCTGCCCCTATGATGATGAGCGAAGGACAATGACCGAGTCACACCGCCCGACCTTGCTGTTTGCCCACGCCAACGGGTTTCCCGGGGGCAGCTATCGCAGTCTGTTGGCTCCACTGAAGGAGCGTTTTGACATCCAGCCACTGGACCGGCTGGGGCATCATCCTGACTTTCCTGTCGGTCACAACTGGCTGGCCTTGCGCGACGAATATCTGGACAGTACGCGTGATCTGCCGGGCCCCTTTATCGGCGTGGGACATTCTATGGGCGGCGTCATCACCGCCATGGCAGCGCGCCAGGCTCCTGAGCGGTTCCAGGCAGTGGTGATGCTCGACCCGCCGCTGATGCTGGGGTTGGACGCAATGGCCATGCGCCTCAGCAAATGGCTGGGCATGGTGGATCGGGTGACCCCGGCGGGCAAGAGCAAAGGGCGGCGCGCGCGCTGGGAAAGCCGCGATGCTATGCGTGCCCAGCTGCGGCGCAAGGGGCTGTTTCGGGCCTTTACGCCGGAAGCCCTGGACGACTATATCGAGGCAGGCACGACGGTATTGGAAGACGGTAGTGCGGTACTGAGCTACGACCCGGATATCGAGGTCGAGATATTTCGTCACCTTCCTCACCACCTGGATCGTCTGCCCCGCGAAGTGTCGGTGCCTATCGGGGTGTTGGCGGGAGCGTCGTCGGATCTGCTGACGCCGTCGCGCTGCAGGCGGCTGAGCCGCCGCGGTATCGTGCTGGAGACGGTGCCGGGGACGCATATGTTCCCCATGGAGCAGCCGGATGCGACGCGAGAGGCCTTGCTGTCCATGATCGATCGCCTGCTGGCACCAGAGGGGGCGCGTAAATGACCCGGATTCCGACGACGGCAACCGCCATGACCCCGACAGGCGCTGCTCTGGGCTTGGCTGAAAGGCGCCTGGCTGAAGGGCGTTTGGCTGCGCTGGTTTGGGGGGAAGAGGGGGCGCCCACCTGGCTGGCGCTGCACGGGTGGCTCGACAACGCGGCCAGCTTCAGTCGTCTCGCGCCGCTGCTGGCACGTCGCCTTGGCATACGCATCGTGGCCATCGATATGTCGGGCCACGGGTTGTCACGGCCACTGGCAGGGAATCTCGATTACGCCATCTGGGATTACTGTCATGACCTGCTCGACGCCATGGACGATCTGGGGCTGGAGCGCGCACCGCTGCTGGCGCATTCGCTGGGGGCTGGGGTCGCCTGCCTGCTGGCCGCTGCGTTGCCCGAGCGGGTCGAACGCCTGGTATTGATCGACGGCCTGGGGGCACTCACGACCGCACCGCAAGAGACCGCCCAGCAACTCGGACGGTCGCTCAAGGCGCACCGTCGCCGGCGGTCCCGCTCCCCCCGCTATGCGGATCTCGACAGCGCGGTGGAGGCACGCGTCGTCGGTGGTGCGACGCCCGTGGATGCCGAGACGGTTCGTGACATTGTGGCACGCAATCTGGCACCAGGGGACGATGGGCAGCTGCAGCTGCGCACCGATCCACGCTTACTGCGACCCTCTCCCGTCAGGCTGACCGACGAGCAGGTCGCCCACCTGCTTGAGGCTATTGCCTGCGAGGTACTGCTGATCGAGGGACGCGACGGTATCCTCGGTGACAGCCCCCGCGGCATTGCGGCGCGGGCTCGGGTTCGCCAGCTGACACGGCACGTGCTTGAGGGCGGGCATCATCTGCATGCGTCGCCCAGCCATGTGCAGGCGGTGGCAGACACCATCGTCAACGCCTTGACTGGCGGCCCGGGGGCGCCTGCCGCTTCATCCTAGCTGGCCCAGTAGCCCTGCAGCCCAACAAGCTCCGGCATGGGCATGGCGTGGGACGTCAGGCGCTCGTACCAGATGCCGGCCTCGAAGCGGCTACGCCGTGATCAGCGGTGTAAGTGTTTCCACGCAGGGGTGGACTAACCTGATAGACAGGTTCGAGGCAGCCGTATTCGCCAGAGCCTGTCAGATCATCGTGCGTCGGCAGGACGGTCATTGCCCAGCCCTCGACCTTGCCGTGGACTCGGGGACGACCCGCCGACATCAAGCGGCAGGAGGGCCACGCCATGACGACCTATCGCCACGACTGTCCGCCGGGCTTGCCCGGCAAGCGCATCGCTCTGACCCTGGGCAGCGGCGGAGCCAGAGGCTACGCCCACATCGGTGTTCTGCAGGAGCTGGCCGCGCGCGAGTATGAGATCGTCGCTATCTCGGGGTGTTCCATGGGCGCTCTGATCGGCGGCATCTATGCCGCGGGCAAGCTGGAGGACTATCGGCAGTGGGTCGAGGAGCTGGGCTCGTTCGGGGTGCTGCGACTGCTCGACATGTCGTTCACTTCCATGGGCGCCATGCAGGGCAAGAAGGTCATGAGCAAGATCGAGTCCTTCATCGGTGATGTGGCCATTGAAGATCTGCCGATACCGTTCACTGCGGTGGCCACCGACCTGGTGCGCCAGCGCGAGGTATGGTTTCAGCGCGGTTCGTTGCTGAAGGCTATCCGCGCCTCCATTGCTATCCCGGGGGTGTTTACCCCGGTGGAGGACGGGCCACGCCTGCTGGTGGATGGCGGTCTGCTGAATCCCTTGCCGATCATTTCCAATGTCTCGGTACACGCGGACCTGGTAATGGCCGTCAACGTCACGGCCAACAGTCCGCAGCTGGTCACCCTGGAAGAACTGTTGCCGACCCATTGTCCCAGCTGTGACGAGTCACGTGCTGGGTCGGCGTCCCCTGCGTCTTCCCCCTCGAAGGACGAACGACGCAAGGGGGATCGAAGACACGAGGCGAAAGGGACGCCGCTGGTACGTCGGCTGCTGGACAGCGCCAATACCGAGGCCGAGGCGGATCGCGCCGAGCGGGGCACGGCGGCGCTGGGTCCCAAGGACTGGGGACGCCTGGCCACCATCCTCACCTCATTCGATATCACCCAGGCGGCCCTGGCGCGCTACAAGGAAGCGGGATACCCGCCCGATATCCTGGTGGAGGTGCCCAAGACGGTGTGTGGGTCGTTTGAGTTCCACCGGGCCAGAGACCTGATTCGGCTGGGACGTCACCTGACCTGCCAGGCGCTGGATCGTATCGAGACCTGTGGCCTGGTGGAGCATGCCGAGGTGCGTCGCTGAGCGCATCACTGGCGACTACGTGATGGCGGATCGCCAGCGCAGGCAGTGATGCGGTCTGCCCCTAAGGAAGCGCCGCAGAAATGTAGCGAGCGATGGCAGGTCGGCTACTGCCGGAACGGAAAGTCCGGAGTTTACGAGCGGTTAAATGAGGATCTTGAGTACCGCCAGCCGTCGAGATGTCGAGCGCAGCAATTTATGCGGCGTTTTCCTACGGGGTGTGGCCACGTCTTCGCAGGAGCACGTACACCGCGCCGGTGCCGCCCTCGGCATCGGTGGCGGAGCAGAACGCCAGCACGCTTGGCCACTCCCTGAGCCAGGCATTGACGTGGCTCTTGATCACCGGGTAATCCGCGGTGGCGCCCCAGGCCTTGCCATGGACGACAATCACGCAGCGATGGCCGCTGGCGACGGAATCGCGCAGAAAGCTCTCAAGTTCAGCCCGGGCTTCTTCCAGGCTGTAGCCGTGCAGGTCGAGCCCACCCTCCCACTGGATCAATCCGCGCTTCAGCTGGCTGCGCGTCCGGTAGGGCAGGTCAGGCAATGCGAAATCGAGATACTCGGAAGGACGTACCGGCTCTACCCGACCGTCGGAGGTGCGCCCCGTCGCCACGTCATCCCCGGCACTGACCGCGGCCGCGCGTCTCGCGGCGGCGGCCTGGTCCCGCTGTGGATGCGATGTGGTGCGCGGCTTGCCGGTATCAGCGCGATTGTGCCGGATGCGACGGACTCCCGCCTGTTCCAGGGCCTGGCGAAACGCGTTGATGTCGTCGTCGGGCGGTGGCTGGCGGTGGCTCATCGGGGCCTCGAGTGCGTGAATGGGGCGGTCAGTATACCGCGCTCGTCGTGGCAGTGAACCGCTGGCGCGGATACAATGCCGGACAGTCCATTTCGCTACGCCGATTGCCTGTTGCAGCGCGTGCTGCAAGGCCGGATAGCCCCATCGCGAACCCGCTCGACAGGATTCCCCCTTGGCTGATTCTTCTTCTGCCCCCTCATCCACGCGCCTTCCTGCCCAAGGGCGCGACGCTTCCTCCACGCTGGTGCTCGCCGACGGTGAACTTGCCGATGGTCTGATCACCCTGCGCGACTGCCTGCGCTGGGCCACCAGCGAGTTTCATCTGGCCGGATTGACCTACAGCCACGGCACCGATAGCGCCTGGGATGAGGCGGTAGCGCTGGTGCTGGGCGCGCTGCATCTTCCCTGGGACGTTGATCCCAGCGTGCAGGAGGCCCGCTTGCTGCCGATGGAGCGCGAGCGCATCGTGGCATTGGTCCGCGCGCGTATTACCGATCGCCGGCCGCTGCCCTACCTGCTGGGCGAGGCATTTTTCGCCGGGCTGACCTTCGCCGTGGATGAACGCGTGCTGATTCCGCGCTCGCCCATCGCTGAACTGATCGAGAGCGGCTACCAGGCGTGGTTCCCGGAAGAGCCGCCGCGACGCATTCTGGACCTGTGTACCGGCTCTGGCTGCATCGGTATCGCCAGTGCCGAATATCTGCCCACTGCAGAGGTCGATCTGTCGGATATCAGCCAGGATGCCTTGGCCGTGGCGCGGGCGAACATCAATCGCCATGATGTAGGGCGTCGGGTGCGCGCGGTGCAAAGCGATGTCTTCGATGGCCTGGAGGGGCAGCGCTACGACCTGATCGTATCGAATCCGCCCTATGTGGATCTGCGGGACCTGACCACCATGCCTGAAGAGTTTCGCCATGAACCTGCGCTGGCACTGGGTGCCGGCAGCGACGGGCTGGATATCGTCCGGCGCATCCTGCGCGAGGCGAGAGCACACCTGACGGACCAGGGCGTGCTGATTGTCGAGGTAGGTAATTCTGACCATCACCTTGAAGCGGCCTTCCCCGAGGTGCCGTTCCTGTGGCTCGACTTCGAGCGCGGCGGTCAGGGCGTGTTTGCCTTGACGGCCGATGAACTCGACGCCCATGCGGCGTCCTTTGCCTGAGTTCGCCTAACACTTTCGCGATACACACAGAGGAGCGCCCATGTCCGGCAATACCTTCGGCAAACTGTTTACCGTCACCACCTTCGGCGAGAGCCACGGGATCGCGCTGGGCGCCATCGTCGATGGTTGTCCTCCTGGCATCGAGCTGAGTGAAGCCGACCTCCAGGCGGACCTCGACCGCCGGCGTCCCGGTACGTCCCGTCATACCACCCAGCGGCGCGAGCCGGACCAGGTCAAGATCCTGTCCGGCGTGTTCGAGGGCAAGACCACCGGCACATCGATCGGTCTGTTGATCGAGAATACCGATCAGCGCTCGAAGGACTACTCCAAGATCAAGGACCAGTTCCGGCCCGCCCACGCGGACTACACCTATCACCACAAGTACGGCGTGCGCGACTATCGCGGTGGCGGTCGCTCCAGCGCCCGCGAGACCGCGATGCGCGTCGCTGCTGGCGCGATTGCCAAGAAGTACCTGGCCAGTCAGGGCATTGTGGTGAGGGGCTACATGAGTCAGCTGGGTGAGCTGGCCATCGAATTTCGCGACTGGGCCTCGGTAAACGACAATCCGTTCTTCTGCCCTGACCCGGAGCGCGTGCCGGAGCTCGAGGCCTACATGGACCAGCTGCGTCGTGATCAGGACTCGGTCGGTGCCAAGATCACCGTGACCGCGGAAGGCCTGCCGCCTGGCTTGGGCGAGCCGGTGTTCGACCGTCTCGACGCTGACCTGGCCCACGGCTTGATGAGCATCAATGCGGTGAAGGGCGTAGAAATCGGTGATGGCTTTGCCAGCGTGTCACAGCGTGGCAGTGAGCATCGCGACGAGATGACCCCCGAAGGCTTCCTGTCCAATCATGCGGGCGGTGTGCTGGGGGGGATTTCCAGTGGTCAGACCTTGATCGCTCATCTCGCGCTCAAGCCGACCTCGAGCATCACCATTCCAGGACGCTCCATCGATGTGGACGGCAATCCGGTAGAGGTGGTGACCAAGGGACGTCATGACCCCTGCGTCGGCATTCGTGCGACGCCGATTGCCGAAGCGATGATGGCGTTGACGCTGGTGGACCACCTGTTGCGCCATCGCGCACAGAATAGCGAGGTTTCCGTCAGCACCCCACGGTTACGCTGAATCGCGGAGCGTGACAGGACTGCTACACTCAAGATGGCGTGAAAGGAAGATGACGAAGCAAGGCATCTTTTGCTTATTGCGTCTTGTGCTTGCTGCGCAGGGTGGCGCTGGTCAGGACAGTCGCCGTCGATATCGCTGATGCGATATTCCCCTAGCGCTGACGCAACGTCGACATATCGACCAGGGAGTAAGAGGCCAGCATGAAAATCAACGTCGAGTTCGATCTGACGCCAGAAGAATTCCGTCAGGCACTGGGGCTTCCCAATATCGAGGCCTTCCAGCAGGACCTGCTTGATCGCATTCAGCGGCAGATGGAATCCGGTGTCGAGGGCTATGACCCCATGAGTCTGATGCAGCCCTTCCTGCAGCAGCCTGCTCTGCAACAGGGCTTGTCCCAGGGTCTGGCCAGCTTTGGCAACTATCAGAAAATGATGATGGATATGCTGACTCAGGCGGCTCAGAGTGCGCGCAGTACATCGAGCTCCTCGGGCGAGTCGGAGCAGGAGTCGGGATCGGCGTCGCGATCCAGCAGCACCGCTCGGTCGAGCAGTGCGTCTCGTCGGACAGGCAGTGCCAGCGCCAGGTCCGGCAGCAAGGACAAGGGCTGACGGCTTGGCCATGGCAACAGGCGCGGCGATGCCGGTGACGAGTGTCCCATGCATATTCGCGCAGCTCGAGGGGATGTCATGGCGCTGTCATCCTGTGTGTGCCAGACTGACCTTTGTTGCGTTGCAACAATGATGCTGATGGCGCACGCCAGGAGCAACGTCAGGCTGGCCTGCAGTTGCCATGCAGAGCCATGCAAGAGCCATGGCGGTCGCCTGGAACGACAGGCGTCATGTGACTCCAAAGGGGCGCAATGCCCCCATGAAGAGCTCGCATGAATAGCCTGCATGAAGAACATCCGGTGCGCTGACGCGACGGCGTCATTGCCATGAAATGCTGAATGAACAGGCTGTTTGGACAGGGTTCATCGACAGGACTTCCAGGAGGTTTGGTCATGCAAGACAAGATGTTCGACAACTTCAGCGAGCAGACTCGTCAGTTCTTCGAGCCGATGCGCAAGCTCAATTCCCTGATGCTGGACAACATGGAAAAGATGTCCCAGTACCAGATGGAATCGATGAAGCGCTATAGCCAGATGGGCACCGAGCGCATGCGCGATGCCACCGAGATCAACGATGCCGAGGGGCTGCGCGACTTCTCCACCCGTCAGGCCGAGATGCTCAACGAGCTGTCGGCGCAGATGCTGGAAGATGCCCGCGCCATGAGCCAGCTCAGCCTTGAATTCAAGACAGAACTGGAGACGTTGTTCGCCGAGTCCGGCCAGCAGCTTGCCGAACAGGCCACCCAGGCACGGGACCAGGCGACGGCTGCCGTGGAAAAGGCCACCCAGCAGGTGACCGAAGCGGCGGAAAAGACCGCCCAGCAAGCGTCGCAGGCAGCCTCCAGTGCTACTGCATCTACCAAGTCGACAGGCACCGCCAGGGCGACCTCGAGTCGCAAGCGCACGTCCTGATCGCGGTATCACCCTGGCGGTCGGTCAAGCGACAGCCAGCAAAGGGCAGGGGTCCGGTGGACCCTTGCCCTTACGCATCAAACAACCATGACAAGATGAGGGTGGATACCGCGATGCCGGCCGGCGAACGGTGAGCCATCCTGTGTGCGGGGCAGTGGAGAGGAGGTCGCCATGGCGGCAGGTGAGCAGGTAATGGACAACCCTGAAGAGTGGGGCAGCCAGTTGTCAGTGCTGAGCGCAGAGTACCAGGCACTGATGGAGGACTTTCTTTCACGCATGGTACCGAGTGATGCAGCCGACTCGGTGATGGAAGATATTCGCAACAGCTTCCAGGCAGGTGCGGAATCGCTGATGCGTAACCCCACCTTGCTGTGGGAGACCCAGACGAAGTTGATGCAGGATCAGCTGGCGCTGTGGCAGCAAGCCATGTCTGCCGCCAGCGGCGGCGCCCTGGAGCCCTTGGTGACTCCCTCGCGGGGGGATCGCCGGTTCAAGGATGAGGCCTGGACCAGCGACCCGGCCTATAACGCCATCATGCAGCAGTATCTGCTTTTCTCCAGCACCGTGGAGAACCTGGTGGATCGGCTGGACGACCTGACCCCTGGCGAGAAGCGCAATCTGTCGTTCTACGCTCGCCAGATGGTCAATGCCATGTCACCGACCAACTTCGTCTCGACCAACCCGGAGGTCATGCGCAAGACCCTGGAAACCCGCGGTCAGAATCTGGTGGATGGTCTGGCGCGACTGCGCGAAGACCTGGCCAACTCTGCCGAAGGTCTGAACGTGACAATGACCGATCGCAGTGCCTTTGAGGTCGGCCGCAACATCGCGGTGTCCGAAGGCGCCGTGGTCATGGAAAACGAGCTGATCCAGCTGATTCAGTATGCGCCCACCACGGAAAAGGTGTTCAAGACACCGCTGCTGATCGTTCCCCCCTGGATCAACAAGTATTACGTGCTGGACCTGCGCCCGGAAAACTCGCTGGTCAAGTGGCTGGTGGACCAAGGGCATACCGTCTTCCTGATTTCCTGGCGCAACCCAGGCCCCGAGCAGCGCGACCTGACCTGGGCGGACTACATGCAGCTGGGGCCCATCGCGGCGCTGGATGGCATCGAGCAGGCTACCGGAGAGAAGTCGGCCAATTTCCTCTCCTACTGCATTGGCGGCACCCTGACCGCGTCGACCATGGCGTACCTGACCAGCACCCGGCGCGGGCGCAAGGCCAAGTCGGTCACCTACATGGCGACGCTGCAGGACTTTCGTGATCCTGGGGAAATCGGCGTGTTCCTCAGCGAGCCGGTGCTGCAAGGGATTGAAGCCAAGCTCGAGCAGGACGGTTATCTCGACGGCCGGGTGATGGCGTATTCCTTCAACCTGCTGCGCGAGAATGACCTGTTCTGGTCGTTCTACGTCAACAACTACCTCAAGGGCGAGGACCCTGCCGCCTTTGATCTGCTGTACTGGAACACGGACGGTACCAATCTTCCGGCGGGCACTCACGGCTGGTATCTGCGCCACCTGTACCAGGAAAACCTGCTGGTTGAGCCGGGCGGGATCGAGCTGGACGACGTCAAGATTGATCTGCGCAAGGTATCGACCCCCAGCTACTTCGTCGCCACCCGTGAAGACCACATCGCCAAGTGGAACAGCAGCTACTACGGGGCCTTGCTGCCCAAGGGGCCCGTCACCTTCGTGCTTGGTGGCTCCGGGCATATTGCCGGGATCGTCAACCCGCCTCACAAGAACAAGTACGGTTACTGGACCAACAGCGAACTGCCAGACAACCATGACGACTGGCTGGCTGGCGCCGAGGCCCACGAAGGGTCCTGGTGGCCGCATTGGCAGCAGTGGATGTTGGACGGTGGCTATGTGGATGCAGACAAGATGGTCGAGGCCCGTCAGCCCGGAGGGGGAGAGCTGGCCTTGCTGGAACCTGCGCCAGGACGTTTCGTGAAGATCTCGATTCCGGAGGTACTGGGCGAGTCTCCTGAAGACGATCCGTCCTCCTGAGACGCGCTCTGACGAGGGCTGTCACGACAACGCCGCAAGGGCCTTGGCCCTTGCGGCGTTTTGCTTGCCTGCAGGTCTTTGGTAGCGATTGGCGCTTGCTGGGGCGATAGGCCTTTAGCGGCTGACGCCAGGTCAGCTGCGCATCACCCTTTCGTCAGGCGGTGCGGCGGCGCCAGCCGAACCCGATCAGCAGCAGCAGGGCGGCCAGGGCCCAGGTGGGCCAGCTGCCGGTGCGCGTGAAAGGCGTCAGGCCTTGCATCGGTTGCACCTCGCCATCCAGCCTGGCGGTGGTGAATTGGGGCAGCTGGTCGAGGATCTCGCCCTGGTCGTCGATGATCGCCGTAATCCCGTTGCTGGTGGCGCGGATCACGTAGCGGCCGTTCTCCAGGGCTCGCAGGCGGGCCATCTCCAGATGCTGGTGCGGGCCGATGGAGTTGCCAAACCAGCTATCGTTGGACACGGTCAGCAGCAGTTCGGCGTGGCGAGCTCGCTGGGCTACCAGGTCGGCATAGATGATTTCGTAGCAGATCGCGTTGCCGATGGTATGCCCCGCGGCGACCATCGGGTCCTGCCGATCGGGACCCGGTGTCATGGCCGGCATCGGCAGGTCGAAGAAGGCGATGGCGCCGCGCAGCACGCTTTCCAACGGCAGATATTCACCGAAGGGCACAAGATGCGCCTTGCGATAGCCGCCGCTGGCGTTGCCGTAGGCGGATACGGCGTTGTAGAAGCGGCCGTCTTCATCCCGCTGCAGGATGCCCGTCAGCAGTGCCGTTTCGGGTGCCAGGGCAGCCTGTGCGCGGGCCATGATGGGTTCTGCCTGGTCTTCGAACATCGGCAGGGCAGCCTCCGGCCAGATGACGATATCCGGCTCGGCGGGACGGCTGGCCTCCAGTTCTCCCGTCATGCCGAGATAGGTGTTTACGGCTTGACGCTGACCTTCAGGCAGCCACTTGATCTCCTGGGGCAGGTTACCCTGCAACAGGCTGACCTTGAGCGGCTCGCCAGCAGGTGTCGTCCAGTGGCTTGGCAGGACGACGGCCACGGCCCAGATCAGGACCAGTGGCAGTGCTGCCAGATAACGCCTTTGCAGCAGCTCTACCAACAGGGCACCACTGGCGGCAACGGCTAACGACAGCAGATAGACGCCGCCCAGGGGAGCCAGCGTCGACAGCGGCGAGTCGACCTGGGTGCTGCCCAGCAGCAGCCAGGGAAAGCCGGTGAATAGCCAGGTGCGAATCCACTCCATCAGCACCCAGAAGCCGACAAAGCCCGCAAGCCCCGCGACGACGGTAGGGCGTGCTGGCATCAGGCGCCGGAACAGGCCCAGAGGAATGGCGACGAACAGGGCCATGCTGGCAACGAACAGCGCGGTCAGAAAGAAGGCCAGTGGAGCGCTGGTGTAGCCATAGTCGTGGATGGACACATAGACCCAGGAGGCGCCGCTGCCAAATAGCCCCAGGCCATAGCTCCAGCCGCGCAGCAGCGCCTGACGTGGCGACATGAGGTAAAGGCCGGCGTAGACCAGCGCGGGGGAAAGGAGAGCCAGCCACCACCAACCAAAGGGGGCAGCCGCCAGGGTGGTCAGGCCACCGGCAAGCAGGGCAGCAAGGTAACCGAGTCGGCCACCGAACAGTCGCTCGAGCATGGAACGTCCATCCTTGGGTCACGAGAGATAGGAGAGGGGCGATGCCCCTTGCGGGGCATCGGGGATCATTCGCTTTCGGCGTTGGCGGGCTCGACTTCCAGCAAGCGAATGCGTCGGTTATCGGCGTTGAGCACGGTGAAGCGCCAACCGCCGATCTGAGTATGTTCACCGCGAGCCGGAAGGTGGCCGAAGCGTTGCATGACCAGGCCGCCAAGGGTGTCGAATTCGTCATCGGAAAAGCGGGTATCGAAGCGCTCGTTGAAGTCTTCGATGGGGGTCAGGGCTCTGACGGCGTAGCGATCCTCACCCAGCTGACGAATGTCTTCTTCCTCGTCGGTATCGTGTTCGTCTTCGATGTCGCCGACGATTTCCTCGAGGATGTCCTCGATGGTGACGATACCCGCGGTGCCGCCGTATTCATCCACCACGATCGCCATGTGATTGTGGGTATCGCGGAATTCCTTGAGCAGGCTGTTGAGGCGCTTCGACTCCGGGACGAACATGGCCGGACGCAGCACTTCCTCAAGCTGAAAGGGGCGTTCCTCGCTGTTGTTCTGCAGCAGGGGCAGCAGATCCTTGACCAGCAGGATGCCCTTGACCTCATCGAGGTTCTCGCCGATGACCGGATAGCGCGAGTGGCCGGTTTCCAGAATGATGGGCAGGTAGTCTTCCAGCGGTTGTTCGAGCTCAAGCGCAGTGACCTGAGAGCGCGGAATCAGCACCTCCCTGACCTGCTGATCGCTGATGTTCAGGGCGCCCTCGATGATGGTCATGGCGTCCTGTTCCAGCCGTAGACGGCTGCCTGCCTGGCGCAGGAATTCACGGAGTTCTTCCCGCGAACTGGGCTCGTCGCTGTCGTTGGACAGCGCGCTGAAGAGTTTGTCGAACCAGGACTTGTTGGCCTGGCTACTCGATCGGTCTTCGCTCATGCGTCGGCTCTCTCGTCCTCGCTATCGGGATCTGGAGATGGGGCCGGCGGGGCGTAGGGATCAGAAATACCCAGGCCGGCAAGGATACTGCGCTCGAGGTTTTCCATGACCTCGGCTTCATCGTCCTCGATATGGTCGTGGCCGAGCAAATGCAAGGTGCCATGGACGACCATATGAGCGTAGTGATCGATCAGCCGCTTGTCCTGCTCCATCGCTTCGCGCTCGACCACCGGGTGACAGACCACCAGGTCTCCCAGTAGCGGCAGGTCGAGGCCGGGTGGGGCCTCGAAAGGAAAGGACAGAACGTTGGTCGGGGCATCCTTGCCACGATAGTCACGATTGAGGGCCTGGCTTTCGTCGCTATCGACCAGGCGTATCGTCAGTTCGGCATCTTCACGGCCGGGAAAGTGTTCCAGCACGGCATCGACCCAGCGTTGAAGCTGGGCCGAGTCGGGCAGCGCTTCGGCGTGGCTGGCGATCTGACGATCGACGCAGGCGCTCATCAGTGGGCGTCTCCGTTGCTGCCATTGCTGAACTGGAGGCGATCGGCACGTTCCTGGCGGCGTTCTTCGGCGCGGGCCTCGCGGCGCGCGCGTTCCTCGGCTTCCTGGTTGGCCTCGAACAGGTCATAGGCCTCGATGATGCGCTGGACCATCGGGTGGCGGACCACATCCTTGGCGGCGAAGTGTGTCACGCCAATGCCGGCGGTGTCCTTCAGCACGTCGAGCACCTGAATCAGGCCTGAGCTCTGCCCGCGCGGCAGGTCGACCTGGGTCACGTCACCGGTGATCACCGCGGTCGAGCCAAAGCCGATACGGGTGAGGAACATCTTCATCTGTTCGCGAGTGGTGTTCTGGCTCTCGTCGAGGATGATGAAGGCGTTGTTGAGGGTTCGTCCACGCATGTAGGCCAGCGGGGCGATCTCGATCACCTGGCGCTCGATCAGCTTGGCAACCTGCTCAAAGCCGATCATTTCATATAGGGCGTCGTACAGCGGACGCAGGTAAGGATCGATCTTCTGGGCCAGGTCGCCAGGCAGGAAGCCGAGTTTCTCGCCGGCTTCCACGGCTGGGCGTACCAGCAGGATGCGGCGCACCTGCTGCTGATTGAGGGCCTCTACCGCGGCCGCCACGGCAAGATACGTCTTGCCGGTGCCCGCCGGGCCGATGCCGAAGTTGATGTCGTGCTGGCGGATGCTGGTGACGTAGCCCTGCTGGTTCAAGCCGCGAGGCTTGATCAGCGTACGCGGCGTACGGATCAGCACTTCGCCGTCGCCGATCTCCTCTTCGGTCTCTTCCTCAAGGGCTTCGATACCGGATTCCTGCAGGAACAGGTGAACGCTGTCAGGGGTCAGTTCGGTAGACGCGGTCTCGCGGTAGAGATGCTCCACCAGGTTGGAGGCTGCCTTGACCCGGGGGCCGGGGCCCGCCAGCTGGAACATGTTGCCGCGGTTGCGCAGGGTGACGCCGAGCCGGCTTTCGATCAGCTTCAGGTGCTCGTCGCGCTGGCCGCACAGATTGGCGAGACGGCGCGGCTCGTTGGGTTCAAGGTTGAGCGTGATGATGCGATTGGCCTGGGTCGATGGCTGGCTCAAGGCGAGAAAAATCCGTGGTTGATGACTAGAGGGTGTTAACAGTTCCGTCAGCTTACTGCCCCGGCGTAGGCCAGGGCAATGATCCGAGGCGGTGTCGATGCGTGTTGGACAGCCACCTCGGGTCGGCTGCGTATCAGTAGCGCTCGCCAGAGGCGAGTTCGCCGCGCAGTGAATTGGGCAGCGCTTCGGTGATTTCCACGTCGACAAAGTAGCCAATCAACTCGGTCGGATTGGCCGCGCGGAAGTTGACGACACGGTTGTTCTCGGTGCGGCCGGACAGCTGTCCCGGGTCACGCGGCGAGAAACCGGATACCAGCACGCGCTGGGTAGTGCCTACCATGCGACGACTGATCTGCATGGCCTGCTGGTTGATACGCTCCTGCAGGATGGCCAGGCGCTGCTTCTTGACCTCTTCTGGCGTGTCGTCCTCCAGCGCCGCTGCCGGGGTACCCGGACGTGCGGAATAGACAAAGCTGAATGAGACGTCGAAGCCGATCCGGTGAATCAGGTCCATGGTGGCTTCGAAGTCTTCTTCGGTTTCACCGGGGAAGCCGATGATGAAGTCGGAGGAGAAGCTGATGTCGGGACGCAGCGCGCGAATGCGCTCCATCTTGTCGACGTACTCCTCGACCGTGTGACCGCGCTTCATGGCCGCCAACACACGGTCGGAGCCTGCTTGCACCGGCAGGTGCAGATGGCTGACCAGTTCCGGGATGTCGGCGTATGCCTCGATCAGGCTGTCACTGAACTCCACCGGGTGGGAGGTGGTGAAGCGGATGCGGTCGATGCCATCCACTGCCGCCACGCAGGCAATCAGCTCGGCCAGGTCAATCTCGTCGCCATCGTCGTTGATGCCACGGTAGGCATTGACGTTCTGCCCCAGCAGGTTGATTTCGCGAACGCCCTGGTCGGCCAGGTGGAAGACCTCATCCATGACGGCCTCGAAGGGCCGCGAGACCTCTTCGCCGCGGGTGTAGGGCACCACGCAGAAGGTGCAGTACTTGGAGCATCCCTCCATCACCGAGACGAAGGCACTGGCACCATCGGAGCTTGGCTTGGGCAGGTGATCGAACTTCTCGATCTCGGGGAAGGTGACGTCCACCACCGAGATCTGGTTGGAGCGGCTGGCATCCAGCATGCCCGGCACGCGGTGCAGGGTCTGTGGACCAAACACCATATCCACGTGGGGAGCACGCTTGCGGATGGCATCGCCTTCCTGGCTCGCCACACAGCCGCCGACGCCGATGACCAGGTCGGGGTTCGACTGCTTGAGCTTTTTCCAGCGGCCGAGCTGGTGGAAGACCTTTTCCTGGGCCTTCTCGCGAATCGAGCAGGTGTTGAGCAGGATCACGTCTGCGTCTTGCTCGTTGTCGGTCAGCTCCATCTGATGAGATTCGCCGAGCAGGTCCGCCATGCGGGCGGAGTCATACTCGTTCATCTGGCAGCCGTGGGTCTTGATGAAGAGCTTCTTCGTCATAACGGTGGTCGGGCTCCCGGCCCGAAGTGCATCAGGCAGGCCTGGTTACGTGAATGTGGGTAATCGGGCGCGAGACTGGCGGCCGAACGGCCGTGGCGCATGGAGGCATATTATACGCACCGACCGGGGATGGGGCCAGTGGGCCCCTGTCTGCCGGCACGGCTTGGGCCGCGCTGTGGCAGGGGCTGCTCACGGGAGGCGAGAGCCCTGCGATGTGGTAGTCTTGCCTGCGAGCCAGACAGGCGGGTGATTATTTTGTGACCGTTTTGAGTCAAACCCAGGCGACGCGCCCCGGGCGCGGCGATGTCCAGCGGTTTTCCCGACAGTTGTCCACAGCTGTTGTGGAACGTTTTTCACCTCGTCGCTGTCCTGTGTCGAGTTGCCAAGAAAGCCCTTGAGAGCCTCCTTGGCAAGCATGGCACGCGCCGGCACGCCGGCCGCGCCGCACAGCGAGCGACCCTATTCTCATTGCGCGCTGTTGAGCTGGCAGGATGCCAGTGCAGCGTCACAAGCGTCGTAACCGAGCCCAGATTAGTCAGGAAAGACGGCATGAAAACGCAATTTCTCAAGACAGTGACCCTTGGCCTTGCGCTCGCCAGCAGTGCCTTGCCGGTGATGGCCCAGGACGATGGCAACGCCAGGTGGGTCACGGATGAACTGACCACCTATGTGCGCAGCGGCCCCACCGATGGCTACCGCATCGTTGGCACGCTGACGGCGGGCCAACCAGTCAGTCTGCTCGACACCTCCGGTGACTATTCACAGGTGCGCAGCTCCAGTGGCGATGTGGTGTGGGTGCCCAGCAGCGAGCTGCAGGAAACGCCCAGTGCCAGCGACCAGCTGCCTCAACTCGAATCGCGAGTGGAAGAGCTGACAGCGGAGCTCGACGGCATCAATGAAAGCTGGGAAGAGCGCACCAGTACCATGACAGAGACGCTTAAGGTGCGTGAGCAGCGCATTACTGAGCTTGAGACGCGCAATCACGAGCTGGAGAGCTCCTTTGACGAGATCAGCGAGGTCAATCGGGATCTGGAAGCGCGTCTGGAGACCCGCAAGGAAGACCTGCTGATGCGCTACTTCATGTACGGTGGCGGTGTCGCCGGTGCTGGCCTGATCGTCGGTTTGATCGTTCCGCACCTGCCCCGTCGTCGCCGCAAGCGCGATCGTTGGTTCTAAGCGAGACCGCCTATGCAACAACACTGGCTGAAGCGCTGGGAGGAAGGCCGGATCGGCTTTCATCGCGATAGCGTGCACCCGGCGCTGGTACGGCACTGGCCGCTTCTCGGCGCGACACCGGGTACCAAGGTACTGGTGCCGTTGTGCGGAAAGAGCCTCGACATGCGCTGGCTAGCCGAGCATCAGCACCCGGTGCTGGGCATCGAGCTGGCCGAAGCCGCCCTGGCCCAGTTTGTGGAAGAAGGACCGGGTGAGGTGTCGCGCTATCAGCAGGACGGATTTTCTATCCAGCGCCAGGGCAGCATCGAGCTCTGGTGCGGCGATTTCTTCCACTTTCACATCGCCCAGGCGGCGGAGATTGGTGCCTTCTACGACCGGGCCGCCCTGATCGCCTTACCCGAGGCGACGCGTCAGCGCTACGCCTTCCACCTGGCGCAGTTGATTCCGCCTGGAGCACGAGGGTTGCTGGTCAGCCTGCGACGAGATGGCGAGGACGGGCCGCCCTACAACGTCAGCGATGAGGAGATTCGTCGCCTGTTCGACCCGAATTTCATCGTCACCCACCTGGAAGATGGTGAGCGTGAGGACAACGGGTTTCAGGAGTCGGTGTGGGCGCTGGTGCGGCGGGGGCCTGTCACCGACGAGCCAGCGCAGCATCGGTAGGTCGTTGCGCTAGCGCACAACGAAGGCGCTTGCCGGCCACTGGACCGGCAAGCCTGGACCGGTAACCGGCAATGACAGGAGGGCTTAGCGAGCCAGCAGCTGGCCCAGTTGGGGGTCGGCGAAGGCGCGATTGAGTCCGTCGGACAGCAGGTCCGTGACCATGCGCTGATTAGTCGCCTTGTCAGGTTTTACCGCGTAGCTCTGCACGCGTCGTGAGGTGTAGGTGCCGGTGTAGGTTTGACCATCGTTGGTGGCCACCGCTTCGATCACGCTCTCCAGGCGAGCTTCGTCTACCAGTGGCTGGCTCTGGCCGCGCTGGTAGCTGAGCTGCTTCAGCGTCAGGGTCAGGGTGGGACGTCCCGGGGCCGGTTCAGCGGTAGGGGCGAAGCCCATGTCGCGCACGGCGCGTTCCGCCTCGGCTTGCAGCCGCGGCACGATCTCATGGGGGCTGACCGTGATGGTCGCCGTCGAGCTGGCGCTGCCGGTTCGCGTGCCGAGCACGTCGGAAGGACGGTCATCGGCGGCAATCACGGTGACTGCCTGGCCAGAGCCGGACGCGGGAACGGCCACGCTGCGCTGGGGATCAGGCTGAAGCTGGTGGGGGCTGGAGCAGGCGGCAAGGGCAAGCAGCATGGCCATGCCAGCTGCGCCCTTCAACAGGCGACGAAGCATAGGGGTGAACTCCTTGTCATGGTATCTGAAAGTCGCAAAAACGCGTCGGCCGGTCACGCCGCTGCAGCAGCAGCGTGTGTCCGGGCTGCGCGATGATACGCCTATCAGAAGGGCAAGCGCAGGGAAAAGTTCCTCTAAGGCGCCTGATGGCGTCAGGCGCTAACCGGCTGCGGGCGCACCTGGGGGCCAGGGGCCTCCTGGGCGTCGGGATAGTGATGCCAGCGTCTGGGCAGGGCATGCACGCGCATGCCGCGCTTGAGGGACAGGCGCTCGGCGTCCTGGTGGCTTAGTGTGGCCATCCACGGCTCGCTCATCCAATCGGCACTGAGCTCTACACGGACTTCTGCACCCACCGGCACTATCGACATCACGCTGGCAGGCAGGTGGGCATCCGCCTGTGCCTGCAGGGCCACCTGAACCTCGTGGGGACGCAGCAGCAGTTCCTGGCGTCCGTCCTCGAGGTCGACCGCCAGGCGCGCATCACCGCAGGTCAGCACGCCGTCCTGGACGACTCCTTCCAGATGATTGACGTCGCCGAGGAATTCGAACACGAAACGATTGCGGGGCGCCCGATAGAGCGTATCCGGCGTGTCGACCTGCTCGATCCGTCCATTGCTCATCACCACCACGCGGTCGGATAACTCCAGCGCTTCCTCCTGGTCATGGGTCACGAAGACGCTGGTAAAGCCGAGCTCATCGTGCAGGTGCCTCAGCCAGCGGCGCAGCTCCTGACGAACTTTGGCATCCAGCGCACCGAAGGGTTCGTCCAGCAGCAGGACTTCCGGCTTGAGCGCAAGGGCGCGAGCCAGAGAGACGCGTTGCTGCTGGCCACCGGACAGCTGCGCGGGAAACCGCTCTGCCAGGTGCGACAGCTGGACCATCTCCAGCAGCTGCATCACCCGGGAGCGAATCTCGGCACTGGAGGGGCGCTCGGCGCGGGGCAGAACGGTCAGGCCGAAGGCGACGTTGTCGAAAACGCTCATGTGTCGGAACAGCGCGTAGTGCTGGAACACGAAGCCGATGCGGCGATCGCGCACGTGGACCTGGGTGACATCGCGCTCGCCGAACAGGATGCGGCAGTCTCGATGGTCATCGGGGGTCTCGAGGCCGGCAATGATCCGGAGCAACGTGGTCTTGCCGGAGCCAGATGGGCCGAGCAGGCCGATCAGCTCACCGCTGCGGATCTCCAGGTCGATAGGAGACAGCGCCTGGGAGCGTCCAAAGTGCTTCTGGATGTGGCGCAGATGAATGCTCATGTCAGGGCCTCCCGGCGCGTGGCGCGCCATTCAAGCATGGCCTTGGCGGCCAGGGTGAGAAGGGCAATCAGGGCTAGCAGGGCGGCGCTGGCGAAGGCGCCTACCGTGTTGTAATCCTGGTACAACAGCTCTACGTGAAGCGGCAGGGTGTTGGTTTCACCGCGGATGGCGCCAGACACCACCGATACCGCACCGAATTCACCGACCGCCCTGGCATTGGTCAGAATCACGCCGTAGAGCAACGCCCAGCGAATGTTGGGCAGGGTCACCCGGCGGAACAGGGTGAAGCCTCTGGCGCCCAGTGTGACGGCGGCTTCCTCCTCACGGGACCCCTGTGCCTGCATCAGCGGAATCAGCTCCCGCGCGACGAAGGGGCAGGTGACAAAGATGGTGACCATCAGGATGCCAGGCCAGGCAAACATCAGCTGAATGTCGTGGGCATCCAGCCACCCGCCGATCCAGCCGTTGCGACCGTACAGCAGCAAGTAGACCAGGCCAGCCACCACGGGGGAGATGGCAAAGGGAATGTCGATCAGTGTCTGCAGCAGGCGGCGTCCAGGGAAGGCAAACCGGGTGACCAGCCAGGCCAGCATCACCCCGAAGACGAGGTTGATCGGAATCGTCAGCAGGGTGACGAACAGCGTCAGGCCGATCGCGGCCAAGGTGTACTGGTCTGTCAGGTTGGCGATGAAGGGACCGACCCCTTCGGCCAGTGCCTGGGCAAAGATGGCGACCAGGGGCAGCAGCAGGAACAGTGCCGACAGGCCCACGGCCACCGCGATGAGGCTGCGTCTGAGCCATGGTGCATCACCGATACGTTGCATCAGCCACGTCCTCCATGCAGGCGGCGGATAAAGCGGCCTTGCCACAGGTTGATCGCCAGCAGCAGCAGCAGCGAGGTCAGCAGCACCACGGAGGCAATCGCGGAGGCACCGACGTAGTCATATTCCTGCAGCTTGACGAAGATCATCAGCGAGGTGATTTCCGTCTCGTAAGGCATGTTGCCGGCGATAAAGATGACGGCGCCGAATTCGCCGAGCGAGCGCACAAAGGCAAGGCCGGTGCCGGTCACCAGGGCGGGCCACAGGTGCGGCAGGATCACCCGACGAAAGGCGACGCCATCTCTTGCCCCCAGGCTCATGGCGGCCTCGTCGATTTCGCTGGGCAGATCCTCGAGCACTGGCTGCACGGTCCGCACCACGAAGGGAATACTGGTAAACGCCATGGCCAGGGCGATGCCGACCCAGGTGTAGGACACCTGCCAGCCCAGCGGCTCCAGCAGCTGGCCCATCCAGCCCTTGGAGGAGTAGAGCGTCGCCAGGGTGATGCCGGCCACTGCGGTGGGCAGGGCAAAGGGCAGGTCCATCAGCGCGTCCAACAGACGCTTGCCGGGGAAGTCATAGCGCACCAGCACCCAGGCCATGAGCAGGCCAAAGACGGCATTGATCAGTGCCGCGACGAAGGCGCCGCCGATGGTGGTGACGTAGCTGGCCACGACCCGTGGTTCGGTGATGATGAACCAGTATTCGGAAAGGGACAGCCCCTTCAACTGGCCCACCAGGCCGGTCAACGGCAGCAGCAGCACCAGTGAGACAAAGGTCAGGCTGATGCCCAATGACAGGCCGAAGCCCGGCAGCACATGGCGCCGGGCTTTGCGGGCTAAGGGCAGGGAAATGGCCTTCAGCATGGGGGCAATGGTTAACCTTGACGTTTAACGGCGCTGCAGCTGGTCCAGCTCGCCGCCGCTCTTGAAGTGGGTGTCCATGGCATTGTCCCAGCCGCCAAACACGTCCTTGACCTCGAACAGCTCGGTGGCAGGGAAACGGTCTGCGAACTCTTCCTTCACCGCCTCGTCATGCACGCGGTAGTTGAAGCCAGCAAGCTGGCGCTGGGCCTCCTCGGTGTAGAGGTATTCCAGGTAGGCACGGGCCAGGTCCAGGTTGCCGTTGCGCTCGGCGTTCTCCTCGACCACGGCCACCGGGAACTCTGCCAGGATGCTGACAGGCGGGACGATCACGTCGTATTCGTCGCTGCCGTATTCGTCACGGATGTTGTTGACCTCAGACTCGAAGCTGATCAGCACGTCACCAATGCCGCGCTCGATAAAGCTGGTGGTCGCGCCGCGGCCGCCGGTATCGAACACCTTGACGTTGCCGAGGAAGTCGCTCATGAACTGGCGAACCTGCTCTTCGTCACCGTCGAAATTACGTTCGGCCGAACCCCAGGCAGCCAGATAGGTGTAGCGGCCGTTGCCGGAGGTCTTGGGGTTGGGGAACACCAGCTCGACGCCCTCGGCTGCCAGATCTTCCCAGGTCTCGATGCCCTTGGGGTTGCCCTTGCGGACCAGGAAGGCGGTGGTCGAGTAGTAGGGGGATGCGTTGTTGGGCAGCTGGCTCTGCCAGTCTTCCGCGACCAGGCCTGCATCCGCCAGGACCTGAACGTCGGTGACCTGGTTGTAGGTCACGACATCGGCCTTGAGACCCTGCAGGATGGCACGTGCCTGAGCGGATGAGCCGCCGTGGGACTGCTTGATCGTCAGGGTGTCGTCGTGCTCGGCCTGCCAGTGTTCCTGGAAGGCTGGGTTGATGGCGGCAAACAGCTCGCGCGCGATGTCATAGGAAGAGTTGAGCAGCTCCTTGTCCTCGGCCATTACCGGCGAGGCCATGGTGCCACCAAGGCCTGTAGCCAGGGCGAGGGACAGGGCGGTACGGCGAAGGATCGGGGACAGCTTCATGTCAGGCTTCCTTGACGTCAGAGAATGTCGCGAGTCCTTCGAGAGCCGTTCGATAATGCTTGGCGAGGACTGCGAGAGGGTGCGCGAGGGTTGCGCCAGTGCCGTGCCCGGGGATGCAAGAACGTTGCAGGAACTCCGGGAACGATACGCAGGCTAAACCTAAATTTTGGTAATGACAATCCTTCTGCTTAAAACGTTTGGCTATATAAGGCGATAAGATGTGAATAGGTTGCAAGCCATGACGGCGCTGTTGCGGCGAAGGATGTCATTGGTTAACGCTGCCCTGCCACGGCCCAGCTGCTAGAATGCGATTTTCGTCAGGTGGCGGCACCCTTGACCGCTGTGCGGCGCCGCTCGCTTTTTGTCTCTTGCCAGCAGGGATGTCATGAACGATTTTCTGATTGCGCCTTCCATTCTGTCCGCCGATTTCGCCCGGCTGGGGGAGGAGGTGGACAATGTGCTTGCCTCCGGCGCCGATATTGTCCATTTCGATGTCATGGACAATCACTATGTGCCCAATCTGACCATTGGTCCCATGGTCTGTGAGGCCCTGCGCAAGCATGGCGTCACAGCCCCGATCGATGCACACCTGATGGTCAAGCCGGTGGATCGCCTGATTGGCGACTTTATCGACGCCGGTGCCACCTACATCACCTTCCACCCGGAAGCCTCGGAGCACATCGATCGGTCGCTGCAGCTGATACGTGACGGTGGTTGCAAGGCTGGCCTGGTGTTCAACCCGGCGACGCCGTTGTCCTACCTTGATTATGTGATGGACAAGGTCGACATGGTGCTGTTGATGAGCGTCAACCCCGGCTTCGGCGGCCAGTCCTTCATTCCCGCGACACTCGACAAGCTGCGCCAGGCGCGTCAGCGGATTGATGCCAGTGGTCGTAACATTCGCCTGGAGGTCGATGGCGGCGTCAAGGTCGACAATATTGCCGAGATCGCCCGCGCCGGTGCCGATACCTTTGTGGCGGGCTCGGCGATCTTTGGCGCCCAGCGTAGCGACGACCCTCATGGCTATGACAGTGTCCTCGCCGATTTCCGGGCACAGCTGGCCGGTACGCGTTGAGCGCTGAAGCGGACTATTCTGGCTCAGGGTGGGCTGGCTCTGACGGGGCTGACCCTGACGGGACTGACCCAGCCCAGCTCGACCCGACGCAGCGTGACTCGAGCGGGGACGAAGCAGGCAACCAGGCCGGCGTGCCGCAGACGTCCGCACGCTGGTACCTGTACGTGGTGGAGACGGCCGCTGGTGCCCTTTACACCGGCATCACCACGGATGTCCCCAGGCGACTGGAGCAACATCGCAGCGGCAAGGGAGCCAAGGCGCTGCGAGGCAAGGGCCCCCTGACCCTTCGCCATCACGAGGTGGTGGGTTCGCGCAGTGAGGCGAGCCGCCTGGAAGCTGCTGTAAAGCGCATGACGGTGCGCAGCAAACGACAGTGGCTGACGGCCCGGCGGGACAGCGGTTTGCCCGTCCTGCCGGCGGAACAGGCCCAGCAGCCACCCCCATAACGAAGAAAATGCCAAGCAAGGAGAGGGATATGGACGTTCTGGATAAGCTCAATGTGGATGCTCTGGTGGCATTTGCCTCCACCACAGGGCTGCAATTTCTGATCAACCTGGTCGCCGCTGCGGCGATCTTTATCATTGGCCGTTGGGTGGCCAAGGCGGTACACCGCGTTGTTATCAAGGGTATGGAGCGGGCGAACGTCGAGCCGCTGCTGATCAAGTTCCTTGGTAACATCCTGTACGCCTTGCTGCTGATCTTTGTGGTGCTAGCAGCGATCAGCCGCATTGGTATTCAGACGGCGTCACTGATTGCGGTCATCGGTGCAGCAGGCCTGGCGGTCGGCCTGGCATTGCAGGGGTCATTGGCCAACTTCGCCGCGGGTGTGATGGTGATCATCTTCCGTCCCTACCGCATCGGTGACTATGTGGAGGCAGGCGGCGTCAGCGGCACGGTGGAAGATGTGCAGATCATCAGCACCGAGCTCAGCACCCCTGACAATCGCAAGATCATCGTCCCCAATGGCCAGATGATGAGTGGTGCCGTGGTCAACTACTCGGCCCATGCCACACGTCGTGTAGACCTGGCGGTGGGTGTCGGCTACGACGACAATATCGATACCGTTCGCCGTGTGCTGGAAAGCGTGGTGGCCGACGATCCTCGCGTGTTGAGTGAGCCCAAGCCCAATATCCGCATGAATGCGATGGGGGACTCCTCCATTACCTGGATTGTGCGTCCCTGGGTCCAGGCTTCCGATTACTGGAGCGTCTACTGGGAAATGACCGAGGAGATCAAGCGCCGCTTTGATCGCGAGGGCATCAGTATTCCGTTCCCCCAGCGCGATGTGCATCTCTATCATCACGCCAAGGAAGAGAGCCAGGCCAACGGCTAAACTCGCCGCTTATTGACCTGTTGCCACGAAAAAGGCTGCCTTCCCAGGCAGCCTTTTTTTTGGAGTGCGCCAGGCATGGTGCCTGGCGCACCAAGGCCCAGGATCAGTGCAGCTTGAGGCGTGGTTTCAAGAAGCGGTTGAGGCCATCGACTACCACCATCATGGCGGTTTTGATGGAGCCATGAATGGTGCGCTGGTGCATCCGGTACAGCGACGCATAGAAGAAACGTGCCAGGTTGCCTTCGATAAACAGGCTGCGAGCGGAAGCGGCCCGCATGAGGCTGCCGATGGCATCGAAGTGTGCCAGGGAGATCAGCGACCCTCTGTCACGGAACACGAATTCCTTCAGTGGCTTGTCGTCGATCACGGCGCACAGGTTCTTGTACAGGACGCTGGCTTGCTGGTGGGCGGCCTGAGCCCGTGGCGGTACCACCTTGCCGTCTGGCTGGGGACAGCTGGCACAGTCACCGAAGGCGAAGATGTGCGGGTCATCAATGCTCTGCATGGTCGCGGCCACCTTGATGCGATGGTTGCGCTCTGTCTGCAGGCCCAGTTCCGAAAGAAAGGCGGGTGCCTTGATGCCGGCGGCCCATACGCCGAGGTCGATGTCGATGCGCTCATCATCCGAGGTGGTGATCGCATGTTCCTCGACCTTGGTCACGCGGGTATCCACATGGACCTTGACGCCCAGTTTCTCCAGCTCCTTGTGCACGGCCTGACTGATGCGGTCCGGCAGGGCCGGCAGGATCTTGGGTGCCGCCTCGATCACATGTACCCGCAGATGCTCACGGCCGAGCTCGGTGAATCCGTAGCTCTTGAGCATGCGTGATGCATCATGCAGCTCAGCGGCGAGCTCGACCCCGGTGGCCCCGGCACCGATGATACCGACGGTGATACAGGGCGGTTCATCGTTGGTCATCCGGGTGCTGTAACGCATGAAGGTATTGAGCAGTGCCTGACGGAAGCCTTCTGCCTGGGCCGGGCTGTCGAGAAAATGGCAATGGTCGGCGACGCCCTCGGTACCGAAGTCATTGCTGACGCTGCCAACGGCCATGACCATGTAGTCATAGGACAGGCGCCTGGCAGGCAGGATCTCGTGTCCATCGTCGTCAATGATGGCTGCCAGGGTCAGGGTTCTGGTGTCTCGGTCGAGATCGCACAATGTACCGCGCTGGAAACGGTAGCCGTTGCTGGCGGAATGGGCCTGGTAGGAAATCTCGTCCTGGCCGGAGTCGAGCACGCCGGTGGCGACCTCGTGCAGCAGAGGCTTCCAGATGTGCGTGGAATTGCGGTCCACCAGCACCACGTCCGCCTTGCCTTTCTTGCCCAGGCGTCTGCCCAGGCGGGTGACGAGTTCCAGGCCGCCGGCGCCACCGCCGACAACAACAATGGTGGGTTTGCTCATTGCAGAGCTCCATAAAGGGGAGGGGAGCGCCATCATAGGCAGATAAGTGCTTGGCTGACCACGGTGGTTGCGCCAGAATGTGCGCCTCGCATGTACATTCCGTTTTCTGCATAGTGAAGGGGATCGTGCAGGGGACGGTGCAGGGTATAGAGCAGGGGATAGTGCAGGGACATGGTGAACGACGGTTGGAAAATGCCTGTGGGCGAGGCCCTGGATGGGTCACAGTTGGTGGCCTTTGACCTGGATGGCACTCTTATCGACTCAGTGCCTGACCTGGCCGCGGCGGTCGATGCCGCGTTGCTCGACGTGGACCTGCCCGTGGCAGGTGAGGCGCGCGTGAGAGACTGGGTGGGCAATGGGTCATGGTCGTTGCTGGAGCGGGCGCTGACAGATGCCTTGGGCGAGGCCCCCAGTGAGGTGTTGTGCAAGACCGCCCACGAGCGCTTTCTGGAGCACTATCACCGGCACCCCTGCCTGCATACCCGCCTCTATCCGGGGGTCGAGACCGCCTTGTCTCAGCTGTTTCGCCGAGGCTTGATCCTGTGCCTCGTCACCAACAAGCCCGAAGCGTTCATTGGTCCCATTCTCGAGCACCTGTCGATCGACGGCTACTTCACGGTGTGCCTGGGAGGCGACACTCTCCCTCGTAAGAAGCCGGACCCCATGCCGCTCAGGCACCTGTGCCAGCAATTCGACGTCAGTCCTTCGCAGTGTGTGATGGTGGGCGATTCACGCCATGACATTCAGGCCGGCAAGGCCGCTGGGTATCGCACCATTGCGGTGCCCTATGGCTATAATCACGGCGAACCTGTCAGCCTCAGCGAGCCCGATCTGATAGTTGAATCGCTTGACCAACTCGTTTAGGGTTTTTCGGCATGACGCTATGTCATGGCGTTATGCCGATAGGCTCTGGCTATAGCCAGGACGACCTTGCCGAGGCAGAGTCGTGTTGCCTTTTCACCCCCTGACTTGCTGCGATGGATTGCCCATGGCCCAGCCTTTTTCTTCCTTGATGACCCTCCCGCACTGCTCGATGTCGGCGACACCGGCGCGTTGCGGTTGGCGATGGTGACGCTGGACCCTCTGTCACCCACTTTTTCATTGAGGACCTGGGCATGATGACCCCCGAGCGTTTTGCTGAGCTGGCCGACGCTGGCTATAACCGTATTCCCGTTACCCGTGAGCTGATGGCCGATCTGGACACGCCGTTGTCCACCTACCTGAAACTGGCCGATCAGCCCTGGACCTTCCTGCTCGAATCCGTCACTGGCGGCGAAAAGTGGGGGCGTTACTCGATCATTGGCCTGCCCTGTCGTGAGCGCATCGAAGTGCGCGGTCATCTGGTCAAGCACATCGTCGATGGTGAAGCGTCCGGGCTCACCGAGGCCGAAGATCCGCTAGCCTGGATCGAAGAGTTCCAGAGCCGCTTCAAGGTGCCGGTGCTGGATGATCAGCCGATCTTTGACGGTGGTCTGGTGGGCTATTTCGGCTACGACACCATCCGTTACATCGAACCCCGCCTCGCCGGCGTCGAGAAGGATGATCCCATCGGCGTGCCGGATATTCTGTTGATGGTGTGCGATGAGCTGGTCGTGTTCGATAACCTTTATGGGCGCTTGACCCTGTGGACCCACGCTGACCCGGCGACGCCTTCCGCCTATAGCGCCGCGCTGTCACGACTGGAGGCGCTGGAGGAGTCACTGCGCAGCCCGCTGGCGCTGCCTTCCCGGCTTCCCGGCCAGGCTCGACCGCAGGTCGAGGAGGGGCACTTTACCTCTGGGTTCACGGAAGAAGGGTTCAAGGCCGCCGTGGAGAAGATCAAGGACTATGTGCTGGCCGGAGACGTGATGCAGTGCGTGCCGTCCCAGCGTATGTCCATCGACTTCGAGGCAGAGCCGCTGGATCTGTATCGTGCCCTCAGAAGCCTGAACCCGTCGCCCTACATGTTCTTCTTCAATCTTGATGACCACCATGTGGTGGGCGCCTCGCCGGAGATCCTGACGCGGCTGGAAGATGGCATGGTGACCGTGCGCCCGATCGCCGGGACCCGTGTGCGCGGCAAGACCGAGGCTGAGGACAAGGCGCTGGAAGAGGACTTGCTGGCAGACCCCAAGGAAGTCGCCGAGCATCTGATGCTGATCGATCTGGGGCGCAATGACGTGGGCCGCATCTCCGAGACCGGTAGCGTCGAAGTGACCGACCAGATGGCCATCGAGCGTTACTCGCACGTCATGCACATCGTCTCCAACGTGACCGGCAAATTGAAGCCTGGCTACAGTGCCATGGATGTCCTGCGTGCCACCTTCCCAGCGGGTACCTTGTCCGGCGCGCCGAAGATTCGTGCCATGGAGATCATCGACGAGGTCGAGCCGGTGAAGCGCGGCGTCTACTCCGGAGCTGTGGGCTACCTGTCCTGGCACGGCAACATGGATACCGCCATCGCCATTCGCACGGCCGTGATCAAGGATGGCCAGCTGCATGTGCAGTGCGGCGCAGGCGTGGTGGCGGACTCGGTCCCCCAGTCGGAGTGGGACGAAACGCTGAACAAGGGTCGTGCTCTGTTCCGCGCCGTCGCCATGGCCGAGCAGGGTCTCGACAAGCCGGGTGGGCGCAGCCGCTGAAGGCTGTCGGCAGACGCGCCAGGCTTGACAGTCCTGAGGCCGACACACACTATAAGCCCATGATGAATATGAATCCGACAACATCCCGTGATCGCCAGCAGTGGTGGCGCCCCTTCAACTGAAGAGGGCGGAAGACCCCGTGCCAGCCAACGGGATGTCGTGACAGCAGAAGTGCCGCCCATGAGGCGGCATTTTTGTGTGGTTCGTCTCGATGGGTGAAGCCAAATTTTGATTCTGGAGCCAACATGATCTTGATGCTCGATAACTGATAGCGCCTTCCATCAGTATCCGCTTCTTTCCGTATCCTCTCAGCAATCCCTTGCTGTTACTTCCCTTTCTCTCCAGCGTGCTCCAAATCCATCCGTATGCATCCGAGCAAGATGTGAGTAAGATCGTGAGTAACGCTCTCCCTTACTCACAATACTATGCCCATATCCGACACCAAGGCGCGGAATGCCAAGCCGCGCGAGAAGCTCTACCGCATCGCCGACGGACATGGCTTGTGCCTCGAGGTACGACCATCGGGCCGTAAGGTCTGGCGTCTCAGGTACCGCCTGGACGGCAAGGCCAACATGTGGACCATTGGTGACTATCCACAGGTCAAGCTCGGCCCTGCTCGTGAACAGCGCGACTGGGGCCGGGAACTGATTGCCCAGGGCATTCATCCTCGCCACCAGGTTGAGCGCGACAAGCAGTCCCGAAAAGACGTTCAGGCCCTGACGTTCCGAAGTGTTGCTGAGGAGTGGATCGCGAAGCGTTCAGGTGATTGGTCGCTGTACTACGCGGGGCAGGTCCGCAAAGGCCTGGATGATGATATCTATCCGGCGTTCGGTGATAAGCCGATCCGCGAGGTACAGGCAGCTGATGTGCTCGAGCTTATGCGAGAGGTTGAGAAGCGCGGGGCACCCTCTGTCGCCCTGCTGTTACGTCAGTGGACCAGCGCCATCTTTCGCTACGGCATCATCAACCTTCAGGCCGACACGGACCCTGCCTCGTTCATCAAGGGCGCTGTGACTCGGCCCAAGGTCAAGCATGCCAGGGCACTACCGGAACGAGAGCTACGCTTTCTCCTGGGCCAGCTTGAGGTATTCGGCGGATACCGCACTACGCGCCTGGCCATCGAGCTTCTGCTGCTGACGATGGTACGCACCGTTGAGCTTCGCCGTGGGCGATGGGCGGACATCGATTTGGACGCTGCGATTTGGCGCATTCCTGAAGCTGACATGAAGATGCGTCGGCCTCATCTGGTGCCGTTATCCTGTCAGGCTGTGGAAAAGCTGAAGGAGCTGAAAGAGTACACAGGGGGAGGGGAGTTGTTGCTGCCCGGTATGAAGAACCCGCGCGCGCCGATCCATCACACGACGATCAACCAAGCGCTGTTCCGAATGGGCTTTGGGGAAGGGAAGTTTGCGGCCCATGGCTTCCGGGCGACAGCCTCGACCGTACTCAACGAGCAAGGCTGGAACCCGGACGCGATCGAGCGACAGTTGGCCCACGCGCCATCGAACCGGACGCGCGCAAGCTACAACCACGCTCAGCACATGGACGAGAGGAAGGAAATGATGCAGTGGTGGGCGGATTATCTTGATCGGCTGAGGGAAAGCAAGGAGACAAACGGCACCGCCTAGGATGCCTTCTCCCACTCAGCAGCGATCCACTCGTCAATCTCGGACTCAAGCCAGAGCCGCTTGCCGAGCACCAACTTTCCGGGAGGGAATGCGCCGTTGGCGATCCAGTCGTAGATTTTGCTCTTCTTGAACCCGATTTTGCGCTCGAGCTCGGGGAGAGGAAGCAGTCGGTCTTGAGGCATGTTTTCCTCCTGCGAAGTCTGTGCTCCAGGGATGGGCGGTAGTTATCGTGTGTATTCTCGTTCGCGCATTCTTTGAGCGCCGGGAGGCCACTGGTTGGCGCGCCGACGCTCGTGTGACGTGCTGCCGTAGAGCTTCAGCCGGTCAACCTTGACCACGCTTGCCGCCAGGTGGCGAAGCGAATATCGCCTGCACGATTCATCCATCCATTGAGATGATGGTTCTTCGCTGACGCTAGCCAGCTGCTCTTGGCTTACATCCAGCTGCCGGCGGTACTCGTTCAGCGATCCGTTACGCCGACTCATTGCAACATCCCTCGGCCTTTTGGCGGTATTCGATAGCCTTTCGCCTGATGAAGCTGTCACAGCTAGGATCGCTCAGCGGCAGGCATGATTTCAGCGCCTCCGCCTTTATCCGCGCATCTCGGCGGGCGAGGCTGGCGTCCTTGGTTCGCTTCAATACCGCTTTCGCATCGTCGGCGTACTCAGGCGTTACGCTCCCATAGTGCGCCATGGAATGCAGGATGGACTGGCACGACGTAAGTTCGCGCACCAGGTCGGACTGGTGTGCCGCCAGTGCATCCCTCTCGGCTTCCACCTGCTCCAGTCGCTTCCTCAGCCCATCCAGCGTCGCTAGCGTCGCCTCGTTGGTCGCCGTCATCACCCCGCACCCCTTCTCGCATCTGTGGCTGGTGTCGTATCGCGTCCCGCCGCAGCGGCTGCATTGCAATGTGGCCATCACCTACCCTCCAGCGCTTTCTCCAGTTTGCCGACCATGGTCAGGCCGACGCCCGCTGGCAAGTTGTCGCCTGCCCACTCTCGTGCCGCTCTAACGTCCTCACGCAGCCGCCAAAGCTTCCGCTCCAGCACTCGCTCTCGTTCGCTCTTGCCATCAGGATCCAGCTCCCCCTCTGGCATCCTGGCCTTCTCGATGCACCTACCCATGACGTTTCTCCTGCTCTCTATACGCCCGCCTCGCTTCTCGCAGGACCAGCGCAATGCCAGCCATAATCAGCAGGCCGAGAATGATGGCCGCGATCACGCTGCCATCCGTGTTTCTGCGGCCGGCATGAACCGGCGCTCGTGCGTGAAGTTCGCCTCAACGATTGCCTTGGCCAGAGGCGGGCACACACTGTTGCCGATAAGCCGCACCTGCTTATGCTTGGCCAATGGCCTGCCATTTACCTCGGCAAAGCGGTAGTGCTCGGGGAAGCCCTGCGCCATGGCCAATTCATGTGGCTGCAGCATGCGCATACCTATATCGACGATGGCGTATTGCTCACCGTCGATTACGACTGTGACAAGCTGGAATCGGTCTTTGGTTGTGACAGTGGGCGCGGGCTGACGCAGATCCCTGCCAGTTTCTCCGCTTCCGCTACCGTAGTAAGGGGCTAGGAATGCCGATGTCAGGTACGCGTGTGTGGTGCTGGCACAAATGGTCGTCAATGGCTCTCTGCAGTCTTTGGCGCTGCGCTTACTGCCTTTCATGTTGACCATGAAGGCGCTTACCAATGCGTTGTGATCCGTGGTTGTGACCGTGGGCAGAGGGTCACGCAGATCCGCTCCGACAACGCCGGTGTAGTGCTTCGCTAGGAAGGCAGAAACCAGCGCGAAGTGCCCGCCTTTGACTTGGGCGCACTGGGTGCGCAGAGGCTCATTAGCGGCCATGTTTCGTTGACTACTCGCGTTGGCACATTCAGTGACGAAAGGTGTCACCAGCGCGTATCCCGGTGCAGTGGTGATCGTCTGTAACGGCTGGATCAATGACTGTCCGCGGAACGGCGTGTAATAGCTTGCTGTGTGATTCAGCTTCACGATGAATGGCTGCTGGTGATTAACGACAAAGCGCATCACACCCTTGGCGATTCGATTCAGGGTGGCGGTGGCTAGCGGCTTCTTGCGTCCAAAAATCGAAGGGCACGGAAGCGACCAATCGATGCACTCGGCAGCGCTGCGCCATGGCCGCAGCTTTCCCCTCCGAACCGCGGGCGTGGACGGGTCGGCGTGCGTAGGCTTGGGCCAATTGATTGGCAGCCCATCACGACGAGCAACCAGGAACAGCCGGCGCCGAATGGTCGGAGCGCCGTAGTCGCAGGCGCGCAGGATCTTCCACTCAACCTGATAGCCGTGGCGCCGCAAGGCACGCACAAAGCCGTTGAAGGTCTGCCCCTTTCGCTCCGGATCTGGAACTAACTGGCCCTTGGCGTTCTTGATCAGCGGGCCCCAGTCCAGAAATTCTTCGACGTTCTCCAGCGCAATGACCCGAGGCTTCACCTTGGCTGCCCAGCGCGCAGCAACCCACGCCAGGCCGCGAACGCTCTTGCTGACGGGGCGGCCACCCTTTGCCTTGCTGTGATGGCGGCAGTCCGGCGAGAACCAGGCGAGTCCGACTGGACGACCAGCGGCGGCCGTCTCGGGATCTATGTCCCACACGTCGGCTACGCTGTGCTCAGAGCCTGGGTGGTTCGCGGTATGAACGGCGATGGCCGTGGCGTCGTGATTGATGGCGAGGTCTACTGGCCGGCCCAGGGCCTGCTCGATCCCCTCACTGGCTCCACCGCCGCCGGCGAAGTTATCGACCACCAGCTCGTGGCCGAACAGGTTCAGACTGGTCATGCGTTTCTCCATGGCATGAAAAAAGCCACCGGGTGGCGGCCTGGGTTGCTGGTGGACGGCAAATGCTCGCCCGGATACGGTTGGGGCTCCTACCAACGAAAGGGCAGTGCCATGAATGTGATCACAGGGGCTGAAACGGTCTCGCTGGGCGAGCTTGAGGCAACGAGCCTGGATGGCTTCAACATCATCTATGCGGTCCCGGAAGACGGGCCGGTTGCGGAAGGTGACAACATCGACCGGAGCAAGCGGTTGTGGGCTGATCGGGACGAGCTGTACATGATGCGCCTGGGCGATCGCTCAGAGGGCGAATCTATCCGCGTGCTGCACATCGCAGTGCTCGACATAGATGATGATGAAGCGATCGAGCGCCTGAAGCGGGCGGTATCCGCTAGGCTGGATTAGCCCTGACCCAGCCGCTTTGCCCGCTGCTTGGCTCTACGCTTGGCTGCGGCCCACTGGTGCGCCTTCACCCCGGCATAGCGCGGCCGGGGCGGCGCCTTCCGGTGGTTGATCTCCGGCGGCGAGGCGTCGTGGATGGCGATACCCGACCACTCCCGTGCGGTGACGTTCAACATTGAGGCGATGGCGAGGTGCATGGTCATTCGTTGTCTGCCTGCGATAGCTCGTCAATCAGTCGCATCGTCTCGTCCTCTGGAATGAGGGATGCCCCATCTCGGAGGGGAGCCCGGCATTGCCCACGCCTACCGCTTGGCGGTACCGCTCATCTCACTACCGACGGCCCCCATGCCGGCGGCGTAGAGGTAGAACAAGGGAGTGCGGCGTGTCTCCGCTGCTGGATGGATATTGGGTACTGCTGAACCGGCCGTGCCCGTCCTGGCGAGCAGCCTCGGTAACGACCGGCGTGCTTGTAGATTTACGCTGCCTTGCGGCGTCGCTTCGCGGCGTCGATACGGCCAATGGTCATGCGTGGCCAAGAGCACCAGAGGCGGGCATCAAGAGCGCGCCGGAGCGCCTTGATCTCAATGCCAATGTCATGGGCTAGTGTGGTACGAGACAGGCAGCGATCTCGGTATTCCCGAGCGATGGTTGCCAGGGGTCGGTCATGCCTGGCTTCGAAATTCCGTATGGCTTGTGCGCTACTGTGCGCGGGATGTTCAAGGCCGCGCTCTTGGGCTCGAGTCTTTACTGCATTGCGTGAGTGTCCGACGCGACGAGCAATCTCCGTCACGGGCACGCCAGCGGGGTAATCTCGATCAAGGGTTGCCAGTTCGCGGGTTGTCCACTCCTTCCATGTCCTGGGCATAACGGCCTCCACGGCAGGGGCCCCGTAGGGCCCGTTATCGTCAGGGTGTGAAGCTGCCCAGCAAGCACTCGAGCTCGGGCAGCGCCTCCTCGATGCGGCTGGCGAACTCACCAGCGATCTCCTGCTCGTTGGCATCGAGGGCCATGGCGCGCAGCCGGAAACCAGGTCCGCCCTTGGTCAGACTGGCGACGCGCATCTCAAGGTTGCGCTCAGTCAGTTCCTCGTAGGGCGCCATGCGCCAGGTGATTACCGCCGGCAATCGCTCGGCATTTTTCACTGTGACCTTGCTCATCACTCCGACCTGGGAGCTGTGCTCCTGCTTCTCGCTGTCGATGCTGGTCAGGTCGTCGATGGATACCTTGCGAAAGGCGTTGACCACCTTGCCGCGCTCCAGGACTTCACCCTTGCTATTGGTGAAGGTCATCAGGTGACCCCAGTCCTCGAGTAGCTCAACTATGCCCTCCTGGTCGAAGGTGCTGCCGTTGGCGCGGTGGAAAGCGATGAACTCTGGCGTCTTGGGTAGCGACAGCGTGGCCGTGTGGTCACAGTGCCCCGGAGCATCACTGCTGCCGATGTCGAGGTAACAGCGTGCCGCCATGTCGTCGCGGTCGATGAAGACTGGAGTCTTTGTTGCGGCGCGCTCGCCGAGATAGCGGGTGAAGTCGCCAAGCCCCTTGGTCGAGAAATTTCCGCGAAATCGCCGGCGATGATCTTGGTACTTCTCCAGGTCCGCCATCTGGAAGTCACTACCGAGCACCAGCGCGTTGCCGTTGGCCACTTCAGTGCCGGTCTTGTGTGACTGCTCAAGATGCTGCAAGGCGTCTTTGGTCAGGCTCACTGGTCGCTCTCCTTGTGCTGCTGCTGGGAAGACTTGCGGTGATGGTGGCCGATCATGTCGAGCTGGTTTTTCGGCTCAAGGGTCATCTCGCCACCTTGGTTGACGTACATCACCGTCTCGGTGGTGTGGTCTTCGGCGGTGGCGCCATGCGCCGTGGGCACCTTGAAAGACAGCTTGTGGATCACGCCCACTTGGCTGCCAGAGCCGATGTTCTCGATGCTCAGGTCCAAGGTCACCTTGGCCTTCTTCTTCGGGTTGTCGGTGGCCGCTGCCGCGGCGTGGCTGAGAATGACGCCAAGGCGTTCAGCCAAGACGCCGCCATCCAGGTCCTCGAAGAACCTGGTTACATCGGTGGGGTGTGACATTGAGGTAGCCCTCGTCGGGTCGGTAGGAAGGAGCCGAGCGGCCCCTGGTGGGTGGTCAGGCAGCCTTGAGTGAGGCCATTGCGTCGCTGTAGCCGCTCCAGTTGTCCACGCCGGCATCCAGCAGAGCGTAGAGACGAGCTTGGTCGGCGAGCAGCACCTCGTATTCCTTCTTCGTGATCTCGACCGTCGTCGGCTTGACCATTTGACTGCCGCGCTGGAAGTTGTCGGCAGCCTGGGTGATGCGGCTGGTGTCGATCGGCTCCCGGTAGCCGGGCTCGCCCTTGCTCGGGCTGTGGGTCTGGATGACCGGTGCGTCATCGGCCGGCGCGGGCGCTTCCTCGCGCGCCTTCCGCTCGGCCTCGGCCTTCGCCTTGGCTTCCTCCTCCTGACGGATGCGCTCGCGCTCGGCGTCGAGCTGCTTCTGCTCTTCGGCCTTGCGGTCGGCGATGCGCGCCTTGATGAGGTTTCGGACGTCGTCAGGCTGCCCCTGGATGATTTGCTTCCAGTCGCTGAACAAGAAGCCGTACTCGCCCTGCTCCTGCTCGAGCAGCGCCCGGTTGCTGCTGAGCTGCTGGGCCATTTGCTGGCACTCGACCTTGGCTCGGGCTACCTCGTCATCGGCCGCAGACTGTAAGGTGGCGATGGTCTTCTTACCCTTCATGGCGCCGGCGACGTTGAGGCTGTGCTGCGGCTCCACCGGGCAATCCAGTTTTGCCAAGAAATCGTCAAAGGCCTGGTGCGCTTTCTGCTGGATCTCTAGTCGGCGGTTCTCTTTCTCCGCCTTCACCAGCTTGTCGAGATGCAGCCGCTTCTGGCGCATGGTCTCGCGTAACTCATCAATGGTGCTGAACAGCTCGGCGATGCTAGCGGTCTGTTCCAGGGCGGCCTGCTTGCTGGCCTCCAGCTGCTTCTCGCCCTTCTGCAGAAACTTGACCGTTTCGCTGGCATCAGCGAAATGCTGATCGGTAGTCAGCTTGGTGCGGATGCCTTCGATCATGGCCATGGCCCGAGCCTTGAAGTCAGGCAAGTTACTTGCCTGAACTGCCCCGGTAAGGTCGATCTTGAGCGCAGGCAGTGCTTTTGGCGCCTCGCCCTGTGGCGCGACAACCTGCTCGGCAGGCTGATAGACCTCGAGGTCTGCTCTGAACTGCTCCCAACCAGTGACAAGCAGACTGGCATGGAAATCATCGAGAGTGACCCAGGTGCTGACAGTGTTTTCCTCGGTGCCGTCCGTGACCATGTAGAGCCACTTTTCTGCACCGCTCACCACTAGCTGCTGAACCACCTGCCAGTAGTCCTCTTGCGGCACCTCCCCTGAACTCACGACCTCAGCCTTCGCAGCGTTCCACTGTTTACACTCCCAGCCGACGTCCTCAAGCATCGTGATGCCATCGAACGAGGCCAGCAGGGCGCCGTCATCAGACACCGCAGTGACCGGGTACAGCTCCTCGCCGACGATGCGCTCCGCGATGGGGCGAGCCGAGGCCTCGATGCGGTGGCCCTTGTCGAGCACGTTCTTCTGGAACCACGCACTGAACTCCTGCTCTGAGCCGGTAGCCTTCATGTGCAGCAGCTCGTTGCGTTTCACGTTCTTCGAGCAGGCCATCATGATCGAGGCTTCGCTGGCAGTGAAATACCGGGAACGGTAGGCGCACCACTCGTCGCTACCCTGAACCAATTCGATGATCTTCATGCTGCTACCTCCAAGATCTGCTGTTTCTGCTCATTAGTGAGTTGGGCTTTGCTAGTGAGGAAGCCGATGACCTGTTCCGGCGTTCGCTTACCCGCCTCAATGGCGGCTTGCCAGGTCGGAAAGTTGTCTTCGAATTGCTCGGCCGGATAGAAGGGCAGGGTCTCCGGCTCATCCTTCTGCGGCGTGACGTCGCGCTCCAGATTGGTGCTGCGGTATCGGTCGGCCTCGTCCTCATCGATGATCCCCGACAGGCCAAAGGCATAGCGGGCGCACTGGATGGTGGCCTTGTGACGCAGCATGCGAACCGGCCATTTCTTCCACGGCTCGGTAGCGCCGGCGCACTCACTCAAGTACTCGGTCACCTCTGTGGCTCGGCTGCGATCCTTGCGGAAGATCCGGCAGGTGATTGCCAACAGTTTGCCCTGATTGTCGAGACGGTCGTCGAACTCCATGCCGTCGAATTGCGGGTGCGTGTTGATGATCTTCAGCCAGCCGTCGATGCTGACGATTGGCTGGATAGCCCCGCGGTTGTTAAAGGCGTAGATTTCCTTGGCCAGTGGGTTGAGCCGGTACTCGTTGGCGATGGACATGAAGACCATCAGCTCCTCGTGGGTGACCTGCTGCTGACCGCCCTTGGCCTTCATGAGTGTCTGCGTCATGAGGTTCTGAACGGTATCGGGATCGACGCTTAGGCGTGTCGCCATCATCTGGAACGGCGTCTGCTGCCCCGGATGCTGGTGGACTTGTGCGGGTTGGTTCATCGGGGGATACTCCTCGCTGATTCATGTCGTGTGGATCATCCGGCCCGCCACCAGCTCCACCTGGTGACGGGCTTTTTCATGCGGCTCTGTTCTGCAGGGCGAGGTACTCCTCGAGCAGACGATCGTCGTCCGCTTCAACAAGCTTGGCCTCAAGCCATGGCGCATGGCGCCCCCGACGGTCGAGTATCCGATACTCGAACTCACCCGTTTCCGGCGGCTCGGCGTCGCCAAATCCCCAGCCAGTGATGCGCATCGGCGTCGGCTTGCTGTAGTGCGTCACCTCGCATCGACAAGGGATACCGGCGACATGCGTCAGGAAACTCATGCGGCCTCCTTACTGCGATGCTCGGCGATGAACTGGGCCAAGCGATCTCGAAGTCCGGGGAAGTGATGCTCTTCGCTGGCGTGAAGGAAAAGCCAGTCCTCATGCGTTGGCTCGACGCCAAGAGGGACCAGTCGAACCTGTACCTGGAGTGACTGATAGCCGTTCTCGCCGAACGATCGTGTGGTGCTTGCGGTCAACCCGCACTGGCGTGGTACTTCCGCCACCAGCTCCTCGATTTCAGTGATCAGCTTGTTCATTGGTTATCTCCTGAATCATTTGGCGTGTCGCTGCAGGCATGTCGTCGTGGGGGACTTTCTCGACCGTCAGTCGGTAGGCCTTGCCGTTAATGAGGATCAGCTCCGAGGCTCTGGTCCGGCCGTGCTCTATAAGCATGTGATGGACTACGCCGTACTGGGCTTCAGGCCGAGTCATTGGGGGAGGGGAGATAGCAGTCATGTCACCTCCGAAGTTGAAGACGAGGCTCTGACAGGCCAGCGCGGCGACTGTGGTAATCGGCAAGGCGTCTGGCGTTTTCCCTTTCCTCTGGGCTGCTGGCGGTTCGTGGATCGAAAGGGCGGCTACCAATCACCGGGGGAGAAGGCTTGGTGATGGTGATGCCTCGGGCACGCTGCTGAGCGCGCATTTCCATGAGCACTGGATTGCGGGTCATGTGGGCCTCTTTACAATGACGATGCGCGGTGCGGGGATGCCCTCCTGGGCGGCGGCGAGTTTCGCTGCTTTTCGACTGGGGTAGGGTGATCCGGGGAGATCGCATCTCGGTACCATGCGGCCCTGGCGAGCCTGCTGGACCAGATATCGAGCGCTCATTCCCAGGCCTCGCGGAGCTGTCGGGCCAGCTGCATGTCTCGCAACTTCTGATCAATGTGTCGGCGGCAGGCGTAGCGGTCAGCGCCGCGCTGATCGTTCTGAACGCGTCTTTCGTGTTTGGTGATCGGCTGCATGACAATCTCCAATGTGAAGCGCAGCCCGCCCATAGCGAGCCCGCAGGAAGAAAAAAGCCCGCACTGTGGCGGGCAATATGCAGGGAAATAGGAAGGGGATTGAGCATTACATGCTCTAGTAGAAAAAAACTCGTCAATTTAGGCGGGATCTAGAAACTCTAATTCATAAAAAAGATCGGATTTTACCGTCTAAGCCATTACTATATTCTTCACTTTACTATTGTCTGCTTGTTTTTTAAGTGAGTATCCTGTTAGTTGAGATGCAATAACTGGGTTTATGTTTAGTTTTCTAGATATGTCATAAATTGATATGTTCATTTCTTCATGTATCATATCGATTGCTGAAGGAAGAATCTCGGGTATTTCCATCGGCAAAACGTCGTCAAGTTTTTCTTTTCGTGCTTGACCATTTTTGTTTAGATAAACATTGGCGCTTCTGTATTGTTGGGCACTTATTAAATCAAGTTTATTTGCTCTGTAGATCATTGCTCTGAGGCTAATTTTCCACCTTTCCTTTAAGCCTAGCATTTTTTCCCATCGAAACCCCCGGGGCCCTATGCAAGCGGGAAATTCTTTTATAAATGCGGCGCGTGGAAAAAGGAATGCACTTGCAAAAGCGTTAGCTTCCGACTCAGTCTTAGAACAACCTGTTTCGACTCCTTGATGTAGAACTAAGTGGCCGCACTCGTGAGCAAGATCAAAGCGTAACCTGCATACGCTTTCTTTTGCGTTATTTCTTACGATTATTGGACGTTTTCTACTTATAGAAAGTGCGTCTACTTTGTCGGAGACGTTGTCGTAGCAGGTAATAACGGCTCCGGCATTTTCTAAAGCTCTTACCATGTTTGTTATAGGTGCGTTTATGCCAAGTCCCCAATGTATCCGAGTCTTTTCGGCTGCCCTTTCGATTGAATTTGCGTCAGTTGTTAAGCTACCGAGCTCCGGAAAATCGATTTCTGGAAGCTCAAGTAGTGTGTCCAATAGCTGCACTATGTCTTCAAAAATGGTTGACATTGCCAGCACACGATTAGACAAGTTTACGGGTGTTGTTTTTCTTTTTCTAAAGTGACATTGCTCAAACTTAACATCATTGCCAACAGGTGTGAAAAAGAACCCGTTACTAACCTCAAGTCGTTCTGATATTGCGTTCAGAACGTCTTCGGGCGGCTTTTTAGCACCGCTCTCTAATTGGTGAATAAACTGACGTGACACATTAACGCAATCACCCAGCTCTTGCTGGGTGATTCCTGCCATCAGGCGAGCCAGGCGGAGCCTGTCTCCGTAAAAATCGTTACTCTTGGCTTGCGTCTCTGTTGCCATGATCTTTACCCTTATCTTTCTTCCGCAACCTAGCAGCCGCTGAAACCATTTCAACGCCTTCAGTTTTGGAGTCTTCAGCACTTGCAAGAGTGGTAATTTTACCTTTAATCGGTATTTCCCAGTTTATGTGCTGGATACCGTGCTCGGTGAAGCCAATGAGATAGGCTCTTTCAACAAGTTTGTCAGGACCCGTCTCAACAATGATGTACCAAATTAAGGAGTTGATTGGTTCATCATGGAAATTTAATTCAGTTTGTCTTAACGCTTCCTCGGACCTAAGAAGCTTACTGCCTGGTAGCCGCTCTGCGATGCCTTTCCAAAACCGAACTGGTGTGTCTCCGATCCGAAAAGTGAAACGCCTATCTGGCGTCAATACACTTAACCATTCGAACCCTGGGGTGCCAGCAGTGGAGCAAATGATTGATCGAGTTCTTTCATATGCAGTGAAGCCAAGAGACTTGGTAGTGTCTCCTTCCTCGGGAGCGTAGCTATCTACTGCACTGGCTCGAACATCTCGAATTAGCTCAGCCATGGCTGTGACTCGTTCGGAAGTAAGGTCAGGGTTAGCGACTTCAGGATGCATCAGAATTCCTCATACTTGGGCCTGATTATTCCAGTGTATGCCAAATAAGGAATTTGTCAACCCTTGGGGCGCTCGTCAACCGGAGTCGAAAACGTCAACTGAACTTGATAGCAACCAACGGCCCATTGGTACGCTGCGGGGCAGATGACGTTGTCTTTCATCCACCAGTCCACTCGTTGAATAGACTGGTGGATGGGCTCTGCCGTGGCAGAGCCCGGAATCCTTGGCACTTTCGTAGCCTTCACGCACTCCCCGGCGGCCTCTCGCGCTCTCCACGCTACGGACGGACGGGGCTTAGATTGTTAAAGAGCTTGGCCCTTGGAGGGCCTGAACCGGCTGCGCCGTGTTCGTGAGTACAAATATGGGTCAACCCATAGTATGCGTCAAGGGGTATACCCATATATTTTTTGTGTGGACATAAAAAACCCGCCACTGTGGGCGGGTTCAGGAGGCTGGGCAGGGCTATCTATCCATGTCGAAGGTTCGGTACTCGCCTGTGTCGTAGTCGTAGATCTCTACCTCGACCGAGTTGCCCCGGCTGTTGATTCGATCCACCTCGCCGTAGCGGTATTCACTTGCTTCCCAGTCGTAGTACTCGATCTCTTCGCCCGGTCGGACAAGGTTGCCGGACTCGATAGTGATATCGCTACTGGTCTCCCAGTCGAAGCCGTCCCAGGCGACGGCCTGCCCGATGCTTGCGCTACTGCCAATGGCCAAGACAGTGGTGGCGGCGAGTGTGGTTATTAGTTTTCGCATGCTTCATCCCTGCTTGATGAATGGAGGGATGAGTATAGCGTGCTCAACCTTGAAGGCATGGCGTGGGGAGGGACGTATGGGGCAATACAGGCTCGAAGCTGAAAAGCGTAGACGCTCTCAGCGTGTAATTACTGGATCAGGCTGCGGGGAGAAAGCGCATGATGGCAAACACGAGGCCCGCCATGGCGATAATCGTACCAACACTCCACATGGTTTGCTGACGAAGACAAGAGTGCAGCTCAGCACGCAAGTCCGCAATATCGGTCTTGGTGGCGTAGTTAGATTTGATGACAGCCACATCCTCGCGCACTGAGCGCATGTCTGTCTCCAACCGTTCGACGCGAGCTGTTAGGTCATGCATAGGGGGATCACCTCCGTTCCCACCATTATCGTCGCCACGACGCTCTCTGTCACGATCCATAGCCTCTTGGCGCCTGGCATCATCTAGCTTGTCGAGCAGGCTTGATACCTTCTGATCATTCATCCGGCGACTCCTTCAAGCTCTCTTCCCGCTGCCTCAGTATTTCTACAGCTGCTTCAATTGAAGATAGGGCGTCTTCACCTCGCTTCTTGGTGGAGGCATAGTTGGAGTCGCGAAGTGCAAGTGCCATCTCAATGTTGGCATCTAGCACTTCGACCAGCATGTCTACCGTTCTATCTTGCTGGACCTTCAGCTCATAAATCCGCTGTTCAAGCTCTTCGATGGTCGCCATTAGAGAAAATTCTCCACCCAGAACACCCGGCCGATGACTTTTGGCGCATCGGGATCGGCCATGGCATAGACCTCCTCGGGATACTCGTCGGCGTTGTCGCTGACTACTCGCATGCGTCCAAGCGGCATGCGGTACAGGCGCTTTACGCGGAGCATGCCGCCATGATCCAGCGCAAAAATCTTCCCGTCTTGAATGCCGCGACTGCCCTTGTCGATACCCAGGGTAGCGCCGTCATTGATCACCGGCATCATCGAGTCGCCCTTGGCTACTGCCAGAGCGGCGTTCTGAGGCTGTACGCCTGCGCGTATGAGCCGGGGTAGGCTGAAGCGCTCCTGAGCACCGTGGTTCTCAATGACTTGGGTACAGCCGTCGCCAGCGGCAAATTCTACTTCGCGAAAGACGGGCAGCATCACCTCATCAGGACGCAAAGGCTCATTGCCTTCAATGACCTCTGTGTTGAGCATCTCAAGCTCGTCGGGCTGCTGACCGTAGCGAGGTTTTAAGTCGGCAACATTATCGTCCATGGAGCCATCGCCAGTGGCAAGCCAACGCGGACTGACCTGGAGGGCGTGAGCGAGCTGCACGATTCGGCTGGTAGACGATACCTTGCCGGTCTCGAGATTCGAAATAGTGGTCTGATCCAGGCCGGTCGCTTCCGCCAGTCTCACCTGACTCATCTTTCGGGCCTTTCGTGCCTGCTTGAGGCGATCTTTTAGTTCCATCCGCGAAGTATTAGGGGTGCGCCCATACTCTTGCAAAGGGAGATAACCATATCTAAGATTATGGGTGTACCCATATGGAGCCATGTCATGGAATCCCTCTTCACTCAGTTGGTGGACCACTTTGGCACCCAAACGAAAGCCGCGGAAGCGCTCGGTGTGGACCAGACGACTATTTCGGGATGGGTGCGGGGGAAGCATGGCATGTCTCCTGCTGTCGCACTGCGAGCCGAGAAACTCACCTCCAGAAAGTTCAAGGCGGCGGATCTGTGCCCTGCCGTCTTCGGCGGCAGCCAGGCCGCATAACCCATCCTGTCCCGCCTGCCTGTGAAGGCCGCGGCATCCCTTAAGCAACCAAAGGAACTGCCCACATGCTTTCACACCTCAGCGACCGCCGTTGCAAACCGGAAGGTGAACACTTGCAGCACCTCGTCAAGCCTCGCTTCACCGATGACGAATTCGAGCGGATCCAGGCAGAAGCAGCAATGCGCCACGGTGGTCGGCTAGCGCCCCTGGTGCATGAGGCCACGATGCTCGGTCTAGACGTTATGCGTAAGCGCCGCGAAGCCCTCCTGGCAAGGCTGGCCAACGGTGAAACACCGCCGGCGGACGAACTTCAGGAGCTCGAGTGCCTGCTGGCTGAGATGGCCGAACGCCAGCTCTCTACCAACAGCATCAATCAATCTCAGTCGGCCTGACAGGGCCAAGGAGTCCGCGATGATCAGTCGCGATTCATTGACGCGAGTCTTCGAGCGCATGTCGCCCGAGTCTCAGGAAGCTGCCAAGGCCGAGGCACAAGCACGGCGAATGAGCGTGGAAGACGTGGTGCTTGAAGCATGTCTCAACGACGTACAGGGGCAGTTGTACGCCCTGCGTCGCCGAGTTCCTGTGCTCAGGGTGGTGGAGGGCGGTCGGGCTTGAGCTCGGCTACGAAATACGAGGCCCCAGTAGGCCAGATACCGGACGCAAAAAAGCCCGGAAGGCGACCAAACCAATCCCGGGCTTTTTCAAACAACGATAGGTGCATTGTGACCGATACAGCCGAGATTATCCAGTTCCCCGACCGTCGTGACGACGGCCAATCGCCAGGCCCTGAGAGGACCGGCAGGAGCATTCAGGTGGAAGACGGATATACCCGAACAGCCAACGCTCTCGTGGAGGCATTTGCACGTTCACCGCTGACAAGCCGTGAGGCTCGTGTGATTCGTGTCATTGAGCGCATGACCTATGGCTGGAACAAGCCTGAAGACTGGATCGCCGCATCCGTGTTCAGCGAGATGACTGGCCTGTCTGAGGGTAAGTGTTCCGAGACGCTTAATGGCCTTATCCGAAAGCGCGTACTGGTCCGCAGTGGTGGTGGGCAAAGCCCAGTACGCATCAACAAGGCTATCGAGGAGTGGGACTTCTCTGCTCAGAAGGCGAGAGTTATCCCAAAACGGAAGGTCGATCCAACTTGGGGAAAGATTCCCCAAAATGGGGTAACAAAGTCACCCCAAAATGGGGAAACACCGAAAGACAGTAAAGACATACCCCCTCTCCCTTCGGTCGAGGGGGAAGGAGCTTCGGCCAAAACCAATCTGAATTCTGATCCGGTAGGGCCGAAGTCGGAGACGACTCCCCGGAAGCCAAAGACTCAGCCGAGCAGACTCGACCTGAGCAACCTGCCTGCAGAGGTATCTGCCGAGGCCGTCCAGGGCTTCATCGAGCACCGCAAGGCGCTCAAGAAACCGCTGACTCAGCGCGCACTGAACCTGAACGTTAACGAAGCCATCCGCGCCGCCAAGAGTATTCCCGGCCTAACGCCTGACCAGGCGCTGGACGAGGCTGTGCTCGCTGGCTGGCAGGGCGTCAAAGCTGACTGGCTGGCTCGCCGGCTCAGCACCCAGCAGCGCTCAGGGAGCGGAATGAATCCAGCCGAGCGGCTTCATGCCGCTAATCAGCAGGCCATTCGTGAAGCCGTAGCACGCCGTCAGGCCAGCCCTGGCGATGTGGGCGACCTGCTCGACGCCGAGGGAGGGCACTGGTGATGACCGGAAATGACTTTGAGGCTTTCGCCGAGGTGTGGAGCCAGGCGCAGGAAATCTACAACCGCAGCGTTACGCCGGGAACCATCGAGCTGGTGTTCCGTGCTCTCGAGCAACTCGACCTGGAGGAGATCCGAAGGGCGCTCACCTTGCACATTCAGAGCCCGGACACTGGCCAGTTCCCTCCGAAGCCTGGTGACGTGATCAAGTTCGCTCGGGGTGATAGCCAGAGCCGCACCTTGCAGGCCTGGTCCAAGGTCGAGCGGGCGATTCGCAGCGTCGGCCACTACCGCGATGTTTGCTTTGACGATCCGCTGATCCATGCCGCCATCGAGCGCATTGGGGGCTGGACCAAGGTGGCCATGATCGAAAGCGAGAAGGACATGGTGTGGCTTCGCCAGCGCTTCGAAGCGCAGTACCGAGCCTATGCCGTGCACCGTCCCGATTCCTGGCCTGCGTTCCTGGCGGGCGCCGCCACTCAGCAGAACACGCTCATTGGCCAGCACACGAGGGGCAGTCTTCCCGGGAAGGACATCGCCGTCATCGGCAACCAGCAACGTGCTTTGCGAGTGATGGAAGGAGGGCGCCAAGGGTTAGCGAACGGCACTCAGGTGCAGCGCATCACCAACGACAGCCTGGCTGGAGTGATCGAGCACATGAAGATCAAGCAACAGGGAGCGGCGTAGCCATGGGAACTGTGACCAAACTGACCCCGCGTCGCGGGCGTTGTATCGATAACCCCGCCACTCAGATCGGGCGCGTGTACCTGGTGATGGGTGACGCCACCTACTGGATGCAGCTGCACGAGATCGGTGACGCCATTCTGGCTCGTTTCGGCCAGATGGATAGTCACGCCGGAATATCTGCTCGCATCCGTGAGCTGCGCTCCTTGGGCCAGACGGTTGTCAGCCGTGAGGTGAAAGGCCCAGGGACCGCGAGACCTCATGAGTACCGCCTGTTGTCCGCCTGGGGCGGCGAGGATGGTGCTGCGTGAAGCGGCTGCCCAAGCGCTACGTTGTCAGCTTTGCCACTCTCGAGGAAAGCCTCGCCGCTCTGGCCCGGTTGCCCCGCATCCTAACAGAGGCTCACCAGCGCTGGCCGAAAGTTCGCTTCGTGGTGGAAGAGCAACCTGATCAGCGGAGTATTCCGCAGAACGCTTTGCAATGGCGGTGGTGTGCAGATGCGGAAAAGCAGGGAGATCAATCAGCAGAGGACTACCAGGCCTTCTGCAAGCTCCACTTCGGGATTCCCATTTTGCGTCGGGACAGCGAGCAATACCGAGAGGCCTACGATCGGATCATCAAACCACTGCCCTACGAACAGAAGCTCGAGCTGATGAAGGCGCCCTTCGAGTGGCCGGTGACACGGGCGATGACCAAGAAGCAGCTTACCGAGCACTTGGACCAGGTGTGGCAGCACTTCACCTCACTCGGCTTCCAGCTTACTGATCCTGGTTTGCAGGGAATTGGTGCTGACCAATACCGGGAGGCCGCATGAATAGCTTTGCCATTTTGGTCTGTGCCGCGGTACTGGCAACGACAGCGGTTGGCGTAATGGCCTGTCAGGCTCGCCGCATCGACCGTAGACAGGGGCGAGAAGCTCTCCGAGACCTGCTGCGAAGAGCCACACAGGAGAAGCAACAATGATCCCGAAGCTGAAGCCGTACCGGTCCCGCCAGTGGCTGGCCAATGTCCATCAGCTTGATCAGTGCGTCTTGTGCGGTGCCTGGGGCATTCAGGCAGCACACCGCAACGAGGGAAGGGGGATGGGGCAAAAATCGAGTGATTGCCTAACAGCCGCACTTTGCCCGCGTTGCCACCATGAAATCGACAACGGAAAGGACCTGAACAAGGACGAGCGCCGCGCGCGTATGGACCGAGCCATTGTGCTGACGATTGACCAGCTTGCCCGTCGAGGACTCTTGGAGGCCGTCAAATGATGACGATCAGTAGTGAGGCTGGCCGACGGTTAGCCAAAGCCTATAACGAATACCGCGAGGCAACGCGAGCGCTGAAGGACGGAGCTGACAGCCTACCTATCGATTATCAGGAGCTGACCAGCCTGAAGCGTCGCCAGGACTCTGCCTCGAGCCGACTGAGGATTGCGGGCCAGATTGTTGGGCAAGAGCTCTGTGACCATGGCTTTCACGAAATGGACGGAGAGGACTGATGCATATCTTCATTCCGTACCTGGCCACAAGCACCAACGTTGGTACCCGCCAGCACTGGAGTAAGCGCAAGCGGGAGGTGGATGCCTGTCACCTGATTGTCCGCAACGCTGTGAGTCGAGCAGGCCTCACCCCTGTTGGATGCCAGGTAGATCTGGCGTTCACTCCCAGGCTTGGGAAGGGAGTTCGGCGTAGGGATACCAGCAACTACAGCCTGAGCATGAAACACCTGGAGGATGGGCTGGTTGCCGCCGGGATCATTCCTGACGACCGCGGGGAGTTTGTTCGCAGAGTGATCCTGGAGCCACCGGTGATCGACCGGAGGGCTGAGACCGGCACAAGGGTGGAGATTATCCCTGTTGAGCCCAAAGGGGGCCCTGATACGGGGCAGCAGCGCATCCGGTTCAGGACAGCGGCCTGATGGAGTACGGGCACAAGCCGGAAGGTATGCAGGCCAATCAATGGACCATCGAGTGTCAGTGCCGACACGTCGCCCGTGAAATGCAGAAAGGAAACACCAAGAGTGAGCGGCTGGCCATCTTCCAGCGTTGGTCAAATACCTTGCCAGCCGTGACAGAGCAGCGCGTGAGAGAGATATGGAAAGACGGCGTCCCGATGCCGAAGGAAACGAATCGGGGAAACGGGAAACGATTTGGGAAACGGTAGGAAACGGAGAGAGCCAATGCGATACATAAGCGCACGCCAGATGATCTTTGATGCCTACCACACCAGGAAAGGCGACAGCCCTGCGGCAGCCTATTTTGATCGTGCCCAGAAGCTAGGTGACGCCGTGGGCAACAATGGCGCCAAGCTGCGTAGCCTGATCGCTGAGCACAAGCGGAACATGAGGGCGCTTTCCCATGCGGGGCCGTTCGATGAGAACCTGGACCAGTTGAAAATGGCGGTTCGCCGCACTGAGAAACGTCTGTCCGAGATCCGGACGGCCCTAGAGGACACGACCAAATCGAGTAATGAGGGCAGGCTGCCTGACAACGACTGGAAGATTGTCCATGGTCTCGAGGCAGGCGCTGTCATGAGTCGCGTCGAGTCGCTGCCACCACACCTGGCGGCGCTGGCCCGATACTGCTTCGGCCCGTTCACTCGTGACGAGCTGGATGAGGACCGGGAGACGGTGGAGCTCGCCTTGTACCGGCAGCTCCTGGCCGATGGCATCCGATTGCCGGGGCAGGGGAAGGGCAGGCCTACCGCGCAGCAGCTTGAGACACTTCGGTATCTGTGCGCGGCAGCCCTCTACCACCATAGCGAAACGACCTGGCCATATCGGCGGGCGGGGTTGCCAACGCCGCAGGCGGTTCAGCGTTGGCTCATTGAAGAACGTGGTACCAGGATGGATGTACACCGCTGGTCGAGATTAGGGAGATCCTGTTGGGGCGATATTTGGAGGTCGTCGTTGGAGCGCATCGATGCATGGGAAGCTGCTGCTCTAGGACCTATCGCTTCTTTAACGGCACCATCCTGTGCCGCCTAGCTCTCAGAGCTCCCGTCTTGGAACGCCATTGCTTTGGAGCCCGCTTTCCAGACAGTCGAATCGATTCCATACCCATTCTCGCGTGTGCTGAAGAGCGAAATCTGGCTGGTCGCCGCTTCGTAGAGCCCGGTCAGCCAAGATGATTTGCTCCGCAAGTCTTATGCACCATTCGCTGGCGTATTCAGCTTCATCAAGAAGGATGGGGTCCTTCTTGCCTGTAGTCACGCTGTGGCACGCTCGGTCCCACCACTTGCGCAGCCGGTTGAGTTCGTCTCGTAGTTCGGGGTCATGAATGCTCTCGCAATGGTACATAGAGCCATGCAAGGTACCAGTGACTACCGCTCGGTCTATCTCCGCCATGATTTATGTCTCCTTTGACCAAATTCAGCTTTATATCAGTCTTGCCTTGTGGGCACGAATCGCCTACCCTGCCTCCAGCATCGACATCTGCGCCCTGACTTCCGAGTCGGGGCTTTTTGTGAGGTCTGCACCTGTGCACGGTTGTCTTGGACGGCTCATGCCCCTCCCATTCCAAAAGTTCATGATGCTGCGGAGATCGTGGTGAAAAAAGTGATTGCTATGGCAGATAAAACTTACGGCGAATTCCCGCGAGCTGCCTATGTTGAAACCGATCCCAAGACTGGGGATGAAATGTCCTTTTCTGGTGAGACCTTGGTCATTAATGAAGTCACACCCACACCGAACATTCTCGGCTATGACTTCATCGTGTCACTTTCCAAGCGTAGTGATCCGTGATGTGACATAGCGGTATTTCGAAGGCCCTGCCAGGTGACTGGCGGGGCCTTTTAGTTTCTCCCCCGCCGTGAGGCGCCGGAGTTCTTTTTTCTCTCACGCCGTGAGGCGCCGGAGACCTTTTATGCCACGGATCACACACGAAGCCGCTGGCGGGCTCAATGTCTGCGCCTTTTTGGACATGCTTGCCGTGTCCGAGATTGGCGAGGCCATGCTGGCAACGTCCAATGACGGCTATGACGTTCTCGTGGGCTCGCTGCCCGGATCGATGCGGCTGTTCAGCGATTACAGCGATCATCCGCTGCCTCGAGGACATGCCATTGAGTACCGGCCTGGCCTGTGGTCCACCGCAGCTGGACGCTATCAGATTCTGTCTCGGTATTGGCCACATTACAGGGATCAGCTTAATCTGCCCGATTTCGGACCAGAGAGTCAGGATCGCTACGCCATCCAGCAGGTCAAGGAGCAGTGGGCACTGCATCTCATCCAAGGCGGAGAGTTTGTTCAGGCCGTAGACCGCTGTCGCAACATATGGGCGTCACTGCCTGGTGCGGGGTACGGCCAGCACGAGAACTCTCTGGAGAAGCTCGCAGCGGCCTACGTTGCTGCTGGTGGGCGGATGGCCGGTGATTCCCTGCACTGGTACGACGAAGTAGTCAGGGAGCGCGCTTCATGAGTCAGCTGGTTTCAGACCTCTTGGCCGCTGCCCATGTGCCCATCGGCATGTACATCGTCTACCGCTGTATCGTTGCGCTGAGAGTGACCCATGACGGCCAGTCACGCTTTGCGATTGAGTGCGTCCTGGGCATCGCCGCCGCAGTGATTGCCCTGCGCCTTACCGACTACACCATTCCGCTTGAGGGAGAAGCACGATACGTCACCTGGCGCGCCCTGGTGTCGCTCGCAATGCTGTCCTTTCTGCCTCTCATCAACGCCCTGGCGAGGTCAGATCGGCGACAAGACGACTGAGGTGAGCCATGCCAGACCCGATGCTGATGGCCTGGCTGGCCGTCCGGGGGTTCATCGCAGAGCCGCCGGTGAGCGCCGCAATCGCCGCAATGATCATGGCGGCGCTGAAGCTGTTGGGCTCACTACCTCCAAGACCGCCACGCAAGTGGCTGGAAGTCCCAATGGTTGGCCTTGCCTCCTACGGCATGGTGCCTATCTCGATCACCCTGGGGGCAGATCCATCGTGGGCTGCCGGAATCGGTGCCGGGATAGGGTACGTCGGGATGGTAAAGCTCGAGAATCGGCTGGACCGCTGGCTGGGCGTCAAGGGTGACAAGAAATGACTTCAACCGAATATAAGGCGCTCACCACGGAGGCTCGGCGCTATCGACGGCTCTACCGAGGTTTCCTCTGGTCCTTTGTCTTGGCATCGGTATTCGCCGTTGCCCAAACATTCGACAAGGCGGCGATCCGCGAGGACTACGCCGACACCGTGGCCGCCTACCGTGCCGCTGTTTACGGGCTAACCTACGCGCTGAGCGAGGAGCAGGCCAAGGCTGGCGGGTTCGAGGCTGAAGCCAACGACCATGAGCAGAAGCTCGACAATGAGCGTGGCTATGCCTGGAACCTTCGCCAAGAGATCAAGCGCCTTGAGCACGAGCTACAGCAGTGCCAGGCAACACAGACGATGATCACTAGCCCTGGCTGGACGGGCAGCACCTCGATCATCCCGGAGGACAGTCGATGAACTGGAGCGACGTTGGTGGATTCCTATCCGAGATCGCACCGAGCGTGGGCCAAGCGCTCAAAGAGGCTGCCCCTGGCATGGCGCAGGTTGCCGCTACAGCGGCTGGCAATGCCGTTGTACCTGGTGCTGGTGGGCTGGTCGGTGCTGCTCTGGGTAAGCGCGTCGCTGACGCTTTGGGCACTGAGGTCGCGCCGCAAGCGGTAGTGAGCAAAGTGCAGGCTGACCCACAGGCGGCCAAGATCAAGCTGCGCGAACTCGACATCGAGCTGACGCGCCTCTATATGCATGACCGTCAGGATGCCAGGGCGATGCAGGTCGCCACGCTTCAGGCTGATAACGCCGGTTGGCTGGCACGCAACTTCGTGTACCTGCTCGGCACTCTGGTGATCGTTGCAGTGTTCGCCTACATCGGCGCAGTGACGTTCGTAGAGCTGACGCCTACCGGAGAGCGGTATGCCGACATTGCGGTGACGGGCATTGCCGCCGGCCTGGTCAGCAGTGTGATGGGCTACTTCCTCGGCAGCCGGCAGCGGCAAGAGAGCCGAGCGCCCCGCACGTTCATGGACGCGATCAAAACGAGGTGAGATATGCGAGAGTTACATGACCACAAGGTCAATCCGGCCAATGACACTCTGTCGATCGAGGTGCAGGACGAGCCAGGCGCCGGTGGTGCTTGTCACAAGTATGTCATCGGACCTTATGACGATTCTTCCAACCCGTCAGCGGATCCCGAGATGGTGGGGCTCAAGCGATCTGTGATCCTTTTCCAGAACGGGGCGATCAATGAAGTAGGGGTCAACGGACTGACGCACGAGGCGTTGCTCGCAATTGTTGCCGACCGGCTGCGATCTTTTCAGGCTGGCCCCTTTGCTTGCAAGGCCAATGCCTGCGCCCTGACCAAGATTGAGGAAGCTCAGCACTGGCTGCAGCAGCGCACTCTCGAGCGGATGCGACGTGGCGTCGAAGGTACTCACGCGAAGTGAAGCGTCATTGACGCGATTGGTGAAAACCCTGCAGCACCCAGAGATAGTCCCACCTCCTAAGGGCCTTGTTTCATGGCTCCTTAGCCTTCGATGCCTTAGGTGGATTCGCTCTGGGTGCGGGCCCCGATTTCTATCGAGAAGGTGTTGATCGCTGAAGCTCTTCTCGCAATCCATCTGAACGCAATCCTATCGGGAAGAGAGAAGATGGCGCTGGATAACGTTAACCCTCACTGCCCTGATCCTCACCCTGCTCTTCGAAGAAGCAGTCCATGAAGAACATGCAGTACCACAAAAACGAGAATGCCCGAGCCGAGTTTTCCCTGGTGTCGTAGTCCACGGATTCACCGTGGAGGACCATGTGCCGGTTGATGATGTGTTCAGGGGGAGGCGTCTCTCTGCGTTGTTTTTCGTTCATCATCATTGGCTGGTCTTGTCGAAAGAAGGGCATCAGTGCCTCACCCAGGAACTTGTCTTTCTCATATTCGGACTGAGCGGCTTTTAGAAGCTTCTTATTGGATGGACCCCATGCTGGAGCGTCATAGGCGTGTGCAGCATGCCCATCAGCCTGAATCAGAAACATGGGGGCTGAGAGGCTATATAGGCCATTTTTGTGTGCGTGAATCGCATCTTTGATGAGCTTCCCACGTCCTTCGTGTAAGGCGGCTTCGCCCTCATCGAGGAAGCGATCCATCACGCTTTCGAAGTGCTCGGTAATCTCCAGGTCGGCTTTTTCGTGGCCCTCATTGTCGTATGAAAGGCGGTAGTTCTGCACTTGTTGGAATGTGGCGCCAATGCTGATGGATGAAAAGTCAGGAAACCAGCCGTTCTGCGAAAGCAGATGGAAGTCAGTGCTTTCTGTATTTTCTAGCTCTTCCAGTCGCTTCAGTATGTCTATGAAGCTATCCGGTAGGGGAGGAATGTTTCTGAAAAATTCCGGCACGATGGCGGGAATCGAATTGGTGACTTCCTCGATAACCTTCATCTGATCTGCAAGCGGTTTGGCTATTTTGTTGAATCTATTGGCTGTTTCCAATATTTCAGGAGAAAGTCTGAAGTTGGGGAGACTGTCAGTGACACGTTTGTTGAGTCGTTCTAGCGTCTTTAGTGCTGGGAACAAGTCTTCTGGTATCACGGCTTCCACCTTTCTAGATTTTTCGAGAAGAGTTCAGGGTAGCCAAATTTAGAAGTTTCGGCACGCCGCGAGGCGTCCCAGCCGCACGTCGTGAGACGCCCGGCAAACTTGATGCGGTGAAACCGTCGGCAACTCGAAGCCGAGCCGGAATCGTCACCGGCACCGCATCACCCTATTCATGGAGGCGCCGCCCGTGAGGGCCGCGCGGACACCTATGGCACGACGCTATGACTGGGAGGCCATTGAGGCCGACTACCGTACTGGCCGATTCAGCCTGCAGAAGCTCTCGGACCGCCATGGCCCAAGCAAGGGCGCGATCAGTAAGCGAGCAACGGCCGAGGGCTGGAGCAAGGACTTAACCGGTGCAGTACAGCAGCGGACACGTGAAAAGCTAAGTCGGCCCGAGTCGGCGGCGCCAGATGTGCCGGATGCCGAGCTGATCGAGCAAGCGGCCAGCGAGAACGCGTCAATCATCAACGGCCACCGGCAGATGCTTCAGCGGTGGCGGCGCATCCAAGACAACTTCGCTGGCCAGCTCGATACCCAGCTTTCAACAGGAAAGCGCGATGTCGAGACGAGAGATGGCGAAGTCATCGAGGTGGATGTTGATCTGGAATATGCCGGCAAGTGCATTGGCTACGGCACCCAGGCTTTGGAGCGAGTGATCAAGCTGGAGCGCCAGTCCTATGGCATGGATCAGCCTGTCACCGACGATGCTCCTCCTGAACAAGCGCTCACTGATGAAGAGCTCGAGGCCAAGATCAAGGCATACGAGGCCCAGGGGATGGATGATGCATCGTGACCAGGGCCGAACGTCTTGAATATCTACGGTTGCTAGAGGAGCGCGACCGACGCCGCCGCTACAACCTGATCGATCAGCTGTTCCCCGAAGGGGGCAAGCTCTCACGCAACGCTTATCCGAAGCACATGGAGTTCTTTCGTGCTGGAGCCTTCCACAAGGAACGGCTCTTTATGGCGGGCAACCGGGTGGGGAAGACGGTCGCTGGCGGGGGGGAAATGACCTATCACCTGACTGGCCTATACCCGGACTGGTGGGAAGGGCGTCGGTTCGATCGCGCCATCACCGCTTTGGCCGCTGGCGACACCAGCCAGACCACGAGGGACATCATCCAGAGCAAGCTGCTGGGCGGACTTTACGGAACACCTGAATTCGGCACCGGCCTGGTACCCCTGCACCTGCTCGGAAAGCCGACACCTGCGCGAGGCGTGGCCAATCTCTACGAGGAGATCATGGTCAAGCACACCAGTGGCTTCTGGTCGCGTTTGATGCTTCGAAGCTATGACCAGGGGCGCCGGATCTTTCAGGGCACCGAGCAGGATGTGGTGTGGCTGGATGAAGAGGTGCCGAAGGACGTGTACGACGAAGCGCTCGTTCGGACGATGACGACACGAGGCATCGTCATGATGACCTTCACGCCCCTGTCGGGCCTTACCGAGCTGGTCGTTTCCTTTCTCGAATCCATGCACGAACAGGAGCCCCTATGACACAGCCAATATTGACGGCGAGCGACATTGCCAACCTCGACATGCCACCTGCCTCAGCTCGATACCAGGGGCGTACCAACAGCATGACAAAGCGGCTGGGCGACATGGTACGAGAGCGAGGCATTGAGCGGGGCACCTTGAGCATGCGAGTCGCACGCCTCGTTGATCCCCGGGCTCAGCTGGGCCAGAGCCAGGGCATTGCCGGCGCCAACTTCACCGTAGTCCCTTGAGCCGCTACGTGGTCCAGGCTGGCTGGAAGCATGCGCCGCACCTGAGTCAGCAAGATATCGATGACCTCACTGGGTCAATTTCCGCTCACCAACTGGAAGCCCGTATGAACGGTGTGCCGACCCTTGGTGCCGGGGCCATCTACCCGATTCCCGAAGAAGATATTGTCGTTAACCCGTTCCAGATCCCTGACTGGTGGGCACGGATCTACGGCCTCGACGTCGGTTGGAAGAAAACCGCTGCCATCTGGGGGGCATGGGATCGTGACACCGACACCATCTATCTGAACAGCGAACACTATCGCGGCATGGCTGAACCCAGCGTTCACGCCAAGTCCATTCGCATGCGAGGCGCTTGGATACCTGGCGTCATTGATACCGCCGCGCATGGGTCTAGCCAACACGATGGGCGCAAGCTGATGGACCTGTATCAGGATGAGGGGCTGATTCTTCACAACGGAGACAAGGCGGTGGAGGCAGGGCTCTTGGCCATGCTTGATCGACTTTCCACCGGCCGTCTCAAGGTCTTCTCGACGTTACAGCATTGGCTCGGTGAGTACCGCTTGTACCGCCGCAACGATAAAGGGCGCATCGTCAAAGAGAACGATCACCTGATGGATGCGACTCGCTACCTGGTCATGGGGCTTCACCAAGCGACCACACGGCCCATTGATCGCACCACCATGCCTGTCAGCCCCGGCGACACCACTACAGGATACTGAGATGCCTGAGCATGCGACTGTCGAGATGACAGACGAAACCGAGGCCCTTGAGGCTGAGACGCAACGCCTTGAGCTTCTGCTTTCCACCCTGGGCTCTAAGCTGAGTCAGCTGGCAGGGGAGCAAGTGTCGGCCCGTCAGCAGCTGGAAACCCGATGGCTCAACGACCTGCGTCAGTACCATGGCGAGTACACCGCCGACGAACTGGCCAGGATGAAGGAAAGCGGCACCTCGAGCATCTACGTCAACCTGACGCGCAACAAGACCCGCGCCGCCATTGCGCGGCTGTCGGACATGCTGCTGCCCAACGATGACCGCAACTGGGGTATCAAACCCACCCCGGAGCCCCAGCTGTCTGTGCTCTCCAACAGCCCGGACCAGGCGGCGAAGGCTGAGGCTCGTCAGCGCCGTGAGATCGCAGAGCAGAAAGCACGGTTGATGCAGACGGCGATTGACGACGACTTCACGGAAGCCCGTTATAACGGCAAGGCCCGAGACGTTATTGGCGACAGCTGCTTACTGGGTACTGGTGTCCTCAAAGGGCCGGTGGTGGTCAATCGGCAGCGCCGCGCCTGGCGCCGCGATGAGAACAGCGGCCTGCAGGTGATGGAGATTCAGGAAGAGTTCCGAGCAGGCTTGGAGCGTGTCGATCTGTGGGACTTCTTCCCAGACATGAGCGCCGCGACCATGGATGAGGCGGAGTTTGGCTTCGAGCGCAAGCTGCTTAACAAGAAGCAGATGCGGGAGCTGAGCAACTTGCCAGGTGTCATCGATGCCCAGCTGCGCAAGGTCTTGGAAACCGATCCCGATGGCACGCACATCAGCCGTGATCGTCGCGACGAGCTTCGCCACATCACCGGAGTGGATACGGTCGTCAACAACAAGCGCTGGGAGCTCTGGGAATATTGGGGGCCGCTGGACAAGGAAGAGTTGATCGCTGCAGGCGTCGATGTCGATGAAGATCCGTTGACCGAGTACAACGGTTGCGTCCTGTTCGTGGGTGAGCACGTCATCAAGGCTGCCATCAACCCTCTCGACAGCGGTGAGCTGCCCTGGAGCGTTCATAACTGGGAAGAGGATCCAGCCAGTATTTTCGGCTTCGGCGTCCCTTTTCTCATGCGCAATCCACAGAGAGTTGCAGCCACTGCCTGGCGGATGATCATGGATAACGCCGGGCTATCGGCGGGTCCTCAACTGGCCGTGGACAAGAGTGCTGTCACCCCTCAGGACGGGGACTGGAAGCTTCGCCCACGCAAGGTATGGATCAGCACCGGTAAGGTGCCGCTGAATCAAGCCTTCTACGCCTACAACATCCCTTCCAACCAGGGCGATCTGTACAGCATCTTCCAAGCGGCTCAGCAGCTGGCCGACACTGAAACCAATCTTCCCGTCCTGCTGCAAGGCGAGGGCGTCAGCGGCGGCCCCGGCGCTCGCACCGCTACGGGCATGCAGATGCTGATGAACAACAGCAACATCGTGCTGCGCTCTGCCGTGAAAAACTACGACGACGGCATCACCGAACCGGTGGTACGTCGCTTCTATGACTGGCACATGGCTTACGACGAGCGCGAGGAGATCAAGGGCGACTTCAGCATTGTGGCCCGCGGCTCCAGTGTTCTGATCGCCAGGCAGGAACAGCAGGAGAAGCTGTTGGCATTGGCGCAGATCGCCGCCTCGAACCCCGAGTTCGCTCAGTCCACCGAATGGCAAGGCCTGTACCGGGAGATCGTGCGTTCCATGTCGGTGTCGGCGGACAGCGTGCTCAAGGACGAAGAGACGGTAGAGCAGGAGAAGCAGCAGGCCGGACAGCAGATGCCCCCCGATATGCAGCTCAAGCAGATGGAGCTTCAGCTGAAGCAGCAGGAGCAACAGCTTAAGAGCCAAGAGATGCAGATGAGGGCGCAGCGCGAACAAGCGGATTACCAGTTGCGCGTACAAGAGCAGCAGTTTGAACAGCAGTACCGATCTGCTGAACTGCAGAGCAAACAGGAGCGGGACCGCGCAGAGCTGGCTCTCAAGCAGAACCTTACCCTGGCCGAACTGGAGGCCAAGCTCGGTCTGGAGTCGCAGAAGCTTGAGCTCAAGATGCGCGAAACCTCCGCCAAGCTTCAGACCCAGCGCGACACCACGGCGGCGGAGCTGACTGACCGTCAGAATGAACGTCGAGCCCGCCAGACCAATATGGCACAAGGGTTCGACAGCTATGGCTGACATCAATCGCAACAGTGACACCTGGAACGCTGTGGCCGAGTGGGCAGCACAGCAACGTCAGCATGCCGTAGAGAAGTTGATCGCGGGCAGCAGTCGTGATGACCGTCTGCGTGGCCAGATCGAGGCCATGGATGAATTGCTGGCCCTTGGCCAAGCAACAAGCCCGGACATCCCGCAGCCGAATTACGAGTAACCTCAGGCCTGCTCGATTCGGGCCTATTCACCACCAGCCGATCGGGAGATCCGCTAGATGCCACACCAGCAGCCGACAGCCCCTGACGAACAGGCGCTGAACCACGAGCCCCAGGACCATGGCGACAGCCAAGCCGATGACTTCGAGTCGCACTTCAACGCATTCTCCGCCGGTGCCACCAGCACGGAGGATGAATCTGCTGCTGACCAGGAGTCGGAGCAACCTTTGAAGCGGAAGGACGATGAGGTCACCGACTCTGACGATGGAGAAGGCCAGGGCTCCGACGGTAAACATGCGGAGAACTCAGCGCCGGAGCCTTCTGCGCGAGAGCTTGAGCTCCAACAGAACCTCGATCGGCTGAGGCAGAGCGAGGCCAGCCAGCGCGGGCGCGTTGGCGCCTACCAGCGGCAGATCAACGAACTCAAGCGGCAGCTGGCTCAGCAGGGCAGTCAGCCGCCGCAACAGCAGGAACAGCGTGGGCAGCAGCCCGCACAGAGCACATCCGGAGAGTCATCTGCGGAGGCCGACCAGAAGCAAGCTATCGCTGAGCATCATGGCAGCGAGGACTGGAAGGCGTTCGAGGAAGACTTTCCGGAGATGGCAGGCGCGATCAATGCCCGCTTGGCGGAAGTCAGCCGGCTGGAAGAGCGTCTCAACCAGCGGATTGCCGGTGTCGAGCAGTCCGTGCAGCCCATTCAGCAGCAGGCCCATGATCAGTACCTCGACAGTCAGATGCGCGCCCTTGAGGCCCGCCACTCCGACTGGCGTGAGGTGGTGAATGCGCCCGCGTTTCAGCAGTGGCTGCAGCAACAGCCGAGTTGGCTCCAGCAGCAGATGGAGTCAGAGAACGCCGACGACGCGTCCGCGTTGCTCGACTTCTACAAGAGCCAGTCGGCAGGCAGTGACAGCGCGCAAGGAAACACGACTGCCGCCGATGCCGAGCGTGCGAAACGCCAGCAACGCCTGGCCGGTGCCGTGACACCACAACGCCGCGGCGCGGCTAAGCGCGATGCCGTTCCCGAAGATTGGGAAGGGCAATTCAACCACTTTGCGAAACAGAAACGCTAAGACCGAGAGGTACTGAGCAATGCCGAATACTACCTATGGCGATATCTCCCAGCGCACCGCCGCCTGGGCCGCCACCGATCAGCTGAACCATGCCGAGCCTATCCTGGTGCTCTCCAAGTTCGGCCAATCCAAGCCGCTGCCGAAGAACAAGGCCGATACGGTGAAGTTCCGTCGCCCGATCCCCTTCGACGCGCTCAATACGCCGCTGGCCGAGGGCGTGACCCCTTCGGCCCAACAAATGGCCTACGAGGATGTCACTGTCCAGATCAAGCAGTGGGGTGCCGTGGTCGAGATCACCGATGTGGTGGAAGACCTGGCCGAGGATCCGGTGTTGGCGGATGCCAACGAGCTGTGTGGCGAGCAGGCCGCCGAAACCGTCGAGCTTCAAACCTGGGGCGCGATTCGCGCCGGCACCAACGTCTTCTACGCCGACGGTACGTCGCGCGCAGAGGTGGCGTCAGTGGTGTCGCTGGCCAAGCAGCGTGCGGTGACCCGCAGCCTGAAGGGCAACCGCGCCAAGAAGGTGACCAGCATGGTTGGCGCGTCGCCAAACTACTCCACCGAGCCGGTGGATGCGGCCTTCATCGCTTTCGCCCACACCGACCTGGAGGCGGATATTCGGGACATGGTTGGTTTCACGCCGACCGAGAAGTACGGCTCCATGAAGGCGCTGCCCCATGAAATTGGCAAGGTCGAGGATGTTCGCTACATCCTCAGCCCGGTGCTCACCAAGTGGGCCGATGCTGGTGCCGCAGTGTCTGGTGCCGCGTCAGGCAAGATCTCCAGTGGCGGAACCAGTGCCGATGTCTACCCGATCGTCTATGTGGGCAAGGAGTTCTACGGGCTCATCCCGCTGAAAGGCGCCAACGCCATCAAGCCCTCAGTGATCAATCCCAGCACTATCTCCAAGGACGATCCTCTGGGCCAGCGTGGCTACGTCGGCTGGAAGACTTACTTCGTGGCCAAAATCCTCAACGAAGGTTGGGGCGCCCGTCTCGAGGTGGCCGCGTCCGACCTGGCGTAAGCGCTACACCTGACTACCACCCATGGCCCGCCTTCCGGCGGGCCTTCTGATTCCCGACATGCCGAGAGGTATCTCCTGTGAGCGAACTCAATACCGCCACCATGAACCGCGAAGAACTGGAAGCCGCCGCCACTGATCTGGGTATTTCCTTCCAAGGCAATACCAAGGACGACACGCTGCGCAAGAAGATCGACGATGCCCTAGGCACGCCAGCTAGTGATGCGCCGGTTGGTTCGCATCCCGTAGAGCATCCTGCAGCGCCAGGCGAGAAGAGTAAGACAAAGCGCTACCGCATCATCATCGCCACCAGTGACAGCGACAAGCAGCCCGTGCAAGTGGGCGTGAACGGACGGATGTACGCCATCAAGCGCGGTGAAGAAGTGGTTGTGCCAGCCAGTGTCGTGAACGTCCTGCGTGATGCCGTTCAGCACATTTACGACCCTAAGACGATGAAGGAATCCAAGGTGCTGGCGTACCCGTTCCAGGTGATGGGCGAGGTCTGATTATGAACTTCCTGCAGCTGTGTAAGCGGCTGCGCCAGGAGGTAGGTGCCGCCGGTGATGGACCGGCGGCGGTGACTGGCCAGCATGGTGAGTACCAGCGTTTGATCGACTGGGTGCGGCAAGCCTGGCTGGAGATCCAGCAGGAGCAGCACGAATGGCGCTTTAACTGGGCAGAGGCGAGCATCGAGCTGGATGCCGACTTTCGAGAATACTCGCCGCCGGCGGATCTGGATCGGTGGGACGCCTCGACGCTGCGGGTGCATGACCGACGGTTGCGCGAAACGCCTTGGACGATTTTCAGGGAGCGCTTCCGAGAGGACAGCAATCGAGAGTGGCCCTCTGAGATCACCCGACTGCCCAACGGCAATTTGCGGATGGATACCAGTCCTGCCCAGCTGAGTTGGCTGACGTTCGAATACTGGCGCACCCCACAAGAGCTCAAGGCAAACATCGATGAGCCGCGCCTGCCTGAGCAGTATCACATTGTGATCGTGTACCGGGCGATGCTCGCATATGCGCTCTACGAGAACGCTCCGGAGGTGGCCACTGCCGCCCGTGAAGGAGAAACCAAGGTAATGGCTGAGATGATGCGCCGGGAGCTTCCAGCCATGGAAATCGGAGGGCCTTTGGCATGAGTCGCTCCGCTTATATCCGCCTGGGCGGTGGCATCGATCTGGTGACCCCGCCCGAACAGCTTCGGCCTGGTGCTGCGCTTTCCTGCATCAACTACGAGTGCCCGGTGACCGGAGGCTACCGGCGAATCGATGGCTATTCCCAGAGAGGTCCAGCGCTTCCCGGTGAGGGGCCGACACTTGGCGTAGTGACCTTTGCCGATAGGATCTACGGCGTTCGAAAGGATCTGGGGGCTGCCACAGCGACGCTTTATCGGCTTAGCAGTGCCGGCGACACATGGGAGGTTGTCGGCAGTACTGGGGCTCTGGCTGCAGGTCGTCACGAGTTCGTGGAAGGCAATGTCTATGCCACTGACTCAGGCAGGTCGCTTTACGGCGTTGGCGGGGGAAAGCCCTTCGAGCTGGCACTTGATGGCTCCTTGACCACACTTGCCAATGCCCCCAGCGGCGCGACGATGATCGCGCTCCATCAGAACCATCTGTTCCTCGGTTTCCCTATGGGGAGTCTTCAGCATTCCGGTATCGGTGATCCCTCCAACTGGGACGCCGCGACCGGTGGGGCGGGCGAGATCGGAACCAGTGATCGCCTGACCGGCATTCTGTCCGGCGTTGGCGGGGTGCTGCACGCGCTCTGCCGAGACTCCATCAAGACGCTACGCGGCACCAGCGCCGCGGACTTCGTGCTCGAGGTCACCGTGCCCACCAGCGGCGCACGGGCCTACTCCAGCCAGTCTATGCAGCAGCCGTACTTTATTGGCGAGCGCGGTATCAGCTCGCTTGAGGCTACGCAGCGCTACGGTGATTTCTCGGCCCTCTACCCCGGACGCGTGGTGGAGCCGATGTTCTCCCAGGGAGGCAAGGCTAATCGCGTCATCGCCAGCTGCATTGCGCGCACGAAGGGACAGTACCGCGTGTTCTTCGATGATCGCAGTGGGCTCTACCTGAGCGGCAACGGCATCACCGCCGTAGAGTTCCCCCTCCAGATGGTAGTGGCTCACTCGGGTGAGCTGGAAAGCGGCCAGGAGCAGATCCTGGTGGGCGACGACGAGGGAAACGTCTACTGCCTGGACGATGGCCAGGACTTCGATGGCACGCCGATCCGTGCCTATTTGACCCTGGCCTACACCGACCTTCAGTCACCGAGCGCACGAAAGCGGTTTCGTCGGGTGTTTTGGGACATCCGCTCTGGCAGTGACGCCAGGCTGTGGATGCAGCCGGACTTTGATTATGGCGACAACCAAACGGGGCGCCCACGCCGAGAGTACATCGACTTCATGCTGGGTGGCGGGCTGTGGGGCGTCGATAACTGGAACGAGTTTCGCTGGTCAGTTCCCGGCATGGGCCAGGAAGCCATGGATGTCACAGGCACTGGCACCTCCATCAACTTCTCGCTCTTCTCCGAATCGCAAAGTTCGCCGCATGAGCTGCTTGGGTATGACCTTCACTTCGATATGAGGAGGCAACGCCGTGGGTAACCCGTACTTCGACAACAGCGACCCTGGGAAACGCTTCCAGCCGGGAACGACCGCCGAAGGTGAGGCGGTGGATGAGAAGTTCGATGCAATCGCCACCGGGCTGGACGAAACCTTCAAGGACACCACCCGAGCACTCAAGTTTCCCTATGAAGAGGGCATGCCGAGCCAGGAGTTTGTGGCCACAGCGCTGCAACGCCGCAATCGTGTCCTAGGCTTCGATCAGACTGGCAACCTGGCACTGGTGTCCGGTTTCTACTTCCGCGGCGACTGGCAGCCCAACACCGACTACTTCCTCAACGACATCGTGCGTGATCCGGTCACCACCAACCTTCATGTCTCGATCGTTCGGCAGACGTCCGGGGCCACGTCGGACCTTAGCAACCCAGCGAAGTGGTACCTCGCTGTCGATGCCGACACCGTGCGCCTGGCGAGAATCGCCGCCGAGGAGGCGCGAGATGATGCCCAGGAGTACGCACGCAGCGCCCAGGGCGATGAGCAGGCTACCAGAGCTTATCTGATCGAAGTACAGGCGGCTGAATCGCACATTGAGTCATTGCACGAAAGTGCCGAGCAGTTTGCTGCGCAGGCTCAGCAGCATGCCTCGAGCGCCTCAGGAGCGGCCACAGCAGCATCGCAGAGCTCGGCCGTGGCAGTGTCCGCGCGAGACGTGGTGACCGCCACTGCGCAGCAGGTGGAGGCTGATGCCCAGGCGGCGAGCGCCGCCGCCGGTAACGCTGAACTGGTCAGCCAGCGAATCAATGACACCACCACGATGGATTTCCTGAACTTCGAACTGTCTGGGCCTGATCTGGTTGCCCACTTCGCGGGCTACTCGGACGCCAGCAACTTCACCATCAATGACGCCGGCGAACTGGAGGTGATCCTGTAATGCCAACCCTCAACCTAGGCCGAGTGCGCTTCAACATGCGCGGCCCCTATGACCCCAACTCAGACTATCTCACGCACGATGTCGTCACTGATGACGGCCAGTCGTATGTCTGTATCGCTGACGTCACCGGCACCGGGCCCAACGATGCGGGCGGGGCCACCTACTGGGAAGGCATGCTACTGCGAGGCGCCGATTATAACGCTGCACGTGACCAGGCTATTCAAGCGGCCAGCGATGCTGGCAGCAGCGCATCTGCTGCAGGCCAGTCCGCAACCGCCGCAGCCACTAACAGAGACGATGCGCAGGCAGCGCGAGACAAGTCTCAGGCGTGGGCGGAGAGCGATACTGCCCCCGAGCCGGGGAGTAAATCAGCGAAGACCTGGGCAGAGGAAGCCGCCAGCTACGGAGATCCTAATCAGCACAACGTTACCGCCAATGGCTCCGCCGATACTCGAACTGCTGCCGAGTGGGCGGGACAGACGCTTTCCAATCAACAGGCGATCAACAGCCTGGGAACTGCGTCTGCCGCCAACGTGGGTACCGGCGCGAATGACGTTCCCAAAACATCGCAGGCTGATGCGCGGTATGCGCGACTGTTGGGTCAGAATGACTTTGGAACAATGCCAAACGTAGGTGGTAGTCCCATTGTAGAAAGTGACAGCAATGATAACGGTCACTGGACCCGTTGGGCAGACGGCACTCAAATGTGCAGAAACAGAAAAGCCGCTGATCTTGGCACTAATCAGGGGGGGCTTCTTTTTCTATCTGGTGTTGAGTTTACGACTCCCATGGCACAGCCTTTTGTAGATGCCAACTACAATGTACTGCCGATGAGCGCTAGGGAGGGCAAAAGCGGAAATAGCTACCAATATGCAGTTATGCCAATCCCGCAGGAAGATTCACGAGACGCCATGAGCAGCACATTTGGACCTAAGTTTAGACTGGGTAGCCTCCAAAGCTGGGGGAATCTGAATGCGTCACTTTGGTACACGGCCTGGGGTAGGTGGAAAAATTAAAGGTAATATTATGAAATTAATGTTTAAGGCTGAGGGGCACGCGCCTGATTATTACGTGATCAATGATAATGTAATTGTTGCCTGCAAAAACGACATTTGCACGCCATTCGATCTATCCGATTTTCCTATTGCGGGGCTTTTTCAAGGTTCGGACAACGTATCAGGGGCACCCGCCTTCGGGAACATTGAGCGACACGATAATGGAGAACTTGTTGTTACATTGATCCAGCAGGTAATAGCGAGCCAATACCCCGAGCACAAGGCACATTGGCGAGGACTCGTCACTATCGAAGCGGCAGACTACGACCCCAATACCTGTTACGTCACACCTACGGGCATGGCAGGTATAGACGACTACGAAATTGTCCAGGGCGTTGATGTTGCCGGCAATACCGGATGGACGGTTCGCAAGAAGGAGGTGGCTGATGGGTAACGTTTACTGGATCCCGCCCAAGACAGAGGCGGAGAAGCTGGAGGATGCGCGGCAATCGGCCATGCGTAGCATCAACGACGCCTACGAGGCCGAGCTGGCCAGCATTCGCAGCGAGTATCCCGAGTCGGAGCAGATGACCTGGGACAAGCAGGAGCGGGAGGCACGGGCATACTTGGCTGACTCTGGCGCGGACACGCCCCTACTGGACGCATTGTCCACCGGCCGAGGCATGGACAAGTCCGAGTTGGCTACGCGCATCATCGCCAAGGCCGATGCCTGGATGCAGGCAAGCGGCCTGGCGACAGGAAAGCGCCAAGCTCTTGAGGACCAGATTAGAGACGCCGAGACAGTCGAAGTGGTTGAGGCGATCACTTGGTGATAGACAAAGCCCGCTGACTTACGTCAAGCCGGTCACACAACCTTCCACTCACCGTGAGGTGACTTAAATGGCAGCCAGCGACACCGTTCAGGGCCAGCTCAATGGCATCCTGAGCAGTAACTCTCCTCTCATGAAGCGAGCCGAAACCTTTGGCAAACAACAGGCCAATCGGCGAGGGCTTCTCAATAGCTCGATGGCCGCGGGCACCTCACAGGGGGCGATGATTGAAGCCGCTCTCCCTATCGCACAGCAGGACGCGAGCCAGCAGTTTCAGAAGGGACAGATGGCCCAGCAGCAGCAGAACACGCTTGAGCAGATGGCCCGAGGCAATCAGTACGATGTTGGGCTCGCAAACTTGCAGCAGAAGAACACGCTTGAGCAGATGAAGCGAGATAGGGACTATAGCCTCGACCAACTCCAAGCCTCTAGCACGGCCAACGCTTGGGGCATGATGGCGAACAACATCACCGATATTGTGGCTCAGGGCATGGAGGGCATTGCCAATATCCAGGCCAACCCAGACATCTCTTCTTCTGACAAGACCAAGATGATCAATCAGATCACCAAAATGCGTGATTCTGATATCAACTTCCAAAAAGGCCTGTATCAGAACCTGCAAGGGTATCTGCGTAACACCGGTCTATTCCCCAACCTGTGATTGGAGGTAAGCGATGAGCTGGTTTGATGGTGTGTCCAGCGCCCTGAGCGCTGGCTTCGATACGGCTTCAAAGTACGCGACCAACGCCTTTGACTGGCTGGGGGATAATCCTGAAGCGTCCAACTTGATTGGCGGTATTGCCACTGGGGTGGGGCAGGCTTATCTGGCCGAAAAGCAGGCGGATCGGGAGCGTGAACTTCAGCGCGATGAGTGGGCGTTCCGGCAGGACATGTACGAGCGTGAACGTGAAGATCGCTTCGCTCGTCCCGGCGAGGTCATGAATTACGACTCTCACGTCAATTCTCTGACCGATGGCCTAGTGACGAATGGCCAAGTGGCGGGAGGTTCTCGTAATGGGCTGGGCTGACTCTGCAGCTGATGGCGCCACTGGAGGGCGTGGAGGCTATGGTGGAGGAGCCACGGGAGGAGGCTCCTCTGGTCGCGGTGGACGACTGGGCTCTGAACTCGGCACAGTGGGCAAGGGGCGCGGTTACGGCAGCGGGCACACGAGCACCGGGCGTGGAAACGATACCCGCACAGTGACGGTCAGCAAGCCATCGGTAGCCCAGCCTGCTCCGAGCCAGACAGCGGCACCCTCCACCAGCACGACGGCCGCGCCCAGCACGCCCAGCTCTCGTGCCGATATTGCCACCCAGACACGAACTGACTCTCGGCGCACCGGGCTCAATGAAGACGGCGCCCGGGGACCGCTTGGCGGCGTGACTACCGGCGCGGTAGCAAGCTTGGATGAGCGAGCCGAGCGCAGTTTCATGGACGAGGCTACCGCTGATCGTCAGGCAGCCAGAGGTTTTATGGATCGTCTGGGCGCTACCTCATCCACCACCGCCGAGAACAGGGAGCGGGCGGAAACAGCGATTCACGAGCAATCAAAGCCTGGTCTTCTCGGAACCGCGGTACAGGGCGCCTTGTCGCTGACGGGGCCGCTGGGAATGGTGGCAGGAAAGGTGGGTAGTACGGGCCTTGCCGCCAACCAGGCTCAGAATGCAATCCAAGATCACAACGCCGAGTTTGGTCTCGACATTGATGACAGCTTTGGCAGGGCGGTAGGCCGTCAAGCGCTGGGAACGGTGACCGGGACCCTGGGAGGTATGGCTGGCAGTCGCGTTGGCGGCGAGCTGGGTATGGCGCTGGCAGGGCCCTATGGTGGTGTCGTTGGTGGACTTCTTGGTGGCGTCGTTGGCGGCACCACAGGGCGAGGGATTGGGCTTAGTCCCGGCGGATCGGCTTCACCCGGGGAAGGCATGGGCGATGGTCAGCTTGGGTTGTCTGGTGGTGCTATGATGGCAGGCAGCGCTGCGCCTTCATCGACCCAAGAAGAGGCGCCTGCTCCCGCGCCCAGCTATGGCCCCGTGGACTTTGACGGTTACGCCAGCTACGCCGAACAGTTCTTCTCATAACTCGCCGGGAGGCGACAATACATGGCAGGACTTCTGCAACAAGGGGCTGCAACCGTTCAGGATGGCCCCGCATCTTCTCCTCAAGCCCAACCGGGCCAGCCCTCTCGACCAGCACCAGGTCGCAGCGGTGATCCTCGCGTAGATATGGACCCAGAGCAGGGCGCTCAGCAGCGAGATCAGATCGTTAAGGCGATGCTTGAATCCCTATACGGACCGATGCTGGAGCAGGCACGTGACATGCTCAATGAGGTCCGTGACCAGCCTGACCAGGCCATTGGACGTATCGTGGCGCAGCTGATGCTGATGGTGCGCCAGGCAATTGCCGATCAGGGTTCGACGGTGCCTCCAGGCGTTATGGTTCAGGCAGCCATGATAGCTGCTCAAGCTGTCGGTGAGATGGCGATTACCATGGGTATTCTCGCGCCTGACGATGGTGAGACCATCGAGGGTGGCTTCATGGTGGCAATGGCCCAATTCGGCCAGCAAACAGCGCAGGACATGGACCCGCAGCAGCGTGCACGCTACGCAGAGCTGATCAGGGGCTTGCGCGACGCCAAGCAGCGAAGCCGTAGCGGACTGCGACCGCAGACACCCACTGAGGCAGGGCCTAACCAGGGACAGCAGGCCCAAGGAGGCGGGCAATGATTGGTGGACTGTTGGCTGGTGGACTGGCGGGCGGCGGTAAAGCTGTCCAGACCAATGCTCTGGAGGAGCTTGAGCACCGCAGGCGGACTGCTCTATCTCAGCTCGAGCATGAGCAGGCGATGGCCAGGCAGAACGACCAGCAGTCGTTCAGTCGCGAGGAGAGAGTGGCCGGTGAGGAATTCCAGACTCGCCGAGACGAGACATTGCACGGCTATCAGCAGGACAACACGCGTTTAAGCCATGGCCTGAGCATGGAGCAGGAGCGCTATCGCCAAGGACAGCAGAACGCTCGTCACTACAGCAGCTTGAGCGCCCAAGAGCGCGAAGGGGCTAATGACTGGCAGATGGTCCGGACCGAGGGTGGCAGCCTGGTGCAGTACAGCCCCAGTCGCAATTCCTATCGTGACGCCAACTTGCCAGATGGTGCGGTCATGGGCGGCATGGATTCCGAGCTCTCCGACCGTGACAAGTACCGCCTAGACATGCTTGCCGATGAGGCGGAAACGCTGAGGAAGAAGCAGGCAGATGGCCTTGAACCACTGAGCCCTGGCGAGAAGTCCCGGCTGGGACAGATTGAGGCGCAGATGACAGCGTTCCTCGGTGGTGGAGAGACTGGCGGAACAACACTCGAACGACTGCTTGCCGGTGAGGAAGTCTCCGGAGGTACAGGGGCTGATGAGGTGGCTGGCTTGCCTGACGTTACCTCCAGTGGCGGTGACGGTCCATCGGTTCGCGGATTGCTCAATCAGCAAATCGCCGAGCGAGAGGCCAATGACGAGGCACGGGAGTCGCGCCGTGCTGCAACCGCTGCCAGTGACCGAGCTGATGCCGTACTCAAGAGAATCGAGCGAGAGCTTGCAGGAGGGGCTGACCCCGATGGTCTCGTAGCCGATATCAACCGTGCGGCAGGCCGAGGCGGTAGCGTGAGTGATGAAACCTTGGACGAAGCACAACGGATAGCCGAAGAACTGCTCTCCCTGGGCGAGGATACCAATCTGTCCAGCGACTGGCGCCGGTGGACCGCGGAGCGACTGCTGCGCCTGCAGGACGCCGGTATTGACCTGAACCTGCAATAGAAAAACGCCCATCGAGCCAGGCTGGCTGAACCTCGCCAGCTTGGCTCGATGCCTACGATGCCTTGTCGGGAGACAACGCCAGATGCCCCTGATTGACGAAATTCGTCGCAAGAACCCCTCTCTGTCCGGTCGCAGTGACAACGAAATCAAGTCACTGATCCGCGAGTCCCCAGAATTCAAGTACTTCAGTGATGATGAGTTCGACGCCTACGTGGGTGGTACGCCGTCCGGTGGCGTTAACCCGTCGAACGAGACGCCAGGCTTCACGGGAGGCATCGCCGCCGGTATCGATCAGATGCAGGCCATGGGTGGCGGCCTGGTCATGGCCGCTGGTGAAGCCATGGAATCGGAAGCGCTATTAAACGCTGGTCGAGGCGTTTATCAGCGCAACATGGAAGAGGCCGCCGAGAATGATCTTGGCTACGGCTTTACCGATATTCGTGGTGCTGGCGATGCCTGGAACTGGGCCCGGTACACCGCTGGTAACCTGCTGCCAATGATGGCGACATCGGTCGTCAGCGGGGGCGTGGGCGGCGTTGCCGCCGGCGCGGGTGCACGCATGCTGGCCGGGGCCGCAGCGAAGGAGGGGGCAAAGCGCGCAGGTCAGGCGCTCGGTGCCTTGGCCGCTTCTACGGGCATGGAAACGGGCTCTCTGATGGGGGAGACCGAAGACCTTGATGCCTCACTTGCTCATGGAGTGTTGGCTGGTTCACTGGATGCCATCATGCCAATTCGTTGGTTGCGTGGTGCCGGAAAGGGGGCTCTTGCAGACCGCGCTGCTGATGAAATCAGTGATCGAGTTCTGTCGGATCTGCGCCGACAAGCGGGCAGAACGACAGGGCAGGCGCTGCGTTCGGGGTCTCTGACCAGCTTGATCGGGGAGGCTTCGACCGAGGGGCTGCAGGGGCTGATCAGTCAGCATGCCAACTACTGGGTGGAGAGCAATGGCGAGTCGCTGCTGGCCAACCTGAGTGAAGTAGACCTGAAAGCGATCGTCGATGAGGCAGCAGCAGGCGGGCTGATGGGGGGCCTGGCTGGTGCTCCAGCTGGTTTGGGAGAGCGTAGCCAGGCCCGCTCTCAGGTCGAGCGGATTGAAGCGGCGCGTGAGCAGACCGCCGCTGAGGGTGGTGATGCTCTCGCTCAGGCCATGGCCGGGCAGCAGGCTGAGCAGAGCAGCGTAGATGACGCGGCGCCGGTGGAAGATCCTGAGCGTGCTTCGCGGGCGAGTTATCGCGTTCAGAGTGCCATGGCGGACCTTGACGACCTGCAGCACCTGGCACGAGGTGCTAGCTATCAGGGCCAGACACGGATGCGCAACATCTCGAGCATGGTGGATCGCGCTGAGAGGGCTCTTGAGCAGGGTAACCTCGCTCAGGCGGAGAGTTTGGTGAATCGTGCCGAGAGGATCAGCGCCAACCTGCGCAGTGCCCTGCGTCGTGAAGGTACTGACGAGCGGCCGGCCCGCCGTGAAGGCGAGTTGGTGAATGGCGAAGATGATCAGGCCCAGGAGAGTGTAGTGGGGCTGATTGGCCAGGATGGTCGGCGCCTTCCGCCAGGCAACCCCGACACCATCTTCGCCGGTGGACCTACTGCCGATACGACCCAGTATGAGCCCCAGGCGCGTAACGTGCGCCGTGACGAGGCTCTATCCGCCCAGCGCCAGGGCGCCGAGCGAATGCGTGAGCAGCAGGCTAGTGTTCGCCCTTTGATCAGCGATCAGGGGATCGTCTACGGAGATGGCCCGGTAGCTGGAAACGCCAACACCGGCCTCGACCAGCCTTTTGAGCGAGCCGCATTCACCGACACTGGGGCTGGCATCGATGCTGAGGTAGGGCGCGCTCGCCAGCAGCAGAACGCAGCCGACGTCGCCCGCTTGGCCCGCACCCGAGGTCGCGGAGAAACCGCGTACCTCCCCGACAACACCCCCATCCGCACTCGCTTTCGCGTGGCGGAGGCTGCTGACCTTCGCCCGTCGAACACTCCGGATGGCCGTGTAAACCCGAATTACCCGGCTGAGCTTCAGCCTCGCGATCGGACTAATGCCAATAGTCAGGTCCAGGTGCGCAACATCGCTTCGCGTCTCAACCCGGAGCGGCTGGGATCAAGTCGGGATGCCAGCACCGGAGCACCGATAATTGGCCCTGATGGCGTCGTTGAATCCGGCAATGGCCGAACCATGGCAATTGCGCAGACCTATCGCCAAGGAGGCGAGCGCGCCGACGCCTACCGAGTGTTCGTCAGGCGTCAGGCCGAACTGCTTGGCATGGACCCGGTTGCAGTGGATGAGATGACGAAGCCTGTTCTGGTTCGTGAACGACTGACCAGTATTGACCGAGCTGATTTCGCACGCCGCGCCAACGAAAGTCAGGTGGCCGGCATGACTGCTTATGAGCAGGCGCTGGCCGATGCCGACAGCCTCAGTGGGGATGAGCTTCAAGCCTGGGCGCCGGACCAGTCAGGCGACCCTCTGGCTGCAACTAATCGCGACTTCCAGCGCATGTTTGTGCAGCGTCTTGGGAACAACGAGGCGGCCCGATACACCACTCGGGATGGTCAGGCCAGCCCTGAGCTGGGCAGCAGGATGCAGCGAGCTGTCTTCGCCAAGGCTTTTCAGGACGCAGACATGGTGGAGATGGCCACCGAGCAAGGCGATCAGATGCGCAACCTGACTGCCGCGCTCCAGGCTGCTGCTCCAGACCTGGCTATCGCTCGGGAGACTGGAAGCCAGGATGCGGCTGATGCCATTGGCACTATTGTCGATGCCGTCCGCATTGTGCGCCAGGCTCGCCAAGATGGTATCGGCGTGCGAGAGCTGACTCGTCAGAGTGATGCATTCAGCGAGCCGGTCCCAGATGTCACCGCGCTCTTGGCGGTGACGATGCAGGCCAACCTTCGCAGCCGCCGGGCTCTTGGTGAGGCGATGCGCTACATTGGCCAGGTCGTGCGAGTGCGCGCTGAGAGTGAGCGTAACGGCGCCCTGTTCGAGGACACCACTACCAATGAGGACGTGTTCAATGTCGCTTTCCAGACCAAAGATCCAGTTGAGAGCACCGAACAATCAACGCTTCAAGCCGATGTTCAATCAGGCGCTTCAGGACGCCAACGAGACGCTGCCAGCCGGCGAGAAGCTGAAGATGCCCAAGGGGTGGCAGAGGGTGGAAAAGCCGACGCCCTGAGAGGGCAGCCGATCGATTCAGAGTGGACGGCGTTTTCAGATGCCTCCGGTACGCGCGGTATCCCCCGTGCCGAGATGCCCCAGATCAAGGCTGAGCACCGCGGCGCTTTCGCCAACTTCCTGACAGCACGCGGCATCCCAAGCGACGAAGTTGCCGTGCCAGCCCGGACGCTGAAGCCAACACAGCGAGAGTTTTCCGAGGAGCGAGTCCAAGCCGCAAAGAAGCGAACCGGTGGTGATCGGGCGATCCTTGTCTCCTCTGACGGCCACGTCGTAGATGGCCATCACCAATGGTTAGCTCAGGCCGATCAGGGTGGTGAGGTGCGAGCCATCCGTCTGGATGCTCCCATCGACCAGGTGCTGGAAGCAGCGCACGACTTTCCGAGTAGCGAGGTGGATGAAAGCGCCCCTCTGCTTGCCTCATACGATGATCAGGAGCTGGCCAGTCGTGAACAGGCTCGTCGGCAGGCCGAGCAAGTAGAAGCCGACATTCGTCGCCAAGATGCGCAGCGCGCAGAGGCTGATCGTGATGCTGAAGACTTCGCTTTGGTGGGCAGCGATCGTTCAGCCGATGAGGCCATGGCGAGAGGGCAGCTAGATCTGGGTGACGCTCGAGAGGGGCAAGAATCCGAGACGCCCAGCTTGGAAGATAACAGTGAGGTCTATTCCCTGTCCGGTGCAGGACGATCAGATGCTTCCAATGTGACGCCAACCATCGCCGACGTAGCCGCTGTTCTAAGAGGCCATGAGGAGCTTGCCGACGCTCGTGTCATTCAGTCGGCACAAGAGCTCCCCCCAGCAGCCTTGGTCGGAATGGCGCTGCGTGGAGTTAACCCGCAGGACGTGCGAGGGATGTACATCGGAGGAGACCTGTACGTCATTGCCGACAACCTGACTTCTGTTCAAGAAGGTCTTGAAGTGGCCGTGCATGAAGCTGTTGGCCACAAGGGTATGCGGGCAGTGCTTGGGCAGGAACTTGAGGCGGTGATGCTGTCGCTTTATCGATCCCTGCCTAATAGCAAACAGGGTAGGGAAGCCCTGGCCGAGGTGCGCCGTGATTACCCCTTCCTTGATCCAGAAAGCCGCGAGGATCGCGTCACTATCGGCGAAGAGATGGTGGCTCATTTGCTGGAAAAGGGACATAGGCCCAAGGCATGGCAAAGCGCCGTAGCCAAGGTTCGAGAGCTACTGCGCCGCCTGTTTCCCTCCATCGCGTGGACCTACACTGACGTACTGGCGTTGGGTGAGCGCTCCAGGGACTATCTGCGCAGGCAGCAGGCAGAGCGTGAAGGCGAAGATGTTCAGCTCTACAGCCTTGGCGGCAAGCAACGCTCTCCAGTGGCGGAGCAGTTCAATGACCTCAGCCAGGCCCAGCGTGACTTCATGGCTAAGTTTGGGCCGCGCACGCCACGTCGCAAGGCCATGGATTGGGTGCGTGAGAAGTGGGATAGGGCTGGCCTGAAGATTCGCCAGGGCATGGTGGATCGCGTCGCTGCTCTGAAGGACTTGGATGAACAGCTCTATGGCGAGTCCGCCTTGGGCGAGAATATCCAGCGATCGAGCTGGGTACTCGCTCGCATGAGCAACGCTGCCAACGGCGCGCTTCATGCGATGCTCCACAACGGCCGCATCCGACTTGATCCCGAGGAGAAGGTCATCCAGCTGCAGGACGACGACTCGACCGGCCTCGGCTCCGTGCTCGGCCGCCTGGGCTCTGCAGCTGAGATCGAGCGCTTCATGATGTGGATCGCTGCCAACCGCTCGGACAAGCTCAAGGGCGAGGGCCGCGAGTTCCTGTTCAGCGAGGAGGAGATCGCCGCCGGCAAGAAGCTCGACCAGGGGCGCCTCGAGGATGGCTCTGCCCGGGCCGATCGCTACCAGGAGGTGTTCCGTGACTTCCAGCAGTATCGCGACGACGTGCTCGCCGTGGCCGAGCAGTCGGGCATCATCAGCGCCGATCAGCGGGCCATGTGGCGCGACGAGTTCTATGTGCCGTTCTACCGCCTCAGCGAGGAGAAGGGCGCGCCCACGGGGCAGATGGCCACTAGCGGGCTGTCCCGCCAGCAGGCGTACAAGCGCCTCAAAGGCGGCACGCAGAACATCAACGATCTGCTTCAGAACACCATGATGAACTTCCACCACCTCCTGGATGCCTCTCTGAAGAACCAGGCGGCGGTGCAGGCAGTAGAGAATGCCAAGCGCTTGGGTATTGCGGAGCAGGTGCCTGAAGGCAACCGCGACACCACCAACAGCACCTTCGTAATGGAAGGTGGTAAGAAGGCCTTCTATCAGATCGACGACCCGCTGGTGTTTCAAGCACTGACATCTCTGGCCCATCCCGGCATGAACTCGGCGATGATGAAGGTCATGCGCGCCTTCAAGCGGACGTTCACCAATCTGACCACCACCACGCCACAATTCATGGTGGCTAACCTGATTCGCGATAGCTTGCAGGCGACGGCCACCAACGATGTATCGAAGAATGCCTTCAAGAACGTCATCGATGGTGGGCGCGCGTGGAAGGACGAGCGTACCCGGGCGCAGATGATGGCCAGCGGGGCTTCCTTCAACTTCGGCCACCTCTATAACTCAAATCCGGACGAACTTCGTGCCCAGCTGACCCGAGACATGCGCAATGCCAAGATCATCAGCGGGCCGTTTCTCATCCCGGATGTGATGCGGAAGGGTTGGGCATGGTGGAACGACGTCAACAACACGGCAGAGAATCTCAACCGTGCGGCGATCTACAGTCAAAACCGTGAGGGCGGCGAGCTTCGTGCAGCGTTCGAAGCGCGCGATCTGATCGACTTCAGCGCTCATGGTGCCTGGCCCGCGGTGCGCATACTGATCGATATCGTGCCGTTCCTGAACGCTCGTATTCAGGGTCTCGACAAGATCTATCGGTCAGGCTTCAAGCCGGGCGCGAATGTGCTCGCCGAGGTGTTCGGCAAGGGCAAGGCCAGCACCACCGACAAGCAGGCGGCAGCCCGCTTCTGGACGGTGGCTGGAGCCCTGACCCTGGCCACCGTAGCCCTGTACCTGCACAACCAGGACGACGAGGAGTACAGGAAGCTTGAGGATTGGCAGAAGGATACATACTGGTTTATCCGCTTCGGCGACCAGGCGTTCTTCATTCCCAAGCCGTTCGAGGTAGGTGCCATCGCCACTATGGCGGAACGGATCACTCAGCAATTTGTTGATGACGAAGCCACGGGCAAAGTCTTCCGCCAGCGACTGATGCACATGCTGACCGACACCTTCTCGTTCAGCCCGGTGCCGCAGATGGTGCAGCCGGCGCTGGACGTCTATGCGAACTACGACGCCTTCACCGGCCGGCCCATCGAGGGTATGGGCATGGACAGGCTGAGTCCGGAGCTTCGCAAGCGTGCGGGAACATCGAAGCTTGGCGAGTGGATTTCCATGGGGCTCAACAATACCGTTGGCGCCATCGGCGATCCTGACAAGAATCCTCTCGCCCTGTCGCCTGTGCAGGTCGATCACCTCATCGGCGGGTACTTCGGCCAGGTCGGTACCTGGGTGGCTTCCTTTGGTGATGTCGTGTGGCGCGCCGCCTCAGGTGTCGAAGCCCCGGCCAGCCGTTGGCACGAGTACCAGCCAGTCCGTCGCTTCTACCGGGATCTGGGTGAGGAGGACCGCTACACCCGATATGGCACGGTGTTCTATGAAGGCCTACGCGAAGCCGGCAGGGCTTATGCCGATGTGAAAGAACTACGTGAGATGGGGCGCCTGGCAGAGGCTGCTGAAGTGGCGGAATCCCGGCGAGATCTGCTTGCTCTGCGAAAGCCGCTCAACCGTGCTCAACGTCGCCTGAGCGACATCAACAAGCGCATCGACCTGATTCGCCGATCGCGTATTGATGGCGAGCTCAAGCGGCAGCGCATCGACCGTCTATCGGCAGTGAAAAACCAGATCCAGCGTGCCTTAGGTGAGCGAGTGCTGGAGGCGCGCTCGGGTTAATCACTTTCCTGCCGCAAAGACACCGAGCAGGAAGAGCGCGCCGAAGAGGAGGGCCGGCATGTTCACGAGCAGGGCGATGATGATCAGGAACCCGGGGATGCCCAGGTAGCTGACGATCAGCCAGCCCTGCACGTTCTGCCAGTCCCGGGGCACGCCGATCATCGCCAGCAGACCGAGAAGGGGCAGGGAGAAGGCAAGGCCAAGGACGGTTTCGGTATCTATTCCCATGCACCAACCTTAGTCATGCAAGATACGAAGTGCGAGGGCCTTCTATTCTAAAAGTTCGAAATCGTCAGAAAATTCTTCGAAATGTCTGAATGCTTTCTTTGTGTTTGCTGAAGATCCCAGTGTCGCCACGCACCATGTTCCGTAGTCCCGCTGATTCATTAGCAGTCTGCAAATTTTCTCGAATCTTTGCCCGTTGATTCGGCCATCAATATAGAAGTCAGTCGTGACATCTGCGAGGGAAGCTTGCATCTCGATTAGCAGATACTGGCTTTCTGGCACTGCAGCAGCATTTCCCGCAATATAATCATCCGCCCATGATGGCGTGACATCTTCTTCATGCCCCTTTACGACATAAAGGTTGTAAGCTATCACAGACTCACTGTCGATATAATTGTATTGTGTGGCTGAATCCGAAGCTTGAATCTCTTCAATATCGGCGCTAGGGAAGAAGGCTCGAGCCAAGCCCGGTATATCAACAACATCTGCCGATGCTGCACAAGAATAGATGCTAGTAGCGGCGACTAATGGCGCTAAAACCTTCCCCATATCGCCTCTCTCCGTTGATCTCGTCTCGGTGTACCCGGCGTTACAAGATACGTGGGACTTACTATTGCTTGCTCCGCACCTTGATAAATACCGTAGCCACGGCGGCTACCCCTCCGAGGCCTAGCGCCGATGCAGCGATCTCTTGCCCGCGCAGGCCGAAGGTTAAGGTTATGGCAAGAAATACCAGGCCGAGCGTGAACGCCATCCATTGCCCGCGACGGATCTCGGCGATGCTGGCATCCTGGGCGCGAACGTTGGAGTCAGAAGCGCGAACGTTGGCGTTGGCGATGCGAGCATTCGCTTCATTTTGGTCTTTCTCTTCCTGATGGCGGTGCTGTTGCTCCTGCTCCGCCATGGTGAAGATGCGATCGGCAGCGCCTGGCAGGATCTGCTCGTAGCGGGCTATCTCTGCGGCAGGTGGCACGGGACCGGAGTGGGTGATGTGCTGCGCCTGAAAGCTGATTTCTCGAGGCTGAGAGTTGTCAGGTGGCGTTTTCGGTTCTGTCATACAGCTCCCGTGCCTTCCTTAGATCATCCCCGAGCGCACAGAAGTCTCCCCAAATGGCCTCACGGTCGCTCCGCTGGCGGGCAGCGAGTGGCATCTGCTTGATGTACTTCACCGGCTTACGCTCGCGAGGCAAGACGGTGACCACTCCGGCAAAGCCGCGGGCAAACGTCTTCATTTTCATGGAGTCCTCCTCTGAACTCTACGTCATGCACTTTGTATCCTAGCCCATACGAGGGCTGGGTGGCTATTCATCGCCTATGCCGCCGCATCACAGAATACGGCTTCACCAAGGACCAGGACTTTTACTCAGAATTGAGTAAAACCCCGAGCGGTGGGCGTCCCAGCCGGGAATACCACCTCTCTTTAGACATGGCCAAGGAGCTTTTCATGGTCGAGCGGAACGAGGGGTTATCTCACAACCCCCACTGGGGGACGTGCAAGAAACCAAAGGCAATAACCGCTCCTATACCACCGAGGTCTATATCTTCGAGGGCGATCAGGGCCGCCGTGACAGCTACGTGGTCGTCGCCCAGCTATGCCGCGAGTTGACCGCTGGCAGCAGCGAATTTTCCCCAAGGCATACACGTCCTGGATTACTTTGTTCGCTCACGAACAATTCGATCATACTCATGAAGAGCGTGATCGAGGGCTGCTTTTAGCGCATCAAGCCTCTGTCGAGCTTCATGGAGGGCGCGCGCCCCCTCATCGCTGCTAATTGAGCTGCTGCCATAACTGGCCTCGAGGCGTGCGATGATCTCCGCATTCATCGTGCGGTGGTTCTCTTTGGCCGCTTCCTTAAGCTTGTCTCGGAGCTCGGGCGGCATACGCAGCTTGTATTGCGGGTCGGTTCGGTTGTCCATGCTCGAATCATGGACCAATTGGGTGCTTGACGACAACAAACCCATTGGGTACCTTTTAAAGAACCCGATGGGTCCTCAAGGAGACGTCCAGTGAAGCAGCGAAACCCTCAGCTCAAGATCCGTCTTGAGCCCGACGTCAAAGCCTGGTTGGAAGCCAAGGCCAAGACTGATGAGCGAAGTCAGACCTGGCTGCTCAATCACCTAGCGAAAGAGGCCATGCGCCGTGAAGAACAGAAAACCGCGTAAAAACGAAAAGGCCCCGAGCGTTGCAGCGCCCAGGGCCTCGGAAGTAGAGCAAACCACAATCCAGAGGAAAGCTCACATGAGGGATTCTAGCAGCAACGCCGCCATCATCGCCATCGGCACCGCCTCCATCGGCGGCCAGGCCATCGAGACCGTCAATGCCCGCGAGCTCCACGCCTTCCTGGGGGTGGGTCGCGACTTCACCAGCTGGATCAAGTCTCGTATCGCGCAATATGGATTCGCCGAAGGTGGCGACTTCGTAGTCCTGGTGGCCGCTCCTCAAAACGGGGGAGCGGGCAACCGCGGTGTCCGCACCGAATACCATCTCTCTTTAGACATGGCCAAGGAGCTTTCCATGGTCGAGCGGAACGAGAAGGGCAAGCAGGCTCGCCGCTACTTCATCGAGTGCGAGCGCAGGGCCAAGGACGTGACTCCTTTACTCCCGCAGACCATGGCTGAAGCACTACGCCTCGCCGCCGACCAGGCCGAGCGACTTGAACAGCAGGAGAGGGCGCTGCAGGCAGCCGCACCCAAAGTGGCGTTCGCCAAGCAGGTAGAAATCTCGCACGACGCCATCACCGTGGGCCAGGCCGCCAAAACGATCGGTACCGGCCGGAACCGGCTCTTCTCTTTCCTGCGCCATCATGGCTGGGTCAACCGTCGCAATGAGCCGTATCAGGCCAAGATCGAAATGGGGCTGATGGACGTCAAGGTGGGCCACTGGGAGCACCCCGAGAAGGGGCTGCAGGAGAACATCACGGCCTTGGTGACCGGGAAGGGGCTAATCAAACTGCAAAAACTGTGGGACGAGCAAAAGGAGGTGGCCGCATGATCTCTCCAACCGTTCTTGCCATTTACGGGGTGGCCACAAGGGTTGATGCGACCACTAGGCTCTTGCAATGTACACGCTCGCTGCTGGATGAGGACCATCGTCCAATCATCGACATTGCCATCCGACAGCTGTGGTTATGTATTGAGGGCGCCCGGTACGCCGCGCATAAAATGCATGGCCAGAACACCTTTCCCAGCAAAGAACTTCTTGCCGATGTGCGCACCACAACCGACGACGAGCTGCAGTTGATGCTCCCGGGCGATGTACTCGACAGCTACGTTAGCATGCACCTTGATGCAACCCGCGCTGCCCTACTGGTTGTTGAGTCCATCTATCTAGAGAGCAATAGCTCACCGTCCTGCCAAGTTGGCGTGGCCATGTTCGAGTGTCTGCATTGGATCGCGGCGGCTCGCGATGACTTGCGGGCGCATGCAGAGGTGCTGCTGAAGACCGCGCTTGCAGCGTGAGGCCCTACTAGTTCCTACCTGACCGTCCTGAATGGGCGGTCTTTTCGTGCAACTGACCCACGAACCAAAGAGGAGTCCGGAACGAGCGCATTCCAAGCGCTGCCCTTTGGAACCGGCGGTGGCACATGGAATCGAGAAAGCGCCCTATGGGTATCTTGACAGCATCGCATCACCCCCACACTATAGCGTGCATGACTACTATCTCCCTGACCATCGCAGAGCAGTGGCGCCTCGACATTTGACGAGGCGGCTTTCGTGTGTCTGAGCATCAGTGCCGCCTGTCGAGGCGGCATTTTTGTTTCTGCCGACTCGCGAGGGGGTTGATTCGGGCAATGTGAGTAAGATTGTGAGTACGATGGTCGGCTTTGGGGATGTTGGTGTAATAAAATCAGGGGGATATGCCCGAAATGATCTTGATGCTCGATAACTACGATAGCTTCACCTACAACATCGTGCAGTACCTGGGGGAGCTGGGAGCCGAGGTGGTGACGCGGCGTAATGACACCATCAGCCTGGATGAGATCGAGGCCATGGCACCGAGTCATATTGTGGTGTCGCCGGGACCCTGTACCCCCAACGAGGCGGGTATCTCGCTGGACCTGATTCGCCACTTCGCCGGCAAGCTTCCGCTGCTGGGTGTCTGCCTGGGACATCAGGCCATTGGCCAGGTGTTCGGTGGCAAGGTGGTGCGAGCGCCCCAGGTCATGCATGGCAAGACCTCTGACATTCGCCACTCTGGCCAGGGCGTGTTCAAGGGACTGGATGACCCCCTGTCGGTCACGCGTTATCACTCCCTGGTGGTCGAGAGAGAAAGCTTGCCCGAGTGCCTGGAAGTGACCGCCTGGACCGATACGGACGACGTGACGCCAGGCTTGATCATGGGCTTGCGTCACAAGGAGCTGCCCATCGAAGGCGTCCAGTTCCACCCGGAGTCGATCCTGTCCCGACAAGGCCACGAAATGCTGGCCAACTTCCTTGAGCGCCACTGAACCGATCAGGAGACTAGCATGCAGATGACCAATGCCATCGCGGCGGTGATGCGCCGGGAAAATCTCGGCCGCGAGCAGGCCTACGCAGTGATGAATACCATCATGACCGGCGAAGCGACCGACGCTCAGGTCGCCGCCTTTCTGATGGGCATGGCCATGAAAGGGGAGACCGCTGAAGAGATCACTGGCTGCGCCCAGGTGATGCGCGATCTGATGACCCCGGTCCGCTTGTCCTGCGAAAACGTGGTGGACATCGTCGGTACCGGCGGGGATGGGGCAAACCTGTTCAACGTCTCCACCGCGTCCAGTTTTGTGGCGGCCGCTGCCGGGGCCCATGTGGCCAAGCACGGCAATCGCGGCGTGTCCTCGTCCTCCGGCAGCGCAGACCTGTTTCAGGTGGCGGGCATTGGCCTTGATCTGGATGCTGAGCAAGTGGGCCGCTGTATCGAGGAAGTGGGTGTTGGCTTCATGTTCGCGCCGAACCACCACCCGGCCATGCGTCATGCGATCGGCCCGCGTCGTGAGATGGGGGTGCGCACGCTGTTCAACATCCTGGGTCCGCTGACCAATCCGGCGGGGGCGCCCAATCAGTTGTTGGGGGTGTACCATCCGGATCTGCTCGAGCTGATGGTCGAAGTACTGAGGAAGCTGGGCAGCCACCACGTTCTGGTGGCCCATGCCGAGGATGGACTGGATGAAATCTCTCTGGCCGCGCCGACCCGGATTGCCGAGCTCAAGGATGGTGAGATTCATCGCTACACCCTGACCCCGGAAGACGTGGGCATCGAACGACAGTCCCTCGATTCGCTGAAGGTCAGTAGCGCCGAGGACAGCCTGCGCCTGGTGGAAAAGGCGCTGACCGGTGAAGGGCCCGCTGCCGATATTGTCGCGCTCAATGCCGGTGCTGCCTTGTACGCCGCCGACGTGGCGGACTCTCTAAAGGAAGGGGTGCTGATGGCCCAGGATGCCCAAGGGACGCGGCTGGCGCTGGAAAAAATGAAGGAGCTGGCGCACTTCACGCGAGTCTTCGCGCAGTGACCGCGACGGCTTGGACGTCAGTGACGACTGTTTTGACGCCGTAATGGCATGCCCGCAGGGGCCGCAAGGAGAATCACAACATGGCCAATGCCACCCCGACGATCCTCGAGAAGATTCTCGAGCGCAAGGATGAAGAAGTTGCCAGCAGGCGCCAACAGGTGAGTGAGCAGGCGCTGCTCGAGCGGGCTCGCGAGCAGGATGCGCCGCGGGGCTTCGTGCGCGCGCTGGCGGAGCGCATCCGTGAAGGCGATCCCGCGGTGATTGCCGAGATCAAGAAGGCATCGCCATCGAAGGGACTGATCCGCGAGGACTTTCGTCCCGCCGAGATTGCCGAGCAGTACGCTCGTGGAGGCGCTGCATGTCTCTCCGTGCTGACTGATGCAGACTTCTTCCAGGGACACGAGGACTACCTGGTGGCGGCCAGGGCCGCTTGCGATCTGCCGGTGATCCGCAAGGATTTCATTGTGCATGGCTATCAGGTCAGCGAGGCCAAGGCCATCGGAGCCGACTGTATCCTGCTGATCGTTGCTGCGCTGGACGACGTGAAGATGCAGGACCTTCACCAGCAGGCCGGTGAGCTGGGCATGGACGTGCTGGTGGAAGTCCATGATGCCCATGAACTCGAGCGGGCACTGGCACTTAACCTGGCGTTGGTGGGGATCAACAACCGCGACCTGCACACCTTCAACACGCGGCTCGAGACGACCCTGGACCTGCTGCCGCGGATTCCGCCGAATGTCACCGTCATCACCGAGTCGGGGATTCACGATCGCCATGACGTGCTGCGCATGCGTGAGCATGACGTCAACGGCTTCCTCGTGGGCGAGGCCTTCATGCGTGAGGAGGAGCCTGGGGAGGCGCTGAGGCGGCTATTCTTCTGACCGTCCGAGCGCACTAGGCTCGGTCTGCTGGGGTGTTTGCCCCACCAGCAGGTGTCCCGCATGTCTTCCCATATGACTTGGGCCGGTCGTTTGACCGGCCCAAGACGTTTTCAGACGAGAGACGGCTTCGGGCGGAAGGTGGCCTCAGGCAAGAGGCGGCTGGCTCAGGTGATGTCTCCACCGGGCATGACCAGCCGGATGACATGATCGCCCTTGCGCGGGCTGAGCGGTGCATCCGCACTGGCAATCCTCGGTCGCCCCGACGAGCCGATGCAGATGAGAGGCGCTGTGCGGGTACCGGGTGCGCCGATGGGGGGCGCCGCCTTCTCGCCCGAAGGCCTCAGCACCTGACGATGGCGTGGGGTTTCCGTCAGTTTCTCGACCTCGAAGCGGGCGCCTCGCTCGACCAGGCTGGATAGCTGGGCAAAGGTCATCTCCCTGCCGAACAGGTAGGGCACGTGTTCAATGGCAGTGGCATGCTGCCGTCTGGCCTGGCGGCCCAGGTTGACCGCCAGGCGAAACACCTGGCCCTGGCCGAGCAGGTGCTCGAAGTGCAGTGCCGCCAGGTCGTTGAGCTCGCGGTAGGGAGACAGCGGCACGAGGTAGCCGATGCCGGTCAGCTCCATGTGCTGGGAGGCGTGTTCCGACAGCGGATCACCGTAATAGGCGGACAGCTTTTCGGCGCGCGCCGCTTGCACGGCATCCCAGCTTGAGTCGGTCAGCAGTACCCCAAGGCCTGCCTGGCGCAGGCAGTGTGCCATCTGGCGGGCCACCGGGTTGGCGCCAATGATCAGTACGCCATGGGCGGAAGGGCGGCGCACCTTGAGCCAGTCTCCCACCGGTCGAGCGAGCAGGCTCTGTGACACCACTGTTGCGATGATGACCAGAAAGGTCACCGGCACCAGCCGATCGGCGCCGGGCACTCCGATCTCTTCGAGACGCAGGGCGAATAGCGATGCCACGGCGGCGGCGACGATACCGCGAGGAGCAATGAACGCCAGCAAGCCTTTCTCGCGCCAGTCCAGGCCGCTGCCAATAGTGCATAACCATACCGCCAACGGACGGACCAGCAGCAGCAACACCGCCAGGAAGGCCCAGGCAGGCCATCCCAGCAATGCCAGCTGCTCCACGGTCAGGCGCGCTGCCAGCAGAATGAACAGGCCAGAGATCAGCAGGACTGACAGCGTTTCCTTGAACTCGATGATCGGCCGTGTCGGCACCCCGCGCATGTTGGCAAGCCAGGCCCCCATCACGGTAACGGTCAGCAGCCCCGATTCATGGAACAGGGCGTTGGATACCGTGAAGAGCCCCAGCATGGTCATCAGAGTGCCAAAGCTGTGCAGGCGCTGTGGCAGCAAGTGCTGGCGCAGCACCTGGCCCCACAGGTAGCCGCCGGCCACACCGAGCCCGAAACCGACCAGCGCCGTCTGGGCGAACAGCGCCAAGGTATGCGGTAGCGCCTGGGTGCCGGAACCCAGTGCCACGAATTCATACACCAGTACGGCACCTATGGCGCCCACCGGGTCGATCAGAATACCTTCCCAGCGCAGGATCTGGGTCAGGTGCTCACGGGCCCGCAGCGTCTGCAGTAGCGGCAGGATGACCGTCGGTCCCGTCACGACCAGCAGCGCACCAAGCAGACTCGCCATCTCCCAGCTCAGCTGCAACAGCCAGTGTGCCGCCAATGCACCGCACACCGCAGTGATCAGGGCGCCCCAGGTCACCAGTCGTCGCACCGTGCGGCCATGGCCGCCGAGCTCGCGAAAGTTCAGGGTCAGGCTGCCTTCGAACAGGATCACCGCCACCGCCAGCGACACCAGCGGAAACAGCAGGTCGCCGAACAGCGCGTCGGGGTCCAGCAGGCCCGTGACAGGGCCGGCGGCGATGCCTGCAATCAACAGGGTCAGGATGGCGGGAACCTTGAGACGCCAGGCCAGCCACTGTGACCCCAGTGCCAGCAGGCCCACGCTGGCCAAGGTGAGTCCGGCATGCTCCATGATCGGTTGACTCCGAAAAGAGAAAAGCCGCGCAGACTAGCGGCGCGGCGTCCATCATGCAATGCATTCGCCTTATAGACGTCAACGATGGTCTGACTGTTGCTCGATGGGAGCCACCGCATCTCGCTGCCGCGGGTTCTCTCTGCTCCCGGGGCAGCGCCTCAGCTGGCGCGGCGCAGGGCCTCCAGCAGAGCCTGCAGCGGGTGGGGCAACTGCAGGTCCGAGAAACGCTTGGTCTGGCTGCGGCAGGAATAGCCGGTGGCCAGCAGTCGCCCCTGGGCGCCATGTTGCTGCACGACGGGCTCCCACGACTGAGCATAGATGGTGCGTGACGTCGCCAGGTTGCGGGCTTCATGGCCGTAGGTGCCGGACATGCCACAGCAGCCGGATGCCAGCGGTGCCAGGTCCAGACCGAAGCGCTCGAACAGCTGTTGCCAGGCCTTGGGGCTGCCGGGCGCCTGGGTCTTCTCGGTGCAGTGCGACAGCAGCTGGAAGGGCGCCTCCTGGCTCAGGTCCAGTCCGCTGGGGACCAGGCCATTGCCAAGGCTGAGCAACCATTCCTGCAGCATCAGCACCTCGGGAACCGCGTCCGCCCCCAGTGTCTTCACGTACTCCTGGCGGTAAGTCAGGGTCATGGCGGGGTCGATGCCGACCAGGGCGACGCCACTGCTGGCCAGCGCCCTGAGTTCCCGAGCACGGCGTCGGGCGGTGCGCTCGAAGGCCCCCAGGAAACCCTGCACATTGAGCGGCTTGCCGTTGGGCTTGAAGGGCGCCACGAAGACGCGGATATCCAGTCGTGACAGTAGCTCCACCACATCGGCGACCAGCCTGGCTTCGAAGTGGCTGGTAAAGGCGTCCTGTACCAGGATCACACTGCGTGCCTTCTGGCGCTCGCTGAGCCGGCCAAGGGTCAACGGCGTCGCCTGTGGCACGCCCCAGGCCTTGAGCTGCTTGCAAAGGCGTGCTTGCGACAGGCGCGGACTGTCGACCATGCCCAAGCCGTTGCGCAGCAGGCGGTCCACCAGTCGATGGTTCAGAGCGGCATTGTAGGCCGGTGCCAAGGGTGCCAGTGCCGGCAGCATGAACTCCAGTCCGCCGATCAGGTAGTCCCGTAGCGGACGCAGATAGCGACCGTGATAGACCTCGAGAAACTGCGAACGGAAGGCGGGGACATTGACCTTGACCGGACATTGGCCAGCACAGGACTTGCAGGCCAGGCAGCCGGCCATGGCGTCGTAGACCTGGTGGGAGAAATCGTCCTTGCCGCGCAGACTGTTGCGCGCCCGTCCGGGCAGGTGCTTGAGCCATCCCAGCAGCGTTTCTTCTCTCTTGCGTTGTGCTTCCTCGACCACATCGATGCCGGCCTGGCCCTGCAGGCGCAGCCACTCGCGCATCAGGCTGGCTCGCCCCTTGGGGGAGTGCACCCGGTCCCGCGTGGCTTTCCAGGACGGGCACATGGCGTCATTAGGGTCATAGTTGTAGCAGGCGCCGTTGCCGTTGCAGTAGACCGCATCTGCGTGGGCCTGCCAGACCCGCTCATCGATCTGGCGATCGAAGTCCCCACGCATGGGCACCTTGTCAATCGCCAGCAGGCCCGGATCGGTGGCCGTCAACGTGGTGTCGCTGCCGGAGTCGTCGACGCGGTCAGCCACGAGGGGCGTGGCAATCTTTCCGGGGTTGAGCTGGTTGTGGGGATCGAAGGCGCCCTTCAGTCGGCGCAGGCTGGGGTACAGCTCACCGAAAAAGGCCGGCGCATACTCCGAGCGAACCCCCTTGCCGTGCTCGCCCCACAGCAGGCCATGATAGCGCTGGGTGAGGGCGGCCACCTCGTCGGAGATCTCCCGGATCATGGCCTGCTGCTGCGGGTCTTTCATGTCCAGGGCCGGGCGCACATGCAGCACGCCGGCATCGACATGGCCGAACATGCCGTAGTCGAGACCCCGGGCGTCGAGCAAGGCACGGAATTCGGCAATGTAGTCGGCCAGGTGCTCTGGCGGAACGGCGGTATCCTCGACAAAGGGCAGGGGCCGTTTCTCGCCCTGCACGTTGCCCAGCAGACCCACGGAGCGCTTGCGCATGGCATAGACGCGACCAATCGCCTCGCGGCCCTCGGCACGGGTGTAGCCCAGCCTTGTGACGCTGGTATCGCTGTCCAGAGCCTGGCAGAACTCGGCGACCCTGGCGCTCAGGCGATCCGGGTCGTCGTCGTTGAACTCCACCAGATTGATGCCTTCGATGGTCATGCCCGCTTCCACCGGGAAGAACTCAGCGACCGCGTCCCAGACGAAGTCTTCCATGGCCAGGCTCAGTACCTTGTCGTCCACCGTCTCGATCGACGTGGGACGCAGCGCCTGCTGCGAGTCCGGTGAAGCGCCACCGGCCATCAGCGCCTTGGCATCGGCCAAGGCATCCATGAAGCTTGGGTAGCGGATGTTGACCAGCACCGCGTGGCGAGGAATCGGCAGCACGTTGAGCACCGCTTCATTGGTCAGCGCCAAGGAGCCTTCTGCGCCGCACAGCACGCTATTCAGGTTCAGTCGACCGTCTTCGGTACGCAGGTGAGCCAGGTCATAGCCCGTCAGGCAACGGTTGAGCGGTGGAAAGATAGCGTCAATCTGAGCGCGCTGGTGATCGATGATCTCTCGAGCCACCCGGTAAGCACGCCCCCTGGCGGTCTGTTCCTGGCACAGTGCGGCCAGTTCGCTCTCGTCCACGGGTCCCGTGACCAGCCGCTCCCCTCCGATCAGGATGCTGTCCAGTTCGAGTACGTGATCGCGGGTCTTGCCGTAGGTGCAGCTGCCCTGGCCACTGGCATCGGTGGCGATCATGCCGCCGATGGTAGCCCGATTGGAGGTGGATAGCTCAGGGGCAAAGAACAGGCCGTGGGGCCTCAGGGCAGCATTCAGCTGATCCTTGACCACACCTGCCTGAACCCGCACGCGGCGGTTGTCCACGTCGATCTCGAGAATCTGGTTCATGTGGCGGGAGACATCCACCACCAGACCGTCGCTCAAGGATTGTCCATTGGTGCCGGTACCGCCCCCACGCGGCGTCAGCGTCACCTGGCGGAATTCATCGCGCCCGGCCAGTCGGCCCAGCAGCACCAGATCGTCGGCGTGGCGTGGAAAGACCGCGGCCTGGGGCAGGCGCTGGTAAAGGGAATTGTCAGTGGCCAGCACCGTCCGACTGGCATAGTCGGGAGCCATCTCGCCCTCGAAGCCTTCGTTCTTCAATGTCGTGAGGAAGGTGACATAGTGCTGGTCAAGGTCGGTCGCGGTGTCAACAAGAGGCAGGGAAGCGATCATGGTCTCGGTCGAAGCTGGCCCCGCGTTGGCGAGTTGTAGCGCTCGCGACAGGGCGGAAGAATGAGGTGTGCCTACTTTACCGCGACTTTGGCTGCGATACATCCTGATCCCGGCTGTCCCTCGTGTCCGGTAACGCCAGCATCTGCCAGGCCGGCGATGTCTGCCCGGGCCAATGGCGTCGCCTGCGGGATTTGCCTACAATGACTGGCCTGCGCGGAGGGCGCCCGAGCCGAATGCCTCCACCTGTGGTGAGTCATGGCTCGATGGCGATGCAGTATGTCGGCCCACGGCGCCTCCGCACCAGACTGATACGTCATCTCCATTTCCTACATAGCCGACGGACCCGATTCCATGCTCGATCCGAAACTGCTGCGCGGCGACCTCGACACGGTCGCGACACGACTGGCCACCCGCGGATATACCCTCGACAGTTCAGCGCTGTCATCGCTGGAGGCCCGGCGCCGTGAGCTGCAGGCCGAGACCGAGCGCCTGCAGAACGAGCGCAATACACGCTCGAAGGCTATCGGCAAGGCCAAGGCGGCGGGAGAAGATATTCAACCGCTGCTTGATGAGGTGAGTGATCTGGGCGAGCGCCTGGACGCGGCAAAACATGCCCTGGGCGGCGTCCAGGGGGAGTGGGACGATATCGTGGCGGGCATCCCCAATCTGCCCCACGACAGCGTGCCCGCGGGCAAGGACGAAAGTGACAATGTCGAGGTGTCCCGCTGGGGAACCCCGGCTGAGTACGCCTTCGAGGTGCAGGATCATGTCGACCTGGGCGCCAAGAAGGGCGACCTGGACTTCGAGGTGGCCGCCAAGCTCACGGGCGCTCGCTTTGCCGTCATGCGAGGCCCCATCGCTCGGCTGCACCGTGCCCTGACCCAGTTCATGCTCGACAAGCAGACGCTGGAGCACGGCTATGAAGAGTGCTACGTGCCCTATATGGTCAACCGCGATTCGCTGTACGGTACCGGCCAGTTGCCGAAATTCGGTGAGGACCTGTTCAAGCTCGATGACGAGCGTGAGTTCCACCTTATCCCCACCGCCGAAGTGCCGCTGACCAATCTGCTGCGCAATGAAATCGTCGATGCCAAGTCGCTGCCGCTGAAGCTGACGGCGCATACCCCGTGCTTCCGCAGTGAGGCGGGCTCTCATGGTCGCGATACTCGCGGCATGATTCGTCAGCACCAGTTCGACAAGGTCGAAATGGTTCAGCTAGTGGATCCTGCGACCAGTTATGACGCCCTGGAAGAGATGCGCGGCCACGCCGAGGCCATCCTGCAGGCGCTGGAATTGCCGTACCGTGTGGTGACTCTGTGCACCGGCGATATGGGCTTCTCCGCGGCCAAGACCTACGACCTTGAAGTCTGGCTGCCCAGCCAGGCCACTTATCGTGAAATTTCTTCGGTATCCAACTGTGAGGATTTCCAGGCACGACGCCTGCAGGCTCGTTTCCGTGCCCAGGGGGAAAAGAAACCCCAGCTTTTGCATACCCTGAACGGCTCAGGCCTGGCCGTGGGCCGCTGCCTGATTGCCGTGATGGAAAATCATCAGAATGAAGACGGCTCGATCACCGTGCCCGAGGTGCTCAGGCCGTATATGGGTGGCGTCGAGCGCATCAATACCTAGGGCTTGTACGAAAAGTGCCTGCGCTTGGTGATACGGCGTTAAAAATCGGCTGGTACGCCAGCCCGGTTAAAATGCTCATTTACACCTCGTAAACTGCGCTTTCTCACCGATTTTTGCCTTGTCTAACCTTCGCTCGTCGACTTTTCGGGCAAAGCCTAGAACGCCTGGCCGAGCGTAAAAAGCCCGGCAGCGGCGTTGCCGTTTAGCGCTGCAAGAGAGCCCCCGGTAGTGACCACTACCGGGGGCTTTGTCGTGTTGAGCGCGGGTGGTCCAGCCGCCGCTTGCCGTCAAGCCATGTGGCTGGTGGCCTGGTCGCTGCCTTCAGGGGCTGGACGCGGTTGCCGCCTGACGATCGGCCGACGGGCTTTCCTGTCCTGCCAAGGCCCAGCGCACCTGGACGCCAGCGTCGATGGTAATGTTGCCGGGGCTGTAGTCTGCCGCACCGCCGCTTTCCGCCATGTCGGCGCGCATGGCCATCATGCGTGGCTGGAACACCGGGGCGTTGGTCTCTCTGACCTGAACCACGTCACCCAAGGTAACGCCCAGGGTATCGGCCATCAGTTCGGCCTTGGCACGAGCACGCTCCAGCGCCTGAGTCAGGGCCTGATCGCTGGCAGCATCGCGGTCAGCGAGGTCGTAGCTAACCCCATCCAGAGCGTTGACGCCTGCAGTGGTCAGCGCGTCAAGCAGGGTGGGCAGGCTGTCCAGGTCGCTGATGGAAAGACGGATCGGTCGTTCGAGGCGGGTGCGTACCATGGGGGTCGGGTTGTCACCATTCTGGCTCGCGCGATGCAGCATTTCCTGCTGCACACGCAGCGATCCGGCGTTGATGGCATCACGCTCAAGCCCGGCGTCCTCCAGCGCGGCGATCAGCTCAGCGGCCCTGGACTCCAGTTTGGAGCGGGCCTGACCGAGGGCCTCTGCGTGATCGCCACTGTCTTTCTCCTGGGCAATAGCGGGGGTCAGCTCCCACAGCCGCGCGCTCAAGGTCGCCTTGTCGGGAGCCACCTGGAGCTCTGACTGCGCCTGAATATCCAGGTAGCGCTGCGGCGCCGTTTCGCTGGCCAGCAGGGGACCGCTGGCAAGTGCCAGGCCAAGCCCGAGCCCCAGCAGGGCGGCAGGGGAAAAGCGGCGGCGGGGATGGGTCAGTGCCATGATGTGCTCCTTGGGTGTTCCCTTTCCTATGGTCTTGTGTGCCGGGTGGCAGCTATCCGAGAGATAGCCTTGGTGCGACGGTTGTGGCTCGACCCGCGCGGTGAGACTGGCCCCCCGCCGGCCCCGGCGATTCAGTCCTTCGACGTCGCCAATGGCGATGCGTTCCTGGCCTGGCAAGAACGTCCATGATAGTTGCATGGTTGCAGTCGCGTTCAATGACGGCATGGTCGAGGGCGATGATCATGGGCCTCCCGCTCAGAGCCCGAGGCCTTGAGTTTACGTACCTGGGCCCAAGGGCCCGGGCCTGCAACGTATTGTGGTAGCGGTCATGTTACTTTGTGCTGAAATGATTGGCAGGGCAGTATGTCGTGCGCGCCGGATGCGGCCTGGACGGGAGTGTGGCCGAGGACGTCATTGTCTCGGTGGCGTGTAGGCCCGTCCGCAAGCCCACGGCATACGTTGAGTCGCTGCCACCCCAGTCAAGGACGACCTGACCTACCTGACAGAGGAGTACAGGTGCATGGAAGACGATGTCAATGCGCAGGAAGAGCGCAGGCTTCCCCTCAACTTGACCCTGGCGCTGGCGGCGCTGGTGGTCATTGTGGCGGGGATGCGGGCCGGCTCCGATCTGCTGGTGCCGGTGTTGCTGTCGCTGTTCATCGCCGTGGTGTGTACCGCTCCGGTGCAATGGCTGCACGAGCGTGGCCTGGGACTGCGCTCCTCGGTGTGGCTGACGCTGGTGGTCATCGGGGGCATGCTCAGTCTGCTGGCGCTGTTGCTGGTCAATACGGTCAGCACCTTCTCCGAAGCGCTGCCCGGCATTGAAGAGAAGCTCTACGAATATTACCTGCGCCTGCTGGATGGTCTGGCGAGCATGGGGCTGGCCATCGATACCCAGCGTCTGGCGGGTTTTCTTGATACCGAACAGCTGGGCGAGTGGATCCCTGCGCTGCTCAGCCAGTTGGGCAACCTGATGATGCAGAGCATGGTGGTAGCCTTGCTCGTGGTATTTATGCTGTTCGAAACCCTGAATTTCCGGGACAAGGTGTCGCGGGCGCTGGCGAATCCCGCGCCTAGTCTCGAGCGGTTCAACGAGTTCAGCCACACGCTCAAGCGATATCTGGCGGTCAAGACGGTGATCAGCCTGATTACCGGTGCTCTGGTGTGGATCGCCTGCCAGATCGTGGGAGTAGACTTCCCGCTGTTGTGGGCGGTGCTGGCCTTTGCGCTCAATTACATCCCTAACATTGGCTCCGCTATCGCTGCGATCCCCCCGGTGTTGCTGGTACTGGTCTCCCCGGAGGGTGGCCTGGGTGATGCCTTGCTGCTGAGCCTGGCCTACCTGTCGATCAACTTCGTGATGGGCAACCTGATCGAGCCGCGGGTCATGGGGCGCGCCCTGGGCTTGTCTACCTTCGTCGCGTTTCTGTCGCTGGTCGTGTGGGGCTGGATCTTCGGCGTCACCGGCATGTTGCTGTCGGTGGTGCTGACCATGACGCTGAAGATTGCCCTGGACAGTCATCCCCAGACGCGCTGGATCGCACACTTGCTCGGCCCGGCCAAGGGGGGGCCGGTGGAAGACGCCAGCCGACCGCTGGCAGAGCGCGTGCGCATGGCCAAGCTGCACCGCCAGGCCATGCGCAAGGGAGTGCGAGGACTGATGTCCCGGGAGCCATCCTCGAAGGACCAGGCTCGCTCCAACGATCGCTGAGCCGTCAGGCAGGGCCTGCGAGCGCCGAGACGCCTGGATCCTGCCTGCGCGGGCAGGTCACGGCGCCTTGTCGGGCGGGGGAAAGATGACCTCCATTCCACGAGCATCGAGCTGGCGAATGTCGTCCGGGCTTCCGTCCTCGGCCAGCGTGATCAGACCGATGCCTGGCCCATTCCATAGCCGCTCGCCTGCCTTGGCGTGGTCAGGGTCGCGCGGTTCGACGGCCATTGGACGGCGCTGGGTAAACCAGTTGAGGGGCGAGCGTGGGGAATACAGCCAGCGGTTGAGCCGATCGAAGGTATCCAGCAGGGTGTCGGGAAAGCAGTTCTTGATCCCGCTGGAGGTCACCTGCCAGATCTTGGGCCCCTGGCGACGATGGCGAACCCGAATGTCATAGACAAAGGAGTAGTGCACGTCGCCGGAGAGAATGACGTAGTGCCCCGGGGTTCGGGAGTGGCGAAAGATGTTGAGCATGACGCTGGCGGCGCCGCGGTGGGCCATCCAGTTTTCCGCGTCCACCATCAGGGGTTTACCCGCCAGGGTGAAGAGCTTCTGGATCGCTTCGATCAGCTTGACGCCGAACATCGGGGCCGGTGACACAATGACCACCGAGGGGGCATCGATCAGTTCCTGTTGAAACTCTGACAGTGCCTCCCAGTCCATCAAGCCCGACGGACGGTGGGGCTTGCGCCCATTGCGCCAGCGGCGCGTGCGGGTATCCAGGACCACCAGGCGGGGCGTCCCCTCGACCTGAAACTCCCAGCCCTCGAAGCGGAAGAGTCGCTCAAGGCAGGCATCCTGATTGGCAGCCGACAGCCAGCCCTGGCGCTGGCGCGCGTCCTCGAGCAAGGCCTGGGCGTCGTCCAGGGGAGTCTTGAGGCGATCCGGATCGTTGCCCCAGCCCTGGCACAGCAGGTAGGCCATCAAGGCATTGCCGATGATCCGCTTGGAGAAAGGATGCCCATAGGCCGTTTGCTCCCACTGGGCGGTCAGATTCCAGTCATCGGTGACGTCGTGATCGTCGAAGATCATCAGGCTGGGCAGATGCGCCATGACCCTGGCCGCGGCGGGCAGCGTCTCGACAAAGTCATCAATGACACGGGCCTGTTCCTGGTAGCGTTCGCGATGCTCGTCATCGAGTTCGGGGCAGGTCAGCTCGATGATGCGCCAGGGAGTCGGGGACCACACCAGCAGGTACATGGCCATCATTTCGGCGAAGGTCATCAAGTGATTGGCGGCGCTGGCCGAGGTGAACACCGGCTTGCGCACGCCGCCGAAGAAGCGATCCTTGAGGTCATCGGTGCTCTTGACGTTCGGCAACAGCTCTTCCCTGCGGTAGTAGCTGGCAGCGCTTGCATAGAGCGCCGGGCTATCGTCGATCACCGCGCCTTCGAGCACTTCATCGAATAACCCCAGGCGCTTGATGAGTGCGTGGATGGCAACCAGCATCGGGCCAGCGACGTCATCCGCGTAGACCTGATCCCCGGTCATCAGTAGCCAGGCGGGCATCGCCTCGGGGTGGTCAAGCTGCCCGGCCAACCAGCTGTCCAGGTGCGCCAGACCATCGGGGCCATCGTAGTGGGGGCGGCGACAGGAGCCATGCAGCAGCCGTCGATGACTGGAGGCCAGGACGAAGCGGGGGGCGGACTGGCCGTCGTGGCAGAGGTGAGGGGCCCATCTTGCAGCACCTTGTCCAAGGCTGTCCGGGGCATTCTGCTCCACGACCTGAAGGTCATAGGCGATCAGCGTGTCCTGCGGAAGCGGGGCATCCACGGCGGCGTCGATGAGATACAGCCAGGCATGGCGCCCCAGGGGAATCTTGCGGTAGTCGTCGTCGCCGAGCACTCGGCGGTGAGGCGCTTCATCCTGCGGCGTAAGCTCCAGCTTCAGCGTCAGCTCGCGACTGGTGACCAGCCATGCTCGGAATCTCTCGCGCGTCAGGCGTCGCAGGATGGGCCCGGCAAGGATAGCGGGCAGGTCATGGTCTGACGTTCCAGTGTCGTTCATGGCGATCCTGTCGATGTCGTCGTGCTGGCAACAGCATGATGAGGTTCAGATACTGCAAAGAATATCATCGCTGCTCGGCACTGAAACCCGGCGCGGACGAGTCGCTGCCCTGTAGACGCCTAGCCATGCTCGGGGGATGTGTCGGCACTTGCCTGCGCTGTGAAGCCCCTCTGCTGCCATGCATCATCAGCGTCGCGAGCAGGCTCAACAGCGTGAGCGCTGCGAAATTAGATAAAGGAAGGGCCGCCGCGGTATCCGTGTGAGGGAGTGGGCCTGGTGCGACCAGCGGCGGGGAGCCTACAGGCCTTTCGCGTCATGAAAGGCCCGTAGGGCATCAAAGCAGCTTGGTTTGCCTGAGACTTTGCAGCGCGTCAGGTGCATCGAAGCTATTGGCGTTCGCCAGGTCCCAGAACTCACGGTACAGCGGGTGGTCCTTGGCGCCCCCACGCAGCAGCTCGCCTGGCGCCAGGCTATCTATCAGGCTGATGTAAGGCAGAGCCTTGCCGTTATCCAGGCGGCGGATGATATGTTCCGGGCCCAGCTCGTCGGGATGGTACAGGCCTGCGGCTTCCAGCATTTCACACAGAGCGAACTTGGTGTTGGCATGGAAGTTCTTGACTCGCACGGCCTTGTCATCCACATCCAGGCGGCTGCCACGGGCCTTGTCCTGGGTAGCGATACCGCTGGGGCACTGGTCGTTGTGACAGCTCTGGGCCTGGATACAGCCGAGCGAGAACATGAAGCCCCGGGCCATGTTGACCCAGTCTGCGCCAAGCGCGAGGGTGCGTGCGATGTCGAAGGCGCTGATCAGCTTGCCGCTGGCGGCGATACGGATGTCGTCGCGCAGGCCCGCGCCCACCAGGGTGTTGTGAACCAGGACCAGGGCATCGTTGAGGGGCATACCCAGGCGATTGATGAACTCCAGCGGGGCCGCGCCGGTACCTCCCTGTCCTCCGTCGACGACGATGTAGTCGGGATGATCGCCACATTCCAGCATGGCCTTGACGATGGCAAACCATTCCCAGGGATGCCCCAGCGCTAGTTTGATGCCCACCGGTTTGTCACCGGACAGCTCCCGCAGCTGCTGAATGAAGTGAATCATCTCGCAAGGGGTAGAGAACGCCGAATGGCGAGAGGGGGAGAGGACGTCCTGGCCTTCCGGGACACCGCGGGTGGAGGCGATTTCGGCGGTGACCTTGGCGCCGGGAAGAATGCCGCCGTGGCCGGGTTTGGCCCCTTGGGACAGCTTGATCTCGATCATCTTCACTTCGTCGCGGCGAGCGTTGTGGCGAAACTTCTCGGGATCGAACCCGCCATCTTCCCTGCGGCAGCCGAAGTAGCCGGAACCGATCTGCCAGACCAGGTCGCCACCACGCAAGTGATAGGGCGAGATGGCTCCTTCGCCGGTGGTGTGATAGAAGCCGCCTTCCCTCGCGCCCTCATTGAGGGCGCTGATGGCGTTGGGCGACAGAGCGCCAAAGCTCATGGCGGAAATGTTGATCACGCTGGCCCGGTAGGGGTGGGCGCGCTGCTCTCCGACGACAATGCGAAAGTCGTGATCGGTGATGTCCACGGGTGACAGTGACGGGCCCATCCATTCATATCCCGGGGCACTCATATCTCTCAGCGAACCGAAGGGTTTCTTGTCGCTGGTGCTCTTGGCACGGCGATAGACCAGCGAGCGCTGTTCCCGCGAGAAGGGCGCCTCATCGGTGTCGGACTCGATGAAATACTGGCGAAACTCAGGACCGATGGACTCCAGAAAGTAGCGGATGTGGGCAAGAATTGGGTAGTTGCGGCTGACGGTGCGACGTCGCTGCACGATATCGTAGATGCCCAGCGCGGTGAGGGCACCGAACGCCAGCACGCCGGCCAGCCACCAGGCCGAGGACGTTCCGACGCCGATCACGCTGATGATGAGGCCTGCAATGGCGAGGTAGAACGCACCGAAGCGAGTCGGAGCGTGGCGTGACAGTAAAGAGGCCATGAAGAGCTCCCTGCAGCTCAGGTCGAAGGAAAACGCTGCCGACCATGCAAGCATATAACCCTGCTTGGGCATAGTATGCCGGGCCCGCCGTGACGACTTGGCACACTGCATAACGCAGCGGGAGCGGGAGGGGCCGGACGGGTTAGGTAAATTTAGCCGGCACCGTCATCTTCTCGTCATCCAGGGCAAATAGTGTTTGACCTTGGCGCCAAGACGGCGCATGCTGCTAGCAGTTGGTTAGCAAGTTGAACGTCTCAGAGGTCATCGAAGCATCCTAGCGTCGATTGCCCGGGGAAAGGTTTCTTGTTTTACCCACTGCAACTCGGGTATCTCCCGGTCAATAAATATGCTAGTCGAGGATTCGATCATGGCAACTGGTACAGTCAAGTGGTTCAACGACACTAAGGGCTACGGCTTCATTTCTCCGGACGACAACGGTGACGACCTGTTCGCTCACTTCTCCGAGATTCAGGCTGACGGCTTCAAGTCCCTGCAGGACGGCCAGAAGGTCTCCTTCGAGGTGACTCAGGGCAAGAAAGGCCTCCAGGCCTCCAACATCAAGGTCATCGACTAAGTCGATCGCTTGATGGCCGCGTAAGCGGCAGCGTCCTTCGAGGACGCGATGATAAAGGCTCGCTTCGGCGGGCCTTTTGCGTTTTTGTGCCTTTAAAAGCCTTCTGGTTGTCAGCCTCTTCTCAGAGTGATGATATTGCCGGCGAGCTATTCTGCTGCTGCGGCTGATAGACACGAAAGTGTGTAGGGATGGGGAGCTGTCCTGGAGAGATGTGCACAAGAAGTCTCTATATGCCTGAAAGTGATAAAAAAATAATACATTGTAACTATTTAGCATAAGTTAAAGCAGGCACAATGAGCGCTGTCTCACCAGCAAGGCCACCCCATGTCTCTGGATGCCTGGATCGCTCTCTCTGTTGCTTGCGCTGTCTTTCCGTTGATGGCGCTCACCCGCGCCGGGCCAGACATGGTCATGATGGGCGCGTTGGTGGTGCTGCTCAGCCTCGGTGTCATCGATGCCCAGCAGGCGCTGAGCGGATTTTCCAGCAGCGGCCTGTTTACCGTGGCTTTCATGTACGTGCTGGTGGCCAGCTTGCGCGATACCGGGGGTATCGACCTGATCATTCGGCATGTGCTGGGGCGGCCAAAGGGCGTGCGTCATGCCATGGCGCGGCTGATCTGGCCGGTCACTGCGGTCAGCGGTGTGCTCAACAATACCCCGGTGGTGGCCACCTTCATTCCTGCCGTGATCAGCTGGAGCCGTCGTTTTTCCATCGCTCCTCAGTATCTGCTGATGCCCTTGAGCTTCGCGTCCATCCTCGGCGGCACCGTGACCTTGATGGGGACCAGTACCAATCTGGTGGTGCATTCGCTGATGCTGGAGCGCTTTCCGAACCTGCACCTGGGACTGTTCGAGATCGCCCTGGTGGGCGTGCCGATGGCGCTGGCCGGTGTGGGCTATCTGCTGTGGGCGGGGCCGCGCATGCTGTCTGGCCATCCCGGTAGCGAAGCCGCTTTTGCCAACCTGCGTGAGTTCACCATCGAAATGGAGGTAGACCCGCAGGGGCCGTTGGTTGACCGCACGGTAGAAGACGCCGGGCTGCGCCACCTGGCCGGTCTCTTTCTGGTCGAGATCGAGCGCGGTGGCAACGTGGTCAGCGTGGTGGGGCCTGGGGAGACCCTGAAAGGCGGCGACCACCTGGTCTTCGCCGGGACCACCGATGGTGCGGTGGAATTGCAGCAGATTCGTGGCCTGCGCCCCTCTCGGCTGGGTGAGTCCCACCTCGAGAAGGAATTTCGAGAGCGTCGCCTGGTCGAGGCGGTGGTCTCCGATCAGTGTCAGTTCATCGGCCAGAAAATTCGGGACGGACACTTCAGGACGCTGTACGGCGCTGCCGTGCTGGCGGTCTGCCGCAATGGGCGCCGGGTGGTGGGAAGCCTCGGCCAGATTCGCTTGCAGCCCTCGGATGTGCTGCTGCTCGAGGCTCGTCCTGCCTTCGTGGAGCGTCATCGCCAGTCCCAGGACTTTCTGTTGATCAGTCAGGTCAATGGTCAGGCGCGCCCCGCCTTCGACCGCGCTCTGCGCGCCTGGGGCATATTGGCGGCGGTGGTGCTGGTGGCCACCACGGGCCTGATGAGCATGATGAATGCGGCCATGCTGGGGGCTGCCGCGGCACTCTTGAGCGGCTGCGTCAGTGTGCGCAGCGCCCGCCGAGGCATGGACACCCAGGTACTGTTGACCATCGCTGCCTCGTTTGGCCTGGGGGCTGCACTGCACACCTCCGGCGCCGCCGATGCGGTGGCGGCCGGGCTACTGGAGCTGGTGGGCAATAGTCCCTGGGCCCTGTTAGTAGGCACCTACGTGGTGGTGGCCTTGTTGACCTCGCTGGTGACCAACAATGCCGCCGCCGTGATCACTTTTCCCATCGCCATGGCCGGTGCAGACAGCCTTGGCGTCAGCCCGTTGCCGTATGTCGTGGTGGTCATGTTCGCCGCCTCAGCGAGCTTCCTGACCCCTATTGGCTACCAGACCAACCTGATGGTCATGGGGCCTGGCGGCTACCGCTTGCGGGACTATCTGCGCCTGGGGGGGCCTCTCAACCTGCTGACCGCTGCCGTGGTGCTAGGACTTACTCCGCTGTTCTGGCCGTTCTAGCTGCCCAGAGCTGTCCGGTTTAGTAGCCCAGAGCTGTCCGGTTTAGTAGCCCAGAGCTGTCCGGTTTAGTGGCCCAGTGCTGTCCGTTCTAGCCGCCGTTGTCGCAGGAAGGGGCGGCAGTGGTGGCAGTGGCAGCAGTGGCGGCAGAGGGAGAAACAGGCCCTTGGGCGGTGCGCCCTGTGACCCACGTCTCGTTATGCTCGCTGCTGTTGCCGAGCTTGAGGCTCGTTCCTTGGCGTATAGTGCGCTAGGGTAGCGACGTATTCCCTGAAAGCTGCGTGCGTTGCCACCTACCTGCGCTGCACTTAGAGCTGAAACACAGATAGAGACCCGCCCATGAGCAATAACGACCAGTTGGTCATCGAACCGCGTGGCGATGCACCCGCTGACGCCTGCATGATCATTCTCCATGGCCTTGGCGCCGACGGTCGGGATTTCGAGCCCGTCGTGCCGATGCTGCCCAGGCCTGACTATGCCCAGGTCCGCTTCATCCTGCCCCACGCGCCCCGTCTACCGGTGACCATCAATGGTGGCATGGTCATGCCTGCCTGGTACGACATTCTTGAGATGAGCCTGGATCGCCGCGTTGATGAGATGCAGCTGCGTCTTTCGGCCGAGCGTATCAAGGGCGTGATTCAATCTCAGATTGATGCTGGCATCGATAGTCGACGTATCCTGTTGGCTGGCTTCTCCCAGGGTGGGGCAGTGGCCTATGAAGCAGCGCTGAGCTTTGATCAGCCGCTGGGCGGACTGCTGGCCATGTCGACCTACTTTGCCACGGCGAACTCGATCGAGCTGAATGACGCCAACCGCGACCTGCGTGTCGAGGTGCATCACGGCAGTATGGATCCTGTGGTACCCGAATCATTGGGTCGGGCAGCCTTCGCACGGTTGGAAGAGCTGGGCTATCACACGGTGTATCGGCAGTACCCCATGGCCCATGCGGTATGTCCCCAGCAGATCGGCCATATTGGCGAGTGGATGAGCGAGCTGCTCAGCCGCTGAGGCCCGTTCCTGCGGCGACCCATCGACGGGTAATGAGATTTTTCATCCAGCACAGGTAGGACGGTTCTTCTAAGCTTTTTCTTACAAAATTTTAAGAAATTGACTATGGGAACATGGGTATGTCATTGCTGGCATTCTTCCGACGTCGATGGTCCGCCGGAGTGCTTGAGCCGCCAACGGGCGCGGCTTTCAGCACTGAGCTCGACGCCTTGCTGGGGCAGGCTCCGTCGATGGCGCTAAGCCTAGGCGCTGATGGTCTGGTCGTCTGGGCTAATAGCAGCCAGTGCCAGCAATTGGGCCTGCCGCTGGAGGCGCTGGTCGGGCAATCGCTGTCCCAGGTGTTTTGTCCCGAGGCTGCGAAAACACTGGAAACGGCCCTGGACCACTGCCGCGCCAGCGGATCGGGCTGGCAGGGAGTCGTTATCTGCAGCAAGGGGCCGCAACTGCGTCACCTCAGTAGCACCTTGCATCCCGTTCGCCGGGAGCCAGCCTGCTGGCTGTTGATGTCCCAGGATATCACTTTGCTGCAGCGCCAGGCCGCCTCGGCAGAACGCCTGAGTGAATCCATCGAGAGCAGCGTAGCACGGCTTCCGGGGGTCGTCTTTCGCCTGCATCAATCGCCGGCAGGCCAGCTATCGTTCGGTTATCTAGGGCCCGGTTTCGAGGCGCAGACCGGCCTGTCACGGGCCCAGGCGCTGGAAGACGCCGAGGTGGTGCTGTCGCGCCTGGCCGAGGAAACGCGGGAGCAGCTGACGTTGGTACTGGCCCAGTCGCTGGTCAGCCTGACGCCGTGGCATCTGGATGTGAGGCTTGCGCGGCAGGGCGATGACAGTGGCGAAAGCGAGCGCTGGTTCGAGGCAAGGGGCACTCCACAGCGGTTCGAGGATGGCGCGGTGGTCTGGGATGGGCTGCTGCTGGATGTCACCAAACGCAAGCAAGCGGAAAGGCGCATTGCCAAGCTGGTGAGTACCGACGTGCTGACCGGGGTGATGAACCGCAGGGCGTTCTTTGAAGCGGGTGCGGGGGCCTTGGCCCGGCTTCGGCGACGCCAGGAGCCCGCCGTGCTGGCCATGCTCGACCTGGATCATTTCAAGGCACTCAATGACGCCTTTGGCCACTCCGCGGGGGATATGGTGCTCAAGGCATTTGCCGATACCTGTCGCCTGAGCCTGCGCCCCTATGACGTGCTGGCGCGGATTGGCGGTGAAGAATTCGTGGTGCTGCTGGCCGATGTAGTGGCCGAGGATGCCTGGGATATTCTAGAGCGTCTGCGGCGTAACGTTGAGACCACCACCTTGAAGGTGGACCATCGTGCCCTCAAGGTAACAGTGAGCATGGGGGCCATCAGTGTCGGCAAGGAAGAAAGTCTCGACATGGCGATGCGCCGAGTGGACGCAGCGCTCTACGAGGCGAAGCGAGCTGGGCGCAATCGTCTCAGTGGCCTCCTGCAACGTTTCGATGAAGTCAACGGTGGGTCGCAGCAGGCCCGTGAGTATTCCAGCATTCACAAGGAGTTGAAGATGGCGTTGAGCGAAGATCTGCGAATCCCGAAGGCCTGTCCTAACTGTGGCAGTCATAACATGCGCGTGCCCGCTACCAAGAACCCTGATGAGAAGGTGCACTGTGCCTCCTGCCAGAGCTACGTGTGCCTGTACTCTGAAGCGGCGGAAATGATCGAGAAGACGCCCAAGAGTGAAGAGGAAGCCTTGATCGAGAAGGCGATGAACCGCGACAAGTAAGCCGGGCGTGGGGCGGGTCGCCGCTTCGCTGCCGTTCAGCATGTAGACAGCGCCCCCGCCTTTGCAGGCGGGGGCGCTGGTGGTTCAGGGTGCCGCTAGGGGCGGGTCACTGTCGCACGACAGTGTTCGACAGAGCACGACAGAGCACTACAGCAGCTCCTCGCCGGCCAGGGCCAGGCGGGAGCGTTCCACGCTCTTCAAGGTCACGTGTCCAGCGTGGGGCCAGTTCTTGAAGTTCTGAACGACGGCAGCCATGCCGCAGGTGTTGGCGGTCAGGTAGGGGGTGTCGATCTGACCGACGTTACCCAGGCAGACGATCTTGGTGTTGCGCCCGGCTCGGGTGATCAAGCTCTTGAGCTGTTTTGGGGTGAAGTTCTGGGCCTCGTCGATGATCAGGAAGGTATCGTTGAGCGTACGACCGCGCATGAAGCCCGGCGCACGAATCTGCACCCGAGACGCCAGCAGCTGGCGCGTGGCATCCTGGTTCCAGGTAGAACTGCCGTCGTGCTCGTCTCGCAGCAGGTTGTCCATGTTGTCGTGGAAGGCGCCCATCCAGGGTGACATCTTCTCCTCTTCTGTCCCTGGCAAAAAGCCGATGTCCTCGCTCATGGAAATGGGGGCACGGGTAAACACCACGCGCTCGAAGCGTTTGCTGTCCAGGGTCTGTTGAAAGGCTGCCGCCAGGGTCATGAAGGTCTTGCCGGTGCCCGCGCTGCCGGCCACCGTGACCAGATCGATGGCATCGTCCATCAATAGGTTAAGGGTAAAGTTCTGACGGCTGTCGTGGGCATGGACGCCCCAGACGCTGGCGCCGTGACGGTAGTTGGTCAACAGCTCCAGGGTGGCCTGGTGCGGGGCCAGTTCGCGCACGATGGCTTCGAAGCTGGCTTCGCTGTCAGCGTCGGAGACCAACATGCCAAGGTGCCAGTGGGCGGGGATCTCTCCGCTCAGGCGATAGATCACCTTGTCCTGTTCACGCTCGACCTTGACGTCCAGAGCCATGGCGTCCCACAGGTCATGACCGGCATCCGGGTAGACGGACACGCCATCGGTCATGGCGTCGGAGTCGTCAAAGGCGCGGTCGGTCAGGTAGTCCTCGACGGGCACGCCCAGGGCGGCGGCCTTCACCCGCAGGTTGATGTCCTTGGTGACGAGAACGACCGATGCATCGGGTCGCTCCTGACGCAGCCGGCAGGTTTCTCCCAGCAGCCGGTTGTCAGGACTGTCCTCCAGGTTGTCAGGCAGGGTCAGGTCGGAGTAGCACAGCAGCCGGAGTCGGCCTTCAGGGCCGCTGACGCGGGTAATCGGGATGCCTTGGCGAATCTGGTCGATATCGACATTGGCGGTGAGGTCAGAGAGGGTCCGGCTGACTTGCCGGGCGGTGCGAGCAATTTCTCGGATGCCGTTCTTGTGCTTGTCGAGCTCCTCGAGCACGGTCATGGGGATAACCACTTCGTGCTCTTCGAACTGGTAGAGGGCGCTGGGGTCGTGGATCAGTACGTTGGTGTCCAGCACGTACAGTCGGGTGGCCTTCTTGTCGATGCGTACCATCGGCGCAGCTCTCCTGATGATCACCTTGGGCGTCAACATGACGCCTCGATGTCGACACTCTCAGCGCAACGTGTCAGAGATGTGACAGAGGCCGAGGTGTCGGCTTGCTCGCGTGGGGTTCCTCCTGTGGTGGCTGGGGCGACAGCCGCTCGCTGACGGCGTCACCGTAAGGTCGTTGAGCAGGGCGGCAAAGACGGTCCTGCTCATCCTTTTGACCGTGATGTTCTCAACTGGTGCCTTCGACCTAAGCATGGACGATGACAGAAATGCTGCAAGGGCGAACAGTTTCAACGCTTGATGACGTTTTGCTGGAGGCGGCCCCGGCGATCCTTGCCGGAGCCCGCCAGACAGTCTGGCCTGCCCGGAGGCTGAAGACTCAGGTGGCGATCATGACCCTGTCCTGGTCGAAGGCCACCGACCAGGTACGCAGTTGGATACCGGGATCTTCCAGGCATTGGCCGTCGGCCAGTCGGTAGTGCTGCTTGTAAAGCGGGGAGGCCACCATCGGCTCCCCCTGATGGTCGCCCAGCAGACCGCGAGCGATCACATTGGCTTGGGCGACCGGGTCGTGGTGGTCGATGGCAAAGAGCTCCGTGGGTTGGCCCGGCAAATAGAACAGGGCGACCTGGTGGGCGCCGTCACTGCTATCGCACCAGGCAGCAACGCCGGAGTACGCCACCAGATCGCTGCGCTGGCACAGCACGGTCCAGTGAGCCCCGTGCGCGGAGGGAGAGAGTGAAGCGTTCGGACAAGAAAGCGTCATGGTGGGTCCTCGGTATCCTGGATGGCGGGGTGGATCATGCCGGGCGCAGCTGGCCGCGCTCCTGGGTGACGATGATGTCGGGGTCGGCGCGCTGATCGTTGACATAGCTGCGAAAACGCTTGAGCTTGTCCGGGTCGGAGAGGGCGCCAGCCCATTCGCACTGATAGCTGTCGATGACCTGTTGCATCTGGCGCTCCAGCTCTGCACCGAGGCCGAGGCTGTCGTCCAGGATCACCGCCTTGAGATAATCGAGCCCGCCTTCCAGCTGCTCCCGCCATACCGAGGTGCGCTGCAGTCGATCGGCGGTCCGCACGTAGAACATCAGCAAGCGGTCGATGGTCTGGATCAAGGTCTGGTCGTCCAGGTCAGTGGCGAACAGCTCTGCGTGGCGTGGACGCATGCCGCCATTGCCGCAGACATACAGGTTCCAGCCGTGCTCGGTGGCGATGACGCCGATATCCTTGCTCTGTGCTTCGGCGCATTCCCGTGTGCAGCCCGACACCGCGAACTTGAGCTTGTGCGGGGAGCGCAGGCCCTTGTAGCGGTGCTCAAGCCGCAGTGCCATGCCGACGCTGTCCTGAACCCCATAGCGACACCAGGTGCTGCCGACGCAGGATTTCACGGTACGCAGCGACTTGCCGTAGGCGTGTCCGGTCTCGAAACCGGCCGCGATCAGCTCACTCCAGATGGCGGGAAGGTCCTCCAGGCGAGCCCCGAACAGGTCGATGCGCTGACCGCCGGTGATCTTGGTGTAGAGACCGTATGTCTTGCCCACCTGCCCCAGCACGATCAGCTTGTCGGGAGTGATCTCGCCCCCGGCAATCCGCGGGACCACGGAGAAGGTACCGTTCTTCTGCATGTTGGCCATGAAGGTATCATTGGTATCCTGCAGGGGGATGTGTGCTGCGTCGGTAATCGGCTCGTTGAAACAGGAGGCCAGGATCGAGGCTACCGCCGGCTTGCAGATGTCGCACCCCAGACCCGGCGATCCATCCGGGCGCGGCGTACCATGCCGTGACATCAACTCACTGAAGGTCTTGATGCCTTCCACCCGGACGATGTCGAAGAGCTGCTGGCGGGTGTGGGCAAAGTGCTCGCACAGCGAGGTATCGACGTCCATGCCGCGAGCTGACAGCTCATGATCAAAGACGCTTTTCAGCAGTGCAGCGCAGCCTCCGCAGCCGGTGCTGGCCTTGGTGGCATCCTTGACCGCTGACAGGTCCTCGCACCCCGCATCCACGGCTGCGCTGATCGCCCCCTTGGTGACGTTGTGGCAGGAGCAGATGGTCGCCTCCTGGGGCAATGCATCCGGCCCCAGTGCCGGCGCAGCCTCGTTGGATGGCAGGATAAGTGCGGCCGGGTCCACGGGCAGGTCAAGGCCGTTGGCGTAGTACTGCATCAGGGTGTCATAGGGGCCGTTGTCACCGACCAGCATGGCCCCCAGCAAGCGCTTGCCATCGGCGGACACGACCAGCTTGCGATAGATCTGCTGCAGCTGGTCAAAATAGCGGTACTGCTTGGCGCTGGGGTGACGGTTGCCATGGGCGTCGCCGATGGCGCCCACATCGACGCCCATCAGCTTCAGCTTGGTGCTCATGTCGGCGCCAGTGAAGGTCAGTTCGCCGCCGCTCAAGGTGTCTGCGGCCGCCTTGGCCATCTGATAGCCCGGAGCGACCAGGCCGAAGATGCTGTTGTTGTACAGGGCCACCTCACCCACTGCGAGAATCGCTGCATCGCTGGTGACGCAGTGATCGTCGATGACCACTCCGCCCCGCTCGCCGATCTCCAGTCCACACTCCCGGGCCAGTTCATCCCGGGGACGAATGCCCGCAGAGAACACGATCAGGTCGGTCTCCAGCACCTTGTCATCCTGGAACACCATGCGCAGGCGGCTGGCATCGCCAGGCACGATCTCGCGGGTGGCGCGTTCGGTCAGCACCTGAACCCCGAGACCCTCGATCTTTTCTCGCAACAGCTCGCCGCCCTGATCATCGACCTGCATGGGCATCAGGCGGGGGGCGAATTCCACCACCGCCGTATCCAGGTCGAGTCCACGCAGAGCGTTGGCCGCTTCCAGCCCGAGCAAGCCCCCTCCGACCACCACGCCAGTGGTCGCGGTGCTGGCGGCATGGCGTATCGCGTCCAGGTCGTCCAGGGTGCGATACACCAGACAGCCATCCCGGTCATTGCCCGCAATGGGCGGCACGAAAGGGGTCGAGCCCGTTGCCAGTACGAGCCGGTCATAGGCGTGTGTACCCTGCGGGGTGCGGACCTGCCGAGAGTCGCGATCGATAGCGGTGATGGCTTCGTCGAGGCGCAGCTCGATGCCGTGTTCGTGGTAGTAGTCCGCGGTCGACAAGGCCAGCGAGTCGGCGTCTTGACCGGTGAAGTAGTCGGACAGATGGACACGGTCATAGGCCAGGTGGCGCTCTTCGCCGAATACCGTGATGCGGTAGTGATGGTGCTGGCCGCGTTCGACCAGCTGTTCGATGAGGTGATGGCCGACCATGCCGTTGCCCACCACGATCAGGGTGGGGCGGGTGTCACGGGTGGCAGAGTCTGAACGTGTGGTCATCAGGCGGCATCCTGGTGGTGTGAAGAGTCGGAGTGAGGCGCAGCGTGGGCGCTGAGCAGAGCGTCGGTGTCGGCCTGGCCGAGCAGCAGGGAATGACGCACGCGGTCCAGACACGTACCTTGTTCGGCCAGTGAAAATAGCCATGGGCCCATGCGCGTATCGCCGTACAGCACGGCGCCCTCGAGCTTTCCATCGCGCAGCAGCAGGCGACGATATTCGCCGGTATCGTGATAGCTCAGCACTTCGTGGTCGCTGTCTGGCTCGGTAGGACCGAAGGCATACAGGTCGACGCCCGACACCTTCAGCTTGGTGGCGCAGGGCTTGTCGCTGTAGGTATCTGCGGCCTGGCCGCTGAGACGGGCGGCGAGTATCTCGACCTGGCGCCAGATGGGCTCTACCAGGCCGTAGGTGCTGTCACCGAACTGGCAGCACTCACCCACCGCCGAAATGCGTGGATCGGATGTGGCCAGGCCGTCATCCACATGGATGGCCCGATCGCAGTGAAGGCCCGCCGCTTGGCCGAGTTCGATGTTTGGCGTAATGCCTGCCGCAATCACGACGCAATCGGCCTCCAGCGCCGTTGGCCGTCCGCTGAGGCGCACGCCACTGACCTTGCCTCCTTGATCGCCGATGACGGCGTCGAGACGAGCCCCAGTGTGCAGTGCGATGCCGCGCTGACCGAGTTCGGTGGCCAGCATGCTGGCGGCGACAGCGTCCAGCTGACGGTTCATGACCCGCGATGAGCGCTGCACAACGCTAACCTGCATGCCTCGCCCGGCAAGCCCTGCCGCTGCCTCAAGGCCAAGCAGACCGCCGCCCACGACCACGGCGGTGCCGCCGGCTTCAGCGATGGCCGCCAGCCGGGCAGCATCGTCCAGGTCACGGAAGCCATGCACGCCTTCAAGGTCGATGCCGGGAATCTCGGGCATGGCACTGCGTGAGCCCGTGGCCAGCACCAGCTGGTCATAGCACAGTATTTCACCGTCATCACACTCGACGCGCTGGCGTCGACGGTCGATGTTTACCACCCGGGTGCCAAGGCGCTGGCCGACGATCGGGAAAGTGTGGTCATCAAGCGACAGGGCCATGCTTTCGCGCTCGATGTCTCCGGCAAGCCAGCTGGAGAGCAGTATGCGGTTGTAGGCGGGGTGGGGCTCGGCGCCGATGAGGGTGATATGGCTCGGTGCCCCGGAACGTCCCTTGAGGCGTGATACCAGCCGATGCGCGGCCATGCCGTTGCCGATGATCACGAGGTGACCTGTCGTGGGGCTTGCCTCAGTCGAAGGGGATACGGTGCTAGGGTGTGCGGTATCCGCTTGCGTCTTGCTGGACATGGTAAATGCTCCAAAAACGCCAAAGACGTCTCTCACTCCCCCAGCATTGGGGGGTGAAGAGACGTCTTTGTCTGAGTCGATGCGATCGCCGTTGATCGCGGCCGGCCAGGGCCGGTGTCATGTCAGTGAGTATCCAAGTTTCGTGCCGGGATACGCGGTTCTTCTTTTTTTACAACGTCTTGCTAAAAGATGAGGGTGCGTGGTGCAACACCACGACGGAGAGTACTACGGGGTGATGGCACTTGGTTGGTGCAACGCCTCGTCGTGATGCACGCTGCTGTAGCAGGTCTCCAGCGTGACGTCGTCCAGTTCCCGCCCTCTGGCCATCAGTAGCGGTTGGAGCCGCTCGGCCATGCCGTAAAAGTCGCTGGGGTGAGGGCGCAGGCCTTCACTCAGCAGAGGATAGCCGGGAGCGCAGCCCACGGGCAGTTCGTCGAGATGAGCGACCGCCTCATCCAGGTAGGGGGGCAGTGCCAGCCATTCCAGCGCCTGGCGGCGGGCGCCTGCCGCGCTGTCCAGCCAACTGGCGGCGGCCCGCAGCGCACGGATGAGGGCGGCCAGCGTGTGGGGGTAGCGACGCGCCCAGGACGCGGTGACGCCCAGCACCTTCTCGGGATGGCCCGGCATCATGTCCGCGCCGCTGGCGATGACCTTGCCGACCTGTCGAAATTCGGCCTGGCTTCCCCAGGGCTCGCCCACACAGAACCCATCGATTTCGCCCTCGCGCAAGGCGTCCACCATTCGGGGAGGCGGCAGCGCGACCAGCTCCACCTCGCTGTCGCTGTCGATAGCGCCGAGGGATAGCCATTCACGGAGCAACAGGTGCTGGCACGAGTAGGGGTAGACCATGGCCAGCCGAGGCTTGGCCAGACCCCGGGTCAGGCAGTCGCGCAGGGCCAAGGCGGAGCCTTGCGGGCGGGGCAGGTCGCTGCGCACATCCAGCGCATTGGCCAGCCGCTGGGACAGCACCAGGGTATTGCCCTGGCGGCCCAGTACCATCGCGGCCAGCGTTTCGCAGGGCGCCCGTGACAGACCCAGGCTCATGGCCAGTGGCATGGGCGCCAGCATGTGGGCACCATCGAGGAGTCCGGCAGCGACCTTGTCGCGCAGTGTCGACCAGGCGTTCTCTCGTGACAGGCTGACATCGAGGCCCTGCGCGCTGAAAAAGCCGCCTTCCCTGGCGATGATCAGCAGTGCCGCGTCCAGCAGCGGGACGAAGCCAAGGGTCAATCCTGCGAGCTCTGGTGCGCTGGTCGATGCCTGAGTGGCCTTCCCTATGCTCATGATCCCTGCTCCAGTGGTTTGAGAATATCGATGACGTTCTGGGCGACCTGGGCGATGCGCTGGCCGCGGTCCATGGCCAGCTTGCGCAGCATCCGGTAGGCCTGTTCTTCATCGCAGCTCTGGTGCTTCATCAACAGGCCCTTGGCCTGTTCGATGCGCTTGCGGTCGGCCAGCTGATTGCGAGCCTTGTCGAGGTCTCTGCGCATGCCCTGAAAGGCCTCGAAGCGGGCGATGGCAACCTCGATCACGGCCTTGACCCGGTTGGCGGCCAGGCCATCGACGACGTAGGCGCTGACCCCCGCCTTGACCGCTGCCTTGAGGGATTGCGGATCATGCTGATCGGCAAAGAAGACCACCGGCCTGGGATTTTCCCGTTGCAGCAGGGCCATGCTCTCCAGGGTGTCCCGGTCGGGGGATTCCATGTCGATAATGACCACATCGGGCTGATGCTGGCGCACCATGTCATTCAGGCTTGCCGGACTCGATAGCCGGCAGACGACCCGATGGCCATCGTTGGCCAGGGCCTCTTCGACCATGGCCGCGCGCACGATCTCATCGTCGACCAGCAGCACACTCAAGGTGTCGGGTTCAGGCATCGGCATAGAAGGCATGGCTCTTGTCGGGCGCTTGGTAAAGGTAACGGTGTGGTTGGAGGCACTGGGTAGTGGCAACGTGCCTCTGGTGTCAGCTGACAGCTCAGGACGCCGTCTAGGCTTCGCTGGCGGCAATATGTGTTCCACCTGGCTAACTATCTTTTTTAATCAGAGTGATAGCGATGCACGGCTACGGTGCAGCGGGGGGTGAAGGGATGGGCAAGCAGGCAAGGGGCACGAATTGCACCGGATGGGTGCGAAACAACGCTTCGCGGTGAACGTCGTGGTGCATGGCCGCCTCGTTCAGCCGCAGGCAATGCCCTGGCGGGCCCAGAGCGTGAGCCTTCACGCAACAGCCAGGCGGTCGCCCTCGGGCGGAGCGGAAAGCCGGTGTCACCGGGCGCACCTGCCCTGGCTGCCGGCAACCTGGAAGGGGGTTCCTGCCAAGATGGCACGAGGTTTGCTTCTGTAGTGGAAAGCGCAGACATCGGACAGCGACAGGTCTGCGCGCAACGGAAATCCAATGTGGGGTTTCCTCGGCAAAGACGCCCATTCAGCTCCTGGCCATGCCAGGCGCTGAGTGGGCGTTTTGCGTGATGGCTCACAGGAGAAGGGGATGACCCAGACAGATCATGACGGCGTGCCAGCCCAGCCAATCCTCGACCATGGCGATGGCAAACAGGCAGGCACGCTGACCACCTGTCCCTACTGCGGTGTTGGCTGCGGTGTCGCGCTGAGTGCCAAAGCGGGGAGCGCCGTGGTCGAAGGCGATACCTCTCACCCCGCCAACTTCGGGCGTCTGTGCGTCAAGGGAACCGCGCTGGCAGAGACATTGGGCCATCACGGCCGCCTGACGATGCCGCGGGTCGATGGTCACGAGACCCGTTGGGAGCCGGCGTTGGATACGCTCGCCGAGCGCCTGCTCAAGATACGCGAAGCCGCGGGGCCGGGTGCCATCGCTGGCTATCTGTCGGGACAGCTGTTGACCGAGGACTACTACGTCGCCAACAAGTTGTTCAAGGGGTTCATCGGTACCCCGCACCTGGATACCAACTCACGTCTGTGCATGGCCTCTGCTGTCGCCTCCTACAAGCGGACCTTTGGTGCCGATGCGGTGCCCTGTAATTACGAGGATCTCGAGGAGGCGGAGCTGGTCGTGCTGGTGGGATCCAACCTGGCCTGGAACCACCCGGTGCTCTACCAGCGGCTGCGGCTGGCCAAGTCGCGTAATCCCCTGTTGAGGGTGGTGGTCATCGACCCACGCGTCACTGACAGCTGCGAGATCGCCGATCTTTACCTGGGACTTCGCCCAGGCTCGGATGCGGCGCTGTTCAACGGGCTGCTTGCGTGGATGGCGCGCCATCAGCGACTGGACAGGGTGTACCTGCAGCGTCATACGGATGGCAGTGACGAGGCGCTGAAAGCGGCCTTGGTCGATGCTCCCGATATCGATGCGGTCGCGGCGGCGTGCGACCTGGACCCTGAGCGCCTGGAAACCTTCTACTACTGGTTTGCCACTCAGCTGCATGTGGTGACCCTCTACTCCCAGGGAGTCAACCAGTCGACCAGCGGTACCGACAAGTGCCAGGCCATCCTCAACTGCCACCTGGCCGGCGGCAAGATTGGGCTGCCCGGGGCGGGACCGTTCTCGATCACTGGGCAGCCCAACGCCATGGGCGGGCGTGAGGTCGGTGGCCTGGCCAACCAATTGGCGGCACACATGGATTACCACGCGCCGGGCGCGAGGGAGAGGGTGGCACGCTTCTGGTCGACTCAGACGGTGACCGCCACGCTGCCCGAAGGTCCAGGCTACAAGGCGATCGAGCTGTTCGAGGCGCTGGAGCGGGGAGAGATTCAAGCGCTATGGATTATCGCCACCAATCCTCTGGTCAGCCTTCCCGATAGTGATCGTGTTCGCGCCGCCATCGCCCGCTGTCCGCTGGTGATTGTGTCCGAGTGCATGGAGGATACCGAGCTGGTGGCGCTGGCGGACATCGTTCTTCCGGCCAGCGGCTGGTCGGAGAAGGACGGCACCGTGACCAACTCCGAGCGGCGCATTTCACGCCAGCGTGGTCTTCTTCCGCCGCCCGGAGAGGCACGCCATGACTGGTGGATCCTGTGTCAGGTGGCCGCCCGCCTGGGTCTGGGGGAGGCCTTCGCCTACACCCATCCGGCCGAGATATTTGACGAACATGCGCGACTGTCAGGTCTCGACAACGACGGTCAGCGCGCTTTCGATATCTCGGGCCTGGCGGGACTTACCCGGCAGCAGTACGACGCCTTGGCACCCATCCAATGGCCGGTCACCCGCTCCGCTCCGCGGGGCACGCCGCGGCTGTTCGAGGATGGTCGCTTCTTCACCGAGACCGGCCGAGCGCGGCTCTGGCCGGTCTATGCCAAGGCGCCACAGCAGACCACCAGCCAGCAGTTCCCGCTGCGCTTGAACAGCGGCCGAGTGCGTGATCAGTGGCACACCATGACCCGCACCGCCCGAGCCAGCCGGCTGATGAACCATCGTGCCGAGCCCTTCGTCGAGGTGCATCGTGACGACGCTGCAGCACTGGGCCTGGTCGATCAGGCACTGGCGTCGATCCGTTCACCCACTGGGGAAATGCGGGCTCGTGTGCGGGTCGCTCCTGGCCAACGCCGTGGTGAGGTGTTCGTGCCGATTCACTGGACCCGGCGCTTCAGCCACTCGCCTCAGGCTGGCGCGCTGTTCGGCGGGGTTACCGATCCGCTCTCCGGGCAGCCGGAAACCAAGCATGGTGCGGTGATGGTGTCTCCTCTGGTGCATAGCTGGGAAGCCACCCTGGTGCTCGGTGACGATGCCTTGCGCAATATGGGCGATTCGCCGCGAGACGCGATGGCCAGCCTGGTCAAGGGCACCGAGTACTGGACGCGAGTACCGATGGCGGCTGGCGAGCGCTGGCAGTTGGCGGGGGGGCTGCAGAGTGCCAGCCGCGACTGGCTGGCCTGGGCCCGCCAGCATCTTCCCGCTGAGGTGGGCCCGGTGCTGCAGGATCCGTCAGGCTGCCGCTGGCGCCTGGCCGGCTTCGATCAGGGGCGGTTGTGCTGGTGGCTGATGGTGGGACCGATGACCGAGCTGCCCGGGTTGGGCTGGTTGTCGCAGCGCCTGACGGAAGCGGCGAAGGGCGAGGTTATGGCCCAGCAGGATCGTCGCCGCGTGCTGGCGGGTTGCGATGATGGTGCTGCCGATCAGGGGCCTATTGTGTGCAGCTGTCACCAGGTGGGCCGCACCCCGATTCAACACGCGATACGTGCCGGAGATGATTCGGTGGAGGCGCTGGGGGCGAGGTTGGCGTGTGGCACCCAGTGTGGCAGTTGTCTGCCGGAATTGAAGAGCCTTGTAGAAGAGGAGAAGAGCCGTGGCGACATCAAGCCCCCGCAGCCAGTATCTGCATGCTGAGAACCCGTCCCCTGGGGCATCGAGCGTCAAGGCGTCCGCCGCTGGTACGTGGCGCAACAGCCCTGTCTGGCCGCGATGGATAGGGCTAGCCGTGCCGCTGTTGAAGCGTCTCGGTGGAAGCCGTTGCAGGCTTCGGCGCAGCGGTCAATCTGCGATGTTCGATACACCGGCACGAGCGATGTCGCTGCTGTTGGCGCGGCTGGCGACGCTCTGTCAGCGTGGCGCCGATCGCCTCGACAGGCCCGTGCCCATAGCGGCTAATGGCCCGCGTCGGGGACTGGTGTCGCTGGTGGGGGCGGGCAGTGGAGCCGGCGAGTTGCTGACGCTGCTGGCGCTGGAGCGACTCAAGCACGCTGATGCCGTCGTCTACGACCGGCTGGTGGGGCCTGGCGTGCTGGCGATGATTCCGGCCGGAGTGGAGCGGCACTATGTCGGCAAGGCACGCGGGCATCATAGCCTCGACCAGGCCAGCATCGGGCAGATGCTGGTCATGCTCGCGCGCCAGGGCAAGCGTGTAGTGCGATTGAAAGGAGGCGACCCCGGTATCTTCGGGCGTCTGGGAGAAGAGCTGGATGCGCTGGAGGCAGCAGGGGTGCCCTGGGATATTGTCCCTGGCATCTCGGCGGCGGCCAGTGCCGCTGCCGCCATGGGAATTCCCCTGACCGAGCGGGGCCATGCCCAGAGTCTTCGTCTGGTGACCGCCCAGCAGTGTCGAGAGGGCGGCGAGCCGGACTGGAGATCACTGGCGCGCCAGGATGAGACGCTGGTGTTCTACATGGGCCTGAACAAGCTCACGGCGATCTGTCGAGGTCTCATCACAGCAGGGCTCCCACGAGACTGGCCGGTGATGCTGGTGGCCAACGCCAGCCTGCCCGAGATGGCGTCAGTGGTGGGTACGTTGGCGGATATCGACAGCCGTCTGGCGGCCAGCCCGCTGCCGTCTCCGTGTCTGATCATCGTCGGCAGTGTGGTCAGCCGGGCCAAGGTGAAAGAGGCGGTTGTGGCAGAGCCTGCTATCACTGAGTCCGCCATCTCGGATCACCTGTAGCCGCCACCGGACACAGCCCTCTTTGCACAATCGTGGGAGGTGGCGCTGCCTGCTGTCAGCTGTGTCAGGTCGTTTCTGCGTGAGAGCCATGTGAGATGAGATGTCGGCGTCACTTTGGTGCCAGGACGACAGTGGCGTGACCGTTGGCGGTACCTGGCTCGACGTCACCGGTTTTCACATAGCGTGCCAGAAAGTCGAGCATCAGAACTTCACCGCTGACCGCCTTCAGGTTGGTGTCGATCCAGCGGTAGGCGCTGTAGGCACTGCCCTCCGGCGTGATCGGCAGAGGTGCAAGGCTGCCGTTATGCAGTAGTTGTATACCGACGCCCTTGGCATTCTGTGCACCGCTGTCCAGGGCGAGAATGCCCGCATCTCCGCTCGGATCGTACTCGTGGATGTCGCCCAGCACCGCCCATTCGATATCACTGTCAGTGTGGCACCAGGCTGAGACGTGTACTGGTGTGTCAGGCACGTTTTGCGGGGGCTGTCCGAGTTCAGTGAAGCGGTTGGTACCGACCTTGCCGAGCGAGACAGTCACATTGCTGAATCCCTGGCAGGGATTCATGCGCACCTTGAGGGGTTGGGCGAAGGTCAGGCCAGTGAGACTGAACAGGTCAGCATTGTGGGCAGGCGGGGTGCTGAGGTCATTCATCAGGGAAAGCAAACTGTATCCCTCCCAGGCCGCATGGGTGAGGGTGACACCATTGACGCCAGGGTCGCCCGCCAGCTTGTAGAGGGTGATCTTGACGTAGAACGGCGGCATTTGACGCCAGTTGACCGCAAACTCGGCGTCTGGACACACGCTGGTCATCGGGGGATATCCCGCTGCGAGCCCAGTGCCGGCCTTGGCGTCTGTGCAGGGAATGCCATGCACGGGCTCGTCGAAGGGAAACAGGTTGAAGGCTGGATTGGTGTTGGTCCACTTGAAGGGCAGTGCCTTGCCTTCCACCATCAACTCTGTGGTGTAACCGACGCTGCCGCTTCCGCCCCCGCCGTAGGGATTGCCGGTGCCGCTATCGGTCATGACGTACATGCCTCCGTCTGCTGCATCCGAGGTGATGCCAGGAATCGGCCAGTACCCCGTCGTCGCGGAGTAGTGCTGCCACAACAGCCAATACTTCACGGTATCTGGTGCGTACAGACAGCGAGCGACCCAGCCGCCGTTGATGGCATACAGCTGAGACGCGGGCAGTATGCCCACCCCGATGGGGGTGCCAATGGCCGTCGTGCTGTCCACCACGATCTCCGACCCGAAGTCGATCGGCAGGGGCCGGTTGTCCCATGGAGGGATGATTTCGAAGCAGTGCGCGCTTGCCCCGGGTGAAAAGAGGGCGGACGAGAGAGCCAGCAGCAGGCAGAGTCCTGGAAGCCAGCGACGGCAGAAAGGCAGGTAGCGGTGTTGAGGTGCCATCATCTCACGAGTTCCTGAGTCGGGTTGGGTGGGTGGGGCATACACTCCACTTCGACGATAGGGATGTCCGCGCTGCCCTTCGCAGGCATCACCCAGTCGGGCTTGGCCCAGCAGCGCTGGCCCTGGCCAAGCTCGACGGCCAGCACGCTTAGCGGAGCAAGGTCGCGTACCAGCAGCATGCCGCCAGCGCCGACTTGTCCAAGAGCTCGCCCGCCTGCCGTACTGACCTGGGCTCCGAGTGGTACGCCACGCCCTTGCTGCTGCAATACCACGACCACCGGCTGCCCGGACTGGGTGGCAAACTCGATAGGCACCATGGCGCCCGCATAGGGGGCAACACGAACGGTGGTACGCTGAAACTCCACCGCGGTAGAGGCACCGCGAGGATCCAGTTGAACGTCGTTGATGCGATAGGGCGACAGGAACGGCACCAAGGCCTCTCCGTCGCTATCCAGCGTAAGATTGGCGGCGTTGGTCACCCGCGCTCCGGCTCCGCCCTCGGCTCGTACCAGGCCCACGGTGTCGCCGGTGCTTTGGCCAAAGGTGATGCCATGGCGGTGCATCAGCACTGCGCCGTTGGCTCCAAACGACATCTGTTCGTAGTCATCACTGTGGGAGCCCGACAAGGTGTATTGTCCCACCGACGTGTTGGTGGACAGGTTGGCGCCGTAGGAGCGCTGATCGTAGCCGTTCCCCGTGGACTGGCTAGCGTGTATTCCGTAGGCCACGGATCTCTCGGCACCCAGGTTGCCGGACACATTCAGGTGGTGAGTATCGTTGCTTGCCGAGTCATGGCTGGACGACACCGTCATGCGAGGGGCAAAGGCGTTGTTGGATAGCGGCAGAGAAACGGAGACCAGCGCCCTGTTCTCGCTGTCGCGATCGTCGTTTTCGGTGCGCGATAGGCTCAAATTGACGCTTAGCCTGCCAAAGGTGCGTGTCAGGCCGAGTTGATAGGTCGACTCCGATCCGTCTCGATGCCAGTAGTCCGCCACGGACCCCGTAAATGACAGGCGGGAGCGCTCACCCAGTGGCTGGCTGATATTGAACTGCAGTCGGTTTCGCTGGCTGGCGTCGCTGTGGTAAACGCGCTCGTCGTACTGGTCATGTCCGTAGGTGGTCGGGGCGTCTTTCAGATAGGCGGCGTCGCTCAAGGACAGGTAGCCGGAGCTGGAGTAGCGATAGGCAGCCAGGTTGATATCGGTATCGCTGGTGATCAGGTGCCGACTGTAGGAGGCCTGCAGGCTCCAGCCATGGCGATCCTCATCGCGCAGGCGGGCATCCGAGTACTGGGCATCGACCCCCACGGCGCCGAAGCGGGTATTGAAGGCCGCGCCAATCAGCGGCGACCAGTAGTCCTCGCTGGCTTGCAGTCCGGTGTAGCCGGTCAGGGCATTGTTCAACCCACGTCGATAGCCAACCTCTGCCAGCAGTGGAGCATCATCGATACCGTCGCTATTGAGCTGCCCTGCGGCCAGATAGAGCCTGGAGTGTCCGGGCCGCAGCAGTCCCGGCAGTGCTGCGTAGGGCACGCTGTAGCGCTCTATGCTGCCGTCTGCCTCGGTCACTTGAACGTCGAGGTCGCCTCCGTACCCGGTCGGGTAGAGGTCGTCGATGACGAAAGGACCAGGGGGAACGCTGGTTTCGAGCAGGCGCTTGCCTTGTTGAGTGATGGTGACCTTGGCCTGAGTGCGCGCTGTTCCTGTGACCACAGGCGCGTAACCGCGCTGGCTATCGGGCAGCATACGGGGCTCACTGGTCAGGGTGACGCCCAGTACCGGGACAGAGTCGAATAGCTCGCCCCGGGTGTTGACCTCGCCAAGACGCAGTAGGCGTTGCTGGTCGGCCAGCGGACGCTGCACATAGTGGTGCAGACTGTCCCAGTCGACATGGCCCTGGTCATCCCGGGTGGCATTGAAGTCGCTGCGGTACTGCCATAGCCCCAGATTGGCAGCAATCGAGGCGCCCAGAAAGGTACTGTCGAAGTGCTCCCCATCAATGCTGGATCGATAGCTGTTGAAATGGTAGTTGGTCAACACCGCGGCCTCACCGACGGCCCAGTGCTCTGCATCTACCTGGCCCCGAGGTCGTTGCTGGATCAAGGCCTGGGGCACGCTGAGTCGAGCGCTGAGGGAGCCGCGATCCAGCGTCAGGGTGATGCCAGACGCGACGGAGGCGGCGTCGATATAGCAATCATTCAATGGCTTCGATAGGCAGCGCTGCTCGAGGGCACGGCCAATCTCTTTATTCAGCGGGACTTGTTGCCAGCTCGACAAAGGCAGGCTAAGCGGTTGTTGCCCGTCTTGACTTTCCTCTATGCGCAACAGGTGGCGACCCAGCGATTGCTGGTTAACGCTCAGCTCAACCGAGTAGTCTCCCGGTACCATATAGTTGGCCTGGGAAAATCGGCTGATGTCCAGGCTGGCATCTTCCAGAAATACCGGGTTGAACTGCACCTGGTCGGCGACGGCGAGGCAGGGCAAGACCCACAATCCCAGTGCCACGCAGGTAAGAGGTCGTGCTCGCCGTTGCCAGTGAGGACTGTGGAAGTGTGCAGCCTTGATGGACATCCGCTGAATCAGATGTGACCAAGGCGGCAGGAGTCGTGTTGTCATGGAACACACGCCTGATCAGTGTTATTCGAGCTCCGCCTGACGAATCACCACGGCGCCATAGTCATTGACAGCCTGGTACCACAGCGATGTGTGGTGAGCGTCAGCAGCGGTCATTGGCCAGCTGGCCTGGCTGTGAGGGGCGATCATGTCCAGCGATATATCCGTCGTCGCTGGATCTTGTTGCCAGGATGCCGATAGCAGAGAGACGTGCACGTCGCTGGGATTGGTGCATTCCAGCAAGGTCTGGCCGTCACGTTTCAGGATCCGCCACTGGAGTCCTGCAATCGCTGCTGTCGCACTGACCTCCAGGTCGGCGGGACGATAGAACAGCTTCAGGCGCGTCAGGATGCCGAGCTGCAGCAGATTGCTGGGTTGCTCGGACATTGGCGGAACCTCCTTGATGTTGAGCCAGTAAAGCGATTCCTCCTGGGTCTGGGTCACCGGACGAATGCGCAGAATGCGCAGTGTCTGGCTTTGGCCAGGATCGAGGCGAAAGACGGAGGGGGTGACCAGGAAGGGCGAATCGGCGTCCCTGGCGGGGCGCGACCCAGCCACCTCGTCCGTCCATGCCTGGACCAGCACCGGCACGTTGTCCTTGTTGTCCAGGCGAATGGTCTGCTCGTGCAGGTCTTCGCTGTAGACCACGCGGGTACCGTTGATGGAGACGCTGGCCAGGGCCTGCGTAGCGGTCGACAGTGCCACCAGGCAAAGTACGGCCAGGCAGAGTAGACCGCTTGGTGCAGATCGCCAGGACTTCAACACGCCCATGGCGTTCATTGATAGATGATCTCGATAGCACCAGTGGCCTTCACCGTGCCGGCGGTAACGGCGGCGGCGGTGGATTGGTACCAGGCGGTGAGCGGAATGACTGTCGTGCCTGTGCCTGCGACGATATCGACAGGTGGCGTGCTGTCATTGTTGGCGGCCTTGACCCAGGCATCGTTAGCGTCATAGACGGCAATCCCCACGTTCTTGGCCGTGCTGGTGGCATCTAGCAGGAACAGGCCGGTGGTGGGATCAACCTGGCTATCGTCTCCGGTAAAGCGCACGGAGACTTTTTGTGCGCCGGTCGTGCCTGCCGTGCAGGTCAGCGCCAGTTGAAAGGCCTTCTGGCCCGCCCGTGTGCCGGCGGCGCCAAAGGCTCCGGTAGAAATCTTTGGCAGGGTGACCGAGGTATCGGCGGTAGGAATGGTGCAATTGGCAGCGACGATTTCGCCATTGAAGGTAATGGTGCCATCGGCTGCCTGGGCGTTGAGCCCCGTGACCAGCAGGGCGGCCAGGCCGATGGGAGCGACGAGCGACAGGCGGGTAGACATGAGAGATCTCCTGAGAGGGAAAGAGCGCATGATGTACCTCGTTAGAGAGGGATCAGTGCGTTCAGAAGTCGTACATGTCAAAGAATATTAACTACAGGTAAATTAGTGTTGAGCTAAGTCAATTTTTGGTTCTTTCTTTATCTTTGGTTTCTCAAATGTGTGAATTTGTTAAGTTTGTCCTAAGACCTTAAGTAACTTTCAATGATGTAGGTGTGGATTGGAGCTAGAGAGAGGGATATGGAGGCGTACTTTTAGGACTTTCGCTATTCTGTGCCGATCAACACAGGACACACGGATTCCATCATGCGCGCGTGGCTTCACTCGTTCAGGGCAGTTCTGATACTGGCTTCGGCTATCACATTGACGGCGTGCAGTGGCCTTCCGTCATTGGAGGGGCGAAGCGAGACACGCTATCTGCCCACTGATGACGCACGACATACGGCACTAGGGGAAATGGTGTCCCCGTATGTTGACGCTCATCCCGGCAAGAGTGGCATCCATCCGTTGCGCAATGCCCACGACGCCTTCGCCGCTCGCCTGCTGTTGGCGGAGTCGGCTGAGCGGACGCTGGACGTGCAGTACTACATCTGGCACGACGACATCACCGGCTCCATGCTGTATCAGGCATTGCTGGATGCGGCGAATCGCGGTGTGCGTGTCCGACTGCTGCTGGATGACACCAATACGGCGGGCCTGGATGACAAGCTGGCGGCTCTGGACGCCCACCCCAGCATCGAAGTGCGGCTGTTCAATCCCTTTGTGGTGCGCTCGCCACGCCTGGTTGGCTACGTGACCGACTTTTCACGGGCCAACCGCCGCATGCACAACAAGTCGCTGACCGTAGACAATCAGGCCACCATCATCGGTGGGCGCAATATCGGTGACGAGTATTTTGGCGCGGGTGACAACGTGATGTTTGCCGATCTCGATGTGGTCGCGATTGGCCCGGTGGTCGAGCAGGTGTCTGCTGACTTCGATCGCTACTGGGCCAGCCAGTCGTCGTATCCGGCGAGTCGTGTCATCGATTCGGTGGGGCGTGAAGGGCTGGCGCAGCTCGAGCAGTCGCTGGCCGCCGCCATGGGCTCAGACGATTCCAGGGAGTACCGGGAGCTTCTGGATGACAGCCAGTTCATGTCGTCGATTCGGGAGGGCAGCCTTGAGCTTGTGTGGGCCAATGCCTTGATGGTCAGCGACGATCCGGCCAAAGGGCTTGGGCTGGCAGATGACGAGGACCTGCTGACAGGGCGCATTCGCGGGTTGCTCGGGCCACCTCGCGACACCGTACACCTGGTGTCACCTTATTTCGTGCCGGTAGAGAAAGGCACTCAGATGTTCGCCGACCTTGAAGCCCGTGGGGTAGAGGTCACCATCCTGACCAATGCGCTGGAGGCCACTGATGTGGCGGCAGTGCACGCGGGATACGCCAAGCGTCGTCGTGAACTGCTGGAAGCCGGCGTCAGATTGTTTGAGCTGAAGCGTGCTCCCGATGCGCCCGGGCGCAGCGACGCGGCAGGCCCCTTCGGCAGCTCCGGCGCTAGCCTGCACGCCAAGACCTTCGCGGTAGATGGGGATCGTCTGTTCGTCGGCTCGTTCAATTTCGACCCACGTTCTGCGCGGCTCAACACCGAGCTGGGCTTTATCATCGAGAGTCCCGAGCTCGCCCAGGAAATGGAGCGCGTGTTCAACACTGACGTGCTGGACAACGCCTATGAAGTAAAGCTGGACGAGGACGGCAGCATGTACTGGCTCGAGCGCACCCCGGAAGGGGTGGTGCGTTACGAGGGCGAGCCGAATGTCGGGGTGTTGCGGCGTGCGGCAGTGTCGCTGATCTCGATCTTGCCGGTGGAGTGGATGTTGTAACGGTACTGTGGCTGGATAGCGTTTGACCGGCAACAACGGCCAGCACCCTGCTGGCCGTTTGCGTGAAGGGACCCCGCGGTAGGGGCGTCATTCAGCCATCGCCGCCGAAGGCGTCAAATACCTCCTGGCCGGTCATGTCCTGAGTCTGGTTGCCAAAGTGGTACCAGGCTGGCTTCTGGTCGATGAAGATCTGGTGGTCGAAGTGCCAGTCCTGTCCCTGATCGACCAGCCCTGCCGGGATCGCGTAGTGCTGACCGTCTTTCAAACGGTAGAAGAGGTGGGTGCCGCAATGCCGACAGAAGGCGCGCTCGGCCCACTCCGAGGAGGCAAAGACGGTGATGGCGTCTTCTCCCTCCAGCTCGATGGGGCCGGCTGGCTCCACGGCGAACAACGGACTACCGCCCCAGACTCTGCACATCCGGCAGTGGCAGGCGGCCACCTGGTAGGAGGTCAGTGGCACCGTGAGCGTCACGGTACCGCACAGGCAGCTGCCACTGACGCGGTGGGATGGCGTTGATGCGGTATTCATGTCACGTGCTCCTGCAGGCGGGATGCCTCAAGCCTAGCAGAAGCACGTGGTGGGGCACGTTTGGACCGACGTCGGAATGCGGACGCCTACCGGCCATGAGAGCTGGCCTGCAAGCGCCCGTCGCTCTGGTGTCGCGGTGTCCTAGAGTGAGGCCAGCACGGTATCGGCGCTCGACGCCTCAATCACGCCGCGCTCGGTATCCACGCCCAGATACTGCACCACGCCGTCGTCGACGATCATGGCGTAGCGCAGGCTGCGCACGCCCATTCCGGCGCCGCTGGCGTCCTTGTCCATGCCGATGGCTCGGGTGAAGTCTGCATTGCCGTCGGCAAGCATCGTCAGCGCCTGGGCATTCTGATCCTGCTGCCAGGCGCCCATGACGAAGGCGTCGTTCACCGACAGGCAGGCAACGGCGTCCACCTTCTCCAGCAGCTTGTCGGCATTGACCACGAAGCCAGGCATATGGGTGTTGGAGCAGCCGGGGGTGAAGGCCCCGGGAACGGCGAACAGAACCACCTTGCGTCCGTCAAACACGTCGCGGGTAGAGATGGCTTCCGGCCCCTTGGCGCCGTTGGTGTAGAGCGTCACATCTGGCAGGCGATCGCCGATGGCAATGGTCATGAAAGTACCTCAGGTCAGGGAAGTAAAAGGGGGATGCAGGGACCGTCAATCAGCGTCCGTGATGTCGTCCTGCAGAGGTGGGGTGGGACGCACGAGAATCTCGTTGACGTCCACGTGGCGCGGCTGGGAGATCGCGTACATCACGGCGTTGGCCACATCGCGGTCTTCCAGCGCGTACTCCGGTGGTTCGTCGAAAAATGGTGTGTCGACCATGCCGGGTTCTATCAGCGTCACGCGTATACCGCTGCCGCGAAGCTCCTCGCGCAGGTTGTAACCGATGCCTGAAACGGCCCACTTGGTCGCTCCGTACATGGAGCCAGGAAGAGTGGTTCTGCCTGCCGCAGAGCCGGTAAGGAGCAGGTGGCCCCGGCTGCGCCGCAGGGCAGGGAGGCAAGACTGTATGGTCAGCCCAAGCCCGTACACGTTAGTCATCAGCATGGCCTTCCACGTTTCCGGATCCGCCGAACTGAAGCCGCCAGGTGAGCCACCTCGGCCCGCGTTGGCAAATACCGCATCGATGCGGCCAAAACGCTCAAGCGCTTCCTCGACCATCATCTTCTGGGCCTCGGGATCAGTCACGTCCATGCCCACGGTCAATACATTTTCGGGGCCAAGCTCCTGAGCAAGGGCCGTCAGGCTTTCCTGGGAGCGGGCTGCAAGGACCAGATGGTAGCCTTCCCTCGATGCCGCTCGTGCGGTGGCAGCGCCGATGCCGCTGGACGCTCCGGTGATCAGCAACACTCCTTCTCGCATCGCATCCTCCTGGTGGCTCGGCTCCAATCGCGTCGGTGCTCGTTTCAGCATGCGTGGCTCCGGCGCATGTTGCAAACCTCTGGGCACAGGGGACGTCTTTCAAGGGCAAGCGCAAGGACCAGGAGACACAGCAAAAGCCCGGCGCAAGGCCGGGCGGTCATGCAGTGACGTTGGCCGCGCCTCCAGGCGGGCGGGCCGGGACGACTCAGCGTAACGACAATGCGCTGCCACGCTCGCCCTGGGCAGCGTCCTCGTAGGCTGCCGCTTCCGCGGCCTCCACTTCGGGACTGAACCGAACCAGCAGGGCGCACAGGGCGGCCAGGATCACTGCGGCGCCCAGGTAAAACAGGCCCTGCTGATAGCTGATCGTCTCGGAGCGAAACAGGAATCCCGCGGCCACGGCGCCCGCATTACCACCAGCACCGACGATCCCCGCCACTGCGCCAAGAGCACGCCGATTGATGAAAGGCACCACACCGAAGGTGGCACCCTCGGCCATCTGCACGAACAGGCTGAACACCAGCATCATGCCGATGGCCAGTGCCAGCACGTGCATCTGGGAGAAGAACATCAGCGCCACGCCCTCGCACAGCAGCGCGATGAAAAGCCAGCGAACCCGGCCCTTCAGCCCTGCGTTGCGCGCAAACAGGTCCGAGAAGATACCGCCCATGGTACGTGCGAACAGGTTCATCAAGCCAAACAGGCCGGCGATCATGCCGGCGGTGGCCAGCGTCAGGTCGAAGTTATCGAAGAAGTAGATGGCGGCGATGTTGTTGATGGTCAGCTCCACGCCGAAGCAGGCCGCGTAGACGACGAACAGTGCCCATACGCGAATGTCTCGAGCGGCGGCGCCGAAGGTGCTGGCCATGCTGCCTTCTCCCGACGCTTCCTCCAGTTCACCGCGGGCACGTAGCTCCTTGAAATTGCCGTCGGGGGCATCCTGGGTAAAGCGGTAGTAGCAGAGTCCAGCGATAAACATCACTACCCCGGGAACGACCATGGCCAATCGCCAGCCCAGGGTCTCGCTGACCCCCAGCATCAACAGCCCAGAGAAGATCAGCGGCATCAGGATCTGGGTGGTGCCGCCCCCCAGGTTGCCCCATCCGGCAGAGGTGGCATTGGCGGTGCCGACCACGTTGGGAGCGAACATCACCGACGTGTGGTACTGGGTGATGACAAAGGAGGCGCCGATGGCGCCAATGGCCAGTCGTGCCAGCAGAAAGGATTCAAAGCTGTCGGCGAAACCAATGCTCATCACTGGCAGGGCGCCAAGGCATAGCAGCCAGGTGTAGGCCAGCCTAGGGCCAATGCGATCACACAGAACGCCAATGGCCAGCCGGACAATGACCGTGATGGCGACCGAGGCAATGATCGTATTGCCTATCTGGGTCTTGGTCAGGCCGAGGTCGTCTCTGACCACCGCCATCAGCGGGGCGATGCCAAACCAGCCGAAAAAGCATAGGTGGAACGCGAACCAGGAAAAGTGGAAGGCTCGCATTTGCGGAGTCGAGAAGGAAAACAGGCGGATCCTGTTGGCCTTGTGGCGCAGATTCATGGAACAGTCCTCCAGGGTGGACGAACACGCGAACTTGTTTGGCCTTCGCCATTGAAGGTCGGGTCCGACGCACTCGTACCCCCGAGGGGTCTGGTCCACGTCCGGCACACACTGGTTGATGCGAAGCAAGTGAAATGCCGATGAAGGATAAGCGCAGCCTAATCAGTCGTTTGTGATTTTTTGCGCTGCTGGCGTGCAGGGGGTGGCGACCCGCGGTGCATCGATGCGGTGCATCATTAGCCGTCATGTATGGTCGGAGTGCGCCTTGCAGGTGCCCCCAGCGGGATGCTGTGCGCCTTGAACCGAGCCTTTACCGCACTCGCCATGACGTGGATGTTGCTCGGCGAGATGCCATGGTCGCTGTTGGCTGCAGTGGGGTAGAGGAGGTAGAGCAGGTAGAGCAGGGGAAGAGGAGGAGAAGGAAGAGGAAAAGGAGGCGAGGGAAGGGAGGGCTGAAGAGGCATAGCGCTTCAGATCGAGGTGGGTGTCACGTGGCACAAGTGGGCCCGTGCGCCATCTAGAGCCACGGCACGGAGGCTCCGTGCCGTTGGCATCCTGGGCAGGCGTCATCAGCGCGACAGCGCAGCGACTTGCTGATCTTGACGTGGGCAGCGCAGGTAGGCGGAGCTGTTCAGCCAACGCTGGTCCGGATAGTAGGTGAACAGATACTGGTTGTCGCGAATACTGTTGATCAGCGGCACGGCGACCTCGTTGCGGACTGCCGGGCAGCCGTGGCTGCGACCGATTCGACCGGTTCGCTCAATGAATTCCTGGCTGACGTAGTCGGCACCGTGCATGACGATGGCGCGGTCGTAGGCGTTGTCGTTGACCCCCGGCTCCAGTCCTTCCAGGCGCAGGGAATAGCCATTGCTGCCGACATAGCTGTTCATGGTGCGAAACAGTCCGATGCTCGACTGATAGCTTTCGGGAATGTTCGAGAACATGCTGGCCACGGCGTCGCCAGAGTTCTTGCCGTGGCTCACCCATTCGCGAAAGATCAGGCGGGGCTGCTTCAGGTCGAAGACCCATAGTCGGCGTTCGGTGGACGGCAGCGAGAAATCGATCACGGCCAGGCGCTCTGCATCAGGATCAGCGCAGTTGATGGCGCGAGCGGCGAGACTTAGCACCCCCGGGTTGGCCTTGGGTGCCAGGCGCGCCAGGGTCTGCTCGAGGGAGTTGTGGTTCCAGTGGTCCTCCCGGGTGGCGTCGCGAATAAAATCCTGAGCGCTGGCAGGAGCCGCAAAAATGGCGCACAGGGTCAATACTAGAGCATGGGTGAGACGTGTCTTCATGCGATGGTAGGGGGCTGAACAATGGGTCGACATGCTCATCAAGGCTCCGAGGGCATACAGTGGCGTCGGTGGTGATCGTAGCTCGCTGTTCTGCTGCAGGCGTCGTGACAGGAGCCAAGAGACAAAGGCTGCGGTGGCCGGCCATGGCCTCGGTGCATCGCGCTATCTCAAGGCGACACGCCATCGCTGTCGCAGCGTCGCAAGGTGTCATGACGTAAGGTCGTGTAAGCGGTACGCTTAACTTTATGACGATACGCTGTCGTCGTGACACATGCTGTAAAACAGGTCGGGTCGGTGGAATACCGTACCGACGACTCTATTATGACAATACCGCCCGGGATGGCCAGTATTGACGTCAAGTTGCAGGGAGTTCAGGTCATGTTTAACCCAAATGTGGTACGGCGGCTAATGCCAGGGAAGGGCATTGCCGCAGCACTTTGTTACGCCATGCTGGTGTCTCCGGCGTGGGCGGCAGTAGACGGTGATGATGGCACCGGCGAGACGGGTCCTGCCGCGACGGGACTTTCGTCGGCATCCTCCACGGCGGAAGGGGGAAGCGTCGAGGAAGCGTTGCAAGATGTCGGCGGCGTAGTGCCAGGCCCACTTGCGGGCCGCCTGATCGGCGCATCCGAGATGGCCCAGCGCTTCTATGGACTGCGTGGCCAGCGCGCTGTGTGGACGGATATGGAGCGGGTAGATGCCCTGGTCGCGGCGCTGGAAGACCTGGATGACGATGGCCTGACGCCGCAGGATTATGCGCCGGCGGCATTGTTGAGCCAGGCTCAGTCCAGTGACCTGTCTACACCGGGGGCTTTTGAGGTCACGGCAACCGAGACGCTGCTGGCAGCCATGGCGCACCTGCAGCGAGGCAAGGTCGATCCGCTGAGGATCGATAACGACTGGGAAGTGGACGTCGATCCCCCTGCCTTTGACCTGGTGAGGCTTTCCCGTGAGCTGGACCGTGGCGATGTTGCTGACGCCCTCGAGATGGCACGCCCTCCGTTCGAGCCCTATCGCCAGCTGCGCTCGGCTCTGGCGCGCTACCGCAACATCGAGCGCTTGGGAGGCTGGCCGCTCTTGCCTGCACGGGAAACGCCGCTGCGTCCGGGAGACCGGGACGCCGATGTGGCGCTGTTGAGGCAGCGCCTGGCGATGATCGGTGAACTGGAAGTGATGGCGGCAGATACTGCCCACTACCCGCAGCTTGATCTGCAAGCGCCCGAGGCGGAAGTCTACGACGAGCCCCTGGCCGCAGCGGTGCGTCGCTTCCAGCGGCGTCATCTGTTGACCGATGACGGGGTGGTCGGACCGAATACCCAGGCCGCGCTCAACATGACCGTGGGCACCCGCATTGACCAGATTCGCGCCAACCTGGAACGGGCACGCTGGCTGCTGCATGGCTTGCCTGAGTCCTTCGTGCTGGTGGATATCGCGGGGTATCGGCTGAGTTACTTTCGTCCCGATGGCAACGTCTGGCGATCTCGCATCGTCGTGGGTCAGCCCTACCGTCGGACGCCGACCCTGCGCTCCGAGATCACTCACCTGACCCTCAATCCGACCTGGACAGTGCCTCCCACCATCTATCGTGAGGATATCCTGCCCAAGGTGCGGCGCGACCCAGGTTATCTGGCGAGCCGGGACATGGTGGCCCTGTCTTCCTCCGGCCAGCGCCTTGATCCCTATTCCGTGAACTGGTCGAGCCCCGGTGGAGTGATGCTGCGCCAGGGAGCTGGACCACGCAATCCGTTGGGTCGGGTGGTGATTCGCTTCCCCAATGACCATCTGGTCTACCTTCACGACACCCCTTCACGGGGGCTGTTCAACCGTACCCAGCGGGCCTTGAGCTCCGGCTGTATTCGGGTGGAAGGGGTGGCTGAGCTCGCCCAGCTGTTGTTTGATGACTCCAATACGTCGGCTAGCGTCAGCCGCCTGATCGGTGATGGCAAGACCCGCAATGTGTCGTTACAGCGACGTATTCCCGTGGTGCTTAATTACTGGACCGTGCAGCCGGAGGCCGATGGCCACCTGGCCTTCAGGCCCGATATCTATAACCGTGACCGTGCAGTGGTCACGGCACTCGATGCTCCGGTGGTGCTGTAGCGGCCCTGCGCACACATCGTCTGTTGCCGGCCCCTTGGGCGTGTTTCCACGTTTCTCGGGGCTCGGCAAAAGGTGTATTGCAGTGACTTGTTAGACGGGTAATGATCTGGGTTCACCCGTCGACGAGTCCTGTTTCATGTCTTTCCCACGTCTGCCCGCCTCCAGCCTGTGGTTGATTGTCAGCGGCTGTGTCTTGCTGATGATGTCCTTTGGGCTGCGCTCGAGTTTTGGACTCTTCGTCTCGCCGATCACCGAGGCCAACGGTTGGGGCCGAGATACCCTGGGGTTGGCCCTGGCGATTCAGAATCTTGCCTGGGGTGTCATCGCGGTGCTGGCCGGCGGGCTGGCCGACCGTTTTGGCAACGTCAAGGTGCTGATCGGCGGCAGCGTGTTGTATGCCGCGGGCATGTGGATGACCGCCGGCGTATCCGAGGTGTGGGCGCTGCACACGGGTACCGGGCTGCTGGTAGGCGCAGGAGTGGCAGGCACTGCCTTCGGTATCGTGCTGCCTGCCTTGGCAAGAGCGGTGGCTCCCCATCAGCGTCAGCTGGTGCTGGGCGTCGGTACCGCAGCAGGGTCCATGGGACAGTTCTTGCTGGTACCGGTGGCCCAGCAGTTGATCGGTGCCTTTGGCTGGGCTGGGGCGCTGCATGTCATGGCGCTGATGGCCCTGGCCATGGCGGTGCTGGCCATGCCTCTGGCCTCGTCCCGGGCCACGTCCGCCGCCGCCCAGGTCAGCCCAGAGCTTGCCGAGCGTGACTTCCGCGCCACCCTGGGGCTGGCGCGGGGCCACCTTTCCTACTGGTTGCTGACCATTGGCTTCTTTGTCTGCGGCTACCATGTTGCCTTTATTACGGTACACATGCCGGCGTTCCTGACCGATGCAGGCTTCGCACCTGAGGTGGCTGCCTGGTCCATTGGCCTGATTGGCCTTTGCAATGTGGTGGGATCGCTGGCCTCGGGCATGTTGTCGGGCAGGTTCACCATGCGCGGCGTGCTGATCGCCATCTACGCAGGTCGAGCGGTGGCAATCACGGCGTTTATGCTGCTGCCGCTCAGCTTGGGGTCGGTGTGGGTGTTCAGCTGCGTCATGGGACTGTTGTGGCTAGCCACGGTGCCTCCGACCACGGGTCTTGTGGCGACCATGTTCGGTACCCGATATATGGCTACCTTGTATGGAGTGGTCTTTCTCGGTCATCAGGTCGGCAGCTTCTCGGGAGTATGGCTGGGCGGGTGGCTGTACGAGACGACCGGAAGCTATGCAGGCTTGTGGTGGAGTGGTGTGGCCATGAGCCTTGTCGCCATGGCGTTGCACTGGCCCATTCGCGAGAGCGCCGCCCAGCCGCGTGCGGCAACCGCCATCTGAGTGTAGCTGCTGAATGTAGCTGCGTAGCAGGGGCCGAATCCGGCCGGGCAAGGAGAGGGAAGGAGAGGCCAGTGCCCGAGTGCCGTTGTCGTTATCAGAGAATTCGTGAAGACTGATATACCGCAGGGGGTCGGCGGTGCAGTATAACGTTGACGATGCAGTGGAGATGAGGCGACGTCCTCGATCTTCGACGCTGCCATCTGCCACACCTTGATCTGTACACCTCACCTTGAATAACAACGAGGCAATATCATGCAGCGATGGATAGCACTGGCGGCCTTGGGCCTGGCAAGTACTGGAGTGATGGCGCAGGACAATGACAAGCTGTACCTGTTCAACTGGACGGAGTACATGGATCCGGCCCTGATCGAGGCCTTTGAGCAGGAGTTCGAGGTCGAGGTCGTGCAGAACTACTTCACCTCCAATGCCGAGATGTTCTCCAAGCTGGCCGCCGGCGGTGACGCCCAGTATGACGTGGTGGTGCCGACCGACTATTACGTGACGCGACTGATCGATGCGGGACTGGTGCGGGAGTTGGATGGCGAGCGCATCCAGGGGCGTGAGCACTTGATGGAGGCCTTCCGCCATCCCTCCTATGACCCCGACGAGCGCTACAGTGTGCCCTACCTGTGGGGCGTCACCGGGATCGTCTATGACACTCGAGTGTTCGAGGAGCTGCCGACGTCCTGGAGCGTGCTGTTCGACCCGGCGGTCAACCCGGATCAGCCTTTCGCCCTGCTGGGCGGCGATCCTCAGGTGTCGTTGGGTATGGTCTGTGCCTACCAGGGTGCCGGTTTTGACTGTACCGGCAAGGAGGCCTGGATCGACGCCGCCAAGCTCGCCGGTCAGACCCTTGAGCGTGACAACTTCACGGGCTTTGTCGATAGCACGGCGGCAGTGGAGCAGGTCGCTCGCGGCGTCAGCGCCATTGCGGTGACCTACAGTGGGGATGTGGATTACCGCAAGGCGGACTCCCCCGAGATCTACGGCGACCTGGCCTTCTTCGCACCGGAAGAAGGCGCTCAGCTTGGCGTGGATACCTTCGTGGTACCCGCACGAGCCCCACATCCCGAGCTTGCCGAGGACTTCATCAGCTTTATGATGCGTCCGGAAAACGCCGCCAAGGCAGCCAACTACGCGTACTACAGGACGCCAAATGAAGCCGCGCTGCCGATGGTGGATGAAGCGCTGCGCGAGGTGTCCCAGTTGGATGCGACGGCCAGCGACCACCTCGTGACCACCCCCTTGATCGAGGGCGAGGCACTGACGATGCTGCAACAGCTATGGACCGAGGTGCGCTCGCGCTAAGGTATTTCTGGGGAGCTGCCTGCAAGCGCCTGTGCTCGTCGATTGCTCGGTTCGGACATGGAGGAGGCTAGCGCCCAGAACGTCTGGGGCGCCGCCCCCTCTACAGCCATCTTGCGACTGCCTGGCCTTGATGCCCTCGTGGCAGCCCTGGGACACAGTTCCGGCAAAAGTCGCGAGGGCGACGGCAGCTGCCTCTCCGTTATCTTTCCACCAGAGCCAGCTTGGCACTCAAGGCAACGAAGGTCCCCGCGAACAACCGCCGAAAGGCAGTCATTACTCCAGGACGTTGCTCGACATGTTGTCTGATCCAGGCGGCCCCCAGCCCGTAGGCTGAAAAGACCATAAGGGTCATCAGCATGAAGATGCCTCCGAGGCCGAGCATCTGTTCGAACACGCTCTCTCCAGCGGTGATGAACTGCGGCAGAAAGGCCAGGAAGAAGACCGACAGTTTGGGGTTGAGGACATTGATCACGGCACCGGTGATACCGATTCTGACAAGCGATAGCTGGCACGGGGACTGGCCGGAGAGTTCCAGGGCGCCCCCCTGTTTCAACAGGCAAAGGGCCATGTAGAGCAGGTAGATCACGCCGAGGATCTTGAGCACGGAAAAGGCCAGGGCGCTGGTATGCAGGATGGCGGCAACGCCGGTGATAGCAGCAACCAGGGATGGCACAATGCCGAGCGTGCAGCCAAGCGCTGCTGCCAGGCTAGCCTTCTCACCCCGCTCGAGACCGGTCGCCAGGGTATAGATGACCCCTGTGCCGGGGACAAGCACTACGACAAGACTGGTAAGCAGGAAGTCGATCGACATCCAGACGCTCCTTCATCCGGTGGGCGTTGACGGCAAGCAGGCGGTCAGGCGACCCTTTCAAGGTAGTCTGGCCGCTCGCTTTTTTCTGGAAGTTTCCGCGCAAGGGGCTCGCTCCAGGTTGCTGTCAGCCCTTCAACTGGTTGCCCACGGGCAGGGTCCTGATGCGCTTGCCGCTGGCGGCGAAGATGGCGTTGGTCAACGCCGGAGCCACCGGGGGGAGGCCTGGCTCGCCCACTCCGCCCATGGGCGCATCGGGGTTGTCCACCAGATGTACTCGAACGTCCCGCGGCGCGTTGGACTGGCGCGGCAGCAGGTACTGGTGGAAGTTGTCCTGCTCGATGCGCCCGTCCCTGGCGGTGATCTCGTTGAGCAGGCCAATGCCTATCCCCATGACCACCGATCCCTCCATCTGGGCGCGGATACGCTCCGGGTTGACCCTGGGGCCACAGTCGAAGGCCACGTCGGCCTGATGGATGATGACGCTGCCCTGTTCGCTGACCTCTACCTCCAGCACGATGGCCGTGTAGGAGCAGAAACTGTGGTGCACCGCCAGGCCCTGGCCGCGTCCCTCGGGCAGTGACTTGCCCCAATCGGCTTCCTCTGTCACTCGTTCAATGACCCCACGCAGGCGTCCCACGTCGATGGTGTAGCGTTCCGGGTCCTCTCCATAGTTCCAGCTGGCGCCGACCGACATGGGATCGATCTGGCGTGCCGGGCCCAGCAACTCCAGCAGGTAATCGCGATGGTCACGACCCGCACTGGCGGCCAGTTCAGCGACGAAACTCTGGATGGCGAAGGCGTGGGGCAGATTGACCACCGAGCGGAACCAGCCGATGCGCTTGTGGGCCGGCGCTTCACCATTTTCCAGTGACAGGTGGGGGATGTCGAAGGGCAGCGGGGTCAGGCCCATGCCTAGTTCGTAGGTCGCCTTGTACTTGGGGTCTTCCTTGAAGATCGACATGATGGTCGGCGCCAGCGTGCGATGACGCCAGCCCTGGACCTTGCCGTCGGCGTCCAGTCCGGCCTCAAGCCGGTCGACGGACAGGGCGTGGAAGTAGGTATGGTGCAGATCGTCCTCGCGGGTCCACTGGAGCTGCACCGGGCGGCCGTCGAGGGCGCGGCTCAGGTGGGCGGCCTCGACCACGAAGTCCGGCTTTGCCTTGCGTCCAAAACCGCCGCCCAGAAGCGTCTGATGCACGCTGACATTGGCGCCGTCGATGCCGAGCTGCCTGGCCACTTCGTCCCTGGTGCTCTGGGGATCCTGTACCGGAGCCCAAGTGTCGGCCGCGCCATCGACGACCCGGGCGATGGCCACCGGTGGCTCCATGGTGGCGTGGGCCAGGTGTGGCATGAAGTAGGTGGCAGTGTGGCGAGACTCGGCGTCGGTCAGCGCCGTCTCGATATCACCGCTGGCCCTGAGCACCTTGCCGGGGGAGTCGGCTCGTTCCTCGAGCATCTCGCGATAGCGATCGGTATCGTAGCTGGCGTTAGCCTCGACGCCGTCGGTGTCCCACTCGATCTTGAGCGCCTTGCGTCCTTCGATGGCGGCCCAGGTGTTGCTGGCAATGACGCCGACCCCGCCCAGGGGATGGAAGGCCGATGGCTGTGACGTACCGTCGAGGGTGACGGTCTTGATCACACCCGGGATCTCCAGGGTGGCGCTGTCGTCGACGCTGGCGACCCTGGCGCCCAGCACGGCGGGCCGGGCGATCACCGCATAGGCCATGTCGGGCAGCCGGATATCGCCGCCGTAGATGGCCTTGCCGGTCACAATGTCTTCTCCGTCAACGGCGGGGGCGCGCTCGAGCTGGTCAGGGTCGCCATCGTGGCTCGGCCCCATCGACTTGCCTATCCATCGCCACTCGCTGGCAGGCTTGAGGGTGAGGCTATCCCGCGCGGGAATGTCCAGCTCGCGGGCGGCGGCGGCCAGCTCGCCGAAGCCAAGTTCGCGACCGCTGGGCCTGTGGATCACGACATGGACGCCTGCTCGGCACTCGTCCGGGGGAACGTCCCAGCGTGCTGCCGCGGCCTGTTCGAGCATGGTGCGAGCCGCTGCTGCAGCCCGGCGCATGGGGTCGAACCAATGGCGCATGCTCCGCGAGCCGTCGGTGTCCTGGTTGCCAAATCGCTCGGAATCCCCCGGGGCCTGCAAGGCCTTGACCCGGCGCCAGTCGGCGCCCAGCTCGTCGGCGGCCACCATCACCAGGCTGGTGCGGATGCCCTGTCCCATTTCGGCGCGGTGGTTGGTCACGCTGACACTGCCATCGTCATCGATCTGGATAAACACATTGGGGTTGTCGACCCAGCCGTAGGGCATCGCGGCGGCGCCGTACTGCTGCTCGTCGGCGGACAGGGCAAGGTCCCAGCGAGCCGCCAGTACCAGGGCGGTGCCTGCCGACAGCCCTTGTAGAAAGCGGCGGCGCGAGACGTTGGCCAATAGCAGAGTCGCGGTGGTCTGGTTCATGCCTGCCCCCTCTCGTTGCGAGACGCCTTGGCTGCTTGTTGAGGGGAGCCGCTGTCGGCGGCCCGGTGAATGGCCGTGCGAATGCGGTTATAGGTACCGCAACGACAGATGTTGCCGCCCATGGCGCTGATGATCTCGTCGTCTGAGGGGCTGGCGTTGTCCTTGAGCAGCGCGGTGGCGCTCATGATCTGGCCCGCCTGACAATAGCCGCACTGGGCGACGCCTGCGTCCAGCCATGCCTTCTGTACCTCGCGACCGACCGGATCGGTGGCCATGGCTTCGATGGTGGTGACCTGCTTGTCCACCGCAGCAGACAACGGGGTGACGCAGGAGCGCACCGCCACCCCATCCAGGTGTACGGTGCAGGCGCCGCACAGGCCCATGCCGCAGCCGAACCTGGTGCCGGTCAGTGCGACCACATCGCGCAGCGCCCACAGCAAGGGCATCTGTTCAGGAAGATCCAGCGAGTGTTGCTCGTCATTGATGGTCAGGGTAATCACGGTCTTCTCCTCGGCGTCTTGTTATGGCGTCTTGTAATGGCGCCTCTTTAAGGCGTCACGGAGGGGATCAGACAACGCCTCCAGAGGAACAGGATAGGCAAGATTCCGCTGATGTTTTGTGCCACTTTCGCTCAAAAGAAGGGCGCAATGACCGCCGTGTTCAGGAAAGTTCGACGAGCCTGGGCGCGGAGGGGCCATGAAGATGGCAAGGCGAGCGCGCGACGGCATCGGAGCAACGCGGGGAAAAGCATGCGCTCAGCGGCGGACGTAGCGCGACGGGGCGGGCGAGCGGGGAGGGTGGCCCGGCACATCACCCTGACACCAGAGTGATGTGCCGTGTCGATCGATTGGCCCCTGGGTTCGGGGCGGGCAATCAGTTCTGGTCGACGCGGTCCTTGGCGGCGCTGAAGCCCATCAGCGACACGTTCAGATCCTGGCGCTGTCCACGCGGGTTGACGATGCTGACGGTCGCCGAGTTACCGGCCTTCAGCTGGTTCAGCAGCTGCGGCTGGAGAGGAATATCGGCGCGGCAGCCCTGCGGCACGCAGACCTGATACGGCATGCCAACGGGCTGGTTGGAGTCGACCTGGAGCTGCAGACCGGGGGCCAGACGCACGCCCAGGGGCACCAGGAAGGTCATGGCGGAGCTATCCAGCTGCGCAGGGTTACCCACAACAACGCGCAGGACGGGCTCCCCGTCGGCGCCATCGACCAGCTGGGTCATGGAGCAGGCGCCGTCAGCACGATTGACCGGGCAATTGACTTCCCAGGACTGAAACGTCTCGGTGTTGACGGCGGGTCCGGCGTTGCCGGTGCTCTGGGCCGCGGCCAGGGGAGACAGGGCCATCAGGCTGAGGGCACCGGCGGTACGCAGTCCGGACGCGAGGCGATTGAACATAGAAGGCAGGCTCCTTTCCAAATCCATTGGCAAACAAAGGGTCGGGGCATAGTTCAACACGGAATGCCCCCCGTTGGCGACTGCTGCGAGGGGGCAGCGTGATGAAAAACAGGGAGGTGCGCCGAATAAAGGACAATGTGCTGAAAACGACAGCGAGGTTTGGCCGGGTGCCACCGCACCTGCTGGACATGAGCAGCGTCGGTTCAGGGCGGTAACGGCGCCAAGGCCTCGTATTCAGCATCCAGCTCGATACCAAAGTGTTGGCTCAAGGCGGACAGGTAGTCCTCGCCAGCCGCCACGGTGGATTCGTGAAGGATGCCGTGTCGATGTTCCCGCAGGTTGAAGTTCGACAGGGTGACCAAGCCCTCCTGAGTGACAAGGGACGCCATCCGTGAGGTGGTGAAATGCAGTCCCGGCCAGGTCGAGGTGAAGTGATTGGCGATCTGAATATCGCCGGCGCAGACGGTCGACAGGTCGCTACTGTAGAGGTCCACCCACTGGCCATCGATCCGTGACTGCAGCATCACTCCAAACTGGGGGTCCTCGAGTAGGCGCAGGGACTGGTCACCGTGCTGTTGGGTCAGGCCAGGCTCCAGGCGGATGGGCGCCCTGGGGGTGTTGGCGCCAAAGCCGGTATCCACCAGCCATTGCTGCTTGCCCAGCGAGACCAGGGCCAACTGGTGGCTGCGCCCTGTCGGAGCCCCTGATAGGTGGACTCGCGCCAGTATCGCTCGGGCGCGGAAACCGCAGGCGTGAAGTGCCATCAGCAGCAGGCCGTTGAGCTCGAAGCAGTAACCTCCCCGGGGCTGATGTACCAGCTTGCGGACGATGGCATCTGTGCTGACGTCGACGCCACGGCCCAGGCAGATATCGAAGTTTTCAAAGGGCAGGTGGGTCACCTGGGCTCGCTGGATGTCGGCCAGGAAGTCTTCCGTGGGGGAAGCGCTGGATGTCAGTCCCACTCGGTCGAGGTACTGGTCCAGTGGAAACTGGCCGGGGTTCATGTGCTATCCGTCATCGTTGAGGGTAGTGCCTCAGCCTAGCGCTCCCCGAGACGCCTTGCTATGTGAAGTCTTGTGCTGCTTCGGGCGTTCGCCAGGGGGCGTCTGCTGCGTTGGATGCTATGTGCCCGTGGACAAATCTCACCGTGGACTTCTGTCAATCCTCTCAATGTTATAACATCGCGAAAATTTTTGGCCTGCAAACACGAAGAGGACGCATTTATGCTGCGGAGTTCACGATGGAAGGAGGGGCGAAAGCCTGTTCTCAAGATGCTGGCTAGTGCCGGCAAGGCCTCAGGCTTTCTCGCCGCCAGCCTGTCTGCGGCTGCGCTGAGCACGGCTCAGGCGGCCGATGGCCGGGTGGATGTAGTAGCTCCCTGGGAAGTGGGCAGCATTGAGCCCACCCAGTCGGGCCACATCTTTGGCCGGATGGAGGTGGGCGAGACGCTGGTCGATGTTGCCCTTGACGGTGAGTTGATCGCTGGCCTTGCCACCGACTGGCAGGTCGATGACAGCGGCCTCGAGTGGCGCTTCCATCTGCGCCAGGGGGTGGAGTTTCATGATGGCAGTCCCATGACGCCGGAGACCGTGGCCCAGTCCCTTGAGCGCACTCTCGGTGAGCCGGGGGTGCTGTCTCAGGCGAACATCAGCCAGGTGGCTGTCGACGAAGACGAGCTGGTATTGACGTTGGATGCCCCCTACGGCGCGCTACCTGCCCTGCTGAGTCATTACTCCACCCAGATTCTTGCGCCATCTGCCTATGACCAGGACGGGCGGGTGGTGGCCTACGTGGCCACTGGCCCCTACCAGGTAGCGACCGTCGAGACACCACAGCGCCTGACCACGACTCGCTTCGAGGCGTACTGGGGAGAACCACCGAGTATCGCCGAAGCCAGCTATCTGGCGGCGCCACGAGGTGAAACACGCTCGCTGATGGCACAGTCGGGCGATGCGGATATCGTGCTGACCCTGGATGCTGCCAGTCAGGCGAGGCTGAGCCGTGCGCCCAACGTCGAGGTCATGGCGGTGCCGATTCCTCGCACCGTATTGTTGAAGCTCAACGCTGCGCGTCCTGGCCTGGATTCCCCTGAGGTGCGTCGGGCCGTCAGCATGGCGATCCAGCGTGAGGGCATTGCTCGGGGCATTCTGCGCAGTGACGATGCCATGGCCAATCAGATGATGCCGCCGGGCGTGGCGGGCTGGCATCTGGACGGACTTGCCCCCTTGACGCAGGACCTGGACGAGGCGCGACGGCTGCTGGCGGAGGATGGCTGGACACCAGGTCAGGATGGCGTTCTGACCCGGGACGGCGAGAGGCTGGCGCTGACGCTGACGACCTTCTCCGATCGCCCCGAGCTGCCCTTGATCGCTACGGCGCTGCAGGCTCAGCTCGCAGAGGTGGGGATCGAGGTGACCGTGGATGTCGCCAATTCCAGCGAGATTCCTTCCCGCCACCATGACGGCAGTCTCGACATGGGGCTGATGGCACGCAACTTCGGTCTGGTGCCCGATCCCTTGCCCATCATGCTCCAGGACTACAGTTCAGGCCAAGTCGGCGGAGACTGGGGGGCGATGAATTGGTCCAGTCGTACCCTCGACGAGCTGCTCGGCGAGATGCAGGCGGCCACCGATGGCGCTACCCGGGAAGCGCTTGCTGGTCAGGCGGCTGAGGTACTGCATCGGGAGCTGCCAGTGATTCCGATCGCCTGGTACGTGCAGACCGCCGCCGTCAACGCAGATCTTGAAGGGTTCGAGCTGGATCCGTTTGATCGTAGCTATCGCATCAGCGAGTTGGAGTGGGCGCAGTGATAGTGAGTAAACCGCTTGACCTGCCCGCCGTGTCGCTGGGCCCGGTCTCGATCTTCGCCGAACCGACACGCTTCGCCGAGCCAACATGCTTCGCTAACCCAGCACGCTTCGCCGATCCAATACGCATCGCTGGGCCACTGCGGGGAGGTGCTTGATGGGCAGAGCGATTCTCTCGCTGCTGGGACAGCGACTGGTACAAGCAGGGCTGGTGGCCTGGGTCGTAGGGAGCCTGACGTACCTGTTGACGCGGGCCCTGCCTGGCGACATGAGCTTTCGGATTGCCGCCGGACGCTACGGCTATGAGCAGGTCAACGCCGAGGCCGCGGCGGCCGTTCAGCAGGAGCTGAGCCTTGATCAGTCACCGCTGGCGGCCTATCTCCAGTGGCTCATGGATCTTGCCTCCTTCGATCTTGGCCGCTCTCTGGTCAGCGGTGAAACGGTTGTGCAGGAGCTGTCTCACCAGCTTGGCCACTCCCTGTCCCTTGCCCTGACGGCGGTGGTCATGGCGTTGGTGCTGGGCCTGCCGCTGGGGCTGGCCAGCGGGTTGCGCCCCGGGCGCTGGCTCGATCGAGTCAGCCTGGCGCTGGCGCTTGGCCTGCGCTCGCTGCCGCCCTTTGTCGTCGGCATTGCACTGGTGGTGCTGTTCTCGTTGACCTTGCACTGGTTGCCCGCTGCTGGCCACGGCAGCCTTAGCCACCTGTGGCTGCCGTCGTTGGCGCTGGGGCTTGGTCTCGCCGCGGTATCGAGCCGCGTGGCGCGCAACGCGATGGCCGATGTCGCTGGCTCCGACTACTACGCGTTTTCACGACTGAAGGGACTCACCGGGTGGCAGACCCTGCGCCGGCATGGCCTGCGCAACCTGAGTGTCCCTGTGGTGGCGTTTCTCGGCGTGCAACTGGTGTATCTGATCGAAGGCGTGGTGGTGATCGAGTCACTGTTTGCCTGGCCTGGCATCGGTCATGCGCTGGTCCATGCCGTGGTCGCTCGCGATGTGCCGATGATTCAAGGTACGGCTCTGGTGCTGGGCCTGGGCTTTGTGCTGCTCAACACGCTGGTGGATATCGCCACCTTGTTGCTGGACCCGAGGAGGCGGCTGGCATGAAGACATTGACGAGACAAGGTCCCATGACACCGCTGCTGGCGCTCCGTCGTCGTTTGCCGGCGTCGCGGATGCTGGGGTTGTGCCTGCTGGTCGGGCTGATGCTGTTCGGTTGGGGCGTCCCGCTGCTGGGCGATGCTGATCCCTATGCTCAGGATTTGATGCACACTCTCGACGCCCCGGGAGCTCTGCATCCGCTGGGTACGGACCACCTTGGGCGAAGCTTGCTGGCACGCACCGCCGAGGCGGTCCGCCTGTCGCTGGGCCTGGCGTTTCTGAGCGTGGCCAGCGCGGTCACGATCGGGCTGGTGCTTGGCGTGGCCGCCGGCTGGCGCCGGGGGTGGGGCGATCGCCTGCTCGGCGCCCTGGCCGACTGTGTGCTGGCCTTGCCTGGCCTGCTGCTGGTGCTGATGCTGGCGGCCATTGCTCCTGGCAGCTTCTGGACCCTTTACCTGGGGATCTCACTGGTGCTGTGGGTCGAGGTGTTTCGCCTGGTGCGCAGCGTGACCCAGGGCCTGATGGCCTCGCCGCAGGTGCAGGCCTCACGGCTGCTCGGGTTCGGCCGGGTGTATCTGTTCCGCCGTCACCTGTGGCCTGCACTGCGGCCTCAGGTCATGACTCTGGCTGCCTTTGGTGCGGCCACCGCGATCCTGGCGGTGTCGTCTCTGGGGTTTGTCAGCATCGGGCTGCGGCCACCCACGGCGGAGCTGGGGCTGATGATGACCGAGCTCTTTCCGTACTACCAGGAAGCGCCCTGGGCCCTGGCTCAGCCGGTACTGGCGCTGTTCCTGATGGTGCTGGGATTCATTCTGCTGGCAGGGGAGGAGCCGAAATGAGCACCATGATGACGGTCAAGGAGCTGTGCGTCACCACCGCTGGGGATGCCCCGGAAGTGCTGCTCGAGCCGATCTCGTTTGCGCTGAAGGCCGGCGAGCCATTGACCTTGATCGGCCAGACCGGTTCAGGCAAGAGCCTGCTGGCCCAGGCCTTGATGGGTAACCTGCCGGGCAGTCTCGAGGTGTCGGGAGAGGTGTGGGTGGATCAGCAGGATGTCCTGAGCCTGCCACTGTCCGAGCGGCGTCGCTGGTGGGGGCGTCGGCTGGCCATGCTGCCCCAGGAGCCCTGGAGTGCGCTGGATCCGATCATGGCGATTGGCGAGCAGATCGGTGAAGGCCATCGGCTCGTCGGCGGACTTACGACCGTCGAGGCCGAGCAGGCCACGCGTCGAGATCTTGCCCACCTGGGGCTTGAGGACAGCTACGCGCGGCTGCCGATGCAGATGTCGGGAGGCATGGCCCAGCGTGCCGCCTTCGCTGCGGCGAGAACCGGTAACGCCCCGATCGTGATCGCCGATGAGCCGACCAAGGGCCTGGATCGCGGCCGTCGTGACGAGGTGGTGGCGTTGTTGCGGGAGGCGTTGGGCAGCCATGGGGCGCTGCTGACCATTACCCACGATTTCGAGGTGGCGCGTCAGCTCGGGGGCAAGGTCATGATCCTGCGCAAGGGGCGCTGCCTGGAGCAAGGAGATGCCGATAGCGTGCTGAGCCAACCCACCAGCGGCTATGGCCGCGAGTTGATGGAGGCGCAGCCGGAACGCTGGCCGGAAGCGACAGCCGCGCCAACCGACCCGCAGCGCAAGCAGGCTGCCATCGAGCGCTCAGCTCCAACGCTCTCGTGCACGCCGCCGCAGGGGGCCGTCCTCAGTGCCAGTGCCCTGGGCAAGTCGAGAGGGGGGCGCGTGCTGTTCAAGGACCTGAATCTGGCGTTTCGCCGAGGCGACATCGTCGGAGTGAGCGGCCCGAGCGGCAGCGGCAAGAGCAGCCTGGGGGATGTGCTGCTGGGGCTGGTGGCACCGGATGAGGGCGAGCTTTGGCGTGATCCTTCGGTGCAACCGAGCCGTTTTCTCAAGCTGTACCAGGATCCTCCTGCAGCCTTTGCACCGTTCTGGACAATGGGCACGCTGATCGACGACGTGTGCCGACTGCACCGCCTCGACAGCGCAAGAGTCGCCCCGATGCTTGAACGACTGGGGCTGGCGCCGGCGTTGCTCGATCGCCGGCCAGGCGAAATGTCGGGAGGAGAGCTTCAGCGTTTTTCCATCCTGCGTGCCCTGCTGCTGGACCCCGTCTTTCTGTTTGCCGACGAGCCGACGTCGCGTCTTGACCCGGTGACCCAGCGCGAGACGGTGGCGCTGTTGGTCGAGCTGGCCAAGGAGCGTGACTGCGCTCTGCTGCTGGTCAGCCACGACGAGGCCCTGGTGGCCAAGAGCTGTGACCGTATCGTCAGTCTTGAGCAGGCTGTCACGTCCAGGACGGTCTGACCGTCACACCCGAGCGCACGCCCGAAGGCCTTCCGGATGGAGGCTTTCGGGCAGCCTGGGTCATGCTTGTCTGGCACCTATTCTCTCGGCCTTCTTGGCTCTCTCGGTTCTCTTGTTCCTCTAGGTCCTCTAGGTCCTCTCGGTCCTCTTGTTCCTCTCGGTCCTCTTGTTCCTCTGGGTCCTCTCGGCGCCTTGATCTCCTCACTCCAATCCCCAGCGCGAAAGCGCCACCGTCATATCGACGGTACGCACAACGTTCATGGGATTGACATCTTTGTCTCGTATATATGGAATTTCATATATGCTGGCGGCTACACGACGATATCCAACGTACCGATTGGCCGCTATTGCGGTGACACGCCGCAATGATGCAGCGGTCTAGGTTATCCAATCGGAGGCCAGTACGGCGTTACGATTCATGATGACAAGGGGGGAGTTACCATGACACTCAAGATCGGCATCAATGGCTTCGGCCGTATTGGCCGGCTGGTGGTGCGCAGCCTGTGGCCGCGCATTGTCAGCGGCGAGGTGACCCTGGTGAGGGTCAATGACCCGGGCGGGGATGCGGAGACCTTTGCCCATCTACTGGAATTCGACTCGGTACATGGACATTTCTCTCCGGGTGCGGGGGTCCTGGGGCAGGAAGACGAATTGCGTCTCGATGGACGCCCGGTGGCCTTCAGCCGCGCGCCGACACCCCAGCAAGCCGACTGGTCCGGTTGCGAGGTGGTGGTGGAGTGCTCGGGCAAACACAAGACGCGGGACACGCTCGACGCCTATCTCGCCCAGGGCGTCGCGCGGGTGGTCGTCAGTGCGCCGGTCAGGGAGCAGGGCGTTCTCAACGTTGTCATGGGCGTCAATGATCACCTGTACCAGGCGGACCATCATCGCATTGTGACGGCGGCCAGCTGCACCACCAATTGCCTGGCGCCAGTGGTCAAGGTGGTGCTCGAGCGATTTGGCATTCGCCACGGCAGCATGACCACCGTACATGACATCACCAATACCCAGACGATTCTGGACGCCCCTCATAAGGATCTGCGCCGAGCGCGTGCCTGCGGCATGAGCCTGATCCCGACCACGACGGGCTCGGCCAAGGCCATCACCGCGATCTTTCCCGAGCTGGAAGGAAAGCTCAATGGGCACGCCATTCGCGTGCCGCTGGCCAATGCCTCGCTGACGGACATGGTGTTTGAGCTGGAGCGAGCGGTGACCGTCGAGGAGGTCAACGACGCACTCAGGGAAGCGGCCGAGGGGCAGCTGAAAGGCATCCTGGGGTATGAAGAGAGGCCTCTGGTGTCCATCGACTATCGCACCGACCCGCACAGCTCGATCATTGATGCGCTGTCGACCATGGTGGTCAACGGCACCCAGCTGAAGCTCTACGCCTGGTACGACAACGAGTGGGGATACGCCAACCGCACCGCGGAGCTTGCCTTGAAGGTGGGACGTGGCTGATTCGCTGCTGTCTCGGCTGAGAGCGCTGCCGTTCGAGGTTCGCCAGTATCTGCTGATCACCGGCAACTACTGGGCCTTTACCGTGACCGACGGCGCCCTGCGCATGCTGGTGGTGTTGCACTTTCACCAGCTCGGATATTCGCCTCTGGAAGTCGCCCTGCTGTTCTTGTTCTACGAGGCCTTCGGCGTGGTGACCAACTTGGTGGGGGGCTGGCTGGGCGCTCGCCTTGGGCTCAATCGCACCATGAATCTTGGTCTGGGGCTCCAGATCGTGGCGTTGGCCATGTTGATGGTGCCTTCAAGCGCCTTGACCGTTGCCTGGGTGATGGCGGCTCAGGCTCTGTCAGGCATCGCCAAGGACCTCAACAAGATGAGTGCCAAGAGTGCGGTCAAGGTGCTGGTGCCGGCAGGGCAGGGGGACAGCGACTCTGCCCTGTATCGCTGGGTAGCGCTGCTGACCGGGTCCAAGAACGCGTTGAAGGGGGCAGGCTTCTTCCTGGGGGGAGTGCTGTTGACGCTCATCGGTTTTCGCGGCGCGGTGAGCACCATGGCAGTGGTGTTGCTTGCCGTGCTGGGGCTGTCGCTGCTCAGGCTAAAGGCCGACCTGGGGCGCTCGACGCGCAAGCCAAAGTTCACCGAGATATTCTCTGCCTCCCGCGCCATCAACGTGCTGTCGGCGGCGCGTCTCTGTCTGTTTGCTGCTCGTGACGTGTGGTTCGTGGTGGCCTTGCCGGTGTTTTTGTACGATCAGCATGGCTGGAGTCACTGGACCGTAGGGGGCTTGCTGGCCATCTGGGTGATGGGTTATGGCGGGGTGCAGACCCAGGCACCCCGGTTGACGAGGAGGGTGACCCTTGGGCAGCGCTGGACAACGGTGCTGTGGGCCCTGGTGCTGGCAGCTTTGACTGCTGTGCTGGCGCTGCTGCCGCTGGCCCAGGTGGGCTGGCTGGTCGCTGGATTGCTGCTGTTCGGTGTGTTGTTTGCCATCAACTCAAGTTGGCACAGTTATCTCATCGTGCATTACGCCCGGGCCGACGGCGCCTCCATGGACGTGGGCTTCTACTACATGGCTAACGCCATGGGCCGTCTGTTGGGTACGCTGTTGTCGGGCTGGCTGTACCAGGTGCAGGGGCTTTCGGCCTGCCTGTGGGTAGCGGCGGCACTGGTACTGGCCAGCGCCTTGATGGCCTTGGCGCTGCCTGACAGAGGCAACAGTGCATGCGTGGCCTCGGCATGATCGGGCGTGGTCGGGCGCGCTTCAGGGGCCGAGCGTAGCTCCTGGAGTAAGCGTAGCTTCTGGAGTGAGCGTAGCTCCTGGAGCGAGCGTAGCGCTTGAATCAAGCTGCGCTCTCGGAGCAAGCGTAGCCCCATGGCAGCGATGGGCACGGGACATCGCTGACCGCCATGCACTTATCACCCACATCAGCGCTGAAAGGAGCGTGTTCTGGACCGCATTAGCCATCAGGAGAAAGGATGACGTCGCTTGATCCCCTTAGCCTCTACAAATGTCTGTCGGAGGAAACCCGTCTGTCGGTGATGTTGCTGCTGCTTGCTGAGGGCGAGCTGTGTGTCTGCGAAATGACCGCGGTCCTCCAGCTCTCCCAGCCCAAGGTGTCCCGGCACCTGGCCGAATTGCGTCGCTGTGGGTTGCTGGCCGATCGTCGCGAAGGGCAGTGGGTTTACTATCGGTTGAGCGATGACCTGCCCAAGTGGGCCATGACCTGCCTGAGGGCCGGTTATGAAGGGCGGCAGCCGGCGATGAACGCCCTCGGGGCGAGGCTGGCATCCATGGGAGACAGGCCCCAGCGGCGCGACAGCTGGTGTTGATGGGGGGTGGTGAGAGGTGATGACGGTGGATGACAGCGGATGTCAATGCAGGATGACGGGGCCATGTGGACGACCGGAGATGCGAGCTAGCCGTCAGGCATGACAGAAAAGACGTCATTGACTGACTCCTTTGTCAGCGTCCGCGCCTACACTGTGTAGTGGACCTGGCATGTTAATTTTCACGCTAATCAATTAACATGCTGCCCACTTACACGATTCAGCGCAAGGACCTTGGATCATGATCATTGTTTCCCTCATCTTCGCCTTGGTGGGGCTATCGCTCCTGGGGGGCGGCGCCTGGCTGATCACCCTGGGCGGAAGCTGGTATTACGCTCTCTCAGGTGCCGTCCTGCTGGCGGTTGGCGTCATGCTGCGTCGCCGTAGAGTACAGGCTCAGCTGTTGTTTGCCGGTCTGCTGGTGGCGACTGCCGTGTGGGCGCTGTGGGAGTCGGGCTATGACTGGTGGCCCCTCGCGACGCGTATGGGCCTGCTGATGCTGCTGGCCATTCCGCTGCTGTGGCCCCCTCGTGCCGGCAAGCGAGTTGGTACGGCGGTGCTGCTGCCGGTATGGGCCATTCTGGGTGTCGGCCTGCTGGGCAGCATCGCGGTGGATGCTCACCGCATCGACGGCCGTCTCAATGAAGACGAGGTCGTGCAGTCTCCTGATCTGGGCGACTCTCCCGAGGCCAGCTGGCATGCCTATGGGCGTAACAATCTTGGTCAGCGTTATTCGCCGCTGAACCAGATCACCCCCGAGAACGTGGGAGACCTGGAGCTGGCCTGGCAATATCAGACGGGAGACCTCAAGGGCCCTGACGATGTTGGAGAGACCACCTACGAAGCTACGCCGCTGAAGATCGGCAATGGCCTTTTCCTGTGCACGCCTCATAACTGGCTGGTAGCACTCGATGCCGATAGCGGTGAGAAGCTGTGGCAGTACGACGCCAAGGTTCCGGCGGAAAGTTCGCGTCAACACCAGACCTGTCGTGGCGTTTCCTATCTGCCGCCAGCCAGCGGAGATGAAGATGCTCTGGATGTGGCGGTGATGGACGCTCCTTCCGAGTCTCTTGAGCCAATTCAGTGCGATGCTCAACTGTTCATGCCGACCTCTGATGCTCGCCTGCTGGCGGTGGATCCGGCGACCGGTGCACTGTGCGAGAACTTCGCCGATAACGGTGAGCTGGATCTGATGCACAATATGCCGTTCAAGCAGTCTGGCTTCTATTACTCCACCTCACCCCCCGTAGTGGCCAATGGCCTGGTGGTGGTCGCCGGCGCGGTCAACGACAACTATGCGGTCAACTCACCCTCCGGTGTCATCCGTGCCTACGATGCCAGGACCGGTGAACTGCGTTGGAACTGGGATTCCGGTAATCCACAGGAGACCGCGCCGATCGCCGAAGATGAGACCTACGCCACCAGCTCGCCCAACAGCTGGTCGGTGGCCAGTGCCGATGAAGAGCTGGGCCTGATCTACTTCCCCATGGGTAACCGCACGCCCGATCAGCTGGGCCAGTTCCGCAGCGAGGCGGAAGAGACGTACGCCACCTCCGTGGTGGCACTGCGCCTCGACAGCGGTGAGGTCGAGTGGGTGCAGCAGTTCGTCCACCATGATCTGTGGGATATGGACACGCCGGCGCAGCCGAGCCTGGTCGATCTGGACACCGACGAGGGCATGCAACCGGCCCTGGTGGTACCGACCAAGCAAGGTGATGTGTATGTATTGAACCGTGCTACGGGCGAACCGATCTTCCCGATCACCGAAGAGCCGGCCCCTCAGGGCACCATCGAGGGTGACTTTGCGGCCCCGACCCAGCCCAAGTCGGCGCTCAACTTCCGTCCGCCGACGCTGCGCGAGGCAGACATGTGGGGCGGTACACTGGTCGACCAGATGATCTGTCGCATCCAGTTCCGTTCGCTACGCTATGAAGGGCAGTACACGCCTCCGTCAGAGCAGGGCACCATCGTGTTCCCCGGTAACTTCGGGGTCTTCAACTGGGGCAGCGTCGCGGTGGATCCGAAGCGTCAGGTGATGTTCGGCATGCCGCTGTATCTCGCCTTCACCAGCACCCTGGTGCCGAAGGAAGGTGCCGACCTTGGCGAGACCAACCAGGGCGAGCAAGGCCTTAATGAAAATGCCGGAGCGGACTACGCGGTAGAAATGAAGCCGTTCCTGTCGCCGCTGGGTGTGCCTTGTCAGCAGCCTCCCTGGGGCTATGTGGCGGGCACCGACCTGCGCACCGGCGAGGTGGCCTGGCAGCACAAGAATGGCACCATCGAGGATATGACCGCGTTGCCGCTGCCCTTCAAGATGGGGGTTCCTGGCATCGGTGGCCCGGTGATCACCGATGGCGGCGTGGCGTTTCTGGCGGCGGCCGTGGATGACTACTTCCGCGCTTACGATCTGACGACGGGAGAGCAGCTGTGGGAGTCGCGTCTGCCGGCCGGTGGCCAGGCCACGCCGATGACCTACCTCAATAGCAAGGGTGAGCAGATGGTCGTGTTGGTCGCAGGTGGCCACGGCTCCATCGGTACTACCATCGGTGACTATGTGATGGCCTACAAGCTGCCCGAGTGAAGAGAGCCTGGGCGAGCGCTGTAGCGCGCTCGCACCGCTCGCAGTGTTGCGAAAGCCCCCGTCGGTCTGCCGGCGGGGGCTTTTGCGTAAAGGGTGCCGTGCCTCTCTCTGGTGGGATGTCGAACGAGCGGTCGTAGGGTGCGAGGTGCTTGGTCTAGGTGCCAGGTGCCAGGTGCCAGGTGCCAGGTGCCAGGTGCCAGGTGCCAGGTGCCAGGTGCCAGGTCTAGGTGCGGCAAAATATCCAATTCCGCCTGGCTGGATTGATTCTCATAATGTGAATCTTTGGACCATCATGGCCCATCGCGAGGCTGTCTTGTCCGGGTCTGCCATCCACTGAGGAATCCCGATGTCTTCCATTGCCCTGTACGTGGCGATCTATCTCGCCGTTCTGCTGTCGATCTACCAGGTGTATTACATCTACTATGAACAGCACTTCGCCGACTTCGAGAAGCGTCCGGGGTTGGATGAACAGGGGCTGGCGGAGTTATCGGGGCTGGCTCGTCAGGTAAGGGAAGGCGGGGACCGCACAGCATTCGAGGCGGCGGTGCGCTCGCGCCTGGGGGATCGACTCGACCCCCGGGTCGTGCTCGCCGCCTTTGCTCGGGAAGGAGAGCCGGTCAATGCGGCGCAGTTGCTCCGGCGGCGTCGGCAGATTGTGACCAATGGCAGCATCATGGTGCGCCATCTTGCCCGCTGGAAGACAACGCCTCCTGCGCGGGATATTCGCGGGCTGATGATCCTGGTGATTACCGTGCTGTGCCTGTCAGTGCTGGCACTTGGGGGCCTGGCGATCTACACCGTGGGTTACCAGCTGGCATCACCCTCTCTGGCCTGGGCCAACGAGCCGGCGGTGCTGCTGGCGCTGATCGCCGGACTGATCGTCGCGACTCATCTGGTCTACAAGCTCGATGTCTACCTGCACGATCTCTACCAGATCGGTCGCTTGAACTTGCACTTCCAGTAAGCGACATGCGCTGCTGGCCCTCGCGGGCCAGCAGCGCCTGACTCATGGATCAGTCGTCTTCCAGTACCACCAAGCCGTAAGTTCCGAGGGTCGGCAGTCCGCCTGAGCGGTCACGCAGGGACAGGCTGCCATTTTCGGCAACGTCGAAAGCCAGCACCTCTCCGGTATTGCCCACCAGTTGGTAGAGTGAGTCTCCGGCAGGATTCAATGCCATGTCGGAGAAGAACAGGAGCTCGCCATCCTCCTTCTCGGTTCGCCCCAGCGCTTTCTCAGCCCTTGTTCCGCTCTCTCAGCCCTCTCTCAAAAACCTCTCAACAACCTCTCAGTTCTCCTTCAGCTCCAGGTCCGGCACGTCATGCTTAAACATGCGGGTCAGGTAAAGCAGGTAGGCAAAGCCCACCGCCACCCAGGTCAAGCCCACCTGGAAGGTATGCCCTGAAAGGCTCGACCATAGCCAGATGGTCAACAGGAAGCCGACGCTGGGCATCACGCCGTAACGCAGCAGGTTCTTGGGTTGCAGCAGGTGCTCGTCGACCAGGTAGTGCTTGATCACCGACAGGTTGACGAAGGAGAACGCCACCAGCGCACCGAAGCTGATCATGGTGGCGGCGAGTTCAAGGCTGATGACCAGCGCCATCATCGAGATTCCACCGACGATCAGGGTAGAACCTAGCGGCGTGCCGTAGCGCTGGCTGACCTTGCCGAACACCTTGGGCAGCACCTTGTCTCGTCCCATGGCGAACAGGATGCGCGAGACGCTGGCCTGGGCCGCCATGGCCGAGGCAAAGCAGCCAGCGACATAGGCGGCGGTGAAGAAGGTCACCAGGAAGCTGCCGCCGGCGCGGCGCATCACGTCGACGGCGGCCGAGTCGACACTGCCGAAGCTCTGGTAGTCCGGGAAGACCAGATGGCCCACATAGGAGGCGAGGATGAACAGGCCGCCACCGATCAGCGTGCACAGCATGATGGCGCGCGGAATATCGCGCTTGGGCTCACGAGTTTCTTCACACAGTGTCGATACCGCATCGAAGCCGAGGAAGGACAGGCACAGGATGGCGGCGCCGCCAATCACGCTGGCCCACTGGAGGCTTTCGCTGTGGAAGGGGGCCAGCAGCGAGGGGGTCTCGCCGCTGCCGATCACCTTCAGCGATATGGCGATGAAGGTCGCCAGAAACACGAACTGGAAGACGATAATGATCAGGTTCATCTTGGCCACCAGCTTGATGCCGAGGATGTTCAGCGCTGTGACGGCCACGATGGCACCCAGCACCCAGACATGCTGGTCGACCGCCGGGAAGTATTCCTTCATGTAGATGCCGATGACCAGGTAATTGATCATCGGCAGAAAGATGTAGTCGAGCAGCAGTGCCCAGCCGACCATGAAGCCGACGCGTCCGCCGAAGGAGCGGCGCGTGTAGGTATAGGCAGAGCCAGCGGTAGGATAGTGCTCGACCATCTTGCCGTAGCTATAGGCGGTGAAGAACATGGCCGCCAGGGTGACGATGTAGGCCATGGGTACATGGCCCGCGGTCATGTCGGTGACCACGCCGTAGGTCGTAAAGACCGTCAGTGGGACCATGTAGGCCAGGCCAAAGAAGACCAGGGCGGGCAGGCCGAGAATGCGCTTGAGCCCACTGTCCTGGCCGTCATGGGCTTCGGGAAGGCTGGAGGAGCGTTGCTGTGTCATAAGCCGGATCCTGTTGTCATTGCTGTTGTGGGGCTTGGGCTTGTACGTGTGCTGCTGCTTGGGAGTGTGATCGTGACGGTGTCGATGTTCCGGAGTAGAGGCGCAGGAAGTCGAGTCGCCGGTCCTTGACGCACACTCGCAGTGCCATTGGCCTGGGTCATATGGGACCAGAGCGCATAGGACCAGAGCGCACTGAACCAGAGCGCATAGAACCAGAGCGCATAGAACCAGAACGATAGAGCTCGGCGCGGTTTGGCGTGTAGGTGAGGGCATCCTTGGGTGTTCTGGCGACACCGGTCCGTGTGGAGGTTGACGTTGTCAGTGGCAACCGACTGACGATGCATGTCACTGTTCTGTCATCATTCACATAGTATGCAGAATGCTTTGCGAGGCGCCGCCGGAGGCGCGCGGAAGTCGTTAGCGTTGCGCCCCGGCGTACAGGACAGGGTCGAATGTCCTCCGCGTCCTCTTTCCTGAAGGCTTCCTCACGTCTCTGCCTTGGGCTGTCGCGCTATGCGGCATCGAAGCCTTTCAGCACGTTCACCGCGTTGATGCCAATTTCCTCCACGGCATAGCCGCCTTCCATGACGAACAGGGTCGGCAGGCCCAGGCGCTTGATACGCGCGCCAATCTCCAGATAATCCTCGCTCTTCAGGGTAAAGGAGCTGATCGGGTCGTTTTCGAAGGTGTCCACGCCAAGGGCGATGATCAGCACCTCGGGGGAAAAGTGGCGGACCTTGCCGGAGGCATCCTCCAGCGCCTGCAGCCAGCTGGGGAAGTCGGTGCCGCTAGGCAGCGGGTAATTGACGTTGAAGCCGGTGCCTTCGCCGCGCCCCGTTTCGTTGGCAAAGCCGAGGAAATAGGGGAACTCGTCCATGGGATCCCCATGCAGCGACAGCGTCAGCACGTCGCTGCGCTCATAGAAGATGTCCTGCGTGCCGTTGCCATGGTGAAAGTCGATATCGAGAATGGCCACGCGCTCACATCCGCGATGGCGAGCCTGCTGCGCGGCAACCGCCACGTTATTGATAAAGCAGTAGCCACCGTACTGGTCGCGGGCGGCATGGTGACCGGGAGGACGACACAGCGCGAAGGCTGGCTCGCCGTGGGCAAGCACATGGTCCAGTGCGGTCAGGGCAATGTCCTTGCTCAGCAGTGCCGCTTCGAAGGTCTCCGCGGTCAACGAGGTCTCGCCGGCCAGCGCATAGTAGCCCAGGCGCCCTTCGATATGGCGAGGAATGGGGCCGCCTGGCATTCGCCGAGTGGGCCATATGTTGGGGATGGCTTCTCCTTCGTAGCCGGCCGCCTGCCAATCGCGCCAGGCGACTTCCAGGAAGTCGATGTATCCCTTGTCATGAATGGCCAGTACCGGCTCGAGCCCATGGCTGTCTGGCGGCCTGATCTCGCCCAGCTGTTCGGCCCTGGCCCGGTCGATGATGTAGTCCACTCGTTCAGGACACTCGAAGGGGGCAACGAGCTGCCCGGCAAACAGCTCCGTCCTGGTGCGACGGTGGCGAGTAGCGTCACTGTGGATGATCAGCATGGGGTTCTCCTGTCGGAACTACTCGATCAACGAGGCAAAGGTATCGTTGAGTCGAGCGAGAGCGGGGCTTACCAAGGGAAGATGGCGCTGTCTGGCCAGCAATGCCTCCTCGGCGGCGTAGGTCAGAGTAATGCCTTTGGCGCCGAGCCAGCGCAGCGGCTCTGGCTCCCAGCGCTTGAGCAGCGAGGTTAATGCGCCGTCACAGACCCAAGGTGCCCTGGTACGTGGCGTATCCAGCTTGAGTATCCGCTCCGCCAGCGAGCGGGCCATCAGGTGGCTGGCGGCCACGCCTTCACCGGCATAGCCCCCCAGGGTGGCGATGCCCTCGCGACGATCCATGATGGCGTGGGGGCGAAAACTACGCGAGAGGCCGAGGGTTCCCCCCCAGCCGTGGCTGATGGTCACCTCGCCAAGATCAGGAAACAGCGACTGCAGCAGTGCCTTGCGCATGGCAATGTCAGCGCTGCTGATGGCGGTCTGATGGCGTGGCAGTGCCTTGTAGGAATAGTGCCCCCGGGCGCCGAAGATCAGTCGGCCGTCGCGGCTGCGGTGACCGTAGTTGATCAGGCGGCTGGCGTCGGCGAAGGTGGGGCGATCATGCAGTCCGATGGCTTCCCACTGGGCCGCGCTGAGCGGCTCGGTGGCAATCACCAGGCTGGACACCGGCACCAGGTGGGGGCGCAGCTGTGGCAGTGTGTTGTAGCCTTCGGTGGCCACTACCGTCATCGCCGCGGTCACGCTGCCGCGGGATGTGGTCACACGGCCACCGTCAATCTGGTCCACCGGGCTGTGCTCGTGAAGCGTCACGCCCATGTCGGTCAGGCGCTGTGCCAGTCCACGCAGCAGCTTGCCGGGGTGAAGGCTGGCGACCTGGCGGTGAAAGAGGGCGCCAAAGGGCCGCTGGAAGCGCGCCTTGGTCTCGAGTTCCTCCGCCGTCAGCCACTGACAGTCCTCGGCCCGATGGCCGAGTGCCAGCATGTGCTCGCGGTAGTCCCGTTGCAGCGCCTCCTGAGCGGGGTAACGGGCAGCCACATAGAGCGCGCCGCCCTTGTGGAAGTCGGCATCTATCCCTTCCTGGGTGAGGGTCGCGCCGATGGCATCGACATTGTCGGCCAGCAGGTCGCACAGGGCCTGTCTCTGCTCGGTGGAGTGTCCCGTCAGATGGCGTCCCAGTCCGGCCAGGCTGCCGATGGCCCAGCCGCCATTGCGGCCCGAGGCTCCGTGCCCCACATGGCGGGCTTCCAGCACGCGAATATCCATGTCCGGGGACAGCGTCTTGAGGTAGTAGGCCGTCCATAGCCCGCTGAAGCCTCCCCCGATGATCACTACGTCGGCCTTGGCATGGGGCTCGAGCGGTGGGTGATGTGGCGCCCCCTCAAGAGCGCCGGACCAGAAACTGGTGGGAGATGGTGTCGTCACATGAACCCCAGTGCCAGATAGAGAAGGCCGGCCAGCATGCCCGCCAGTGCGGCGTAGGGCAACTGGGTGAAGGCATGCTGGAAGGGCGTGCAGCCACTCGCCTGAGCGGTCAGTACCGTGGCATCCGAGTAGAAGCAGGCGTGGCTGCCGAAGGTACTGGCTGACAGGGTGGCCCCGATCACCAGCGTCATGTCAGCGCCTAGGTTATGCCCGAGCGTCGTGACGATGGGCAGGATGATGACGAACACCCCCCAGTTGGACCCCGTGGCAAACGACACGAAACCCATCAGCGCAAAGATGACAAAGGGCAGAATCTGGGCGTTGATCAGTGGCTCGACCGTGGTGATGATGTATTCATTCAAGCCAAGCGTGGTGTTGACGTCATTGAACATGAAGGCGGCAACCAGCACCGCCAGGGCATCCAGCATCGACTTGAAGCCCTCCAGGATATTGTCGAAGGTTTCCCCTGGTGACAGCTTCTTGAGGCCGATGAAGGCGACAATCATGCCGGCCAGGGTGACGAAGATGCCCATCAGGAAGTCGAGGTCGAAGTACCAGGTAAAGAACGCCAGGGAAGCCATCGGCAGCAGGAACATCCAGATGCTGCTGCGAGTCTGGTGCTTGGCTTCCAGGTGCCCGATCTCGTCATCGATGTGCTCAGCCCCAGGCGGCACGCACAGGCCCTCATTCTGGGCGCGCAGCTCGGCCTTCTTCATCGGGCCAAACAGGGGAATCTTGCCATAGGCGACCAGCGGCACCATGGCCACGGCAATCCACGGATAGAACATGAAGGGAATCGCTTGGATGTACTCCCATACGCCCTGTCCGTCCGGGGCCAGGCCGTTCTTCTCGATCAACGCACCAAAGAACACTGCCCAGGTCGAGATGGGGATCAGCACGCTGACCGGGGCGGCGGTGGAGTCGATGACATAGGCCAGCATTTCGCGAGATGTCTTGAAGCGGTCCGTCACCTGACGCATCGAGGTACCGACGGCCAGGGAGTTGAGGTAGTCGTCAACGAACAGCACGATACCCATGAACCAGCAGCCCAGCAGCGCCCTCGGCTTATTGGTGATGAAGCGCAGCAGGCTGTGGGCGAAGGAGCGGGAGGCCCCGGACTTCAGCAGCAGCGCGATGATCGACCCCATCAGGCCGCACACCGCGATGACCCAGGCTACGTCCTCGTCGGTAAGTACCGTCAACAGGCTGTCTGCCAGGGTAGACAGTGCACCGGTCGGCTGAATCAGCAGAGCGCCGACGAAGGCGCCTGCCACCAGCGGTTCCAGGGCCCGCCGACTCCATAGCGCGAGCAGCAGAACAACGACGGTGGGCAGCAGGACGAGCCAGCCGTCAGCGGGAAACAGATCTTGCATGGGGAGCCTCCTGGGCATTCATTGTTGTTGGTTCAGGAGCGTGGCGTCATGGCATCGTTGTTATGTGGGGTAGGTCTTGGGGCTTGGGTCTTAGCTCTTAGCGAAGTCTCTCGCGTAGCTGGTAGTACCACATGCCGGCCGCCAGCAGGCCATTGCCGATACGCTCGCTGACCGGAATACGCCAGTGGCGCATATTGGCAAACAGATCGAATTCTTCGAGCTGGCCGCTGACCGCTGCTGCCATGATGTTGCCGACGATGTGCGAGGTGGCGATGCCGTGGCCAGAGTAGCCCTGGGCATAGAACACATTGGGAGACAGTCTTCCCAGCTGGGGAATGCGGTTGATGACGATGCCGGCCTGGCCTTGCCACTGGTAGTCGAGTGCTACCCCGGCGAGCTGCGGGAAGGTGTGTTCGAGGCGCGGCCGTAACTCTGCCCCGATGTCCTGGCTTGCCTTGCCGGAATAGTTGGCACCGCCGCCGAACAGTAGACGACCGTCGGCGGTCAGGCGGTAATAGTCGAGCACAAAGCGGGTGTCATAGACGGCCAGGTCCTGAGGATTGATGGCCTGGCGCTGTTCGGCACTAAGCGGCGCCGTCGTGACGATGCCCAGCGACGCGGGAAACAGCTTGCCCTTGAGCGCTTTGCGCTCGAGGCGGTGGTAGGCATTGCCGGCGAGCACCACGCTGGCGGCATGGACACGTCCGCGATCGGTGATCACGCAAGGGGTATCGCCGTGCACAATGTCGGTCACCTGGGAGCCCTCGAACAGCAGCCCACCCAGGGATTCGATGGCCCGCGCCTCGCCCAGGCACAGGTTGAGAGGATGCAGGTGCATGTTGTAGTCGTTGCGCACGGCGCCGTGATAGAGCGTCGTACCAACGAGCTGACGTGTCTGCTGTGCATCCAGCAGCGACAGGTGCTGGGCAATGTCGTGGCCCTGTGAAGCGTCCACGTCACGCTTCAGCTCGTCCAGATGGCTTGGCTGATAGGCCGCATGCAGGTGGCCGAATTTAAGGTCGCAATCAATGCCATAGCGTTCGACGCGTTGGCGCAGGATGCGATGACCGCGCCAGCGTAGATCCCACACGAAGGCTTCGGCCTGCTCACGCCCAAGGGGGCCGCTGAGTTGCTTGAGCATGGCGTCCTGGCCGGAGAGACTGCCAGTGACCTGGCCGCCGTTGCGACCGGTGGCGCCCCAGCCGATCTTGTTGGCTTCGATCACTGCGACCCGGTAGCCGCGCTCCGCCAGTTCCAATGCCGTGTTGATGCCGGTAAAACCGCCGCCGATGATCGCTACATCAACGCTATGCTCCCCCTCCACGACAGGGTAGTGGGTTTCCTGATGGAGGGTTGCCGAGTAGTAGGATGCGCAGCGCGGTTGTGCCATGGGGCCTCCGGGGACGTCACGGTGTCATTGTTAGTGTGATCACATGGTGTGATCACACTAGCAGCAAGCTCCACAGCGCACAAGCAAGAGGCGTGTGCATCACGCCTTCCTTCTCCTCTGTTGCTACTGGCTCATGACGCTTCGCCAGATCTCTGCGCGGCCTACCGTTGGTGGTGGGTCTTCCTCCTGGGCCAGGCGGTGGTAGGCGGGCGGGCTCGGTTAGGCTAGGCTGGACGACGATAGCTGTGCGGCCGCCACTTCGCCGCCATTACGACCGAGGAGCGCCATGAATCAGGCTCGGCCTGCAACACCGACAACGGCAGACATCGTTACCGGGCCCAGCCCTGTAGCCGCGGCGGCGCCTGCGTTTCAGCCGGACACGGCCTCGATGCGCATCCATCAGGATTTGCGTCGTCGACTGTGCGAGGGGGAGTTTGGTCCCGGCGATGTCCTGTCGATACGTGGGGTTGCGGCCTGCTATGACACCAGTGCCATGCCCGCCCGTGAGGCCGTGCGCTGGTTGGTCAGCGAAGGTGCGCTGCAATTCGTCGACAGTCGCAAGATCATCGTTCCCTACCTCAGTCGCGAGCGCTTTGTTGAAGTGCTGTTCGCTCGCCGCAGTCTCGAGAGCGAGCTTGCCCGCCAGGCGTTTCCGTCTATCGAGAGCTGCCACATGGAGGCGCTGGAAGCGCTGGATGACAGCATCAATCGCGCCATTGAGGCGGGTGATCTGCGGCGCTACATGCGGGGTAACCACGCCTTTCACTTCTTGATCTATCGGCTCAGTGGATCTGCGGTACTGCTGCCGTTGGTCGAGCAGCTATGGCAGCAGTACGGACCGAGCATGGGCTTCATCTGTACCCGCTGGGGCGGCTCGGGTATCGCCGATGACCACCATCGCGAGATGACTCAGGCCCTGCGCGAGGGCGATAGTGAGGCATTCTGCCAGGCGCTGACGGCGGATATCGAGCAAGGCATGCAGCTGCTGGATGATGATGCGTTCAGCCAGCCCCCACCGTCCGTGGGCTTGAGCGGATAGAACGACACGGGACGCTGGCGCCAGGCAGGACGCCATGTGCCCGTCCCGCGCCGGCGGCGCGGCAACTCCCAATGACCCGCAGCAGGGGAGCAAGACCATGTTCAGTGATGTTCAGGGGCCCTACGTCAGTGAGCCCCAGATGTTGCCAGGCTTTGGCGAGAAGAGCGGCATTTTCAAGGTATTGGCGGCCAGTCCCCAGTGGCTTGGACGGTCTGGTCTGGCAGAAGATAGCCAGGCCAACCAGGTGGATCATGGTGGAGAGGATCGCGCGCTTTGCCACTATGCCGCCGATCATCACCAGCACTGGTGCGAGCGATTTCCCGCGGCCCGTGAGATGTTCCGGCCAGGGGTGCTTGGTGAAAACATCTCAAGCCAAGGCGCCGACGAAAGGCAGGTCAGAATTGGCGATATCTATCGCATCGGGGATGCCCTGGTGGAGGTGTCACAGCCGCGCCAGCCATGTGCCAAGGTGGATGCTCGCACCGGTCAGCCGGGTCTGGCGCGAGCGTTCATGCAGGAAGCCCGTATGGGATGGCTTTACCGGGTGCTGGAAGAAGGCTGGGTACCGGCCCAGCCACAGATTCATGTGGTCGAGCGGGGCCCGCAGGCGTGGACGGTGGCGTCCTGCTGGCGCGTGCTGGAAGACCGTCGAGCGGCGCTGGAGGTGATGGCTGAACTACGCCAGGTAGAGGCGCTGGCACAGCACTGGAAAGATCAGCTGACGCGGCGAATGGATTACTGGCGCGGGCGTGGCTAGGGGTAATGCTGCTAGGATCATTGCTGTCGTGACGTGCGATGCCTGTTGATGCATGGTACGTCGCTAGGGTCAATGCTGTGATGTTCGTCACGTCCCAACGACAAGGCCCTGCCGAGGAGGCAGGGCCTTGTCGTATTCAGAGCATGTCCTTAGCTGTCGTTGTCGCTCAGCTCTTCTGCCAGGGCGACCTCCGAGCCTGGCTTGGCGGTCTCGAGGGCTGCCAGGGTGGGGCCGGTTTCCTGCTGGAAGGCGGCCAGGGCCTGCCCGGACAGGCTCTGGTTCTCCGGCAGCGCCACGCGCATGGCGTCAACCTGGTTGTTGCTGACCATGACTTCATAATGCAGGTGAGGGCCGGTGCTGCGTCCGGTGTTGCCCGACAGCGCAATGCGCTCTCCCATGGTGACGCGCTGGCCGGTGCTGACCAGCGGGCGCGACAGGTGCAGGTAGCGCGTCTTGTAGCCATTGTCGTGACGAATCACGATGTAGCGACCAGCGGCGGGGTGGTTACCGACCTTTTCGACGCGACCATTGGCGGGAGCTTCGACGCTGGTGCCGATCGGCATCGCGAAGTCGGTGCCCTTGTGCGGGCTGATGCGCCCTGTCACCGGGTGGTGGCGACGCAGGTTGAAGTTGGAGCTGATGCGATAGCTGCCCGAGAAGGGGTAGCGATTGAAGGCCGGATCGAGGCTCTGGCCCTCAGGCGTATAGAAATTGTTGTCTTCGGGGTTGCGCACCAGGGTCAGATCCATGCGCTCGCCGGAGTAGGAAACCGCCAGGACGCGGGGGTCGAGGCGCTGCCCATCGATGATGTCGGATTCCACCAGCACCCTGAAGCCATCCCCACGACGCGTGTCGCGGCGAAAGTCGAGCTTCTTCTCGAGTACCCGTGCCATTTCGGCGACTTCGGCGCGGCTGAGGCCGGCGGCTTCGGCAGAGCGTGCAAAGCTGCCGCTGACGGTGCCCGCGTAGAGGCGCTGGGAGGACTCTCCCGCGCGCTCGATCGTGGCAACGTCAAACCCGTCAGCCTCGCGCTCAATCAGGTAGCCGTCGCGCACGTTCTTCATGATGCGCAGAGCCTGCAGGCGACCATCTTCATCGAGCTGGTATTCAAAGGTATTGCCGACCCGCCAGCGGGTCAGGACATTCTGGTCGGGCAGGTCTTCCAGCAGCGCCATGACCTCGCTGTAGCCCAGGCCCAGCGTCTTTTCAGCCATTTCTGCAAAGGTATCGCCCTGGCGCACGCGGTAGGTCTGCCAGGTCGGCACGAACGGTTCGTTGGCCGCAATTTCCTCTTCCAGCACGATCGGGCCTTCATCGAACAGCTCCAGCTCGTCTTCGCTCACGTCTTCGTAAGAGGTGGCGTCGCTGGCGACATCGAGTGACTGCTGTTCCAGCATCCCGCTGGCGACGGTGCCCAGCACCACCGCGATATGCAGTGAGCCTTCGTCGAGCTTGAAGGCCGGTGCCTGCTCGGGGCCTTCCAAAGCAACTGGCGCCGCGGTTGATGAAGCTGCGGCGCCAGAGAGCGAGCGGGTGGACTGTAAGGACAGCGGCGGTAGCCCCGACGATGAACGCATGGCGTTTTCAAACTTGACGTCAGCGTGGGCAGTATCGACGAAGTCGATGTCGACGATTTCTGTCGCCTTGAGCTGTGAAATCGGGATGTGCTGGCTGGTGGCGTCGAGTGCGAGGTCGATGGCTTCGGCGACAGGTGTTCGCTCGAAGTCCAGTGACGGCAGCCCTGGGGTGGCGCTGCTGTCGAGGGGAACCAGGACAGACTCCAGCGACTGGTTGTCGCGCTGGACATCTTCGTAGGTGGTGACGATCTTGTGGGCGCCCAGCACTGTGACCATGGTGGCAACGGGTAAAAGCAGCAGCTTGTGCGTGCGGGGCAGCGAATGAAGGATTCGCATCATGGATAAAAGGCCATAAAAAAGTGATGAAGGTAAATATATATAGGCTATCGCACCATACCCCATGGAAGGCGCTATCGCTAGACTGTATGGCCATACAGGAAGGGCGCTTAGGCTGGGTCTTACTGTGCCCAGAAGCGCTTATAGGAGGAAAAGCAGCGGCCGCATTTTTCTCGAACGCTGTTTATTAACTGCTGTCTATTGGACCCTTGCTACAGAAACTTTGCAACCCCCCGTAAAGTCGTAGTTCTTTATGCCGTGCCGGGCGTGATGGTCTTCTTCATACCTCAAGCCATCGAAACGGCGGAGAAGAGCGCTTGATGGTACCAGCCGTTGCCATACTGGCGGCCAATGTCGGGTGTCCAAAGTTGACTGAGTTGTAGGAGGGTTTCGCTGGCGACCGAGAAAGCGAACGTTGGTGATCCATGTCAAAAAGTCATGGCGGCTGGCATGCTTTGTACCAACGACGAAACATAAGGTGCCAGGATGTCCCGTGTGACGCTTGCTCAATGGCAGATGCTCGCCGCCGTTGTTGACCACGGCGGTTTTGCGCGCGCAGCTGACGCCATTCACAAGAGCCCATCAACGCTGAACCACGCCGTACACAAACTGGAAGAACAGCTCGGTGTGAAGGTGCTCGAACCGGTGGGGAGGCAAGTCAGACTGACCGAGGAGGGCGCGCTGCTGCTACGCCGCGCCCGGCAGCTGCTGGAAGGGTCGGATGCCTTGGCTGACATAGCAGCGCGACTGCGGGAGGGACTCGAAGCGGAAGTGGTCCTGAGCATCGATCAGATCTATCCCTCAGAGGCGCTGGCGCGCGCCATGGAGGCGTTTTCCGACGCCTTTCCTCAGGTCAGGCTGCAGTTGCATGAGTCGGTACTCAACGGTGGCGTTGAGATGTTGCAGGATGGACGGGCCGATCTGCTGGTCTCTGGCCTGCCTGCACCCGGCTACCTGGGGGAGCCGCTGGTCAGCGTGCCGTTTATCGCGGTGGCCCACCCCGACCATCCCTTGCATCGGCTGGACAGGTTGCTGGACCTGCGCGATCTGGAACATCACCGTCAGGTGGTCGTGCGGGACTCCTCCCAGCGTGCCGCGCGAGATTCGGGCTGGCTCAAGGCCGAGCAGCGGTGGACCGTGAGTCACATCGCCACGTCTCTGGAGATGCTCGAACACGGCTTGGGCTTCGCCTGGTTGCCCGAGACTCGTATTCGCCGGCAGCTGGATAGCGGCAGGCTAAAGGCCCTGCCGCTGCAGGCGGGGGGCGTGCGAGATGTTCCCATTCAGCTGTTCCATCGAGATGCGGATCGTGCAGGGCCTGCCACCAGAGCCATGGCAGAGCATCTACGGCGGGCGGTTCGCCGCTGTGATGGGGCGTCCGATACGCACGGTCATTCGAAAAAATCGGACGATTCGCCGTAAAAGCTGCGCTTGTCGTCGACGCAGTGCGTCGTAAGCTGCTGCCATGTGACACGATATCGAGGAGAGATGGCGATGGGCTTGCTGGTCAATGGCGTGTGGCGGGATCAGTGGTATGACACCGACAGCACCGGGGGCGAGTTTGTGCGGGAGTCGGCCAAGTTGCGGGACTGGGTGACCGCCGATGGTAGCCAGGGTCCACAGGGCGTCCCGGGGGTGCCGGCTGAGGCGGATCGATACCATCTGTACGTTTCGCTGGCCTGTCCCTGGGCGCACCGTACCTTGATCATGCGACAACTCAAGGGGTTGAGGTCACTCATTGGTGTGTCGTACACCAGCCCGCTGATGCTCGAGAATGGCTGGAGCTACAACGAGGCGGAGGGATCCAGCGGTGACTCGGTCAATGGCGTGAGCTTTCACCATCAGCTTTACACCCTGACCGACCCACACTACACCGGTCGAGTCACCGTGCCCGCGTTGTGGGACAAGCAGCAGGGCAGAATCATCAACAATGAGTCGGCAGAGCTGGTGCGGATGTTCAACGGCGCCTTTGATGCGCTGACCGGCAACCGCAACGATCTCTATCCCGAGTTCTTGCGCGACACCATCGACGAGATCAACGCCGACGTCTATGAAAACGTCAACAATGGCGTCTACAAGGCGGGATTTGCCACCGATCAAGCGGTCTACGAACGCCAGGTCTCGGCGCTGTTTGCCTGCCTGGACCGGCTGGAATCACGCTTGGCCAATCATCGCTACCTGGCGGGCGCCTGGTTGACCGAGGCCGATATTCGCCTGTTTACCACCCTGGTTCGGTTTGACGCGGTCTACCATGGCCACTTCAAATGCAATCTCTATCGCATCGAGGACTATCCGAACCTGAGTCACTACCTGCGTGAGCTCTACCAGTGGCCGGGCATCGCCGACACGGTCAACATGGAGCACATTCAGCGCCACTACTATATGAGCCACGTCACCATCAATCCCAATCGCATCGTGCCGAAGGGACCGGCCCTGACGCTGGATCGCCAGCATGACAGGGCACGGCTAAAGGGCGAAGGCATCCACCAGCGCGGATAGTCCTGCTCAAGCGCCGCCTGCTAGGGCCTGGCGTGACGTGCCAGCCAGCGGTCCAGCGCGTTGGCGAATTCGCGCCGGTCGGTGTCCGAGTACCCCTTGGGGCCTCCAGTGTGCTCGCCACTGGCGCGCAGGGTTTCCATGAAGTCCCGCATCTGGACCCTTGCCTTGATGTTATTGCGATCCAGCGTCTCACCACGGTTGGTCATGACCATGGCACCCTTGTCGAGCGCCTCCAGGGCCAGGGGAAGATCAGCCGTGATCAACAGATCGCCTGGCGCAATGCGGCTGACAATTTCGTTGTCGGCCGCATCGAAGCCGTGGCTGACCGCCATGGCCTTGACCCACTTGGAGGGCGGTAGCGGGATTTGGTGGTTGGCCACGAACCAGGCCCGGGTAGCCGTGCGTTCGGCCGCGCGCACGATGATGTCGCGAGCGACTCTGGGGCAGGCGTCGGCGTCGACCCATAGGTGGGGCATCGATGTCTCCGAAACGGGGAATTGGGTGAATGGCTCACAAAAGATGTGGCAAGAACCATTCGCCGATGGTAGCATGCGCGCTCCTCGCATGTGTTGACCCCACCATCATGACGCAGCGACCTCCGATATCCACGGATATCGCGAGCACACAGATGCTGCAACGCGCCAAGCGCGTTCGAATTGTGAAGATGGAGCACTCGACGTCGATTCCGACGGCCGCGGTGCAAACGGTCGCCACGATGGTTCTTGAACGGACGACGTGTCCGTTGCTTGAGCCGATGCCAGGTGCGACCGGCGTCCCAGACTCCGAATGCTGACAACTGACATGTTGACCTTGCTCTGCGTTGCGTAGAGCGACGTCGTTCTGTTCGCCCCGAAATTGGGCGTGTCAGGGACGCCAACCACGTTTTTTTGCCGGTAACCCCGGCCTACCAAGGTGTGATTCATGACCTCGACGACTGTCGCTTCACCGTCTTTCGGTGATCTGGCCCTGCTGCCTGCCGTTCTCTCCGCCATCGAGACCCTGGGCTATGAGACTCCCTCGCCCATTCAGGCGCAGACCATTCCAGCCCTGCTGGAAGGCCGCGACATGCTGGGCCAGGCCCAGACCGGCACCGGCAAGACCGCTGCCTTCGCTCTTCCCTTGCTCTCGCGCCTCGAGATGGATCGTCGTGAGCCTCAGGTACTGGTACTGGCGCCAACCCGCGAGCTGGCCCAGCAGGTAGCGGTGTCGTTCAGCAAGTACGGCCAGAACCTGAAGGGACTGGAAGTGGCAACGCTGTGTGGCGGTCAGGAATATCGCGAGCAGCTCAGCGCACTGCGCCGTGGTGCTCAGGTCGTCGTCGGCACGCCTGGCCGTGTGATTGACCACCTGGACCGTGGCAGCCTCAAGCTGTCTGGTCTCAGCGCCCTGGTGCTGGACGAAGCCGACGAAATGCTGCGCATGGGCTTCATCGACGACGTCAAGCGTGTCGTTGCCGACACCCCTGAAGATGCCCAGCGCGTGTTCTTCTCGGCGACCCTGCCCAGCGAGATCGAGCGCATCGTCAACCGCTACCTGGTGGATCCGGTCAAGGTCACCATCGAAGCGCGTACCACCACCGCGGAAAGCATCGAGCAGCGCCTGGTGCGCGTCGATGGCGGCGCCAAGCTGGAAGCACTGTCGCGTATCCTCGAGGTCGAGCCGGTCGACGCCGCCATTGTGTTTGTGCGTACCCGTGCCGCCTGTACCACTCTGATGGAGCAGCTGTCTGCCCGTGGCGTCAACGTCGCCAGCCTGTCCGGTGATCTGGATCAGAGCCTGCGCGAGCGGACCATCACGCGCCTCAAGCGTGCCAAGGTCGATGTGCTGATCGCCACAGACGTGGCCGCGCGTGGTCTCGACGTGCCGCGTATCACCCACGTCATCAACTACGATCTGCCCCAGGATGCCGAAGCCTACACGCACCGTATCGGTCGTACTGGCCGTGCGGGTCGTGACGGTGTCGCCATCACCTTTGCCGGCTTCCGTGAAGGCCGCAAGGTGGGCTGGCTGGAGCAGGCCACCGGCCAGAAGATGCTGGCCATGGAGCTGCCCGACGAGGCCGCTATCCGCGCCCATCGTGACAACGTCTTCCACCAGCGCGTGATTGCCGCCGTCACCAAGGGTGCCGAAGAGCAGCGTGCGCTGGTCGAGCGTCTGGTCGAGGAAGGCTATGACCCGATCGATCTGGCTTGCGCCTTCTCGGCTCTGGCCCGTGCTGATGAGGCACCGATCGGTCGCCTGCAGGCTCCGCGCAAGGAGCGCAATGATCGCGCCCCACGCGATGGCAAGCCGCCGCGTCGCCGCGAGAGCCGCGGACCCAGCGAAGGCATGACCCGCTACCGCGTGTCCGTCGGTCACAAGGACGGCGTCAAGCCGGGTCAGCTGGTCGGAGCCCTGGCCAACGAAGGCGGTATCGAAGGTGCCCGCATCGGTCGCATCGATATTCGCAACGGCTTCTCCACGGTTGAGCTGCCCAACGGCCTGCCGGCCAGCATCCTGGCCAAGATGGCGCGTGCTCGCGTCGCCGGTCGACCGCTGGAAATCAGTGAAGATCGCGGTGGTGATCGTGGTGGAGACCGTAATGGAGACCGTAATGGAGAGCGCAGCGGTGACCGCGCCCCGCGTCGTCGTCGCGATGACGATGCGCCGGTACGCCGTCAGTCCCGCGCCTGAGCACCTGCGGCCACCGCCAGATGGCCGCAGGTAGCGGTCGCAACGTCAGTGCTCGGCTGATGCCGCAGCGACAGCCATCTGACGCGATCTAGACAGAAGTCATGTCGACAACGCAAGAAGGCCGGTGGATATCCACCGGCCTTCTTGCGTTCGGAGACGATGTTGTCGCAGTGCATTCGGCTCGCGACCCTGGCAGGGCCCACGGGGCGACGGCTGGGGGTCACATCGGCGGCTAGTCGCTGATCACCATCTTCAGCGCAAAGGCGTCCAGCAGGCTGCTGGCCTCTGGTGTATCGCGCAGCCCCTGGTGCAAGGCGTCAGGATCTTCCCCCTGGTCGGCGAGCACCTCTCGTTGGTGGGCCAGGTAAGCGGCGGTCACGGCGGGGGTGAACTCCGGGTGAAATTGCACGCTGTACTGGCGCGGACCATGACGCAGGGCTTGATAGGGGTCGTGGTCGTTGGCGGCCAGTATCATGGACTGCGGCGGCCGCGTCAGGGCGCTCTGAGCATGGGTCAGCTGGGCGTTGAAGCGCTCGGGCAGGCTGGCGAACAGCGGATCCTTGCGTCCCTCGTCGGTCAGCGTCAGCAGCCGGGTGCCGCATTCACGACCAGACGGGTGATAGCCGGCCACGCCGCCAAAGGCATCTGCCATCAGCTGATGGCCGTAGCAGACCCCGAACAGCGGCAGGTTCGCCTGCCAAGCACGACGTAGCCAGGGTTTGAGCGCCTCGCTCCAAGGTGCCTGGTCGGAGACCATGGCGTGGGACCCGGTCACGATAACACCGTCCTGGTCAGAGACCGCCGGCAGCGAGGCGTGGCGCACGTCGATGACCTCGATGATGCCGCCCTGTTGGCGAAAGCCTTGCAGGCGAGCGATGAACAGATCCTCGAAATCACCGTGGTGCTGGACCACGTCACTAAAGCTGTCCCCGGTCTTGAAGATGGCAAGACGAGCCGGCCCTGAGCGCGATGTCTGGCTCATGGCTGGCGCTTCCTCAGGCGTTGGCCAAGAGCGCTCATGAAGTCGCTGCCAGCCTCCAGCTGGGGGCGTTCAATGTACTCGTCCGGCTGATGGGCCTGGCTGATGCTGCCGGGGCCGCAAATGACGGTGGGCAGTCCGGCCAGCTGAAATTGACCGGCCTCGGTGGCGTAGGCCACGGCGGCGCCGTCAGGGCTGTCGCCCAGCAGTTCGCGGCATAGGGTCAGGGCCTCGCGATTGTCGCGGTCGGCCAGGGCAGGCACGGTCGTATTGAGGCGCTCGGTGGTGATGGACGCCTCGGGAGCGCGTGCCTGCATGGCGCTCTCCAGGGTGCGGGCGGTGGCCTCGACACGGGCCAGCAGTTCCTCCGCGTCGTCGGTGGGCAGGTGGCGTATTTCCCACTCGAAGGTGCAGCGGCGGGCCATGATGTTGATGGCGGTACCACCCTCAATCTTGCCGACGTGCAGGCTGGAGTGGATCACGCTGAACGCTTCATCCACACGTCCTTCTTCCTTCAGCTCTGCCATCACGTCTTCGATGCGCGTGACCAGACGAGCGGCCACGTGAATGGCCGAAACGCCTTGATACACCTGGCTGGAGTGAGCCTCGCGTCCGATCACGGTCGTGCGGAAGTTGGTGGCTCCCTTGTGTGCCACCACCGGTGACATCAGGGTCGGCTCACCCACCACGACCGCCGCGGGGCGGGGGTGTTCGGCCATCAGTCTTTCGATCATGCGCGGTGCGCCAACGCAGCCGACTTCTTCGTCGTAGGACAGGGCCAGCCAGATCGGCACCTCAAGTTCGAGCTGGCTCCAGCGCGGTACTTCGGCCAATGCGCAGGCAATGAAAGCCTTCATGTCGCAGGTGCCGCGACCATACAGGCGCTCGCTGTTGGCGCCTTCACCCGCGGTCAGGGTGAAGGGATCGGTAGACCAGGGCTGGCCGGTGACCGGCACCACGTCGGTATGGCCCGACAGCACGACCCCACCTGGGACGGCTGGACCGATGCGTGCCAGCAGGTTGGCGCGGGAGCCGTCGTCGCTTGAGACCCGCCAGTGCTCCACCCCGTGCTGGTCGAGCCATTGCTCGACGAAGGTGATCAGTTCGAGGTTGGACTGTCGAGACACGGTGGCAAAGCCGACCAGGGTCTTGAGCAGGTCGTAAGCGGTCATGGGGGCTCCAGGGGCGGGTGTGGTGAAGGCGCCAATGTATCATGGGCGGTGTGCTGGCCCCAGCATGCGGACGCCTTCCTGTCGTGGTGGATGTCTCGGCTCCCGGCAGCATAGGGAGCTAGTCAGTGAGCACAACGCGACTCTCCCCATTGCCGCCAGGCATCACCTGGATCTGCACGGGAATGCGTTCATGCATCTCCTGGACGTGGGAGATGACACCCACTCGACGGCCCTGAGCCTGCAGCCCATCGAGTGCGTCCATGGCCAGGGCCAGGGACTGTGGGTCGAGGCTGCCGAAGCCTTCATCGATGAACAGTGACTCGATGGCAAGCTCCCCCGAGGCCAGGGAAGCCAGCCCAAGAGCCATGGCCAGCGAGACCAGGAAGGTTTCCCCACCGGACAGGGAGTGCACCGAGCGTCGCTCGTCCGCCACGTCGCGATCGATGACCAGCAGCCCCAGCGGGCTGCCTCCTCGCACCAGTCGGTAGCGACGGCTGAGGCCGGCCAGGTGTGCGTTGGCCTCGTCGATCAGACGCTCCAGGTTCCAGGCCTGGGCGATGCGGCGAAAGGTCTTGCCGTCGGCGGCGCCGATCAGCTCGCTGATCCGGCCCCAGCGGTGGAATTCGGCGCGGGCGGCCTCGAGCGCTTCCAGTCCATCGCGCTGACGCTGGCGGCGGCGATCATCGTCATGCAGGCGGTGCAGGGCGGCGTCCCGGGTCTGCTGGGCGTTGGCGACTCGCGGCTGGCATTCGCGTTGACGGGACGCCAGATCCTCGCGGCGTTGTGCCAGGCGGTGCTCGGTGTCGGTGTCGAGCAGGGTGTCCGGATCCTGGTCAGGCAGATGACGCTGGCGCCAGCCGCGCCAAGCTCGGCGTCGCTCCTCAAGGCTGGTGCGGGCGGTCTGCAGCGCATCGCGCGCGCTGTCGATCCGGCGGCGCAGCCCTTCGATGTCGGCGTCGCTGCGCTCGAGGAGTTGCGCCAGTCGCTCGTCGTTCAGCTCCGGCTGCTGGCTACGCCAGCTGGCGAGGTGCTGATCCAGTGCCGCCTTGTCATCCTCGATCTGGCGAAGGGTGTGGCGCTGATGGGTGAGCTGCTGATTGAGGCTGATGACCTTGCGTTGCCGCTCCTCCACCGCCTGGCGAGCCTGCTCGTAGTGTTCGCGGCTTCGTTGGACGTGTGCCTCGAGGCGTTGCTGCCAGGCGTCGACGCTGGTGTCATCGCCCAATAGGGTCGACAGCTCCGCCTGATGGCGCTCAACCGCCTGACTCAGTGTTGGGCGACGTTCATCGAGTCGCTGGATCTCTTCGGCAACGTCGGCCATCCGCGCTGCCACTGTCTTGAGGTCGGTTTCTGTTCTGGCGATGGTCTCCGCCAGGGGGGCCAGCGTGCGCTCGGCCTGTTCAACAGCCGCAAGACGTGTCTTGGCTGCTTGATGACGTTGCTGCTGGCGCTGGGTTTGCTGCGTCAGCCAGTCCTCCACGTCCTTGGCGGAGTGCTGCAGTGCGTGCAGGCTCGCGTCGAACAGCGGGTGGGCCTCAAGCTGGGTCGATGCCTGGTCGCCATGCGGGGCCAGCTCCGCCAGTTGGGTCTCCAGTTGTGACACCCGCTCGTCGAGGGTCCGGTAGCTTCCGAGCAGCGTATCGCGTCGCTGGCGACAGTCGCTCAGCTGCTCTTCCGATGCCGCCAGCTGGCGATTCTCCTCGGCGATGGTGGCTTCGAGCTGGGCGCCCTCGGCACTGGCCGGGGGGGAGTCACGCCATGGATGTTGAAGACTGCCACAGACCGGGCAGGGATGATCCGGCGCCAGCGTGGCGCGCAGTGCATCCACCTTGTCGCTGCGTACGGCACGCAGCCTTTCGATGCTGCGGCTGAGCGACTCGTGAGCCTGGGTGGCGGCATCCAGGTCTTGCCGTGCGGCCTTGCCCTCTTCCAGCAATTGGTCGCGCTGTCGTCTGGCCTGCTCATGTTCGGCAGTCACTTGGCGCTGCTGATCATCGAGTTGCTTGGCCCTTTGCCAGCGTTGGCGCAGCTCTCCGAGATCCAGCAGGCGTTGCCCCGCATCCTCAAGGCTCTGCTGGGCCTCGGTTCTGGCGTCGGCCACCCGTTGGTCGGGGCCCAGGTAGTGCGCCAGGGTTTCGGTGGCGCTGTCCCGTTGCTGGCGCTGCTGCTGCAGCGCGCTGTCGGCTGCCTCACGTTGCTGACGAAGCTCGGCGTGCTGTTGACGACGACGCCTCAGCTCCTGCTCGAGGGCCTCATGCTCTCGCTGGTGGCCGTGAAGTTCGCTGGCTATCTGGTGCGCCTGCTGGATGCGAGGACGCGCTGCGTCGCGCTCCCGTTCGGCAGTGGACAGCGAAGACTTGGCGGCCGTCTGCTGTTGTTCGTGCTGCTGCTGATCGTCGAGGGTGGTCGCCCGGCTGTGCTCGAGCTGTTCGAGGGTGTGGCGGGCATCGGGCAGCTGCCGAGCCAGCTGGTGTTGACGCTGGAACTGGCTGCGCTGCGGGGCCAGACGCTCGAGCCACTCAAGCTCGCGGCGCTGTGCATCCAGCTCAGCCCAGGACTGCTCTGCCTGGTCCAGAGCCTGGCGGGCTTCAGCGTGGCGTTCTCGATACTGGACGTCTTCGGTCAACCAGCTGGCTTCCTGCTCGAGCTGGCGCAGTGCCTGCAGCTGCTCGGCGAGCGCGGCTTCGGCCGAGCTCAACTCGGCCTCCATGGCCTGTCGCTGATCGCTGTCGCTGGGAGTGTCCTCATCCAGCAGCGCTTGCTGCCGCGCCACGGCGTCCCGCGCTTCCTTGGCACGCTGGTAGGCCGCCATCGAGATTAGCGAGTATTCAGCGGTGTCGGTCAGCTTTTCCAGCAGGTCCGAGCGGGCGTTGTCATCGGCCTTGAGGAAGGCCGCAAACTCGCTCTGGGCCAGCAGCACCGCACGGGTGAACTGGTCAAAGTTCAGCCCGAGCCGGTCTGGCAGCAACTCTGCAAACTCGCGCTTCTGGGCGGTCAAAAGACGCTCGTCCTCCAGGTCCTGCAGCGACTGCTCGACGGCCTGGAGCTTGCCGGTGGCCTTGTCCCGGGCGCGGCGGACGGCCCAGCGAGCCCGGTAGCGGCGACCGTCGCGGCCAATGAAATCGACTTCGGCGTAGCCGCTGGCGGCACCGCGGCGCAGCAGGCTGCGAGGGTCCGAAGTCAGAATGCGCGAGCCGTCCTGGTCATCCAGGTGGGAGTCTCGGCTCGGCGCACCGCGCAGGCGTGGCGTATTGCCGAACAAGGCCAGGCACAGTGCATCCAGCAGGGTGCTCTTGCCGGAGCCGGTCGGGCCGGTAATGGCGAACAGGCCGGCCTCGGCCAGCGGGGGCTGGCTGAAATCCAGCTCTAGCGGGCCCGGCAGTGAGGCCAGCTGGGCGAGTCGCAGGGCAAGAATCTTCACGTTGATGCTCCTTGGCGGCTGGCGCTTTCGGACGCATCGTCATCCTGAACCTGCTGACATAGTCCGTCGAAGTCCGCCAGGACGTCCTGCTCCGGCTCTTCTCCCCAGGCCTCGCGCCAGGTGCGCGTGAACAGCTCCCGTGGCCCGATGTCCTCCAGTCGCTCGCCGCGTTGGGGGGCTTGCTCGGCGCTGCTGGGCAGCTCGCGCTTGAGACGCAGCAGGCGCACGGCCTTGGTCGCCAGTGCCTGCTCGACGCGCGAGCGTAGCTCCGGCATTGGCGCCTCGAGACGCACATTGATCTCCAGCCAGTCCCAGCGCTCGGTGGGACCGGACCCTTGGCGCTCGGGCAGATCGTCGATGGCCTGCAACAGCTCATCCAGGGACGCCGGTCCAAGGCGTCGCATGGTCACGGCGCGTGGCACGGCCAGGGGCTCGACCTTGGCAAGCGTGCCGTTGTCCAGGCTCAGCAAGAGCACCTGATGGGGGTAGTCGACCTCACTGAAGTCCAGTGGCAGCGGGCTGCCGCTGTAGCGTATGCGCTCCTCGCCCACACGTTGGGCGCGGTGAAGATGGCCCAGGGCAACGTAGTCGATATCATTGGGAAACAGCGATGCAGACAAGGACTCCTCTCCGCCGATCACGATAGGCCTCTCGCTAGCCTCCGAGACGGCGGCGCCGCGCAGGTGGGCGTGACTCATGGCGATCAGCGCCTGACCGTCGGTGCGCTTGCGGCGGGCCGCCTCGATCAGCTCACGGTGAACCCGCTCGACGCTGCTGACGTAGTCATCGTGGCGATCGCTGTGGTGGTCGCTGGTGCGTCGGCGACCGGTGATTTCCGCCGGCCTGAGGAAGGGCAGGGCGAGGCACCAGGCGCCCACCTCGCCACGGGCATCGGTCAACGGCACCAGCAAGCGCTCGCTATCAATGTGGCCGTCGTCGATGAACTCGACCCGTCCCAGCGCGTAGGTCCGCAGGTGGCGCATCAACGGCGCTGGCAGCTCGATACGGCTACCGCTGTCATGATTGCCGGCGATCAGCACCAGGGTGAGCGCTGGGCAACGCTGATGAAGTTCGACGATGAAGTCGTACAGCATCTCCTGGGCACGCAATGAGGGGTTGACGACATCGAAGACATCGCCGGCCACCAGTAGGGCATCGGCAGCGTGATCCTCGGCGACCTGAATCAGCCAGTCGAGGAACGCCTTGTGTTCTTCATGGCGCTCCTGGCCGTGGAAGCTCTGGCCTAGATGCCAGTCCGCAGTGTGGATGATGCGCATCCGTCCTCCCTGATGGATCGTTGGGCCGAGCAGTCCCGCGGCTTGTCGTTGCCCGTGGCGGAGGCATAGTCTACCGCGAGCAGATGGCGACATCAGCCACCCATGGTCATCGACAAGGAGGCGCTATGACCAAGCTGCATTGCGCGCCCCGCCCGGCGCTGCACGACTGGGCACTGGCACCGAGGGAAGCCATCGCGCTGCAACGTTCGTTGGCCCAGCGGCTCGAGCGTGAGGACCGGATCGCTGACGTCGAGCATATTGCCGGTGTCGACATTGGCTTCGAGGAGGGGCAAACGACGACCCGCGCCGCGGTGGTCGTGCTGGCCTGGCCATCGCTTGAGGTGGTCGAGCAGGTCGTCGCCAGGGAGCCGACGCGCATGCCTTACATTCCGGGGCTGTTGTCCTTCCGCGAGATTCCGGCAGCGCTGGCGGCCTTCGACAAGGTACAGCATCGTGTCGACCTGGTGATGGTGGATGGACACGGTATCGCCCATCCGAGGCGCTTGGGCATTGCCGCTCACCTCGGTCTGTGGCTGGACCTGCCGACACTGGGGGTGGCGAAGAAGCGCCTGACAGGACGTCATGGTGATGTGCCCGAGGCTCGAGGTGAGTCCTGTGACCTGCTTGACGGGGACGAGCGCATCGGTGTCGTGCTACGCTCTCGCGCCGGCGTCAAGCCGGTGTTCGTATCCCCTGGGCATCGGTTGACGGTAGATACCGCCGCTGCCTGGGCGGTGGCCTGCCTTGGCCGCTACAAGCTTCCTGAGCCGACCCGGCTAGCCGACAGGCTAGCGTCAAGGCGCTGAACCGGCCTTGCTACTGAACCTGCGAGAACCGCCCATGTCCGACACTGCTCTGTCACCAAGCCTTGCCGCTACCGCGACCTGGGTCGAGGAATTCGTGGTCCGACTGAACGTCTGCCCGTTCGCCGGTCGCGAGCTCGCGCGGGACACCATTCGCTATGTCGAGGTGGACGGGCGCGCCCTCGAGCCGGCGCTGATGGCCCTGATGGACGCCTGCCACCAGCTGGAGGTGGCGCCAGAGGTGGAGACCAGCCTGCTGGTGTTCAGCCACGGGCTTGCCGACTTCGATGACTACCTGGACGCCCTCGCCATGGCCGAGGCGCTGCTGGTCGATCAGGGCTACGAAGGGGTCTTCCAGCTGGCGAGCTTTCACCCGGACTACGTGTTCGACGGGGTCGAGGACGATGACCCGGCCAACTTCACCAATCGCTCGCCGTGGCCGGTGTGGCACCTGCTGCGAGAAGAGGGGCTGGAGCGGGCGCTGGCCCACTATCCCGACCCCGAGGCGATTCCTGAGCGCAATATCGAAAAGCTCAGGGAGATCGGCAGCGCGGCGCTGGCGCGTCAGCTTGAGGAGCTGCGCCAGCGCTTCTGCTGAGCCATATACATTAGGAAAGTGCTGAGTAAATGTAGCGAGCGATGGCAGGTCGGCTACTGCCGGAACGGAGAGACCGGAGTTTACGTGTGGGTAAATGAGGATCTTGAGTACCGCCAGCAAGCCGAAATGTCGAGCGCAGTCATTTATGCAGTGCTTTCCTAGACGATATCCAGGGGTATGCGGGTGCTCGGCGCCGGATACAGCTCGTCCAGGCGCGCAAGCGTCGCCTCATCCAGCGTTACCTCCAGTGCCTTCGCATTGTCATCGACGTGGTCAGGAGTGGCGGCCTTGGGAATGGCGATGACGTCGCGACTGCCGTCGATGGGGCGAATGGCCCAGGCCAGCAGCAACTGAGCGGGACTCAGTCGATGCTCTGCCGCCAGGGCCTGGAGCTCGGGGTCCCGCAGTGGATCTGGCCCGACGCCACCGGCCTGCGCCAGAGGACAGTAGGCCATCAGCGGGATGCGATGCTGTCGCTGCCATGGCCGCAAGGCCACCTCGATGCCGCGGGAAGCCAGGTGGTAGAGCACCTGATTGACCGCGCAATGGCTGCTACCGGGGACGCTCGACAGCGCCTGCATGTCCTCCACATCAAAGTTCGAGACGCCAAAGTGGCGGATCTTGCCGGCGTTTGTCAGGCGCTCGAAGGCCTCCAGGGTCTCTTCCAGTGGAACGTTGCCGGGCCAGTGCAGCAGGTACAGGTCCAGGTAGTCTGTGTTCAAACGCTTGAGGCTTGCTTCGCAGGCAGCGATGGCGCCGCTGCTGCTGGCATTCCAGGGATACACCTTGGACACCACATAGGCCTGGTCGCGCCGTCCTGCCAAGGCCTCGCCCACGACGCTTTCGGCCTCGCCGTCGGCATACATCTCGGCGGTGTCGATCAGTCTCAGACCGCGTTCGAGCCCTCGCTGCAGGGCGGCGATTTCACGTGATCGCGGTGCGCGCCCTTCACCCATGAACCAGGTTCCTTGGCCAATCGCGGGGAGGGTGTCGGCATCATGGGGGCCGAGGGAAACGGTAGCGAGACTCATGAGAAAGCGGACTCCTTGTGGCTTTCGTGGACACTCAACAGGACTATCGTAGCCGAGTCCGCCGTCGCCAACGCAACAGGGGGCACAAGGCTGGACACTGCTTGATGGAAGATGCACTGTGGTGACATCAGTCTTGGTGGCGTGCCACGAAGACTGCCCGCTGACGCCGCCGCTGGTTCACATTGTTGCCAAGGGGTGTTCAGCGTGCGCCAAAGGGAAAGGCGCAGAGGTGATCGTCGAACTCGATCGAAGTCTCAGTCTGTCAATGGAAAGGAGTCGATATGAGCATTACCAATACCGCATCAGCGCAGTGGAAAGGCAATCTCAAGCAAGGCAAGGGCGTAGTATCGACCAACAGCGATGCGCTCAACGACGTGCCTTATGACTTCAAGCAGCGTTTTGAAGGTCAGGCCGGTACCAATCCAGAGGAATTGATCGGTGCCGCCCATGCCAGCTGCTACTCCATGGCCCTGTCGATGATTCTGGAGGGGTCCAGCCTGGAAGCTGACAGCATTGACACCAACGCTGATGTCACCCTGGAAGAAGTGGACGGCGGTTTTGCAGTGACCAAGGTGCATCTGACCGTGCGTGCCAGCATTCCTGGTGCCGAGGAAAGCGTGTTCAATGAGGCCGCCGAGAAAGCCAAGGCGGGCTGCCCGATCTCGAAGCTGCTGAACGCCGAGATCAGCCTCGATGCCAAACTGGTGTGATCGTCAGGGAGCGTCATCGCCTGGGCGATGACGCTCCCTGCCGGCTAGCTGGATAGAGCTTGCCGCATCAGTAAAAGCCTGCCGCTGGCAGGCTTTTTTGTGCACTGGCGTTGCCTCTAGTGTGACGTTCATGACGCAGGCCATGGCCAGACGCCATGAGTGACTACAGCGGATGTTCGGCCGCTGCCGCGCGTTGACCGGCATTCCGACTGGCCTTGGCGGGCGGGCGACGTTCGCAATGAGGCTTGCATGAGGCTTTCACCAAGGCCTTGATCAGCCGCTGCTGGGGGCGGTTGAACACCAGAAACTCTGGGTGCCATTGCACCCCGAGCAGGAAGTCATGGTCCCGCGATTCGATTCCCTGGACCAGGCCATCCCGGTCCCTGGCGACGATGTCGATGCCGCGCCCTGCCTGCTCGACGGCCTGGTGATGAAGGCTGTTGATGCGGCACCAGCTGACCCTCAGCAATTGGTGCAGGCGACTGCCCTCGACGATGTCCACGGTCTTGCGCGGCAGCACGGTGCGACGGCGCTTCAACCCTTCGTGGGTGGTGTAGATATCGCTGTCCAGGGTCCCGCCGAGGTGAACGTTGATCAACTGGGAGCCACGGCAGATGCCCAGTACTGGCGTGTTCCGCGGAATTTCCCGGGCCAGCAGTTCCAGTTCGAGCTCGTCTCGCTGGGGATCGACGCGCACGTCGAGCTGCATCTCTCCTCCGTAGAGATGTGCCTGGATGTCATCACCACCGCCCACGATCAGCCCATCCAGATGCTCTGGCCTGGGCCGTGACGGAGACAGTCGCAGTGGCCGGCCGCCATGCCGCCAGACCGCGAACCAGTCGAACCACCAGGCCAGCAGGCTCTTGTGGTCGGAGGTGGATATGCCGATCAGTGGACGCTCAGCCATCCTTGGCATCTCCTGTCAGCGTGTTCTTTACCTTTTGCCATAACGAGCGGTCGAGGTGACGGGCTCGGTACTCCGCCATACGCTCACTCAAGGTGTCCGGTGCGCAGGCGAGACGCTCGACTTCCAGCCAGCGATTCCACTCGGTGACGGCTCCCCAGTCGGGCTCGGAGAGTTGTGCGTTGGGCAGGCGGTAGTGAAAGGTCGGGCGCGGCTGGACGAGCTCCTTGCGAAACAGCTCGTGGGGGTGTTCTGGCCGCAGGTGCGCAAACAGCGGGAGCATGTCCAGATCACGGTTGCGGGTGGGGTTGTCGGCCAGGTAGTCATCGATCAAGGTGTCGATGTCGGGAGCGTAGTCCGGGTCGAACAGTTTGAGGCAGTAGCGCTTGTGAAAGGGATTGGCGTGGGGCAGCACCTCGCGGGTGATGTCGACCCGAATCTGTTCCCTGAGCCAGTTGGCCGAGAGCAGATAGGCACGCAGATAGCGCAGGATATCTGCCGCCTCGAGACTCGGCAGTTCAGGGTTGAGGTGCAGTCCGAAGCCGTAAAGCAAGCTGGCCTCGGTGCCCTTTGCGCCATGTTGACGCAGGGCGTCGAACAGGGCGTCGAGGGTGTCCAGCTCGTCCCATGGCACCGGGGGGCAGACGATTTCCGTCGGCACCACACCGGTCACCATATCGCCCAGCAGCTCCCGCGACCGGCGATCGATATCACGGCGCATGCGCTCCCAGTCATCCTGCTGGGCGGACTCCTGGGCGGCGTCAGGATGCACGTAGTGTGAATCAAGCTCGATCTTGAAGTCGCCCCAGCGGGTGTCGCAGACCTTCATGCGATGTGCACTCTGGACGTCGATGCGTCCTTCGAACAGCGACTGGACCAGCTTCGTCGTGGCCATGGCGTCCAGGCCAGCGAATTCGATTTCGACCCCCACCTTGCGGGTTGCTCCGTCCGAGGTGGTGGGCTCGGGTGGCGCTTGGGCTTTCATGTCGGCATCCTATTGAGGCATCAACGGTGCATTTCTTCGCAGACTACCACAGGCGGTCAAGGTTCATCCGCGAAGGCATCGATTCGTACGTGGCGAGGAGCACGAATGGTTTGGTTCAGGCAAAAGAGGTGGTACGTGTTTCAAGGGGTTAGCTTCCTCGCGCTTCTATTACTCTGTTTTGTGCCTATTCAGGCGTCGGCGCAAGGTGTCGGACTGACGGCCTTGGCCGGCAATAGCGGTAGTGGTGGTGCCGCCCAGGAAGCCTCTCCCGAAGAGCTGCAGCGCTCTCTCGATACCTTGATCCAGACGCTGGAGAGCGATCAGAGCCGCCAGCAGCTGGTCGACAGCCTGCGCTCCTTGCGGCAGGCAGGTCAGGCAGAGGTAGAGGCGCAGGGCAACTCGCAGGGGCTGTTGGGAGCGCTGGCCGATACCTTCAATGAGCTGGGTGAAGAGGCCGAAAGCGCCAGGTCGCCCATGGTCCAGTGGCGCGCCAAGTTCTTCGAGGGCTGGCAGGATATCGACGGCCTGGTCAGCGGCACCGAGCACAGTGACCTGGCGCGCTTTGCGGTCGAGTTCAGTGTGTTGATGGCCACCTGGGGGGGCATCGTCATCATCCTGGTGGCGTTGGGTCGGTTGGTCGGTCGTCGTCGCGGGTGGCCCATGGACCTCCCACGAGACCCCAAGGCCTGGCTGCTGGCAGCGCACTTTCTGCGACGCATGCTGCCCTGGGCGCTGGGGTTCCTGTCGATTCTGGGGGTGCTGCAGCTCGTCCCGGAAAGTGCAGCAGCCACGGGCGTATCGGTGGTGGCCTATGCGGCCCTGTGTGGGCGCATTCTGTCGGTGGTGGTAGAAATCGTGGTATCGGTGTTCACCAGCGGCCATCGCTATCCTGCGGTGCGCCTGCTGCAGCAGCACGCGCTGCGTCCGCTGTTTGTGATTGGTGCCCTGATCGCCCTGGGTGATGCCTTCAAGTCTGAACGCCTGGTGGAGTTGCTGGGCTTCGATCTGGCATCGTTGGCCTCGGTGCTGGCCAACATTCTGGCCACCGCATTGACCTTCCGCTTCATCGTGCGTTTCAAGCGCCCGATCAAGCACCTTATTCGCAACCGCAGTTACAGCATTCGCAAGGACTGCAACAGCCATACCGAGGTGACGCGGGTCATCGGTCGACTGTGGCATATCCCGGCCTTGCTGCTGGTCGGCGCGTCACTGGTGGCGATTTTCGTGACCGTGGGAGACGTCGGAACGGCGCTGGCGCGATCGATCATCAACGCCGCCTTGCTGGTACTGACGCTGGTGGTGACGGCGCTGCTGCGGCGGCAGAACGAACGACACGACCACTCTCGCGGACGCCACCGCCACCACAGTGAGTACCGGCGCCGGCTGGAACGTTTTGCCTATACCCTGGGGCACGTGTTGGCCTGGCTGGTGTTTGCCGAGCTGTCGCTGCAGGTCTGGGGCGGCTCCCTGGTGGGCATCGGTCGCGAGGGAGTGGCCAGCGTGCGCATCGGTCAGGCCATCCTGGCGATTGCCTTCACCGTATTGCTGGCCTGGCTGGCGTGGATATTCGCCGATACTGCGATCCAGCGGTCGCTGATGTCATCGGCACGGTCGCGAGGACGTCGGGTCAACCAGGCCAGGGCTCAGACCATTACGCCGATGATTCGCAATGTCGTCTTCGCGACGATCGTGGTAATTGCCTCCATCGTTGGACTGGCCAACCTGGGGGTCAACGTCACACCGCTGCTGGCGGGTGCCGGGGTCATCGGCCTGGCGCTGGGCTTTGGTGCCCAGACCCTGGTCCAGGATCTGATTACCGGCATCTTCATTCTGGTGGAGGACTCCCTGGCGGTAGATGACTTTGTTCGGATCAATGGTCATATGGGCACGGTGGAGGGGCTGACCCTTCGCACTGTTCGTCTGCGCGATCTAGACGGTATTGTTCATATCCTCACCTTCTCGAAGATCGAGTCGATCCATAACATGTCGCGCCAGTTTGGCGTGGCGTTGATGAAGATCCGCATTCCCTTCGACATGAAGATCGACGATGCCACTACCATGATGCAGGAAACGGCGCGGGACCTGCGTCAGGATCCGATCATGCGTCACCACATCTGGTCACCTCTGGAAATGCAGGGTATCGACCGCTTTGAGGATGGCTGTGCGATCCTGCGGATGCGTTTTCGGACCTCCCCGGAGATGCAGTGGGATGTGGCGCGTGCTTTCAACATGCTGCTGAAGCGTCGCATGGAGCAGGTAGGCATCGAGCTTGGTGCGCCACGCATCAGCGTCAGCATGGAAGGTCGCGGAGGCGGTCGTCTGGATGGCTCTACCCGAGAGGGCGAGGCGGACTATCAAGGCGCTACCTCAGGCACCCAGAGTGATGCCAGCGGTCGTCGTCCGGGCCAAGCCGGAGTGGCCGATCCGCAGCATCAGACCAGTGCCACGGGGGCGTCGCCGGACCCCGCGTAAGACCTGGGCTAGACGACAAGGGGGGGCGAAGGGCAATAGCCCTCGCCCCTTTTTGGTGTGTTGCACTCGACATGGCTGTGCTCACTTCTTGGGAAGCACTGCATGAATGCCTGCGCCGACGACTCGCGGGGTCTCCCAGTGTGCCGTGGCGTGCATCCCCATCCAGGGGCATAAAGTGGCTGTCAGGATGCGTCAGTCGGTGACACTAAGGTAACAAGTCGGGCGGCGGCAAGGTCCAGCAACAGGGACGCGGCGTCGCCTGCACCACTTGATACTGATGGCTTCCTGACCGGTTGACGATACGTCGCCACACGGGGAGGTCGTCCGGTGATAACAGTGTGCCTAGCGCACCACCAGAGGGATAAGACATGACGATTGCCAAGGATCTCGCGCTCTACCACTTTGCCCATTGCCCGTTTTGCGCCTTTGTACGGCGTGAACTCGACAAGCTTGGCGTCCAGGTTGATATCCGGGATGCGGGGGCGGATCCCGCCCATCGCAAGGCGCTGAAGGAAGGCGGCGGCAAGGTTCAGGTGCCGTGCCTGCTGATCACCGGTGATGATGGCAGCGAAACCTGGCTTTACGAGTCCATGGACATCGTGGCGTATCTGAAAAAGCGCTTCGGCAAGGAGAAGGTGGCGTAGTTTAGGTGTGGTGTAGGTGTGGCTCAGGCGTAGCGTGGGTGGCGTGCAGGTCGACCGCCCAGTGCGCCCCTGGAAACTACGATGGTGTTACCGGATTGGGCAGAAAACTGCATTGCAGGAGAGATGAAGCTCAAGACAGGTGAAGTTCAAGAGACGTGAAGTGCAAGAGAGGTGAAGCTACTGCATCAAGCCTGACGTGACTTTCAGCAAGCTAGTGATTGGGGCCACCTGGAGTGGCCCTTTTTTTGGTCTGGATATCCGTTCGAGTGGCTGATGCAGAGCCCAATGGCGGCGGTTGTCAGCTCCCGTAAGCGGAGCCCTTGCCGAGATTTTCCGGGCCGAAGGAGTCGGGCAGCAGCTCATCCATGGTATAGCGCTTGAGCAGCTGACCATCGGCATCCACCACGCGGATGACAGTCTGGGGAGAGGCAAATTCCCGCAGCCGCTGGCGGCAGTCGCCGCAGGGCGTGCACAGGTGTGACCCAGGTCCAATGACATAGACCTCCTGCAGTCGCGTTTCGCCTGCGGAGATCATGGCGGCAATAGCGGATGCTTCGGCGCAGAGTCCCTTGTAGTGGGCCACTTCGACGTTGGCGCCGACATAGCGATTGCCGGCTTGAGTGATCAGCAGGGCACCCACCGGATGGTCGGAATACGGGACGTAGGCGCGTCCCCGCACCTCGATAAGTGCCGCGACTATGTCGGCGGGGACGGCGGCTTCAGGGGCGTGATCCGTCATGAGTGTGTCTCCTGAGGGGCGTGGCGGCGATCGTCCTCGAGCACGGCGTCCAGGGCAATGCGCATCATGTCATCGAAGCTGGTGGCCCGCTCGTCGCTGGACAGGCTGTCACCATTGACGATGTGATCGGAAACGGTGCAGATCGTCATGGCTCGGGCGCCGAATTCGGCGGCGACGCCGTAAAGACCGGCGGCCTCCATCTCGACACCGACGATGCCGAAGTTACGCAGGCAGTCGATCAGCGCCGGATCGGGGTGGTAGAACAGATCCGCTGAAAAGATGTTACCGACCTTCACTGGCACCCCGTGACGTGCGGCCGTGTCGACCGCAGCGCGAGTCAGCTCGAAGTCCGCAATGGCGGCAAAGTCCAGCCCGCGAAAGCGCGAGCGGTTGACGCCGGAGTCGGTACTGCCGCCCAGGCCAATGATCAGGTCCCTGACCTTGACGTCATCGCGAACGGCTCCGCAGGAGCCGACCCTGATCAGGCGTTTGGCACCGAACTCGGTGATCAGCTCCTTGGCATAGATCGATACCGACGGGATGCCCATGCCGTGGCCCATGACAGAGATGTCGCGGCCCTGGTAGCGTCCGGTGTAGCCGTACATGTTGCGCACATCGTTGACCAGGCGGATGTCTTCCAGATAGGTCTCGGCGATGTAGCGTGCGCGCAGCGGATCGCCAGGCATCAATACGGTGTCGGCGAAATCACCGGGTTTGGCCTTGATATGGGGAGTAGCCATCAGGATTCCTTGTACTGTCGAAGCGACGTCGCCAGCGGGATGGCGCCCGCTGGGGCGGAGTCGAGCTGGCGGCGCGGGTCAGCTGGACCGCGGCGCTAGCGGTTTGGCAAAAAGCTGTCACCGTCGTCCATGGGAGCCAGACCAAAATGGTCGGCCAGGCTTTGACCAATGTCGGCAAAGCTGTGACGACGCCCCAGCGAACCCGACGTCAGGCCCGCGCCGCGGCTCAGCACCGGGATGTACTCGCGAGTGTGATCCGTGCCATGCCAGCTCGGGTCGCAGCCATGGTCGGCAGTGATCACCAGCAGGTCATCCTCCGTCAATCGGGAGAGCAGCTCCGGCAACTGACGGTCGAAGGCTTCCAGGGCAGCAGCATAGCCGGATACATCGCGGCGGTGGCCATAGACCATGTCGAAGTCGACAAAGTTGGTCATGATCAGCCGTCGATTGTCGGCGCTGGTGGGCTCATCCATGGCCGCCAGGGTGGCGGCCATCAAGGCGTCATGTCCCGAGGCCTTGACCAGACGGCTGATGCCACAGTGGGCGTAGATGTCGGCGATCTTGCCGATGGCGACGACCTCCCCGCCGCTGTCGTGAAGCTTTGACAACACGGTGGGAGAGGGGGGCTCGACGCTGTAGTCGCGGCGATTGCCGGTGCGCTGGAAACTGGCTGCATCCTGGCCGACGAAAGGCCGCGCGATCACCCGGCCGATGTTGTACGGCTCGAGTAGACGCCTCGCCGTTTCACACAGCTCAAGCAAGCGCTCCAGACCAAAGTGATGCTCGTGGGCGGCAATCTGAAACACGCTGTCGGCGGAGGTGTAGACGATGGGTTTGCCGCTCTCGCAGTGTTGCTCCCCCAGCCGGGCAATGATCTCGGTGCCTGACGCGTGACAGTTGCCGAGCACACCGGGAAGGCCGGCCTCGCTGATCAAGGCGTCAAGCAAGTCCTCGGGAAAGCTGTTGCTGTGGTCGGGAAAGTAACCCCAGTCGAAGCGCACCGGCACTCCCGCAATTTCCCAGTGGCCGGAGGGAGTGTCCTTGCCGGAGGAGACCTCTGCGGCGTGGGCGTAGGCACCATCGACGTCTCCCAGCGTGATCCCCTCGGCAACCTCGCTGGTGGCTTCCTGATGCGCATGGAACAGCCCCAGGCGAGCCAGGTGGGGAAGCACGAGCGGGCCGGTGCGCCCCCTGTCGTCGGCCTCGCCTCTGGCGCAAGCCCTGGCGATGTGGCCCAGGGTATCGGCGCCTGCGTCGCCAAAACGATCGGCGTCGGGCGCCGCACCGATACCGAAGGAATCCATTACCAGCACGATAGCGCGTGTCATCGGATGTCTCCTGCCAGGGAAGGGTCGGGCAAGGTGTCATGCACCAGTGGCAACGCGGGGGCCTGGTCGGCGACGGTAAAGGCGTCACGCAGCTGCGCGGCCACCCGCTGTGCATCATCATCACTGGCGGCGTGGATTCTGGCCACCGGGCGATGATCATCGACGGCCTGGCCGATGCCGGCGATCTGGTCAATACCGACGCGGTGGTCGATGGCATCGCCTGCTCGGCGACGGCCACCCCCCAGCGCAACGACGGCCATGCCAATCGCCTTGACGTCCTGGGCGCTGACCACGCCCGGTTGCTGGGCAAAGACGTCACGCACCACGGGGGCATCAACAAGATGCGCTGGCGCCTGCGAGAGCAGGTCTGATGGGCCGCCAAGGCCCGCCACCATGCGCTCGAAGCGCTCAGCCACCTGACCGTTAGCGAGACAGGCATCCAAGCGTGCCGCGGCCGTTTCCCGGTCCTTGGCGATGCCGCCCACCAACAGGGTTTCTACCGCCAGCCTGCGCGTTAGCTGAAGCAGGCGCGAGTCGCGACGTTCGCCACGCAGGATCGCCAGGCATTCGTGCACTTCGATGGCGTTGCCTGCGCTCTCGGCGAGGGTCTGATTCATGTCGGTCAGCAGCGCGGTGGTCGGCGTCCCTGCCTGGCGAGCGACGTCCGCGATGGTACTGGCGAGTTGCCGGGTGTGTGCATCGCTCTCTAGAAAGGCCCCGTTGCCGATCTTGACGTCCATGACCAGGCCGTCAAGGTTCTCGGCGAGCTTCTTGCCGAGGATCGAGGCGACGATCAGCGGCAGCGAAGAGACGGTGGCGGTCACGTCGCGCACGGCATACAGGCGCTTGTCGGCGGGCGCCAGGTCTCCGCTCTGGCCGACGATGACGACCCCAACGTCCTTCAGCAGGCGCTCGAAGGTCGCTCGCTCAGGCGTGACGTTATAGCCGCCAATGGCCTCCAGCTTGTCCAGGGTGCCGCCGGTGTGGCCCAGACCTCGGCCGGAGATCATCGGCACGTGGGCGCCACAGGCGGCCAGCCAGGGCCCGAGAATCAGCGACACGGGATCCCCGACGCCGCCAGTGGAGTGCTTGTCGAGTACCGGGCCCGGAAGGTCCAGGCTGCGGTAATCGAGACGACTCCCCGAGTCACGGGTCGCTTCGGTGAGGGCAACGGTTTCGTCCAGTGACATGCCGTTGAGGTAGGTCGCCATGGCGAAGGCGCCAATCTGCTCGTTGCCGGCGCTGTCGTCAGCGATCGCCATCACGAAGTGCCGGATCGCCTCCCGCGACAGAGTCTGTCCATCTCGCTTGGCCGCGATGATGTCTTGTAGCAGCATCAGTAGCCCCCAGCCTGGCCTCCGTCATCGACGCCAACCCCGGCGGTCATCATCAGGTTGTCGAGCAGGCCTGATGCGCCGAAGCGGAAGGTCTGCGGGGTCGCCCAACCCGGGCCCATGATGTCCGCGGCGAGGTCCAGGTAGACGGCGGCGTCTTCCACGGTGCGCACACCGCCAGCGGCCTTGAAGCCTACCGGGCGGTCGGCGCTACGGATCGCTTCAAGCATGACCTTGGCAGCTTCAGGCGTAGCGTTCACGGTGACCTTGCCCGTCGATGTCTTGAGGAAGTCGGCTCCGCCGGCGATGGCCTGCTCGCTGGCTCGGCGAATCAGGGCCGGGTCCTTCAGTTCACCGGTTTCGAGGATGACCTTGAGGGTGCGGTCACTGGCGGCCGCCTTGCACATTTCCACCAGCTCCTGGCCGATCGCGTCGTCGCCTGCCAACAGCGCGCGGTAGGGAAAGACCACGTCCACTTCGTCAGCGCCTGAGGCGACGGCTTCGCGTGTGGCGCGTGCAGCCGCCATGATGTCGTCACCGCCATGGGGAAAGTTGGTCACGGTAGCAATCTTGACCTGCCCGCTGAGGTTGTGGGCAGTCAGGGCGCGGCGTGCCGGCACCACGAACTGGGGGTAGACGCAGACCGCTGCCACGTTGCCCAGTGGCGTCTTGGCACGCTGGCACAGGGCTTCGACGACGGCATCGGTATCGTCATCATTCAGGCTGGTCAGGTCCATCAGGGAAAGGGCCTGGCGGGCAACGAGATGGGGGTTGAAGGTCGGGGTGGACATGAAAACGTGCTCCTGAAGCCACCAGGACCGCCATCGCGGCGGTCGGGGCATGAATGAAGGGAGAGGATCCGTCAGGCGTCAGGCGCCCAACGTCATGAAGAAGCCGGCGATGCAGGCCGACATCAGGTTGGAGAGGGTGCCGGCGAGGACGGCCTTCAGGCCCAGGCGGGCGATATCGTGCCGCCGACGGGGCGCGATGCTGCCCAGGCCCCCTAGCAGAATGGCGATGGAGGACAGGTTGGCGAAACCACACAAGGCGAAGGACAGTACCGCCGCCGTGTGGGCACTCATGGCCTCGCCGGTGGCAGCGACCATTTGCTCGCCGTCGATGTATGGCGCGAGGTTGATGAAGGCAACGAACTCGTTGACCACCAGCTTCTGGCCGATGAAGGAGCCTGCCAGCGTCGCTTCCTCCCAGGGAATTCCCAGCAGGAAGGCCAGCGGAGAGAACAGCCAGCCAAGGATCATCTCGAGGCTCAGACTGCTCATCCCGAACCAGCCACCGACACCACCCAGGATGCCGTTGAGCAGGGCAATCAAGCCGATGAAGGCCAGCAGCATGGCCCCCACGTTGGCGGCCAGCTGCAAGCCGGACGAGGCACCACCGGCAGCAGCGTCAAGCACGTTGGCGGGCTTGTCGTCTTCTTCGATGACGTCGGACACGCTGTCCGCCTTGTCCGCATTGGGATCTGTCTCGGGCATGATCAGCTTGGCAAACAGCAGGCCGCCTGGGGCCGCCATGAAGGAGGCGGCCACCAGGTATTCCATTGGAATGCCAAGCGCGGCATAGCCGGCGAGCACGGAGCCCGCGACCGAGGCCAGTCCACCGCACATGACGGCAAACAGCTGAGACGTTGTCATGTGGGCAATGAAGGGGCGGACCACCAGCGGCGCTTCCGTCTGGCCGACAAAGATATTGGCGGTAGCGGACAGCGATTCAGTGCGTGAGGTGCCCAAGAGCTTCTGCAGCGCACCGCCCAGTAGCCGGACGACCCACTGCATGATGCCGAGATAGTAGAGAACCGCGGTCAATGACGAGAAGAAGATGATGACCGGCAGCACCTTGACCGCGAAGACGAAGCCCACGCTGTCCACGTTGGCGAGCCCGCCGAACAGGAAGGCGATGCCGTCATTGGCGTACAACACCACCTGGCTAACGGCGTCGGATACCGTCTTCAGCACCTTCTGACCCACAGGGACATATAGCACGAAGGCACCGAGGCCTGCCTGGATAAGGAAAGCGCCACCGACGGTTCTCAGCCGGATGGCACGACGGTTGTGGGAGAACGCAATGGCGATGGCAATCAGCGTGACCATGCCGACCAGGCTCATGAGCAATGTCATAGGTGTTTACGCCTTGGAAAATGTGACTTGGACAGCGCGATGGAAAGGAGCGGTCGTTGTCCTAACTCTCGAGCCTTCCATAGAGAGTAGATCATCGCACCGGCCGTCACGGGCGTGGGTTTGCCGCTGAGACAGATGCAGGTCATGAGTACCCTGAAGGGCCCTGGCATGCCATTGCCATGGCGGCGAAGAAATGACCTGGGTCACCGCTTGCCGCACCTGAGTCCAGAAGTTCGCGATGCATGATGATGGATTGGCCAGGCGCCGCTGCAGCGATCTGGCTGTCAATGGGATCATGTTAACATTTAATGTGAGAAAATTAACATTTGTGCAGTGGCGTTTTCTTCAACGCCGATCGCTGGCTGAACCCTGTAGTTCAGTGCATGCTTATTGAAAAACCATAACAGAAGGGCACGATGACGGTCCGCGCGGGGGCAAACGTAATGAATCAACGAAGTGTGCAACGGCAGGAGCGCTTGCTGCAGGCGCTGGCTGGCGGTGGAAGCCTTCGCTTGGCCGATGCGGCCATGCTGTGTGGCGTTTCGGAAATGACGTTGCGTCGAGACGTCTCCTCCAAGGGCAGCCCCTTGATGTTGATGGGCGGGCACCTGGTGCGTCGTGACGATCCGCACTTCTCTCCCGTATACGACCTGGAGACCCAGCGGGATCGCGGTGTCGATATCAAGACCCGGCTGTGCCAGCGTGCCAGCAGCTACGTCCAGGATGGCGATACCCTGTTTATTGACTGTGGCACCACCTTGGTACCTATGGTGGCCGAGCTGGGGCAACGCCGCCATCTGACCGTGGTCACCTATGCCTTGAACGTGGCCAACGCGGTCAGCCACCTCGACAGCGTCAGGCTGATTCTGCTGGGAGGGCTCTATCAGGGCGTCTCGCAATCCTTCGATGGTGAGGATGTGGCCCGCCAGATACGCAGCCTAGGCATCAATCGCGCCTTTCTGTCGGCCGCCGGCGTGCACCTCGAGCGGGGGCTCAGCTGCTTTCACTTTCATGAAATCATTCCCAAGCAGGCGGCCATCGAGACGGCGGCCCAGCGCATTCTAGTGTTCGATGACAGCAAGTGGGGCGTTCTGCGCCCGGCTTTCTTCGGGACGTTGTCCGATGCCGATATCATCGTCACCCACGGGGAAGCTGCTGCCGCAGCGTCGGCATCCCCGGAGATCGCGGCGCGAGTCGACAGCCCGCGCTGATCCCCCATGCTCCACCACGCAGCGTCGACGGCTTTGTCAGCCAACGGCACCCGCTGCCGCCAGTCTTGGGACTGGTAGTTGCCGGCTTAGTGTGCCGCAGGTGGCACTCGGCAAGTACCCAGTACCCAGTACCCAGTACCCAGTACCCAGTACCAAGTACGAGTGCGAGTGCGAGTGCAAGAGTGAGGGTAAGGGTAGGGGGAAAGGTAGGGTTAAAGGCAGAGGTAAGAGTCAGGGCCAAAGGGCATCGGACAGCGGGTCCCGTCAGATGGCCTCCCTGATGACAGCTGTCCGCCGTGGTGGAACCATTAACGCCTTTCCGCTGTCACTTGCACGGCACCTTGCGGTCACGCGCGTTGGTCTTCGTTGCAGCCTTTCTCTCTCGCCCTCGCTGGCCTTGGCTTTCGGCTTCTTACTCGCCTTCTCTCTCGCCTGCTTGCGCGCGTTCTCTCTCGCCTTCCTACGCGGGCACTTTGAGGCCTGTGACGTGAGGTCGCATCCTCTGTGATCTTCGTCAAGGCTATGGCCCGAAGGCCGTGGCCTCGAGACATGACCCTGAACTGCATCAAGGAAAGGTGCGACACCCTGCGGCAAATCGTCGCTTCTCAAGTCGGGCTCTGCTGTCGACAATACGCACCGGTCGCGTTCCATCTCCTTTTTTGTCCTCGTAACGATCTCGTGTCGTGGTACTCGGATGAGTGGGGAGCGCGAGTTTCTGCGGGTTTCGATTGCGGATCGGCACATTTCATGCAGCTTTTGTGAAAGATGCATGCAATGTCTCTCCTCGTCGGGCCTGCATGTCCTGCGAGCCTGGGCTCGCTACCTATGGTCTTCCGCCGCCCTGACGAGGTTGCTACATGAGAAGAAAGTCGTACCTGCGCGTGCTCGGCCTAGTGCTGTTGCTGGCGCTGCCCCTGCTGTTGGCGGGCTGTGAGTCGGCGCTGCTCGACCCGAAAGGGGAGATCGGCCGTGAACAGCGTACCTTGATCCTCACCGCCTTCGGTCTGATGCAGATCGTGGTGATTCCGGTCATCGTACTCACTCTTTGGTTTGCCTGGCGTTACCGCCGTGGCAATACCGATGCCACCTATTCACCGGACTGGGCTCATTCCACCAAGATTGAAGCCATCGTCTGGTTTATTCCCTGCGTCATCATCGTCTTCCTGGCGCTGCTGACCTGGTACACCTCCCATAGCCTCGACCCGCACAAGACCCTCGAGGCCAAGGAAGGTCAGAATGAACCCATGGAAATCCAGGCAGTATCGCTGGACTGGAAATGGCTGTTCATCTATCCGGAGCAGGGCATTGCCACGGTCAATGAGCTGGCCTTCCCCGAAGATACCCCCGTGCGCTTCCGGGTGACGTCAGGTTCGGTGATGAATGCCTTCTTCATTCCGCGCCTGGGCAGTCAGATCTATGCCATGGCGGGTATGGATAACGATGTCCACCTGATCGCCGAAGAGCAGGGCGTCTACCCCGGCCGCTCCACCAACTACAGTGGTGCAGGTTTCTCCGGGATGACCTTCGATGCCCACGTGGGCTCTGAAGCAGACTTCGAGGAGTGGGTCGAGAAGGTACGTTCATCCTCTCAGACGCTGACCTTCCCAGAGGAATACTACGACCTGGCCACGCCCAGCGAGGACAACGAGGTCGAGTACTTCTCCGAGATCACCCCGGCGCTCTACGAGCGCATCATCAAGAGCTTCCTGGCGGGCGGCAAGCACGCCGAGTTCGTCGAGACCTACGGCGGCGTTGTTCATGGTCATGGCGCAGGTGGTCACGGCGATGAGGACGAGTCCCATGGCGAGTCGCATGGTGAGTCCAGCAGCGCGGAGGCAGCGGAGTAAATCATGTTTGGAAAACTGACGTTAGATTCGATTCCGATCCAGGAACCCATCATCATGGTGGTGGCGATCGGTATTGCTCTGGGCGGCATTGCCGTCGTGGGCGGTCTGACCTACTTCAAGAAGTGGGGCTATCTGTGGCGCGAATGGATCACCTCCGTCGACCACAAGAAACTGGGCATCATGTATTTCCTGGTGGCCCTGGTGATGCTGATTCGCGGCTTCGCCGACGCCATCATGATGCGGACCCAGCTGGCCATGGCATCTGCCGGGGCCGAGGGGTATCTACCGCCTCACCACTATGATCAGATCTTCACCGCGCATGGTGTGATCATGATCTTCTTCGTCGCCATGCCCATGGTCATCGGCCTGATGAACCTGGTGGTGCCGCTGCAGATCGGTGCTCGCGACGTGGCCTTCCCGTTCCTGAACAACCTCAGCTTCTGGCTGTTCGTTGCCGGCGTCATTCTGGTCAACGTATCGCTGGTGGTGGGTGAGTTTGCCGCGACCGGGTGGTTGGCCTACGCGCCATTATCGGGGATAGAGTACAGTCCAAGCGTCGGCGTGGATTACTGGATATGGGCATTGCAGATATCCGGGATCGGCACGACCCTGACGGGCATCAACTTCTTCGTCACCATCCTGAAGATGCGTACCAAGGGCATGACCCTGTTCCGTATGCCCATCTTCACCTGGACGTCGCTGTGCGCCAACGTGCTGATCATCGCGTCTTTCCCGATTCTGACCGCCACCATCGCGATGCTGACGCTGGATCGTTACCTGGGGACGCACTTCTTCACGAACGACTTTGGCGGCAACATGATGATGTACGTCAACCTCATCTGGGCCTGGGGCCATCCTGAGGTGTACATCCTTATCCTGCCGGCCTTCGGTGTGTTCTCCGAGGTGATCGCGACCTTTGCGCGCAAGCGTCTGTTTGGATACGGCACCATGGTGTGGGCAACCATCGCCATCACCTTCCTGTCGTTCATCGTTTGGCTGCACCACTTCTTCACCATGGGAGCAGGGGCCAACGTCAACGCCTTCTTTGGCATCATGACGATGATCATCGCCATCCCCACAGGGGTGAAGGTGTTCAACTGGCTGTTCACCATGTACCGCGGTCGCCTGGAGTTCACCTCCCCGGTGCTGTGGACCATCGGCTTCATCATCACCTTTACCCTGGGTGGCATGACCGGTGTGATGCTGTCGGTGCCTGCGGCCAACTTTGTGCTGCACAACAGCCTGTTCGTTATCGCGCACTTCCACAACGTCATCATCGGTGGCGTGGTGTTCGGGATGCTGGCGGGTCTGACCTACTGGTTCCCGAAGGCCTTCGGCTTCATGCTCGACGAGAAGTGGGGCAAGCGCTCCTTCTGGTTCTGGATTACCGGCTTCTATGTCGCCTTCATGCCGCTGTACGTGCTGAGCTTCTTCGGCGCCGTGCGTCGCATGCAGTCCTATGACAATGGTGCCTGGCAGCCCTGGATGATCATTGCCTGGGTCGGCGCCGTGCTGATCCTGTGTGGCATTGCCTGCACCGTGATCCAGTTCTACGTCAGCATCCGTGATCGCAAGAAGAACCAGGACGTCACCGGGGATCCTTGGGACGCGCGTACCCTGGAGTGGGCAACTTCCTCTCCGGCGCCGTTCTACAACTTCGCGCATCTGCCGGAGATCAAGGACATCGATGACTTCTGGAACCAGAAGCAGGCCAACGGTGGCAAGGCTGGCGTGTCCAAAGGGCCGTACAAGGACATTCACATGCCCAAGTACACCTGGGAAGGTCCGGTGATCGGTCTGATTTCCGCGGTCTTCGGCTTCGCTCTGGTGTGGCATATCTGGTGGCTGGCCATCGTGGCCGCACTGGGCATGTTCGCTACCTTCATCGCGCGTGTCTTCAACACTGACGTCGACTATTACGTGCCCGCTGCGGAAGTCGAGCGTATTGAGCGCGAACACCAGAACCGTGTGGAGATGCAGGCATAACCATGGCTACCGATACACTCAATCAGCAAGGTCATGCCTCCGGGCATGACCATGATCACGACCACGATCATCACGATGCCGCGGGCACCAAGGTCTTCGGTTTCTGGGTCTACCTGATGAGCGACCTGGTGATCTTCGGATCACTGTTCGCCACTTATGCCGTGCTCCTTCGGGGCACGGCGGATGGTCCGACGCCGGGCGAGATCTTCGAACTCCCGTTCATTCTGGTCGAGACCTTCCTGCTGCTGTTCTCGAGCTTCACGTACGGCATGGCCGTACTGGCCATGAACGCCAACCAGACCCAGAAAGTGCTGAAGTGGCTGGGGATCACCTTCCTGCTGGGCGCGGCCTTCGTAGGCATGGAGATCTACGAGTTCGCTCACCTGATCCATATCGGCTACGGTCCTGATCGGTCGGGCTTCCTGTCCGCCTTCTTCACCCTGGTCGGTACCCACGGTCTGCACGTGACCTTTGGTCTGATCTGGATTCTGGTGATGCTGATTCAGGTGAAGCAGCGCGGTCTCGACGATATGGTGCGCCCGCGCATCATGTGCTTGAGCCTGTTCTGGCACTTCCTGGATATCGTCTGGATCTGCGTCTTCTCCTTCGTCTACCTGATGGGAGTCCTGTGATATGAGCGGACACGCCAACGACCATCACAGCCATGGCAGCGTCAAGTCCTATGTGATTGGCCTGATCCTGTCCATCGTGCTGACTATCATCCCCTTCGGGGCGGTGATGACCGGTGCTTTCGACACCGGGGCGACCCTGATCCTGATCGTCGGTACCGCGGTGGCTCAGGTGCTGGTGCAGCTCGTGCTGTTCATGCACATGAACACCAAGGCCGATGAAGGCTGGAACTTCATGTCCTTCGTCTTCACCGTGGCGATCCTGGTTCTGGTCATCGGAGGTTCCCTATGGATCATGTACCACCTGCATCACAACATGATGATCGGCTGACGCCGACACCCATGATGTTCAGGGACACTCTTAAGGACTACCTCACGATCACCAAGCCGGGCATTATCGGCGGCAACGTGATCTCGGTACTGGGCGGCTACTTCCTGGCCGCCCAGGGCCAGTTCGATGTGGTGGTGTTTCTGTCAGCGTTGCTGGGCCTGGCCCTGGTCATTGCCTCGGGCTGTGCCTACAACAACGTTATCGACAAGGACATCGACGCCTTGATGGAGCGCACCCGCACCCGACCCCTGGTTCAGGGGCGGGTGAGCGAGGCGGCCACGCTGCGTTTTGCCACCTTGCTGGGTCTGGCCGGGTTCGGCCTGCTGGCGTTGGGGACCAATGCGCTGACGGTCGGTCTTGCCGCTTTCGGCTTCGTTATCTATGTAGGAGCGTACAGCCTCTACATGAAGCGTAATTCGGAATTCGGCACCCTGGTCGGCAGCCTGTCCGGGGCCGTACCACCGGTCGTGGGCTACTGCGCTGTGACCGGTAGCTTCGATACCGGCGCCCTGACGCTGCTGGTGATCTTCAGCCTGTGGCAGATGCCGCATTCCTATGCGATTGCGATCTTCCGCATGGAAGACTACAAGGCGGCCAATATTCCGGTACTGCCGGTAGTTCGCGGTATCGGTACAGCCAAGCACCACATTCTTGGCTATATCCTGGCGTTCATCGGCGCGGCGCTGTCGTTGAGTCTTGCCGGCTATGCCGGGCCTGGCTACTTCATCGTGGCACTGGTGCTGGGGGTCTATTGGCTGTACATCGCGGCCAAGGGCTACCGCACGGACGACAACGTGCGCTGGGCCAGGCAGGTGTTCGGCATCTCGATCCTGACCATCACGGCGCTGAGTCTGATGATGTCACTGGACGCCACGCTGATGCCCAGCACGCCCATGTGGACCTCGCTGGCTGGCTAGAGCGATCCTCTGAGCCAAGGGCTGACACCGGTCCTTATGTACGTCTCAATGCCCCGCATCACATCAGTGATGCGGGGCATTGTCGTTGATGGAAGAAGAAAAATATTAGCCACAACTTGTACAGTATGTGTACAGGATGTACCGTTGATCGGGTAGCGAACCGAAAATTCGGTTCTATACTGCAAGTTATGGACAACGGAGACCCGTGGATCGAGCACCGATGCCGGGGCTCATTTCAGCGGTAGCAGGGGGGAGTCAGTATGCTGACACATGTCTGGGGATTGATGGCCCATCCGAATCGCGAATGGAGACAGATCAAAGAAGAGAGGGAGACGATAACGCATCTGTATGCGCATCACGTCCTGTTGCTGGCCGCCATACCGGTGATCTGTTCGTACATTGGTACGACGCAGGTGGGTTGGAGTCTTGGAGGTGGTACCACCATCAAGCTCAGTTACCTGGATGCGTTGGGGGCGGGTATCGCGTTCTACATCGTGATACTGGCGGCGGTGTACATCGTCGGCAAGACGATACGCTACTCGGCCAAGCGCTTTCCCAAGACCCCAAGCCAAAGCCAGTGCATCATCTTTGCCGGCTATGTGGCGACACCGATGTTCCTGAGCGGTATCGTCGCGGTCTATCCGATCATCTGGCTGTGTCTGTTGGCCGGGGTGATTGGCCTGTGTTACACCGCCTATCTGCTGTATCTGGGGATTCCCTCCTTTCTCGACATCAGCCGGAAGGAAGGCTTCGTGGTCTCGAGCACCACCCTCGCCGTCGGTGTGCTGGTGCTGGAAGCGCTGCTTGGCATGACAGTACTGCTGTGGGGCTACGGCGAGCGCATCATCCTGTCGTTGATCGGCTGAGAGTCGACCCGTGCAAGACCGCAGTGAGCACAATAGAGAGCAGCATCAAGAGGGCGACGCGGCGGCGTCGCCCTCTTGCGTTGCCCTATTACGTTGCCCTCTTGCGTTGTCCTGTCGGGAAAGCCAAAAGATGAGCGATGGCTGACCCGTGGGCCAAGCCCTATCCCTTGATGCTGTCGAGGGCCTGCCGCAGGCTGGCGATGCTGCGCTCGGGCCGGTGCAGCTTGTCGAGGCCAAACAGGCCGATACGGAAGGTCTGGAAGTCGTCGCCTTCATCGCACATCAGAGGCACGCCAGCCGCTACCTGAAGGCCAGCGCCGGCAAATTTACTGACCAGGGCCGGGTCATCGTGATAGCAGACGACGACGCCGGGAGCCTCGAAGCCGTTGGCAGCAACACTCTTGAAACCATACTCGGCCAGCAGCGCGCGAACGCTCTTGCCCAGGGCCCACTGTTCTTGCTTGACCTTGTCGTAGCCATAGGCGTCGGTCTCGCGCATGATCTCGCGCAGGCCTCGCAGGCTGTCCGTCGGCATGGTGGCGTGGTAGGCATGGCCGCCTTTTTCGTAGGCCTCCATGATGGTCAGCCATTTCTTCAGGTCTGCCGCAAAGCTGGTGCTCTGGGTCTCCTCGATGATTTCCCGCGCCTGGGCAGAGAGCATGACCATGGCGCAGCAGGGGGAGCCACTCCAGCCCTTTTGAGGCGCGCTGATGAGCAGGTCGACCCCGGTGGCTTCCATATCCACCCACACCGTTCCAGAGGCGATGCAGTCCAGCACCATCAGGCCGCCGTAGGCGTGCACCGCGTCGGCGACGCGTCGAATGTAGTCATCCGGCAGGATCATGCCTGATGATGTTTCCACGTGTGGTGCGAAGACGATATCGGGCTGCATCCGCTCGATGGCTTGCTCGACATCTTCGATCGGGGCCGGTGCAAACGGTGAGGTAGGGTCGTTGTCGTCGAGGCGGCGGGCCTTTTGCACGTTGAGCTCTGCCGGGATGTTGCCCATCTCCAGGATCTGATGCCAGCGATAGCTGAACCAGCCATTGCGGAGCACCAGAGCGCTGCGGTTCTGGGCAAACTGGCGTGCCACCGCTTCCATGCCGAAGGTCCCGCTACCGGGCACAATCACGGCGCTATGCGCGTTGTATACCTGTTTCAAGGTGGTCGAGATGTCGCGCATCACGCCTTGAAAACTCTGCGACATATGGTTCAGGGCGCGGTCGGTGTAGACCACGGAAAATTCCAGCAGGCCATCGGGATCGACGTCTGGGAGCAGGCCAGGCATGAGGCACATCCTTTGAGTGGGCGTTGAACAAGCCGGGGCGCAGGGAGCCCGCGGTAGCGGCACCGGTCGACGATGCTCCGGTGCTCATTATTCTTCACAGCATACGGTCAAAGCGGGTCGACGACCAGTGGCCACAGGCACCACAGAGGCCCATGGCGACCGACCGTGCGCAGTGATTCAGGCACGGTTATTCCATCCCGTGCTTTTTATTCTGCCTATCGGTCTAGCAGGGATTTCCGTCCAGTTATCAGCTGCTTCGCCGTTCGGGGCCGGGCACTGGGCAGGGTGCGGCTGGCGACCAAAGCAAACTTTGATCATGCTCAATGAGGCCGTGGAGGGGGATGAGCGGGGTTGAGCGGGAATGAGCGTGAGTCCAGCGGCGGCCCCACAAGCGTCACCCACATTGCGATGGCGATGGCCCGAAGAGCTCGTCCTTTTCGCTTGGTGCGTATTCCTCCTTTGGCCTGCGCAAGACCAGGATCGTCGGCACCGCTGAAAAGCATGACGATGCCGATGAAGTGGACGCATCAGATCGAGGATGTCGATCATGAACGAGACACTGACATGCGCCTGTGACCATGGCGATCCGTCGTGGGAGGCGCTGGAACGACAATGGGTGGAGTGGGGACGGCGAAACCCTGAGCAGGCGACAAGGCTGCTGGCCAAGATGGGCGAGCAGACATCGTCGGGCGAACAGGGCCTGCAGGGAGCAACGCCGCCTGAAGATCTGGCGGCCGCAGGGCTGGGACCTGACGGAGCGCCGCTGGTCGGCGCATCACCCGACGTCATGCCGCTGGCTCGTGTCGAGCTGAGTAACGGCAACACCATCGAGTTTGTCGGGGTGCGCGGTGACAGCAAGGAACCTGAAGTAGGCATGCGCGAGCTGGGACAGCTCGACCGTGCCACCGGCGCGACCTTCGCTGCCGAGAGGGACGTGACGGCCCTGGAACTTTATCTGCGACTTGCCCCCAAGGATGCCCCGGTACCCGACATGCTGCTGGAGCTGAATCCTGCGGTAGAGCGCAAGGCGTTCAAGCATCGCACGGTGGAGAGGGTCGAGGACGCCATCGAGGTGGACCTGGATGAACTGGGGATTGCGCCGGACATCGCCCGGGCCGGCCCCTCCTCGGGGGGCGGCCCCGGGCAGGCCTACTGCGTGCCCGGGGATGGCTATGACCTGTTTCGCAACCACAACCGCGAAACGGTGTCGTTTCCCAGTAATACCTGGTGGTGGTGCGATCCCGCTGCCCATTACTATCACCGGGATCGCTGGACTTCCAATCACAAGCGCCGCAACTCTGTCGGCGTCACCAGCGCATGCCACGGACCGGCAGCCACCCTGCACTATTACAAGAATGCCTTCGGCAACTGGAGGCACTTGCATACCTGGCATCTTGCTTCAGGGTACTGGCAGTGGACCCGTTACGAAGGCTTGTCCAAGCGCGATCGCTGGATTCGCCATCGCTGCGTGACCGGCGGCGGCAGCAGCTTTGTTCGCTGTGTCAGTTTCTTCTTCAACTGACGCCTTAGCCCCACAACGCTGGGCACCATCTAGGGTGTCCAGCGTCTTGCTGGCGGGCTTGTCCAAAGCCGACTTCGCTCACCATCAGGCTATCGGTTGTCGGTGCTCTGTGGTGTCCTCGCCGGTGGCGTCCGACTCCGGCAAGGCGCCCTGATTGATGCGGGCAATGGCGGCGGCGGCGCGCTCTAGGGCGGGAAGGCAGTCCAGAGCACGCTGGCGGTCCATACGCATGACCGGGGCCTGAATGGCCAGTCCCACATTGGAGACCCCGGCCGGATTCGGGGCAAGCACCGCGATGCACAGCAGACCTGGAAGAAACTCCTCATCATCGAAGGCGTAGCCGTCACGCTTGACCTGTTCGATTTCGGCTTCGATGGCATCGATGTCCGTCAGGGTGTTGCGGGTGAAGGCCTCCAGGGTGGCATCGGCCAGCAGACGCCGTCGCTGGGATGCGCCCATCTGGGCCAGAAACAGCTTGCCGCTGGCAGAGCAGTGGGCCGGCACCCGTGAACCTGGATGCAGGTAGAAACGCAGCGGTGCAGAGGTCTCGACGCGATCCAGGTAGAGCACCTCGCTGCCGGACAAGGCGGTGATGTTACAGCTTTCTCCCACCTCCCTTACCAGCTCGGCCAGCACCCCGTGGCGTGCCCCCTGGACCGTGTCGTTCAGCAGCAGCGTTTCGGCCAGACGGCGTAGGCGAGAGCCCTTGCTGTAGTGACGGTTGTCTGCCTCCCGCTGCAACATGCCGGAGTTCTCCAGCTGCTGAAGCATGCGATGCAGCGTCGGCTTGGGCAGTCCTGTTTCATCTACCAGGCTTTGCAGAGTGAAGTACTGGTCTTTCTCCGCGATGACCTCGAGCAGTGCCAGCAGGCGCTGAGCCGGGGTATCGCCTTCAATGATGCGCGTGTCGGCGCCGAGTGTGGTCATGGCAGGCCTCCCTATGCCGTGAAGTTTATCTGTTTCTGAAAAGAACGCAATTCGTACCGTTTTTTGAAATTCGTGTTGACTCCTCACCACTCGGCGGCTACCTTTGCCTCAAGTTCTAGAAAACGGAACTTATCGTATCGAAAAGCTTGATTTGGCTATCCAGAGCCTCAAGCCAAGACACAGGCCGCCAAGGCCGCCAGCACCCATTCTGTTCCCTGGAGGAGCTCCATGAGTCACAACGACAACACCCAAAACCGCCAGGTTGTGAAGGGCAAGCAGAAGATGACGCCCTCGGAAGCCTTCGTCGAAACCCTCGTTGCCAACGACGTGACCGACATGTTCGGCATCATGGGCTCGGCCTTCATGGACGCCATGGATATCTTTGCCCCGGCCGGGATCCGACTGATTCCGGTGGTGCACGAGCAGGGTGCCGCCCATATGGCTGACGGCTATGCTCGCGTTTCTGGACGCCACGGCGTGGTCATCGGCCAGAACGGTCCCGGTATTTCCAACTGTGTGACGGGCATCGCGGCGGCTTACTGGGCCCATAGCCCGGTGGTCATGATCACCCCGGAAACCGGCACCACCGGTATCGGCCTGGGCGGATTCCAGGAGTGCAACCAGTTGCCGATGTTCCAGGAGTTCACCAAGTACCAGGGCCATGTGACCCATCCTGCGCGCATGGCCGAGTACACCGGTCGCTGCTTCGATCGCGCCATGGCCGAAATTGGCCCGACCCAGCTGAATATTCCGCGGGACTATTTCTATGGCGAGATCGAAGCCGAGATTCCCGAGCCCCGGCGTATCGATCGCGGTCCCGGTGGCGCCCAGTCGCTGGACGAGGCGGCTGCACTGCTGGCCGAGGCCAAGTTCCCGGTAATCGTCTCCGGTGGCGGTGTGGTCATGGCCGACGCGGTGGAACAGTGCAAGGCCCTGGCCGAGCGTCTCGGTGCACCGGTGGTCAACAGCTACCAGCACAACGACTCCTTCCCGGCCAGTCATCCGCAGTGGTGTGGTCCGCTCGGGTATCAGGGCTCCAAGGCAGGCATGAAGCTGATCTCCCAGGCTGACGTGGTGCTGGCCCTCGGCACTCGCCTTGGCCCGTTCGGCACCTTGCCGCAGCATGGCATGGACTACTGGCCCAAAGACGCCAAGATCATTCAGGTCGATGCCGATCACAAGATGCTGGGGCTGGTGAAGAAGATCTCCGTGGGCATTTGCGGCGATGCCAAGGCTGCCGCCATCGAGCTGAGCCAGCGCCTTGAAGGCCGCAACCTGGCCTGCGATGCGTCCAAGGACGAGCGCCTGGCCAAGATCAAGGCCGAGAAGGAAGCCTGGGAGAAAGAGCTCGACGAGTGGACCCACGAGCGTGATCCGTTCAGCCTGGATGCCATCGAAGAAGCCAAGGACGAGAAGCCTTTCTCTGGCGGCGAGTATCTGCATCCGCGTCAGGTCCTGCGTGAGCTGGAAAAGGCCATGCCGGAAGATGTCATGGTCTCCACCGATATCGGCAACATCAATTCGGTGGCCCACAGCTACCTGCGCTTCGAGAAGCCACGCAGCTTCTTTGCCCCCATGAGTTTTGGTAACTGCGGCTATGCGCTGCCCACTATCATCGGAGCCAAGACCGCTGCGCCTCATCGTCCGGCCATTGCCTACGCCGGTGACGGCGCCTGGGGCATGAGCCTGATGGAAACCATGACCGCCGTGCGTCACGGTATTCCGGTGACCGCCGTGGTGTTCCACAACCGCCAGTGGGGTGCCGAGAAGAAGAACCAGGTCGACTTCTATAACCGTCGCTTTGTCGCTGGGGAGCTCGACAACGAGAGCTTTGCCGAGATCGGCCGCGCCATGGGCGCCGAGGGTATCACCGTGGATCGCCTGGAAGATGTAGGCCCGGCCCTGAAGAAAGCGGTCGACATGCAGATGAATGAAGGCAAGACCTGCATCATCGAGATCATGTGTACCCGCGAGCTGGGCGACCCCTTCCGCCGCGACGCCTTGAAGAAGCCGGTCCGTCTGCTCGAGAAGTACCAGGACTACGTCTGATACCGGGGGCGGCGGACCCTGGAGTCTGATCGCCAAGCAAGACTCTCTCGTCCGGTATGACGACATTGCCCTGGCCTGGTGCCAGGGCTTTTTTTCATGTTCGTGATGCGCCACGACCGAGTCTGTCGACCCCTTTACCCCTGGGAGAGCGGTTGCGATGAAAGCGCTGAACCATATTCGTGAGATGGCCCGGCAGGACCCGAAACGCATCGTCCTGTGCGAAGGCGATGACCCCCGAGTGCTGAGGGCCGCCCTGACAGCGAGCGCAGCAGGCTACGCGCGCATTCAGCTGGTGGGCGAGCATAAGGTCATCCAGTCCCGGGCCGAAGCCGAAGGGCTTGAGCTGGGTGCGATAGAGCTGATTGACCCCGCGGATTCCGAGCACACCGAGCGCCTGGTGGCGCTACTGCTGGAGCTGCGAGGGGCGAAGGGCATGACCCCTGAGGATGCCGCCACACGGGCGCGGGATCCGTTGATCTTTGCCAACCTGATGGTGCGCGCCGGGCTTGCCGACGGCAGCGTGGCTGGTGCCGTCCACACCACCGCCGATGTGGTTCGCGCCGCGATCCAGTTGATCGGCATGGCCCCTGGCGCCACCCTGGTATCCAGCTTCTTCTTGATGATGCTGTGCAAGGAGTTCCACAGCCTCAAGGGCGGCATGATCTTCTCTGACTGCGGCTTGGTGGTGGACCCGGATGCCGGGGCGCTGTCCGAGATCGCCATGGCGGCTGCCGATAGCGCCGAAGCCCTGCTGGATGAGCCGGCCAGGGTAGCGATGCTGTCCTTTTCTACCAGTGGCAGTGCCCATCATGCGGCGGTGGACAAGGTTGTCGAGGCGGCGCGTCGGGTCAAGCAGGCGCGCCCGAGCCTGGCCATCGATGAAGACGTGCAGCTCGATGCTGCCATCGTGGCGGAGATCGCCGAGCGCAAGTTGCCGGAGTCCAAGGTCAAGGGCAATGCCAATGTGCTGATCTTTCCAGACCTTGAGGCAGGCAACATCGGCTACAAGCTGGCGGAACGCATCGGCGGGGCCGAGGCCATCGGGCCGCTGCTGCAGGGACTGTCGCGGCCTGCCAACGACCTGTCGCGAGGCTGCAGTGAGCAAGATATCGTCAACGTCATTGCGGTGACCACCGTCCAGGCCCAGCGCCTGTCGGTAGCGTAAACGGTATGGGGACGGCCAAGGAGGGTAGATGACACTGGTACCTGAGGGAATGGCGCTGTCCAGTCTTGCGGCGGTGGTATCGATCACCTTGCTGGCCGGCTACCTGCATACCGTGGCTGGCTTTGGTATCGGCATGATCATCATCGGAGTGGCCAGCGGTCTGGAACTTGTCAGCGTTGCCACCCTGGTGGCCGTTGTCAGCCTGATTACCCTGGTCAACAGTGCCGTGGCGCTACCTGGCAAACTGCATCACCTGGATGGGCGCCACGTGCTGGCGCTGGGTCTTGGCATCGTACCGTCCATCGGACTTGGCGTGTGGGCGCTGAACTGGCTGAGCGTCAGCGCTGAAGCTCTACTGATGCTGATGCTGGGGGCACTGGTGTTTTACGGAGGTCTCAGCGTTGGCCTCAGGCCCCGTCCGCGCGCACAGGTCTCGGCTCCTGCCGGCTTCGCGGTCAGCGGTGCGATGACGGGTCTGCTGGGGGGCATGTTCGGCATGCCGGGGCCGCCGGTCATCTACCACTGCTACCGCCAGCCGTTGCCCCGCGAGACGATTCGTCTGCTGTTGATCGCGTGTTTCGCCATGACCTCCGGGGTGCGCACCCTGTATGTCGGTGCCGGCGGCGGGCTCGACGCTCAGGTGTGGCTGCTGGCGCTGTGGACCCTGCCAGCGGCGGCACTGGCCACCTGGGCAGGGCGCCGCTATCCACCACCCTGCAGTGCTGAACTGCTGCGGCGGGTGGCGATGCTGACCTTGATGATCATCGGCACTGGGCTGGTGATCGATGGCGCCATGGCGCTATGGCAGTACTGAATCGATGCCAGAGCTTTGCCCTGAGCCGACGGCATCCATACATCTATCGAATGCATCTGGAGCTGGCCTGTGAGAGCCAATATAGAAGAGGCGCCGCTGGGGGTGCTGTGCCTGGATTCGTCCTTTACCAAGCCCCTGGGACACCTGCGCCATCCCGATAGCTTCCGCCATCCGGTGCGCTACCGCGTGCTCGAGGGCGTTGATATTCCCAGGCTGCTGCACGCGCCCGGCGACGCCTTGCGCGACCTGTTGCTTGAGCAGGCACGCCAGCTGGAAGCGGAGGGGGTGTGCGCCATTGCGGGCAGCTGCGGCTTCATGGCGCGGTATCAGGCTCAGGTCGCCGAGGCAATGTCGGTGCCGGTGGTGCTCTCCAGCCTGACCTTGTTGCCCTGGCTTGCCGTCGTGCACGGGGGCCTTGGGCGGGTGGGGGTGCTGACGGCCGACGCAGGGGCATTGAAGGCGCAACATTTCCTGGGAGCGGGCTGGCAAGGGTCTCTTCCCGCGCTTGAAGGTCTCCAGGACGGGAGCGAGTTTCGGCAGGTGATCCTTGAGGGACAGCGTGATGATCTCGACATGGCGGCGATGGCGGAAGAGGTCGCGACTGCCACGCGACGGCTGATGCGCAAGGTCACGCTGGATGCCATCGTGCTTGAGTGCACGGACCTGAGCGCCTTTGCGGACGTGGTGCGCCGGGAGGCGCGCTGCCCGGTCTACGATATTGTCCCGGCGCTCGATCTGGTCATTCGGGCCTGTGGCGGCAGCAGGTGAATATGCTTAGCCCGGTGTGCACCGTTCCGGCACGCCACGGTGCCCCTGCTCAGGCGTGAAGGGGCGCCAGGGCGCGCTTATGCCAGTGGGCCAGCCCCTTCTCGAGATAGGGCAGGAAGCGCTGGCATTGACGGGAGCTTGGATGAAAGCGCGGGGTGATGATGGCGATCTCCAGGTCGATGGCCGGCTCGAAGGGCACGATGGCCACGTCACAGTCCCGGCGCAGCAGGAAGCCCGCGGCAGAAACCGGGTCCACCAGCGCATGACCGATGCCAGCGCGCACCAGGCTGATGGCAGACGGAAACAGGTGTGTCTCGGCGGCGACATGCCAGCGGGCATCGGCCTGGCGTAGTGCCTGCTTCAGCTTGAGCGTGCTCTGGTGGTGCTCGTCCAGGGTGATCAGCGGCATCCCGTCAAGGTCCTTGGCCCCGACCACGGTGGCGGTGGCCAATGGGCTGTTCGCCGGTACCGCCAGATGCATGCGCAGGGTCAGATGCTTGACCTCCAGGTCACTGAGATCATCCTGACGTTCAATGACGCCCACATCGAATTGGCCTTCGGCCACCCAGTCGCGAATCTTGCCTGAGCTGAAGGTCTGCAGGGACAGCCGCGTATCGGGAAAGTCACTGAGATAGTCCGCCATGATCTGGGGCAAGGCGCTCGGTGAGAGCCCCGGCATGCAGCCGACAATCAGCTTGCCGGCGCGGCCCTGACGCAGACCTTCGGCCAGTTCGTCCAGATGTGACACCGACGCCAGCACCCTGTCGACGCCCTCCATCAGGTAGCGAGCCTCCGGCGTCAGCTCGGTGCCGTAGTTATTGCGACGGAACAGCAGAAAGCCGGCCTCCTGCTCCAGGTTGGCGATGGCGGAGCTCACCGCCGGCTGGCTGAGATCGAGTCGTCGTGCGGCCTTGCTGAGACTGCCGGTGTGCACGACCTCGCGAAATATCTGCAGCTGACGAAGAGGGTAGCGCAGCTTCATTCAGGGACTCCTGGGTAGGGTGGTGGAGGACAGGCTTCGCCGCGATGCGGCATGGGCCGACGTAGCTTCGCTTGTACTGCTGTCTGCGGTGCTGTCTGGGGCGTCGTTCGCGGCGACATGGTTTGGGCTCTTCCGCGGGAGGCGAGGGCCGCTAAAGTGCACGCGATATGGTCTAAGTTTTATCTATAGGTTCATAGGTAGATCAAAGTTGTTTTTATGACAAGGGTCGTCGAAGCTGACACCACCCCCCTACAACCATAACGAGGGTAGTTGCATGAATCCGATCGACCTCTGCGGACTGCTGCTGTACTTCGCGATACTGATCTACATCGGCTATCGCAGTGCCAAGAAAGTCTCTGACAGCGCTGACTTTGCGGTTGCCGGCAACAAGATCATCTGGCCGGTATTGTTCGCCACCTTGGCGGCGTCCTTTCTTGGTGGCGGTGCCTCAATGGGCCGTGCCGGCAAGTCCTTTGATGAAGGCTATGCCTTCATGTTCGCCGCTTCTGCGTTTCCCATTGCCACGGTGCTTGCCGGACTGTTTATCGCGCCCAGGCTCAAGCGCTACGTCAATGCCCATACGGTTGGCGACATCATGGCCCAGCACTTTGGCGCCAGTGCTCGCCTGTTTACCGGGATCTTCTCGCTGGTGTTCTGCGTCGGCATTCTAGGGGCTCAGGCCCTGGCTGTGGGCACCGTGTTCAACGCCATACTCGGCATCGACGTTGCCACTGGTATCTTGATCGGCATGGCCGTGGTGCTGGTGTATTCCACCATCGGTGGAATGTGGGCGGTCATCCAGACCGATGTAGTGCAATTTCTGATGTTGGCGATCTTCCTGCCGGTCACCATGCTGATTGGGCTGCATGACCTGGGGGGACCTCAGGCATTGATCGAGCGCCTGCCGGAGGGCCACTTCAGCCTGATGGGTGACTATTCGCTGGGCATGTTCCTGTCGATCTTCATTGCCTTCCTGCTGGGCGAAACGCTGGTTCCCCCCTACACCCAGCGAGCCCTGTCGGCGCCGGACTCCCGCCATGCACGTATCGGCTATTCGGTGGCCGGTGGCTTCGGTTTCCTGTTTTATCTGGTCAGTGCCACCATCGGGCTGGTGGCGTTGGTGCTCTATCCAACGATCTCACCTGATCAGGCCATGCCGACGCTGATTCGTGATGCCCTGCCGGTGGGCATTACAGGGCTGGTACTGGCATCGCTATTGGCGGTGGTGATGTCGACCGCCGACTCCTACCTGAACTCCGCCGCAGTGATCTTCGTCAGTGATATCTACAAGCCCTTCATCGAGCCCACGGTCAGTGAGCAGAAGCGGCTGTGGATCGAGCGTCTGGTCAACCTGTTGATCGGCCTGGGTGCGGTAGTGTTCGCCCTGTACGCGACCTCGATCATCGATGCGCTGCTGCTCAGCTATGCGCTGTGGGCGCCGACCATTCTGCTGCCGTTCGTGTTCGCTGTGCTGTTCAACTTGCGCTGCACCCGCTCAGCTGTGGCGGCGATGCTAGCGGGCGCGTCGGTCACGATCCTGTGGAAGTGGGGGCCCTTTGACCTGCAGGCGGCTACTGGCTTGACCGCTCTGATCGCCGGTGTCATCGCCAATGTCTCGGTGTTTGTACTGGTCTACCAGCTGTTCCGGTCGGCTCCCGATGCTCCCGTCGTCGCCAAGACTCAATAAAGGAGACTCCCATGACCCTGTACGCTCTTGCCCTGTATGCCGTCAGTGCCGTCAGCATCCTTACCGCGGTAGGGGTGGGGATCGCCTCCTGGCGCTTCTACCGCGATAACTGAATCCCCGCTATCCACGCTACGCGCGTCCGGCCTGAACCACGGGCCGGACGTCAGTGTCCCCAAGGAGACATTGCATGAACACCATCGCCGTTGTGGGGGCAGGCATTGTCGGTCTGGCCGTGACGAGATCGCTCGTTGACGCCGGCTACCAGGTGCAGCTCTTCGATCCGGGAGCACCGGGGGAGGGCACCTCCCTTGGCAATGCAGGACTGATTGCCAACTACGCGACCTCGCCCATGGCCAGTATCGAGACCTTGAAGGCCCTGCCCAGGGAACTGGTCCGGCGTGACGCATCGTTATCGATTGATCCCCGCTATCTGTCGCGGCTGGCCAGTTTTGGGCCGCGTTTTATCCAGGCCGCCACACCCTCCCGCTTTGCCCGCCACAAGGCGGATCTGGTGGCGCTGATACAGGACGCCGTCAAGGCGCAACACCGCTTGCTCGAATCGCTTGACGCACCGGGCCTGTACGCGGATACCGGCTGCCTGCAGCTGGCGTATCGTGGGGATGCGCTGTCTCGGTCGCTCGAGGCCTCAGCTGAGGCCAAGCGGGCCGATGGCGTCGACTGTCGCGCGCTGACGGCCGCTGACGTTCGCGACCTGGAGCCTGAGCTCAGCCCTGAGCGCCTGGAAGGTGCCTTGTTCTTTCCTTCCACACGTCACCTGAAGGACCCCTTGACCGTCAGTCGCACCCTGTGGCGCCGACTGGAGCGCGCCGGTGCGGTATTGCACCGTGCGCGCATCGAGGGACTGGCGCCTTGTGTCGATGGCGGGTGGCGTCTGGTCAGTACGCTGGGGGAGCACCATGCCGATCAGGTGGTCATGTGCGCGGGCATGGCTAACCAGGCGTTGATGAAGTGGCTGGGGATGTCGCTGCCGGTGGTCAGCGAGCGTGGTTACCACGTGCGGCTCGACACGTCGGTCTCGCTGACACGACCTACGGGCTGGCTGGCCCACCATTTTTACGCCACACCGATGGAGGGCGGTGTGCGCCTGGCGGGCACCACCGAGTTTACCGCGCCGGAACGGCGTGCCGACCAGCGCCGCTGGGACCGCCTGAAGGGGTGGGGAGACGCCATGTTCGGTCGCTCTCTGACGCTGAGCGAGCGCTGGATGGGCGTTCGTCATTCCACCCCGGATGGTTTGCCGGTGGTCGGTCCCGTGGCCGGCAGGGAAGGGCTGTATCTGGCCTACGGGCACGCTCACCTGGGGTTGACCCTGTCAGCCCAGACCGGTGAGTTGATCCGCGCCATGATGGATGGCAGCCCGCTGCCTGACTACGCACAACGGCTGTCTCCGGCGCGTTTTACTAGGTTGCGACGGGCGAGCTGAGAGGAGAGGGCCGAGTAGAGATGGCCGAGAACAGAGGATGCCGATTCATAGGCGGGGGATGAGGCAAGGGTTGTGGCGAGTGACACTCCTTCAATACCTTCGTTTAGACAGCATCAGCTCCACCACGTCATCCAGCAGGGTATTGTCCAGGGTCTGACCGATGTCGATGACTCGGTGTCTCGGATAGTAGGGGCTCAGGTCGAGACCGACGCCGAGGCCAACGATATCGATGGGGCCGGAACGACGACCGTTGCCGCCGCTGTACGTCGCCACCACCGAGCGCAGGTGGTGGTCGAGGTAGTGACGATCGTTGGCCAGGTTGGTGGCGCTATCCGAGGGGCTGCCGTCGGAGATCACGACCAGCAGGCGGCGGTTGACGTCGGCGCTCATCAGCCGCTGACAGGCCCATTGCACGGCTTCGCCGTCGATCCCTTCCTTGTAGATATCGGCCTTGAGCAGGGCCGCCAGTCCCAGCCGGGCGCGGCGCCAGGGCTGGCTGGCGTCCTTGATGATCAGATGGCGTGCCTCGTTGAGGCGTCCCGGGGCCGCGGGTCTGCCTGACCGGAGCCAGTCCCGTTGGGCACGGCCCCCATTCCAGGCGCCGGTGGTGAAGCCCAGCACCTCGCTGCTTACCCCCGCCATGTCCAGCGCCCGGGCCAATAGCTCCACCAGGGTGGCGATGGCTTCACCGTGGACCTTCATGGAACCGGAGCAGTCGATCAGCAGGCTGACTTGAGCATCGCTGACGGGTCGATGGCGTTCGCGGAGAAAGACGCGGCGCTCCTGGGGCGATGTCACGATCTGCGACAGTCGGCGCCCGTCGATCACGCCGCTTTCTTCGCCGTCGTTCCAGCCATCTCTCTCCACCACCGACAGATGACGCCGAAAGGCCCGGGCCAGCCGGCGCACGTTGACCTTCTGTGCGGCGAGCCGCTGATCCAGACGGTCGCGGTACTCCACCAGCAGCGCGTGCCGGACCAGGCTGTCGGCACGCCTTTCGCTGTCATAAGCCGTGGTGAAGGCGCGGTAGCGGTTGGCGTCATCCTCCAGTAGACGGCTTTGCCCGCTGAGCGCGACCGGGATCTCTTCCTCCAGGTCATCTTCACTGTCCAGCAACAGGGCCAGGGCACGGCGAGGATCCTTGTCCTCCTGCTCGCGATCCTGCTGAGGCTCAAAGCCTTCCAGCTGGGCAGCTATCCAATCGGCGATGGCGTGGGCGTGACGCTGGAAGGCCGCTTGATCGTGACGCTCGCGTCGCAGTCCCGCCAGGGCGTGGCCGAGGGCCGGTACGATATTGGCCCGGGTGGCCTCCAGCATGTCCTCGAACGCTTCCAGCATCGGTGCCGCCATCAGCCGCGAGCGACTGATCTGAATCACGCAGAACAGCAACAGTCCGAGGGCAGTTTCGGTGAATTGCGCGTGATGGTAGTCCAGCGACCACTGTCGGAAGCGCTGTTCGAGGTTGCTCGCCATGCCCGGTGCCCCGGGGCCCAGCAAGGCTTCCACGCGGCACTGCTCCAGCCAGTCGTAGATCAGCCGTGGTTCGGGCTCTGCTGGCCGTAGGTACTGGTGAAGCGCGTCGTCGCTGAAGCGCTCGCGCAGGGCCAGGGCATCGCTGACCGCGCGATAGCCCGTAATCGACAGGCAGTCATCGGCAAGCTTGAGGTGAGGGGCCCGCAGGGGGACTCGTCGTTGCCCGTGGTAGAGACGACGGCTGGCGTAGAACCAGCGGCTGTCGCCGGTGTGGGCTCGCAGTACCGCCGCCTCGATGTCTTCGAGATATTGCTGGCGCCGTGTTCTGGCCAAGGCGCTGGCGTGGGTCGCATCGCCTGGGGTCGTCATGATGCTGTACTGCCACCGTCGCCGCGGGCGATGGACTCACTCAGTTCCTCATCGAAGCAGCGTTGGTAGAACTCCGCGACCAGGGCGCGTTCGTGCTCGTCGCACTTGTTAAGAAACGACAGGCGAAATGCCAGCGCAGGATCGCGGAATATCTCGCAGTTCTCGGCCCAGGTAATCACCGTGCGTGGCGACATCAACGTCGACAGGTCGCCGTTGGCGAAGCCCTTTCGGGTGAGTTCGGCCACCGCCACCATGGCGTCGACATGGCGCCGGCCACGCTCGTTGTCCTTGCTCGGCACCCTGGCGAGCACGATGTTCACTTCTTCGTCCCGCGGCAGATAGTCGAGCTTGGCGACAATGTTCCAGCGATCTACCTGGGCGTGGTTGAGCAGCTGGGTACCTTGATAAAGGCCGTCCTGGTTGCCCAGGCCCACGGTATTGGCGGTGGCGAACAGGCGAAACATCGGGTGTGGACGGATGACCCGGTTCTGATCGACCAGGGTGAACTGGCCATCGCGCTCGAGGATGCGCTGGATGACGAACATGACGTCGGGTCTGCCCGCGTCGTATTCATCGAAGATCAGGGCGACCGGCCGTTGAAGTGACCAGGGCACGATGCCCTCCTGGAATTCTGTGACCTGCACGCCGTCTCGGATCACGATGGCGTCCTTGCCCACCAGGTCGAGGCGACTGATGTGACCGTCCAGGTTGACGCGCACGCAGGGCCAGTTGAGGCGCGCCGCGACCTGCTCGATATGCGTCGACTTGCCGGTGCCATGAAGCCCTTGAACCATCACCCGACGGTTGCGGGTAAAGCCCGCCAGGATCGCCAGGGTCACGTCCGGGTTGAAGCGGTAGGCCTCATCCATGGCGGGCACATGATCGTCTCGCTGCGTGAATACCGGCACCTTGAGGTCCGAATCGATACCGAAGATCTCCCGGGCGCTGTGCCATTGCTGGGCGGGGAGGCTGTCATCGAGCAGGGAAGGGGCATCGGCCATGGTCGTGTGTCCTGGTGCGCTGCTGTGAAAGTGATGACACTATAGACGTGTTTTAAAAAATAACGCAAATTGTATCGAAAAATGAGATTTCAATGGTTTCTGGCCATCCTGGGATGAGTGGGGCGCCGTGAACAAGGGGGAGAAGCACATGCGGGATGTGATCGTGGTGGGTGGAGGCGTCATCGGCATGATGAGTGCCTGGCGTCTGGCACAAGCCGGCCTGACGGTGACGCTGGTAGAGCGGGGTCGTTGTGCCGGAGAAGCTTCCTGGGCCGGTGGTGGCATCGCTTCGCCGCTGTATCCATGGCGCTACAGCGCGCCTGTCTCTGCGCTGTCAGCGTTGTCTGAAGGCGTCTACCCGGCGCTGTGCCGCCAGCTATATGACGAGACCGGGGTCGACCCGCAGTTCACCCGGCATGGCCTGTTGTATCTCGCGGTGGACGATGCCGAGGACGCGCGACAGTGGGCGCAGCGCTTCGGCAAGCCATTGGAGGACATCGACGCCGATGCCATTTGCGGCCTCGAGCCAGGGCTCGCCGAGACCGATTGGCTGCGTCGGCAGCAGGGCGGGTTGTGGATGCCCACACTCGGCAGCTTGCGTAACCCGCGCCTGGGGCGTGCCCTGCGCGCGCGGCTGGAACGGGATCGCCGGGTCGAAGTCCGGGAGGATTGTGAGGTCATTGGATTCAGGCGTCGAGGCGATGACGTGGTCGGGGTAGAGACCGTGCAGGGTCGCATCGATGGGGGGCGCATACTGGTCTGTGGTGGAGCATGGAGCGGCGAACTGCTGCGGCGAGCCGGGGTTGGCCTGGCAGTCAACCCGGTCAAGGGACAGATGATGGTGCTCAAGCCCCCTTATGGTACTCGACCGCTCTCACGGGTGGTGCTGGCGGATGGGCGTTACCTGATCCCACGTCAGGATGGACGCATTCTGGTGGGGTCCACCCTGGAGCACCAAGGCTTCGACAAGACCACCACCAGCGCGGCACGGGTGTCGCTGTATCGCAGTGCGGTGCGGCTGTTGCCAGCGCTTTCCAGGGCCAGTATCGAGCATCACTGGGCCGGCCTGCGACCTGGCTCTCCTGGCGGCATTCCTTTTATCGGGGAGGTGCCTGGCTGGGCTGGACTCCACGTCAATGCCGGCCATTTCCGCAATGGTCTGGTGCTGGCGCCCGCGGCGGCTCGACTCGGCGTGGAGTTGCTGTTGGGTGAGCGACCCTGCGTGGACCCGGCACCCTATCGGCTCGGGCACGACGCACACCATGTGCAGGATTCGGCGTCACCCGCAGGGCTGGCCCAATCGACAGCGAGCAACTGGTGCTAAGGGACGAGCGCTCGGGGCCTTTAGGCTCGGGGGTAGACGAGGCCAAGAGGGCCTCGCCAACACAATAACGATACTGCTCTAGGCGCTCAGTCGCGCCGTGAACAACAAGGAGAACCTCCATGAGCCAACCCGACGCCCAGTTTCTCGCCGATTTCGCCGATGCGCTCAATCGTCATGATATCGACGCGGTGATGTCGATGATGACCGACGATTGCGAGTTCCATGCCGTGGCTGGCCCAGAACTGCTGGGTAAGACCTTTCATGGTCAGGAGCAGGTTCGCGCTGGACTCAGGGCGGCCTGGGAAAATGCCCCGGATGCCCAGTGGCTTGACGGGGTGCATCAGGTGATTGGAGATCGCGGCTACAGCGAGAGCACCTACTGTGGGACCACCGTCGATGGAATGCGCTCCGAGGCCCGCATGATCGATGCCTTTACCTTCCGCGACGGCAAGATTGCGGTGAAGAATGCCTTCCGCAAGCAGCGGCCGGCCACGCCGACTCGTCAGGGCTGAGGGTACCCCATTCGCGATCCGGGAGGAGCGACATGCTGGAGCTAAAGACCGCGGAGCAGCGAGCGTTGGATGCCACCGGCCAGGGGCCGCTGCAAGGCAAAGGTGCGGCGACGTCTGCGCGCGCCCCTTATGATCCTGCCTATGACCCGCTGACGGCGAAGCAGGTGGGTACCGGCTGTGACTATGCGCCCACTTACTGGGTCGCCACCGCCGGCGAGCCACCTGCCGACGACGGCCCCATTGAGTGCGATACCGATGCCGACGTGGTCATCGTTGGCTCGGGTTTCACGGGGCTGACCGCGGCGATCTTCCTGGCGGAGCGCTATGGCATCAAGGCCACGGTACTGGAAGCCAATCGGGTGAGCTGGGGCTGCAGCACGCGCAACGGTGGCCAGGCTCAGTGCGCCTCAGGGCGCCTCAAGCGCTCCCAGTGGATTGCACGTTACGGTCTCGATACGGCGCTCAAGCTGCATCGGGAATGCGTCGAGGGCATGCAGACGTTCAAGTCCCTGATCGCCGACATTGACTGCGATCCACAGCCCGGCGGGCATCTGTATATCGCCCACAAGGATCGGATGATGCCGGGCCTGGAGAAAGAGGCGCGACTGCTGCGGGACACCTTCGACTACGATGCGCGGATCATCGATGGCGACACCGTCAAGCGTGAATGGGTGGGGGACAGTGAGGCGGCAGGCGCCATGCATGAGCCTGAGGGCATCGGTATTCATGCGGCAAAGCTGGCCTTTGGTTACCACCGCAAGGCACGTGCTCTGGGCGTCAAGGTACACCCGGCAAGTCCGGTTCTGGGCTGGGAGACCCGCGGCGACACGCACTACCTGCGCACACCGGGCGGTCTGGTCAAGGCGCGGGCGGTCGGGATTGCCACCGGGGGCTATATCACCGGTCAGCTCCACCGTTCGCTGCATAATCGGCTGCTGCCGATCCTGTCGAATTCCATGGTCACTCGCCCATTGACGTCCGACGAGATCGAGGCGACCGGGTTTCGCACGCGCCAGGTGCTCACCGACACGCGCATCCTGCGCCATTACTACCGACTGTTGCCCGACAATAGGGTGCAGATTGGCAGTCGCAGCGCGATTTCAGGTCGTGATGCGCCGAAAGAACGCTACGCCGCCATGCTCAAGGCCGATCTTGAGCGCAAGTTTCCGGCGCTGGCCGGTATCGAGATCGACTACTCCTGGTGGGGCTGGGTCGATGTCAGCCACGACATGATGCCGCGGATTCACCAGCCTGATCCCCGGGAAAGCGTGTACTACGCTCTCGGTTACGGTGGAAATGGGGTGATGTACTCGGCCCAGGCCGGCAAGCGGCTGGCACAGTGGATCGCAGGTGAGGGCGTTACCCTGGAGTTGCCGATCTTTACGTCCAAGCTTCCGTTTCCCAATCTGAGAGAGCGCATCGAGTCGCAGGCGTTTGCCCCTTTCCGCCGCGCTGGCCAGCGTTTTCTCTACCGCTACTACTACGTCAAGGACGAATTGCTATGACGACATTCGGCGACGCCGGTACCACGCTCTTGTAACGTGCGCTGTTGCCTCGCTGGGTCAAGGGAGCCAGGCCGTGCCCATCGGGACGGCCTGGACGTCGTTGTGATGTGGGGCGGCGGACTCGCCATCCCGTTCGCTCTAGAGTGGTCGGACGCGTAAGGCGTCGAACCCTCAATGCTCTGGCGGCAGCTGCTTGTCGAGCCGCTGCAGAAAGGCCGTTTGTACCGGCGTCAGCTCCCCTTCGCGCCAGGCCACTTCCGTGAGCAGACTGTGTTGCACGCCTTCCAGGGGCACCATGGTTACCCCCTTGCGCAGGTAGTTGCTGGCGCACTCCAGATGCACGGTGACGCCAAAGTCGCAGGCCACAAAGGCGAAGATCGTCTCACTGTTGAAGGTTTCCTGCGCCACCTTGGGCTCAAATCCCGCCTCGCGGCAGATCAACTCGAGCTTTTGACGGAAGTGGTGCCACATGCTGTGTGCGCCGAGAATGAAGGGCTCGTGGGCGAGCTCCTCCAGGCGGATACTCCGGCGCTGTGCCAGGGGATGATGCTCGCTGACCGCAGCAATGAAACGGTCGCGCTGGATAGGACGTGAGCACAGGCCTGGGGTCAGCACAGGCCCGGTGACGAAGCCGAAATCCAGATGGCAATCCGTCAGATCCTGTAGCTGTGATGCCGTTGAACCGAAGTGCAGGTCAAAGTGGATATCCGGGTGCAGCCGGCGAAAGTCATCCAGCAATGCCGGCAGTTCCCCGGTGATGGCAAAGTCGGTGTAGCCAATGGCAAGGCGTCCCAGCTCCCCCCGTCCCGCTCGCTGTGTCTTGAGCACCGCCTCGTCCAGATGGCGCAGGATCTGGCGACTCTCCTCCAGCATGACGCGTCCGGGCTCGGTCAACCTGACCTGGCGGTTGTTGCGTAGCAGCAGGGTCTCGCCGATGGCCTCTTCCAGCTGAGCAATGGTGCGGCTGAGAGCAGGCTGTGCAACGTTGAGCCGCTCAGCGGCATGACGAAAGTGCAGGCAGTCAGCCACGGCGACAAAAGCGGAGAGATGGCGAAGTTCTATGCGCATTGATGCCTCATCGGTATCGCATGAAACCTAATTGATATTATACGAGCAACGACGGTGGTCCTAGGCTGAGAACATCCGCTTCACTTCCAATAACAACCGTCGGGTGACTCCATCATGCAAGATTCCTTTCACGGGGTAATTGCCTTTGCGCTGCTGGCCTTGATGCTATGGCTTGGCAGTCAGCTGCGCAGCCGCCTTGGCTGGCTGCGAGCCTCGCTGGTTCCCGCCAGCATTGTCGGTGGTCTGCTGGGTTTCTTGGCGCTGTCGCTGGGCCTGCTGCCTGGCTATGAGCCAGGCGATTTCACCGCGCTGACCTTTCACTTTTTTACCCTGAGCTTCATGTCCTTGTGCCTGACGGGAAGCGGGCGCCAGAGCGAGGCCGGCGGTGGCAGCATCTTTCGCGGCGGCATGTGGATGACCCTTGCCTGGAGCATCAGCCTGGGCCTTCAGGGCGTGATCGGTTTCCTCGTGGTCAGCGGCTACGACGCGGTGACCGGCAGCGAGATCAGCGCCTTTCTCGGTGCCATCGTCACCCATGGCTTCACTCAGGGGCCCGGACAGGCGCTGACCTACGGCACTATCTGGGAGAGCGAGTACGGCATCGCCAATGCCGCCCAGGTGGGACTTATCTATGCCTCGCTTGGATTCCTGATGGCCTTCGCACTAGGCGTGCCGTTGGCGCGACGCTATCTGTCCAAGGGACTGAACGCCAACCGCGCCTCACGCCTGGACGACAACTTCCGTCGCGGCTTCTTCACCCGTGCCGGCGAGGCGGCCGACGCGACCTCCTTGCCATCGATGGGGCGCATGATCTCCCACCCTGGCAATCTGGACTCCCTGGCCTATCACCTTGGTCTGCTGGCGATTGCCTATGTCGTCACGCACCTGTGGCTGACCTTTATCCAGGGGGTGATCGGTGACGCCACACCCTTCGGCATCAACGTGGGGGTGCTGTTCAGTCACAACCTGTTCTTCCTGCACGGTCTGGGCGTCTGCGTGCTGATGCGTATGCTCATTGATCGTCTTGGCCTCGCTCATCGGGTCGATGATGAGACGCTTAAAAGAATTACTGGCAGCTCGGTGGATTTCATGGTGGTGGGCACCCTGATGAGCATCCAGTTTGCCGTGCTTTACGCGCTGCTGGTGCCCATCCTGCTGGTCACGGTGGCCGTCACCTTGTCGACGCTGCTGGGGTGTCTGGTCATGGGGCGGCTGAGCGGCGAGCTAGGACCGGAGCGAACCGTGACGTCCTTTGGCTGCTGCTGCGGCTCCACCGGTACCGGGCTGCTTCTGCTGCGAATGATGGACGCCGACTTTTCCACCTCCGTGCCCAAGGAGCTGGCCTTCTTCAATCTGGCCATCGTGCTGGCGACGCTGCACCTGCTGATGATCTTCGCGCCGATCGCGCCGTCTCTGGGGGCAGGAACTTATCTGCTGGCCTTTGGTGGCACGGCGCTGGCCCTGGTCGCCTGCATCCCGCTGATGCTGATGTGGGGCCGCCACGGGCGAGATAGTTCGCCATCGTCAGGTTGGGCCGCCAGCGTCGACCAACCTTCATACACCAGCTCACCCGCCAGCCTTTCATCGACCGTGACCAAGGGAGCGTCTCGCTCATGAGTATCGTTGTCTATCCTGCTCGCCGCGTGCTGACCATGAATCCATCCCAGCCCCGGGCCACCCACGTCGCCGTGCACGATGACCGAATCCTGGCGGTGGGCGGCGCCGAGGATATGCCGAGCCATGCCCGCACCGATGATCAGTTTGCCGACAAGGTGATCCTGCCGGGCTTCGTGGAAGGCCACAGCCATGCCCTGGAAGGCGCGATGTGGGACTACCTGTACCTTGGATTCTTTCCGCGACAGGATCATCTTGGCCAGCAATGGAGCGGCCTTGAGACCATCGCCCAGGTGCAGCAGCGCCTGCGCCAGCATGCGGCCACGTTGGACGAGGGGGAGCCGCTGATCGCATGGGGGTTCGACCCGGTCTACTTTCCAGGGCAGCGACTGAGTCGTCGAGAGCTGGATGAGGCCGTCGCAGACCGGCCGCTGGTGATCCTCCACGCCAGCTTTCACAGCATGACGGTCAATAGTGTGATGCTGGAGCTGAGCGGGATCGAGCAAGGCCCGAGGGTGGAAGGGGTACGACTGGATGACCAGGGACGGCCAAACGGTGAGCTGCAGGAAATGGCGGCCATGTTCGTGGTGTTCGATGCCATCGGCAATAACCTGTTCAATGCGGTGGCCTCGCCCCAGGCGCTCAAGCGATACGGGACGATCGCCAGTGCCTGTGGCGTGACCACCATCACCGATCTTTACAACCCGATGACCGACGAGGCCATCGAGGCCATGCGGGAGGCGACCCAGGCCGCCGATTTTCCGGTACGGCTGGTGCCTGCCATGGGGGTATTGGGTTGGTCGGCGGAGGAGGGGATCGCGCGTCTACAGCGTGCCAAGACCTACAGTCATGACCGACTGGTGTTCGGCCCGGCCAAGCTGATGACAGACGGCTCGATTCAGGGCTACACCGCCCGCCTGAAATGGCCCCACTACCATGACGGCCACGCCAATGGCATGTGGAATGCCGACCCCGCCGCCTTGACGGAGCTGGTGCAGGCGTACCATCAGGCGGGATTGCAGCTGCATATCCACACCAATGGAGATGAGGCCGTCGAACTGATGCTGGAGGCTCTGACCCAGGCGTTGACGCTGTGGCCGCGCCCCGATCATCGCCATACCCTGCAGCACTGCCAGGTCATCGACCATGCTCAGCTGCGACGTGCTGCCAGGCTTGAGCTGTGTCTCAACATGTTTGCCAACCACATCTACTACTGGGGCGACATCCATCTGCAGCGCACCCTGGGTCCGTCTCGCTGCCAGCGACTGGAGCCACTGGCGTCTGCGCGACGCCTGGGCATCATGACCGCGATCCATAGTGATGCGCCGGTGACCCCTTTGGGGCCACTGTTTACTGCCTGGTGCGCGGTGAACCGCACTACCGCCAGCGGCCGTCAGCTTGGTGAGCAGGAGGCCGTCAGCGTTGAGGCCGCCCTTGAGATGATCACCCTGGGTGCCGCCTTCACCCTGGGGATGGATGATCGCGTGGGCAGCCTGGAAGTGGGCAAGTTTGCCGACATGGCCGTGCTGGATCAGGACCCGCTTGAACAACCGGCCGAAGCCCTGCGAGACATCAGGGTACATGCCACCATGCTGGGCGGGCGTATCCACCAACGCAAGGCAAGCCACACAGGATGAAGGTTGCTGACTCCGTCGCTGGCGACAGGGTGCCCGGCAAAGGGCAAGAGAGCGCGATGGATACGGCCGCCTGCAATGGGCATCAACAAAGGTAGATGAGATGGTCCATGACGATCTGGCAAGTGGTCCCATGGGGGCTGAGAGGATAGAAGGGGCTGAGGGAATAGTTCGGACTGAGGGAATAGTGCGGGCTGAGGCAATGGAAGCCGCCAGGGACAGCCTTGAGCCCGCAAGCATCCGTCCGCGGGGCTCAGCGCAGCGCAGTGCCCTCGAGGCGGTTCCGGTCACGGTCATCGCCGGTTTCCTGGGGGCAGGCAAGACCACCTACATCAATCGACGCCTGGCGGCGGGTGACGTGGTGGACGCGCTGATCCTGGTCAACGACGTCGGCAAGGTCAATGTGGATGTGGCATCGATCGATTACCGGGACGATCGCGTGCTGTCGTTGGCCAATGGCTGCGTCTGCTGCACCCTGGGCGGGACCCTGGCAGAGCAGCTGTCCCAGGCGTTGCGGCTGAAGGCCAGGCCCAGTGAGATACTGATCGAGGCCAGCGGTGTCGCCAACCCTTGGCGCATCGGCGACATCGCTCGACTGGCGCCGGGGTTGAGCCTTTCCGATACCGTGGTGCTGGTCGATGCCAGCCAGGCCCGGCGCCTGGCCCAAGACGTTCAGGTCAGTGACCTCTGGCACGCTCAGTTGTCGTCGGCGCGGCGCTTGTTGGTGAATCGTCTACCTCGGGACGAAGAGGATAGAGAACGCCTGCTGGCCTGGTTGGGAAAGCTGGCGCCAGGAGCCACCCTGGTATCGGAAACCGGGGCCTGGGACGATGGCGATGTCGCCGCTCAGTCATGTGGCGGCGCTGACAGCCAGCTTGACCGCACGATGGCGGGGTCTTCTGAGCATCCGGCGGGCGCCGACGCGTCAGGGGGCCACACAGATCACTCCGGGCTGAGGCAGCGTACCCTGCACTTCACCGGAGCGGTGGCGGCCGATCGACTGGTGACGGTGCTGGAGCGCTACCGCGATTGCCTGTATCGGGCCAAGGGCTTTCTCAGGCAGGCCGCGGGCGAAGGTGGCTGGTACAGCCTCCAATACAGCGGATCGCGAGGTCGTTGGCACCCCCATGGCCGTCCGGTGACTGGAGCGGTGTTGGTCTGTATCGGCCGCCAGAGCGAGGCATTTGACGGTCTGATCAAGGAGATTGAACAGCTCGAAGAGCCGCTTGAACATCTGATCGACCATCCATAGATCGCCACGCGGCCAGCCCGCCAGGGGACACCTGCATCAATGGCTGCGCCGCCGATTCGCTGCGTCGCGGGCGCCTAGCGCCTCATACCGCTTGGCTGGTGTATTCAGCGCTGCCCTAAGGGGCGATGGTGTGTGGAGCCGACGCTTAAGCGGATGTGCGTTCAGCCGCGATGCACCGGCGTACTTGCCTCTTGCCGCAGTGAGGGCAGCAGTGAGGCCAGACGCTCGATGCCGGCTTCGATGCGTGACTCGTCGATGGCAGAAAAACCCAGGCGCAGCGTGGGACGTGTCGGCTGGGTAAGGAAATGCACGTCTCCCGCTTCAAACAGCACGCCTTGCTCCTGGGCCAGACGCTTGAGCAGCCCGACGTCGGTGCTCTCGGGCGCTTCCAGCCAGAAACACGAGCCGCCAAAGGTGGAGCGGATCTGGAACTGAGGAAGGTGCGCTTCCAGGGCATCCCGCATCAAGTGCCAGCGACGTTGATAGGTCTGGCGTATCTGGCGCAGCAGAGCGTCGTGATAGCCCCGGTCGAGAAACAGCGCCACACTGCGCTGATTGTTGGTCGCTGGATGGCGAAGCATGAGGCGACGCAGGGCGCGCGCTTCAGCGATGAAGGCAGGGGGCGCCACCATGTAGCCAAGCCTCAAGCCTGGCGCCAGCGTCTTGGACAGACTCCCCACATAGATGACCCGACCGCTGGTATCCAGACTCTTGAGGGCGGGGGTCGGGTTGTCGATGAAATTGGTCTCGCTCTCGTAGTCGTCTTCTATCACCAGGAAATTGTCGCGGTCGGCGCGTTCCAGCAGCTGTCGGCGACGCTCCAGCGGCAGGGTGACGCCGGTAGGGGATTGGTGGCTAGGCGTCACATAGGCCAGATGGCAGCCGGCAAGTCGGTCATCGATCACCAGCCCCTGGTCGTCCACGTCCACCGCCAGAATATCGTCGGTAAAGGTGCGCGCGATGTTGACCATGTCGACGTAACCGGGGTTTTCCATGGCAAAGCGGCGCTGTGGCCCCAGGGTCAGCATCGCGCTGATCCACAGCGCCTGCTGCGCGCCCACCGTCACCAGGATTTCCTCGGGTCGTGCCCAGACGCCGCGGCGTGGCAGCAGGCGTTGGTGAATCTGTTCGACCAGCAAGGGGTCGTCTTCACTCAGGTGGTCGGCAGACCAGCGGCGAATCGCCGGCACGCTCACCGAGTCACGACTGCACTCGCGCCAATGCTGGGTAGGGAAGAGGTTGGGATCGATCTGACCGTAGAGGAATGGGTAGTCGTAGTCGAGCCAGTCGGTCGGCTTGGTGATGCAGGGCTGCTGGGCGAGCCGGCGCGTCAGCAGTGATTCCCAGGGCAGCTCGGGTGCGGCCGCAGTACGTGCGGCAGCGTGATTGTCGGCCCCGGTGGCGGCGACGCGCCCGGCCAGAATGTCAGGATTGACGAAGTAGCCGCTGCGTTCTCGGGCCACCAGATAGCCATCATCCAGCAGCTGGTCATAGGCCAGCATGACGGTATTGCGCGCGACGCCCAGCTCCTTGGCCAGGCGCCGGCTCGAGGGAAGCGCTTCGCCAGTCGGCAGATGGCCTTCGATGATCGCGCGGGCGATCTGCTCGCGCAGCTGGCACTGCAGGCTTTCCTTACGGTCGGCGTTGAGTCGAAACAGGGGGGCGCTCATTCCGCTGGTGCATTCCTGATAGTCATTATTGGCATTGTGGGGCGACGAAGAGATTCGCTACCGCTGCTTACGATCCTACAGACAACGCACGCTGTCGAGAGGAGCCGGGGGGCTGGCCCAAACGATGGCGGCGCGTTGGTCCTATGGGGTGCGCGTTTGTCGATAGAGAGTAAGCATCATGGTGAGGCGGCGAAGCCAACATGCCGCCGACCGCCCCTGAAATGAAACACCCGACACAATATTCCGCTCGATGCGGTACAACAATGATGGGAGTTCCTCATGCACAACCAGGCACCCTATACGCACCCCAAGTCCTCACGCGTTCTGCCGCGCGGGCTGGTTACCGGCTTGTCACTGGCGCTGCTGAGCGCTGGGACCACTGCCCAGGCGGCGACCTGGAAGATGGCGCTGGGTGATGCCGCCGGTGGCACCCAATATGAGCTTGGATCGACCTTTGCCAACCTGATCGAGGAAAAGTCCGGGGGTGAGATCAACGTCGACCTGTTCCCCAACGGTCAGCTTGGCAGCGAGCAAGATACGGTCAACAACGCCAGCATGGGGCTGCTCGACCTGTCGGTGCTGGCGATCAACAATATCACCCCCTTTTCGCCCACGGTGGGGGTGATGACCCTTCCCTATGTCATTCAGAGCCCCGAAGATGCCCGCACCCTGACCCAAGGCGCGATCGGTCAGGAAATGGTGGAGAACACCATTCGCGATGCCGGCGTGCGCATCCTCGGCTGGGCCTATTCGGGATGCCGACGGCTGACCAATTCGTCCCATCCGGTAGCAACCCCGGACGATCTGGATGGGCTGGTCATTCGCGTGCCCAAGAACGAGATCATGATCGCGGCCTATCAGTCCTGGGGCATCAACCCCAATCCTCTGGCCTGGTCGGAGACCTTCACGGCGCTGCAGCAGGGCGTGGTCGACGGTCAGGACAACCCCTACATCACCATTGATGCGATGAAGTTCTACGAGGTCCAGGATCATGTGACCGACAGCTGCTATGTGTTCTCCATGGAGCCGCTGATCATCAGCGAAGGCAAGTTCCAGAGCCTGCCCGAAGAACAGCAGCAGTGGGTGTTGGCAGCGGCTCAGGAGGCCACCGACCACAGCTATGACTATCTGCTTGCCCAGGAAGACGCCATCAAGACGCGCCTGGTAGAAGAGCACGGCATGGAAATCACCGAGCCTGCCGATGGCGAACAGGCTTGGATCGAACAGGCCACTGCCATCTGGCCTGACTTCTACGACAGCATTGGCGGCAAGCAAAAACTGGATGCCGCCCTGGCCGCTCTAGGACGTGAACCCGCTCCCTGAATAGCGTCCCTCGCCTGAATGTCCTTGAACCCTCCTGGTGCCCGGTGTCGGGCACCATGGCCGCCGACTCCACTGGCAGGGTCGGCGGCGACCGCTCGGAGGTCGTCGTGATGAAATGTGTCTGGAAGGTGGTGGACAATCTCGAGAACTGGCTGTGTCAGTTGCTGCTGGTGACCTTTGTTGTTCTCCTTTTCGCGCAGATTCTTCTGCGCAATCTGTTCAGCTACTCGCTGCCCTGGGCCGATGAGCTGGCGACCTACGCCTTTGTCTGGTTTGCCTATCTGGGCGCGGTGTACGCCGCCAAGAAGTCTGCCCATAACCGGGTGACGTTTCAGTTTCGCTTCCTGCCCAGGTGGGTGGGGCTTGCCTGTGGCGTGCTGACCGATCTGATCTGGGTCGGCTTCAATTTGGTGTTCATCTGGCTGAGTTACGACTTCGTGTTCCATCGGATGAACGACTTCTGGAAATCCCAGACCCTTGGGGTGCCGATGAAGGTGTTCTACCTGATCCTGCCGCTGGCATTTGTGCTCATGACGCTACGTATCGTGCAGAACAACTATGTGCGCTTTGTTCAGCATCGGGAGCCGGAAGACCCGGAGGCCGAAGCCATCGAGGAAGCACGGATGGCCGCACTGTCACCCTCGGCCGAGGAGAAGTAGCGATGGAAACCAGCCTGATCTACGTGCTGTTTGGCGTGTTCTTTCTGCTGCTTCTGCTGGGGGCTCCGATTACGGTGTCGCTGGGTGTCGCCGCCCTGGCGACGTACCTGTGGCTGGGGGAAAACCCCATGGCCTTCGTCCAGATCGCCTTTACCTCGGTAGGCTCATTTCCGTTGATGGCATTGCCAGCCTTCATACTGGCGGGGGCATTGATGGAGGCTGCAGGCATATCCCGACGCCTGGTCGATATCGCGGAAGCCTTCGCGGGTCCGGTGACGGGGGGGCTTGCCGCCGCCACGGTATTTGCCTGCATGTTTTTCGGTGCCATCTCTGGATCGGGGCCTGCCACCACCGCTGCGGTGGGCATGCTGATGATCCCTGCCATGGCCAATCGTGGTTATGACCGCGGCTATGGTTCCGCCATCACCGCCTCGTCCGGTGGCTTGGGGGTTGTCATTCCGCCGTCGATTCCGATGGTGATCTTCGGGATTTCGGGGATGGGTCTGCAGCCCCCGGCAGAGGCCGTGGCGCAGCATGGCGCCTTCCAGAGTCTGTCGATTCCGAAGCTGTTCATCGCCGGTATCGTACCCGGCATGGTCATTGCCGGTTGCCTGTTGACCATCAACTATGTGATCTCCAGACGCCGTGGCTATTCGGGGCTCAGTGATACCTGGTCCTGGGAGACCATTGGCCGCAGTCTGAAGCGCGGTGTGTGGTCGATTCTGGCACCGCTGATCATTCTGGGAGGTATCTACAGTGGACTCTTTACCCCCACGGAATCCGCCGTGGTGGCCATTGCCTACACCCTGATCGTCGGCATCTTCCTGCACCGCGAGCTGAAATGGAAACCCACGCTGAAGACCCTGGAGACGACTACCTGGATCACTGGTCGGGTGCTGCTGATCCTGTTCACCGCGACCGTCTTTGGACGACTGCTGGTCGAGCAGCGGGTTCCTGCCGTCATTGCCGAGGGCATGCTGGGATTGACCGACAATCTGTATCTCATCTGGGCCATGGTGATCGCCTTCCTGCTGTTTGTCGGCATGTTCATGGAAACCCTGGCGGCCATCATGATCCTGACGCCCGTTCTGCTGCCCATCATGTACATGCTGGGGATGGATCCGGTGCATGTGGGCATTGTAGTGGTGTGCGCGCTGGCCATCGGCTTCCAGACGCCGCCTCTGGGGGAGAACCTGTTCGTGGCGTCAGGTATCGGAGGATCGTCGATCGAGGAAATTTCGCTGAAGGCGCTGCCATTTGCTGCCGCATCGGTATTCGCGTTGTTCCTGATTGCCTACTTCCCGGCGCTGTCGCTGTGGCTACCCGGGCTTCTTGGCTATTGACGTCGTGCAGGTGCCGCCGGGTCATGGCGGCGTCGCGGGCGCCAGTGTGAGTGTCGCCCTCTGAACTAGCCCTCTGAACTAGCCCTCTGAACCTCGCCGGGAACCGCCACGCCAGCGTCCCGGCCTGACACCCCATAGAGAGGTTGCCATGCCTACCACCATCTCACGTGTGCTGTGTTGCCTTGGGCTCAAGGATGACTGCCGTCAGGTCCTGGCCCATAGCCTCAGCCTCGCCAGCGCCTGCCAGGCAGAGGTTCACGTGTTGCACGCCGTCAAGTCACTCTCTGACGATGTGATGCAGACCCTCAAGGCCAACATTCGCGAGCGACGCACTCTGGATGCGTTGATGGAACAGCGACGCGCACAGGCGGCACAGCGACTCGATGAGTTTATCGAGGCGCTTCAGCAGGATTGGCTGGGGAGTCACCCAGCAGACAGCGAACAAAGCGGCCGACAGCGCGGTGACAAGGTATCCGCCGACGCGCCGAGCCACATGAGCCTGATCACCGCTCGTGCCGTGGTGGAGGGATATCCGGCGTCGGAAATCATCCGTTATGCCACCCGACATGATTGCGACATGATCGTCATGGCCACCAATAAACGGGGGTTCAGCGCGTCCTACGCCGGCAAGGTCACCAAGGGCGTGATCAAGCGTGCCAGCGTTCCCGTGGTGGTGGTGCCACCGGTGTGAGCCTGTGGAAACAACCTGTTGAAAGAGCTCGTTAAAAAAGCCCTTTAAAAGAGCCCGGTGCAGCGTCACGTCTCGTCACGTCGCGCAGCGTCGGGCTCTTCATGTCGTCGAGCCCAGGGCCTCTCAAGATGAGACGCTGCTAGACCGCTTCTCAGCGCTGAAACGTTTCTTGCAGCTGGCCGGCGATACGGCGCATCAGCGGGGCCCACTCCATCAGCGAATCAATGGTGTGGCGTAGTCGCGGGGCGTGAATGGCGAGCGTCGCCTGGATACGGCCCGCTGTGTCGTAGATGGGCACCGCGATAGCCACCATGCCCTGAATAAATTCTTCGTTGTCGGTGCTCAGCTCGTTGGCGGCGATGTTCTCAAGGCGGCGTTCGAGTTCGTCGGCGTCGGTGGCGGTGTAGGGCGTGTAGGCCTCCAGCGGCAAGTGCTTGAGCAGCTGGCGGCGTTGGTTAGCGCCCATCAGGGCAAGAAACAGCTTGCCGCTGGCGGTGCAATGCAGCGGGATGCGAGAGCCCGGGGGCAGCTGGATGCGTACCGGCCAGTTGGTTTCCACCCGCTCGTAGTAGAGCACCTCGTGACCCTCCAGCAGGGTCAGGTTGCAGGTCTCGTTGACGTCTTCGGCGAGACGCTTGAGCAGCATCCGGCGCGGAGCCTTCAGGCTCTCGTTGGCGAGGACCCCCATGGCCATCTGATGCAGGCGATCTCCCGGCAGCAAGTGACGGCCCTCTGGGTCCCGCACGATCAGATCCTGTTCCTCGAGCTGCTTGAGCAGTCGGTGGAGCGTCGGCTTGGGGATGTCCAGCTGGCGTTCCAGGTCGGCGGCACTGACGCCATGCACGGCGGTGGCGATGCTCTCGAGCAGCATCAGACCGCGTTGCAGCGTGGAATTGGTCGTGTTGCGGGAGCTGTCGTTGGTCGGCATAGGCGATCCTTGGCGACGTCGAAATGAAAAACCTGACGTTCATGATAACGCGGCAAGCCCGGAGAGGCTTGCCGCGTCAGCGTGCACCGGTTCAAGCGATGTCATCCCACCAGCATCAGCGACAGGGCAGGCCATAGCGAGATAGCAATCCAGCAGCTGATCAACGCGATAAAGTAGGGAATAACGAACTTCACCAGTCTGAGGTAGGGAATGCCGGTGATACTGCTGGCGACGTACAGGTTGAGACCGAAGGGCGGCGTGACGAAACCGATGGCGGCACCGACCAGGAAGATCACCGCGAAGTGTATCGGATCGACCCCCGCATTCTGGGCGATTGGCGCAAGAATCGGGGCCAGGATGATGGTCACCGGCAGACTCTCGAGAATCATGCCCGCCAACAGGATCATCAGCATGCATGCGCCGAGGATGACGTAGTAGTTGCCCAGCCCGCTGAGCAGGGTCTCCAGCGCCTGCCCCGCACCCAACACCGACAGAAGCTGCTGCATGACCACCGAAATAGCGATCAGCGGTGCCAGCATGCCGGCGATCTGGCCGGAGCGCAGCATGATCGACGGCAGTGCCGTAAAGCGGATCTCGCGGGTGATCAGCAGCCCGGCAATCAAGGTGAAACCGACCGTGATCGCTGCCGCCTCGGTGGGCGAGAACTTGCCCGAATAGATGCCGTACAGCACCACCCCGATAGTCGCGAAGCCCAGGTAGGCGCGGCGTGCGAAGCGAGCGCTTTCTCCGCCCTTGAAGGGAATCAGCGTGCCCCAGCCGTGGCGCCGTGCGACCAGGTGGCAGGCCACCATCATGCCCAGCACCATCATCGCTCCGGGAATCATCCCGGCGATGAACAGATCGCTGATCGACAGGTTCATCATGAAGCCGTAGACGATAAAGATGATCGAGGGGGGGATGATGATACCTACGGTGCCGCCGGAGGCTGCGGTGGCCGCCGAAAAGCGCTCGTCATAGCCGTTCTTGACCATCTCAGGCTGCATGATGGAGCCAATCGTGGCCGTTGTGCCGGCGTTGGATCCCGAGATCGCCGCAAACAGGCCGCAGGCGCCCAGGGTCGCCATGCCCATGCCGCCGCGCAGCCAACCCAGTACCGAGTAGGCAAAGTCGGACAGCCGCTTGGCAATGCCCGCGGCATTGATCAGGTCGCCGGTAAGGATAAACAAGGGAAGCGCCAACAGCCCGAAGAAGCTGAGCCCCTGAAACAGGGTGACGCCGACGTTGGCGAGGGTGAAGTCGATGATCAGGCTGGTGCCGACCACCCACAGTCCGATCACCAGAAAGATCGGGACCCCCAGCAGAAAGATCGTGGTACAGCCCGCCGTGACCAGGCCAATAAGCATGCCGTCAGTCATCACGCTTCTCCTAGTCCATGATGGACGGTTGCAGGTTGAAAGGTTCGCCTCGGCGGAAACGTGCGACGTCGGTCGCCAGATTCTGGAGGACGCGGTAGATGATCAGCACCCAGGCCAGCGGCGTGGCCAGGTAGAACCACCACTGCATGACATTGTCGGTGCCGGGCACGATGGCGAAGTTCATGTGCGCCAATTGCACCTGGATGAGGGTGAAATGGATGACCAGGGCGCCGAAGGCGATCCACAGCACCGCATCGAGGACCTGACAGGCGAACTGGCCTGAGTAGGGCAGGCGCATGCGAATCTCGTTGAGCGAGAGGTGGGTACGCTGCTTGACGTTGAGCGACGCGCCGAACCAGGTCAGCCACAGGAACAGCAGCACCGGAATACTGGTACTCCAGGGGGCTTGCAGGCTGAAGAAGAAGCGGCGGATGACCTCGACGAAGATGATGCCTGCCATTCCGCTGTAGGACACCAGAATGATGACCTTCTCCAGGTTGGCATCGATCCACTTCAGAGGCAGCAGCCAGGCGGGAGTCGAGCGGTTGGCGACGTCAGACGACGTCGCCTCAGCCGCGGTGGCCTTGTGATCGCTCATTACGCCCTCCACCAGCGCTTCGGCGCTACATTGACAGCCGCCATATCGCGGGGGATTTCGCGAGCAATGGTGTGAATCTCCTGGTAGATATCGATGTCGCCCGCCCAGCCATTCAAGCGCTCACGCCATTGCTCCCAGGGGCCCGGGTTGAACTCGGGCGCACATAGCTGCTCGGCCTGGGCGCGAATCTCATCGGATAGCGGCGCGACTCTCACATTGTTTTCTGCAAAGACGGTGCCCGCGGCAGGGTGTTCACTGGCGCCGACAATCTGGTAGCGACCGGCCTCGTTCATGCCCTGGGTAAAGATCTGCGCGGTATAGGCAGATTCCATCACTTGCTGCTGAAGTTCTGCGCCGAGGCTTTCGAACTTGGACAGATTCATGGCGGTATGCTCGGTGCCCGCAAAGAAGCGCAGGTCGACCGCTTGGGAGACCACCGGCGCCATGCCCGCGTAGGCCACCGCACTCATCCAGGTTTCCGCGCCATCCAGCAGTCCCTGCCGCAGTCCGTCCAGGGTCTCTTCCCAGGCCACCGGAACCGGATTGAGACCAAGCTGTTCCATGGCGATACGACCGAGCTGAGTGCCTGTTACCCGGTTCTTGGTGCCTTGCAGCACTTCCAGGCTGTCGACCAGCGGACGGTCCGCCCAGCTCTGGCCCATCATCAGTCCGCGCAGGTCGCAGTGGGTGAACAGGAACTGCAGGTTGTGGCGCTGGCGCATCGGTTCGCGCAGTAAGGCCTCGCTGCGGTGGTCGTAGAAGAAATGGAACATCGAGGCGACGCTCGGGAACATGTAGGCGAAGTCCAGCACGTTCAGGTAGGGCGCGCCGCCGGCGGAATTCTGGGTCGATGCCGAGAAGATGTCGACGATGCCCTGTTGTGCCTTGCTGACACAGTCGAGCTGGTTGCAGACCTCGTTGGACCCCATGAATTCGACGCGAATAGCGCCGTCGGTGCGCTCCTCGAGGTCCCGGGCAAAGAACAGCTGACCGGATTTCTGAATATCCAGGTTGCGCTCATTGAAGCCGGAGGCGCCGAAGCGTAGCTGGAACTTTGGCTCGCTGGCGTAGCGGCGCTGCTGCTCGGACTCCGCGGCGCGGGCAAGACTCGATGCGGTCAGGCCCGCGCCGAGGCCGCTGGCGGCCAATAGGGTAGACGTCATGCCGAAGCGACCGGAGATGTTGAGGAAGTCACGGCGAGACAGACGTGAGGGGAGAAGGCGTGAACTCATGTGTTGCTCCCAATGTTGTGGTTGGTGTCGGGATGCAGAAGGAGGCAGGCCATGGCGGGGCAATGCCTCCGGGCCGTTTTTCGGCCTTGACCACACCATAGATCGCCTTTTGGGTGTTGGCAATAAAATTGATTCTATTTGTCTCGATGTTGATATTTTTGGAAATGGGTCTACGATGTTTTGAGACAAAACGTCTCGTTTGAGTGAGAGCCATGACAACGACAACACCATCGTCAGACGTCTTCGACTACATCGTCGTGGGAGCCGGTTCCGCCGGCTGCGTACTGGCGAACCGTCTCAGCGAAGACCCGGAGGTTTCCGTACTGCTGCTGGAGGCAGGGGGATCGGACTGGAACCCTTGGATTCACGTGCCGGTAGGCTACTTCAAGACCATGCACAACCCGGCGACCGACTGGTGCTACCTGACGGACCCGGATGACGGCATCGATGGTCGGCGGCTGCAGTGGCCCAGGGGCAAGGTCCTGGGGGGATCGAGCTCGTTGAACGGTCTTCTCTATATAAGAGGGCAGCGTCAGGACTATGACGACTGGGCGGCCATGGGCAACCAGGGGTGGGATTACGCCTCGGTGCTGCCCTATTTCAAGAAGTCCGAGTGCCAGGAGCGCGGGGCCAATGCCTTTCATGGCACCGATGGGCCGCTCAAGGTGTCAGACCTGCGACTGCGTCGCGAGATCGCCGAGCGCTTTATCGAGGCCGCCAAGGCGGCGGGTATCCCCGAGAATCAAGACGTCAATGGCGAGACCCAGGAAGGAGTCGGCTACTTCCAGCAGACATCGTACAAGGGCTTTCGCTGCTCCACGGCCAAGGCATTCCTGCGCCCCGCGTTGAAGCGCCCCAACCTGACCCTGGTCAAACGGGCCCATTGCCAGCGCCTGCTGCTGGAAGGAAAGCGGGTGGTCGGCGTCGAGTACCGCCAGGGCAATGTGCTTCGTCAGGCCAGCGCTACTCTTGAGGTGCTGCTGTCGTCGGGTGCCATAGGCTCGCCGCAGATCCTGCAGTGCTCGGGTATCGGTGACCCACAGCACTTGGCCGATGTCGGCGTCGACTGCCGTCACGAGTTGCCTGGTGTGGGGGAGAACCTGCAGGACCATCTGCAGATTCGCCTGGTGTTCAAGACGCGTTGCCGAACGCTCAATGATGAGGTGCGCCATCCACTCAAGAAGCTGGCGGTGGGCACCCAGTATGCACTGACCCGCACCGGGCCGCTGACCCTGGCCGCCAGTCAGGTGTGCATTTTCACCCAGTCGCGGGAAGGGCTGGACCGCCCTGACATCCAGTTTCATATGCAGCCGCTGTCCGCCGACAAGCCGGCGGAAGGAGTGCATCCGTTCTCGGCCTTTACCTCATCGGTGTGCCAGCTCAGACCGACCAGCCGCGGACGCATTCGTATCACCAGCCCGGACCCGGCGGTCTATCCTTCCATCCAGCCCAACTACCTCAGCACCGATGAAGACTGCCGAGTGGCGGTGGACGCCATCAAGGTTGCGCGGCGTATCGCCGAGCAGGCCCCCCTCGCCGATGTGATTACTGACGAGTACGTGCCTGGACGGGCGTATCAAAGCGATGAGCAGTTGCTGGACGCCGCTCGTCGCTACAGCCAGACCATCTACCACCCCGCGGGCACCTGCAAGATGGGCAAAGATCCACTGGCGGTGGTGGATGATCGCTTGAAGGTACATGGGCTCCAGGGGATCAGGGTCGTCGACGCTTCGATCATGCCCATCATCGTGTCGGGGAATACCAATGCACCGACCATCATGATCGCCGAACGCGCGGCGGACATGATCAAGGCCGACCGCCAGACAAGGACGCAGGTCGCCTGAGTACGGCGCGCCGCCAGGACGTCTAGCTGGACTCATGCAAGGCCCGGCGCTGGTCCTAACTCCACCGCAGCGCCTGGGACAGCATGTGCTGCATGCAGTGCCGGCCGCAGCGGTCCCCGTATTGCTCACACCATGAAGACGCTGCCACGACGTGGCGATATCAACGACAACAGAGGACACGTCATGTCCCAGCCAACGACCCACGCCCCGAGCGACGCCCCAGACAGTGGGTGGAGGCGGCATCTGGAGCCCGCCAGGGCGCGTATGCCCGGCGTACTGATCTGTATCACCATCGCCCTCGCGACGACCTTCATCGCTGATCACTATGGTGGTCCAACCCTGCTGTACGCGCTGCTGTTCGGCATGACGCTGCACTTTCTCAGCGAGCAGGGCCCCTGTCTGCTGGGCGTCGAGTTCGCGGCTCGCACCATCCTGCGCCTGGGCGTGGCCTTGCTGGGCGTGCGGATCACGCTGGAACAGGTGGCCGAGCTTGGCATCGGTCCGGTGGTAACGGTAGTGGCCGGGGTCATCCTGACCATCGTCGCGGGTGGGGTGCTGGCGCGGCTGCTTGGCCTGCGCAATGAACTGGGCCTGCTGACCGGGGGATCGGTCGCCATCTGCGGTGCATCGGCAGCGCTGGCGCTGTCGGCGGCGATGCCTCGTAACGAGGTGGCCGAGCGCAATACCATCCTAACGGTGGTGGGCGTGACCACGCTATCCACGGCGGCCATGGTGCTGTATCCGCTGCTGGTGGGAGCGCTGGAGCTGAGCGACACCCAGGCGGGTATTTTTCTGGGCGGCACGATACATGATGTGGCCCAGGTCGTCGGTGCTGGCTATATGATCTCGGACGAAACGGGCGATATCTCGACCTTCGTCAAGCTGCTGCGGGTCGCCATGCTGGTGCCGGCGGTGATGGTCTTCATGCTGCTGTTTCGGCGTGCCCGGATGGCCGAAGGCGGTGCGGATGGCGCCAAGGTCCCCATGTTCCCGAGCTTTCTGATTGCGTTTGTGGTGCTGGTACTGATCAATAGTCTCGGCGTGATACCCCCGGTGATGGTGGAGGGTATGACGGACCTGTCGCGCTGGTGCCTGGTGACGGCGATCGCCGCGCTGGGGATCAAGACGTCGTTCCAGAAGCTCGCCGTGGTGGGGTGGAAACCGGTCATTCTGATGATTGCCGAGACGCTGTTCCTGCTTGGCCTGGTGCTGGTGTGCCTGTACACCGGTATCGCCGAGTGGTGACCGTGGAGGCAGGCGTGGCAGACAACCTAGCCCCGGCAACGCCGGGGCTAGGTTGTATCAGCGCCGAAATGCGGCGATCAGGACGCCAGTGGCGGCATTGGCGTGACGGGAAACGTCGGCGGGCCGCTATTGCCCAGCCTGAATCGCCGTCAGCGCAATGGTGTAGACGATGTCTTCGACCAGGGCGCCCCGTGACAGATCGTTTACCGGCTTGTTGAGGCCCTGCAGCATGGGGCCGATGCTGACCACCCGGGCACTGCGCTGGACCGCCTTGTAGGTGGTGTTGCCGGTATTGAGGTCAGGGAAGACAAACACCGTAGCGCGCCCTGCCACCGGCGAATCCGGTGCCTTTTGCCGGGCCACGCTGGCGATCGCCGCAGCGTCATATTGCAGAGGACCATCGATGGGCAGGTGCGGGGCTTTCTGGCGGGCGATGCGGGTGGCTTCTCGGACCTTGTCAACGTCGGCACCGGTGCCTGACTCGCCGGTGGAATAGCTGATCATGGCGACCCTGGGCTCGATGCCGAAGGCCTCGGCGCTGGCCGCACTCTGCAAGGCAATCTCGGCCAGCGCGTCGGCGTCCGGGTCAGGATTGACCGCGCAGTCGCCGTAGACCACCACCTGATCGGGCAGCAGCATAAAGAAAACCGACGACACTTGAGCATATCCGGGGGCGGTCTTGATCAGCTGAAAGGCCGGTCGAACGGTGTTGGCGGTGGTGTGTATCGCCCCTGATACCAGGCCGTCGACCTCGCCTTCCGCCAACATCATGGTGCCCAGAACCACGCTGTCGTGAAGCTGGGCCTCGGCGGTCAAGGGGGTCAGCTTGCCCTTGCGCCGTTCCACCATGGGGGCGATGAAGCGGCAACGTTCGCTGTCGGGGTCGAGAATCTGCAGATCATCGGGCAATTCAAGGCCGCGGGCCTTGGCCACTTCCACAATGGCCTGGCGCTTACCCAGCAAGACGCAGTTGGCGATGCCGCGGCGTTGGCACAGGATGGCTGCTTCCAGAGTGCGTGGCTCCTCCCCCTCGGGCAACACGATGCGCTGGCGCTTTTGCTGGGCCATGCTGACCAATTGATGGCGAAAGGCCGCGGGAGACAGTCGGCGCTGGGTCTCGTCGTCCATCAATGCCAGCAGCCATTCTCGATCGAGGTGATCCGCCACAAAGGCGCTGATGGCCTCCGCCCGCTCCTGGTCATCCACCGGAATCCCACCAGGGATGTCGGTCAGTTTGGCCACCGTGGTGAAGCTGTCGGTATCGACGGACAGGACAGGCAGGCCGGAGGATAGCGCTGGCTGGCAGACGTCGATCAGCTGCTTGCTGGGGGTTTCGCCGTGGGTGAGCAGGAGGCCCGCCAGGGGCACCCCGTTCATGGTGGCGAGGGCAGCAGCCAGCAGGGTGTCGTCGCGATCACCAGGCGACACGATGAGCTCGCCCGGGCGCAATGCATACAGCAAATGCTCGGCGCTGCGGGCACCCAGGGTGGTATGGGCGACGCGACGTCTATCGGCATCACCGTGATGCAGGATCCTGGCGCCGAGGGCGCGGGCCACATCCAGGGTCCGCGGCGCGGTCAGCGCGGCGCGATAGGGTACCGCGGCCACTACCGGCAGGCTCTGCTCGGATGCCGTGGCCAGTTGGTCCTGCCAGTACTGGCGGTGGACGCTGGCTTCACGATCACTGACGGAGGCCAGGGTCTGATCGCTTGCCGAGTCATCGCCGTCACTGGGCAGGCGCATCAGAATGGTGCCGAGGGTGCGCCTGGAACCCACCGCGTCGATGCTCTGGCGATGGAAGGCCAAGCTCTTGGCCAGCTCCTTAAGGTCGCTCGTCTGGCCATCGGCGACCAGAATCACCTGGGCGTCCAGGGCGCTGGCAAGCCGTACATTGAGATCCAGGGCGTAGGCGTTCTTGCGCAGGGGGCGAATGCCTTCCACGACGATGAAGGCTGGCCGCTTGCCGGTCGCCGGTTTGGCGACCCGTGAGTGGCGTTCGACGGCAAGCTCAAGCAGACCGTCGCTGTCATTTCTGCCCAGGTAGTGCTCCACGTCTTCCCGAGGCACTGGACGAGGCGAGCCGATGCCCAGGGTGCTGGCGACCAGCGAGCGAGCCCTTTCGGCGCTGTTGCTATCGTCATCGATGCCCTCTGCCTGGCTGAATGGCTGCAGGAAGCCTGCCTCCAGGCCCAGGGTATCCAGTGCGCGCAGCATTCCCAGCGCCGCAGAGGTCAGGGCGACCCCCTCATCCACCGGGATCAACAGCAGGGTACGGGGTTGCAGGCTCATACGGCTTCCTCGGACCTGTCGGCCAGTGCCAGACGGGTGATCAGTACTCGGGTCTGGCTGGCGATATAGCCTTCTTCATCGGTGGGAATGACGCGGATTTCCGGCGAACCGGACTCGCTGGCGTCATGGATGGCACCTTCGCTGCCGCGCGCAAGAGCGCTGTTGGCTGCGCTATCAAGATGCACGCCCAGCGCCTTTAGGTGGCCCAGCGTGCGGGCCCGAATCAGCGACGAGTTTTCTCCGATGCCGCCAGTGAAGGCGATGCCATCGACCCGAGGAAGCGCGCAGGCGAGACCGGCCAGGGTCTTGGCCAGGCGATAGCAGAACACTTCGATGGCCAGGGTCGCGCCGGGGTGTCCTGCGCCTGCGGCCTGCTCCAGCTCGCGCATGTCATTGGTCAGCCCAGATACGCCGAGAAGGCCGCTCTTCTGGTTGAGCAGCAGGTCAATCGATTCCAGCGACATCCCCAGCTGGCGGGCCAGATGGAGGTGCAGGCCCGGGTCGACGTCGCCACTGCGTGTGCCCATCACCAGCCCCTCCAGGGGCGTCATGCCCATGCTGGTATCCTGGCTTTCGCCTTCCCAGACTGCGGTTGCGGAGCAGCCATTGCCGAGATGGGCGATCAGCCAACCTCCGTGTCCCCGCTCGCTGACCTCGGCCAGGCGCTCGCTGACGTAGGCGTGACTGGAGCCGTGGAAGCCGTAGCGCCGGATGCCATGGCGCTGATACAGGTCTTCGGGAATCGCATAGCGGTAGGCGTGGGCCGGCAGGGTCTGGTGGAAGGCGGTATCGAATATCGCCACCTGGGGCAGGTGCTCGAACAGTCGTCGGGTGGCGGTGATGCCATCCAGGTTGGCCGGGTTATGCAAGGGTGCCAGGCTGACGGTCTGGCGAATGGTGCGGACTACCGTGTCGTCCAGCAGCGTGGCGCAGGTGAAGCGCTCGCCGCCGTGGACCACCCGGTGCCCGATGCCGACGGGACGTTGATCACCCAGGTGGTCGAGAATGGTCTTGAGCGCCAGGGCGTGGGTGGCTCGAGGTAGCGAAATGTCACGCCGGTTGCCGTGCTCTTCTTCCAGCTTCAGGCAGGCGTCGTGGCTGCCCAGGCGCTCGGCAATGCCTGATATCCGAGGTGCGCCAGGGGTCTGATCGACCAGCGCAAACTTGATCGAGGAGGAGCCGCAGTTGATCACCAGTATCGGGGCTTTCATGCCATCTCCAGAGAAAGACGCCTTGTTAAGGCGTGTAAACGGGGGGATGGCGGCGAATCTAGCACCGCGGCCGGTGCCTCATAATTGTCCTGGGGAGGTAGGGAGGGCCAGTCGCTAGTGGAACAGCACTGCTTGTGACGACCATCAAGTGACAGGGCAAAGGAGTTAGACTTTGGTATTAATTTGTGCGGTGCAGCGTGAAGGCTGCCCGCGGCCCTGAATCTCCGCCGCAGCATTCGCTTTACGGCAGCCACCTCCCCGCCCGCGGGGCCGTGGGCGGGAAGGTGGCCGTGATGGGCTTGCGTCAGACTTCCTTGTACAGGGCACCGCCTTGCTGGCGGAAGGCTTGTGCCTGCGCCTCCATGCCCGCCATGACCGCCTCGCTGTCGCCGTCCAGGCCGTTGTCGCGGGCATAGTCGCGGACTTCCTGGCTGATCTTCATGGAGCAGAACTTGGGTCCGCACATGGAGCAGAAGTGGGCCACCTTGGCCGCGTCCTTGGGCAGCGTCTCGTCGTGGTAGGCGCGGGCCGTGTCCGGGTCCAGGCCCAGGTTGAACTGGTCCTCCCAGCGGAACTCGAAGCGTGCCTTGGACAACGCATTGTCCCGGCGCTGAGCGCCGGGGTGCCCCTTGGCCAGATCCGCCGCATGGGCGGCGATCTTGTACGTGATGATCCCGGTCTTGACGTCGTCCTTGTCGGGCAGGCCCAGGTGCTCCTTGGGGGTGACGTAGCAGAGCATGGCGCAGCCGTACCAGCCGATCATCGCCGCGCCGATGCCTGAGGTGATGTGGTCATAGCCGGGAGCGATGTCGGTGACCAGCGGGCCCAGGGTATAGAAGGGCGCCTCGTCGCAGTACTCGAGCTGCTTGTCCATGTTCTCCTTGATCAGGTGCATGGGCACGTGGCCGGGCCCTTCTATCATCACCTGCACGTCGTGCTTCCAGGCAATGTGGGTCAGCTCGCCCAGGGTCTTGAGTTCGGCCATCTGAGCTTCGTCATTGGCATCTGCCACGGATCCCGGGCGCAGCCCATCGCCCAGCGAGAAGGCCACGTCATACTGCTTGCAGATCTCGCAGATCTCCTCGAAGTGGGTGTAGAGGAAGCTTTCCTGGTGGTGATAGAGACACCACTTGGCCATGATCGAGCCTCCCCGCGAGACGATGCCGGTGACTCGGCCAGCGGTCAGCGGCACATAGCGAAGAAGCACACCGGCGTGGATGGTGAAATAGTCCACCCCCTGTTCCGCCTGCTCGATCAAGGTGTCGCGAAAGACCTCCCAGGTCAGGTCCTCGGCCACGCCCTTGACCTTTTCCAGCGCCTGATAGAGTGGCACGGTACCGATCGGCACCGGTGAGTTGCGGATGATCCACTCACGGGTTTCATGGATGTTCTGTCCAGTGGACAGGTCCATGATCGTATCCGCCCCCCAGCGAATCCCCCAGGTCATCTTGTCCACTTCCTCTTCGATGGAGGAGGTCACCGCAGAGTTGCCTAGATTGCCGTTGATCTTCACCAGAAAGTTACGCCCGATGATCATCGGCTCGGCTTCGGGATGATTGATGTTGGCCGGGATGATGGCACGTCCGGCGGCCACTTCCTGGCGCACGAACTCGGGGGTGATCTCATCCGGCAAACGGGCTCCGAACGACTGGCCGGGGTGCTGGTGGCCAAGTATCGCTTCGACCTCGTCACTGCCACGATAAGGGTCCTGAAGGGCCTGTCGACGTTGATTCTCGCGAAGTGCAATGAACTCCATTTCCGGTGTGATGATGCCGCGCCGCGCGTAATGCAATTGGGTGACGTTGCCCGGGCGGCCATCGGCGGTCCTGGTGGCGCGGCGTGGTGTGCGCGTCAGCTCGAAGCGCAGCGGTGCCAGCAGCGGGTCATCGGCACGCCGGCGGCCGTACTCGGAGGTGGGACCGTCGAGCCACTCGGTGTCGTTGCGCTCCTCAATCCAGGGCCTGCGCAACTCGGCCAGTCCCTTGCGCAGATCGACCTGTATCGCCGGGTCGGTATAGGGGCCTGAGGTGTCGTACACCAGTAGCGGTGGATTGGCTTCGTCGGGGCCTGAGGTGCGCGTCGGCGACAGGGTGATTTCGCGAAATGGCACCCGCAGGTCGGGGCGGGAGCCCTCTACATAGACCTTGCGAGAGCCTGGCAGGGGAGTGACGGCGGCCTGGTCGACCCTGGCCGTCTCGGCCAGGAAGTGGGCGTCATGGCGGGATCTCGGATGAGACGAGGGATGGTCGAGTGACATAGGTGGTTTCCTCTCACGGCGGTGCAGGGCAAGTGGCGTCGCCCTGATGGTGGTAATGGCACGTCGCGAGGGAGAAGGGGGCGTCGAGGCCGTGGCCGTGAGCGCTTGATCCCTACGCTGGTCCTCGCCTCGATGCCGTAACATCGGGGGTATCCCCAGATCAGGTTCAACGGGTCTCATGCGCTGCATGATCTCAGCCGCTGGCTGCGGCACCCCGTCAAGCGTTGCTATTGTCAGCTTGTCTGTGTTGTCGAGCGCGATCACCCAGGTCGATCGCCCAGTACGATCGCTCAGTTCAATCGCCTAAAGGCGTCGCCAAGGTCAGTCACTCAGGTCTAGTCCCATCTGCCAGAAGTCTGTCTCGAGACGGGTCGCGTCGCTAAAGATGCGCGCCAGCCGTTCGAAACGAGCGCTCGATACCTGGCTGAGCTGGTCGTCGAGCCAGTGTCTTTCGCGCACGGCCGAGGCCTGAAAGTCAGGGCTTGCGTACATGGTGATCCAGGCATCGTAGGGATTGTCGCCACCACGCAGCGTCTCGGGATGATCCGCCAGCCAGCGACCGATATCGGCGTAGCCGACCATGCAGGGCGCCAGGGCAACGTGCAGGTCCAGCAGATCACCCCGACTGCCGGTGTCGAGGACGTAGCGGGTGTAGGCCAGGGTGGCACGTGCCTCCGGTAGACGGCTGAGCTCACTGTCGTCAATGCCCCATTCTCGGCAGTAGGCAAGATGCAGGCCCAGTTCGACCTCGAGGATCGTCTGCATCCCCTTGAAGGCCCCCTGCAAGCTCTCCAGGTTCTGGCTCTTGTAGGCAGCAAGGGCGTAGGCGCGTGAAAACTGCAGGAGAAACAGGTAGTCCTGCTTCAGATAGTGGCGAAAGCTGGCGTCATTCAGGTCGCCGCGCCCAAGTGCACGAACGAAGTCGTGCTCGGTATAGCGCCGCCAGTCGTCGCGGCAGGCAGCGATAAGGTCGTTGAAGCAGTAGCCCATGATAGCTCCGGCATAGTGGATCCGGTGGGCGGGGCAGAGAAGGACGGCGGGGAGGAAGGGCAGGCCCCCACAGGGAAGGCGTGCCACCGCCTGATTCCCTACGCCGGTTCAAGGTGTGAGTCCACACCGCACCCGGATCAGGTTCCACGGGATCGGTGCTGTCGGGCCGCTACACCACGCAGGCCCTGCACCATCTCAGCCGGATTGACCGGCACCCCGTCAAGCGAGTCGACCGCAGTCTAGCACGCCCCTGCGGCTTTGCCAGACACCACTTTCGGATAGCATCGGAAGGGGGCGTCAAGGGAGGTTGTCGAGAGAGACTACCTAATGATGACGCCGCGGCCATGAGGGTCACGGCCGCGGCGTCCTGCACCGACGCTGATGATGGCTTATGATGGATCAGCGACGATCTGGCGTGGGGGTGTCGATCGGGTGGCCAGGGTCGCTGTGCACCTCAGCCGATTGATGGGGGCGTCGGAAGGACTGCACAGGCATGTCTCGGGGACGCTCGCTGGGGGGAGCGGCCGGCGCGCCCGATGAGGGTAGCTGACTCTCGATGTGTAGATCGGCGACGACCCTGGGGGGGCGTGTCTCACTGGGTACCAGCAGAAGCCCGGCGCGGGCCAGGCGGCGGCCGATGGTCAGGCTGGAGCTCCAGCGCACCAGCGGAGCCGCCAGCACCAGGCCGAGCCAGACGGGCGTCAGCCAGAGAAAGAAGCTCGGAGTGTAGGCCCAGGTGACAAGAGCCCACACCGCACCAATCAGCGACCACAGCCAGGTATGGCGGAAGGCTTCCCGCCAGGGCAGTGCCCGCCCCTCTCGGGATTGCGGGTCCCAGGCAACGGTACGACCGGTCAGCACCTGGATCACGAAACGGCTGTGGAAGACCATCATCAGCGGTGCGATCAGCATGGCGAACAGGGTCTCCACCAGCATGCTCAAGACCAGTTTTGGGCGTCCCCCGTAGCCCTCTGGATCCCGCATGAGACCAAGTATCAGTCCCAGCACCTTGGGCATCAGCAGCATGCCCAAGGTGCCGATCAACAAGGGAATGATCAGGTTGGGCGGAGCGATGGGCCAGTCAGGGAACAACTGCGAGCTGGCGGTGAAGAAGTTCGTGGGAACGAGCGCCCTGATCAGCGCATCGATGGTACTGATGACCAGGATCGCCAGCCACACCAGCGACGACAGGTAGGCCAGCGCGCCGAAGAAGAAGTGCAGACGGCTCAGCACATGCAGGCCATGGCCATTCAGCAGGCGCAGATGCTGCAGGTTGCCCTGTACCCAACGTCGATCACGCTTGGCATAGTCGAGAATGTGGCTGGGCATTTCCTCATAGCTGCCGCCCAGGTCGGTGCGCATGCGCACCTGCCAGCCGGCCCGGCGCAACAGCGCTGCCTCGACAAAGTCATGACTGAGGATATCGCCACCCAGGGGCGGCTTGCCGGGGAGCTCGGGAAGGCCGCAGGCGTCGGTGAACGCGTCCACCCGAATGATGGCATTGTGGCCAAAATAGTTGGCTGCGGTGGCGTGCCAGAAGCTCAGCCCTGCCGCCAGCATGGGCGAGTAGAGCGCGGCAGCGAATTGATTGCAGCGCCCGAACAGACTTTGCTGGCGCACGGGAATGGGCACCGTCTGAAGGAGCCCCAGCCGAGGATTGGCCATCATCTCGTCGATGAGCTCGACCACCGTGGTCCCGCTCATCAGACTGTCGGCGTCGACCACCAGCATATAGTCGTAGTGGCTGCCCCAGCGGGTGCAGAAGTCGCCCAAGTTGCCTGCCTTGCGCCCTGCGTTGCTGTCCCGGTGGCGATAGTGCAGCCGGCAGTGGCCCTCGAGTCGCTGCTGCAGCGCTGCCATGGCGGCCTTTTCTTCCGCCACGACGGCGTCGTCGGTGCTATCGCTGAGCACGAAGGCCTCGACGTCGATGCCCTCCGGCAGCTCGCCAAGGTCCATGCAGGTCGTCTCGAGCCCAGCCGCTACCCGGGCCACGTCCTCGTTGTGGATCGGCATGACCAAGGCGGTGCGAGAGCGAGAGCCGGCGGGCCTCATCGGTCCGGCGCCACGCCGCTTGAGGCTCAAGGGGTCACGCCCAGTGAGGTGAAGCACAAACCCGATCACGGCGCTCCAGAAGGCCATGGTGATCCAACCGAAGGTAATCGCAAACAGTCCCAGGATGGCCATTTCCAGGGGAGTGATGCCCTCGACATACAGGATCTTGAACATGGTCCAGACACCCAGCGCGGTGGTGGCGGCAATGGCCATGCCGACCAGCGTTCTGCGCCACCGGGGCCAGGGGACTTCCGGGGTATGCTCGTTCATCGGGGACTCCAGATGCTGTTCCAGGTTTCGCTCAGGCGCTGGTCGCGCAGCATCAAGGTCAGGCGCAGGTCTGCCGGCGTATCGCCATCAGGCAGCAGCTTGAAGCTGGCCCGCCAGGTGTCTCCATAGGGCAGTGCTGTCACCTTGGCTTCCGTCGTTTCGCCACTGGACGTGGTCAGGTGCACGCTGACCGGCTGGCTCACATCAAGACCCTCGAGCTCGCCGCCGCGGAAGTCGATGATGAACTGCCTGAGCTGTTCGTCGGGGGGATTGCTCTGACCGGGAATGCCACCCCAGCCCTGGCGTGACCTGACGACCCGCGCCAGGGGTTCCTCCATGGGGGTGTCAGCGAAGGTCCAGGTCTGATACCGATAGGTGCGTGACTCTCCCGCCTTGAGGGGCGAGGAGGGGACCCAGTAGGCCGTGATATTGTCGTGGGCCTCGCTGTCGGTCGGAATTTCGATCAATTCCACGTGGCCTTCTCCCCAGTCGCCAGCGGGCTGTACCCACTGACTTGGGCGGCGTTCGTAGCGGGCTTCCATGTCCAGATAGGCATCGAAGTGGCGCGGACGCTGGACCAGGCCGAAGCCCCTGGGAGAGGTATCCTGCAAGCCAGAGATCTGCAGGTCTGCGGGATTATCGAGAACGCGCCAGGTCCACTCGCCAGAACTGGTGGCCATCAGCAGCCCGCTGGAGTCATGCACGCGTATGCGATAGTCATCTTCTTCCTGCCGATCCATTTCGCCATGCAGGAACATGCTGGTCAGCGGCGCGACTCCGAGCTTTTCGACATCGCTGCGGGCAAACAGTCGCGCTTCGGTGTCGACGACAGTGTTCTTGCCAGGCGCAATCTCGAAGCGGTAGGCCCCGGCCAGCGACGGGCTGTCCAGCAGCGCCAGAACCGTCATACGGTTGGCGTCAGCCTCAGGCTGGACCAGCCAGAACTCGCGGAAGGAGGGGAACTCTTCGCCCTGGGGCATGGCCGTATCGATCGCCAAGCCTCTTGCGGAGAGCCCGTAGCCCTGGTTTCTGCCCACCAGGCGGAAGTAGGAAGCGCCGAGGAAGACGGCAAACTCGTCGTCGACATTCGCTCGGTTGAGGGGGTAATGCAGACGGAAGCCGGCATAGCCCTGGTCGCTGAGATCCAGTTCGGCCAGCTCAGCGGCATCGTCGTCGTAGCGAAAGCGCTGCTGCTCGAAGGGCAGGGTGCGCACTTCGCCATCTTCGAGGAGATGGATATCGACCGGCTGGTCGTAGAGAAAGCCGGGATGGAACAGCTCCACCTGAAAGTTGCCGTGATCGCGCCAAAGCGCCTGTTCATCGCGGTAGCGAATCTGCCGGTAGCGGTCGTAGCCCATCTCGGCCACGGCGTCAGGCAGTGTACTCTCTGGCGCTTCGTAGGGCGCTTCGGCCAGGGTTCTCGCCTGATCGGTCACCTGTTCGAAAAGGCTGTCGGCATCCACTGCCAGCGCGGGTGCGCTGACCAACATGCCGGCCAGTGCCCATGATGCAGCGGCCTTCCATTGGAGGCCGCCGCGTCCACTGACGCGGGCTGACTCGGCCGGGTAGGCAGTGGGCGGTGTCGACCGTCCGCAGATGACTCGGGTGTTCACGTTCGCTCTCCTTGCGGCCTGATGGCACAGAACTGCCAGTGCTCTGTCAGGCGGAACCAGTGGGACGTTGGGCAGTGGGCGTCGGGACCTGTCACGGCTATCGCGGAGCCATCACGGTCTGCCGCGGATCGCCGTGATAGGTGACCATCGCCGCGACTGCCGTTGCGGCGATGGTCGAGAGGCGGTCAGCCAGCAGGTCGCGTGTCTCACTTTGCCCATATTTGTGCTGAAACGGCTATCCATGCTCTTCACACTCTAGCCTATTGTCTGATGGTAAAGATGCAATAGATGGGTTCTACCTGCCTTTGAGAGGAGGTGGAAAGTGAGGTTCCGTGTCGTCTTCTGGCGACAAAATTGCGAAGAAATGTATCCCTGCGGATACATGTCGCAGGGGCAAGGGCAGGAGAGAAGGGGAAGGGGAAGAGACAGGGACAAGAGAATAGACAGGATAAGGGGCTGATCTGGCGGGTAAGGCGCGAGGCAGCAGGGGCGCCCGCGTTGGCGGGTGTCGGCTCGGCTGCGTCAGATGGCTACCACAGCCAGCTGTCCACCCGAGGCGGCGGCAGCCGCCGGTGTAGCGCGCGCCAGCCGATGATGCAGCGAATCACGAACCAGGCACTGACCAGCAGTGGTGGCAAGGCCAGGCCGATGACCAGAACCGTCAGCACCGCCGCGGCGGCCCCATACACCAGGCCGATCCAGAAGGTTCGAATCAGGTAGTGATAGTGGGCCCGAAGCCACGGCGGGGCATCCTTGCGGTACACGTAGGCCACGATCAGCGCGATCAGCAGGGTCAGGAACCCGGTGACCAGGCCCGCCAGGTACATCACGTACAAGGCGTGCCCTACATGGGTGTCGCGGGAGATCGAGTCCTGAGGACGGGTCACTTCATATTCCTCGAACTGTACAGCCGGTGGCGGCGGAAGTCGGGATCGCCGCGCTGCTCTTCCAGGGTCTTGGTGAAGCGCTTGTACTCCCATTGGTACTGGGCGGGTTCGAGCGCGATGACCTCTTCGATGCTGGCATTGACACCGGTACAGGAGGTCGTCTCGTCGGCATCGTAGACCCGCTCGTCGGCGGCCAGGAAGTGCAGGGCAAACCCTCGCCCGGGTAGGCGCAGGGCGACGCCTGTCACCACCCGTGCTTCGGTGCGTCCCACCAGCTTTGGCAGCAGGGTGGCGGTATAGGCCGGGCGTCCGAAGAAGGGAGCAAAGACACCGCTGCCCCAGCTGGGCTCCTGGTCCGGCAGGATGCCGACGGCCTCGCAGCGCTTCAGCGCCTTGAGCAGGGCGGCGACCCCTCTTGGATTGGTCGGCACAAGGCTGGCGCCGCAGCGCTCACGTCCCGCACGGATGATGGGATCCAAGGGTGCCAGCTTGGGCGGCTCGTACATGGCGGTGAAGGGAAAGTGGCTGGACAGCCAGAAGTTGAGCACTTCCCAGTTGCCAAAGTGAGGCGCCAGGATGATGACCCCCTTGCCTTCGGCGCGGGCGTCATCCAGCAAGGCTCTGCCATGCACCTCGACGATGCTGTCAGCCACGCGCTGCGGGTCGCCTTGCCAGGAGAAGCCGAGCTCGAGCATGGTGGCGGTCGAGTGCGTGAGGCTGTCGCGAGCCAGCGATTCCCGCTGCTGCGGGCTGGCGTCGGGGTAGACGACCTCCAGATTCAGCCGAGTGACCGCGCGTTCGCGCTTGAGCAAGGGGTACGCCAGGCTGACGAGAACGCGGCTCAGCCGCCACAGTGAGGCGGGCGAGCAGTGCGACAGGAGGGTCCACAGGCGAGCGACGGCAAAGGCCTGCAGACGTTGTTGCCAGGGGAGTTGCATGATCAGATCAGCCAGCTTTCCAGGTTGTCCGGGGCACGCTTTTCCTGCAGGGCCTTGAAACCCTTCACACAGCGGACGATCAACCATACGGCCAGCGCCAGCAGCAGCGGTAGCCCGATCAGGACGAAGGTCAGCAGGGAGGCGACGACCGCATAGACCAGTCCGATCCAGAAGGTGCGGATCTGGTAGCGATAATGCTGGTCCAGCCAGGCGGGACCCTTGCCCTTGTAGACATAGGCGATGACCACGCCGATCACGGCGGTAAAGCCGGTGACCAGATTGGCCAGCAGCAAGGCGTAGCCGACCATGGCGATGGTGGTGTCGGCTCCGGAGCCCTCCGGCTCGGGGGGCGTGACGTGGGGAGGCTGGGGCTCGAGGTCGCGCTGGCTCATCCGTGTTCCTTTCTGTGCATGTAAAACGGCTTCGCTATGATACCCAGCCTGTGCCGCAATGCCATGATGAACGGGGGAGATTCGTCGCTGGATCTCACTCGTTCCTCGGCCTCATCCCGCTCTAGACCTCACCGTGCTCCTGGGGTTCTCGCAGTGGGCGGCAGATCTCCAGCAGGTTGCCGTCGGGGTCTCTCAAGTAGAGCGACTCGATCTTGCCGGTGGCGCCCTGACGAGTCACCGGACCGAGCTCGATGTCGACCGACAGTGCCTCCAGGTGTTGCTGGACGTCAGCAAGGGGTAGCTGGCTCTTGAAACAGATATCGAGGCTGCCGGGCGTCGGTGTGGCGGCGCGCGGATGGACGTCGGTCGCGGTCCAGTGCAGACGCAAGGCCAGCTCGCCCAGCATCAGGTCGACACGTTCACGGTCTCGGTAGCGGACATCGAGTCCAAGCACGCGCGTGTAGAAGTCAACGGCGCGGGAAATATCGGTCACGGTGATGACCAGGTGATCAAGACCTGACAGCATGCCTTTCTCCACAAGTGAATCAAGCCTCAGAGAATACGACGATGCCGAGCTGTCCGCTATGCACAAACCCGACGACCCAGCATTTTCATTGGGACGGACAGCGCGACTACTTCCGCTGTCCGCGCTGTGACCTGATTGCCGTGCCGCCGGCTCAGCGTCTGGCGCCAGCCGCGGAGAAAGCGATCTACGACCAGCACGACAACCGGCCCGACGATCCCGGCTATCGGCGTTTCCTGGGACGGCTGTTCGAGCCCTTGAGCGAACGATTGCCTGACGGGGCAAGTGGGCTGGATTTTGGCGCTGGCCCTGGCCCCACGCTGTCACTAATGTTCGAAGAGGCCGGCTTTTCGATGCGGATTCACGATCCCTACTACCACCCCTTCCCGCAGTGGGCAGAGGCGGAGTACGACTTCATCACGGCCACCGAGGTGGCTGAACATCTGTACGCCCCCGGTGAGGTACTGGCCAGTCTGGTGCAACGCCTGCGTCCTGGTGGCTGGCTGGGGTTGATGACCAAGCGCACACCGGATGACTTTGCCGGCTGGCACTATATCCGCGACCCTACCCATGTGGTGTTCTTCAGTGACGCGAGCTTTCACTGGTTGGCCAAGCGACTGGGCGTCACGCTGGAACTGGTTGGCTCGGATGTCGCGTTGCTGCAGCGGCCAGCGCGCTGACATGGCTGTAATTTGTGCTTTGTCAACAAGGCGTTGCAGGAGCTCTGCAAAAGCGGCTCGAAAGCCGTTGACAGACGGACAAACGGGGGTATATTCGCCGCCCAAGAGTCGTCAATAACGCACCGCGACGGACGGACTCGATATGCCAACACTCACCCGCCGTCGTCGTCCGCGTCGTCCGCATCGCTGGAGCCCAGACCTGTCATGTCTCCTCAGCTTCTGGCCATGGCTCTGCCCCCTGTTCTGGGGCTGTTCATCCTTGGTATCGGCAATGGTTTTCTGTCGTCGCTGATTACCCTGCGGCTCGATGCTGCCGGGGAATCCCCGGTCGTGGTCGGCTGGGTGTCTGCCGCCTATTACATTGGCCTTGGGCTGGGGGCACTGTTCAACGATCGCCTGCTGCTGGCCATTGGCCATATCCGCGCCTACGGCAGCTTTGCCTCGTTGGTCGCCGTGACCGTGCTGCTGCAAGGCTTGATGCTGGACCCGGTGGCCTGGTTCGGCTTACGTCTGATCGGTGGCTGGGCCACGGTGGGTGTCTTCCTGGTCATTGAAAGCTGGTTGCTGGCGTCCGGTGACTCCCAGGTTCGCGGTCGCCTGCTGGCGCTCTACATGATCGCGCTTTACGGCTCTGGCGTGCTCGGGCAGCTATTGCTTGGCGTGACCCAGAACCTGGGGGACACCGCACCGTTCATGGTGGTGGGGGCGCTGGCCTCGCTGTCGGTGCTGCCGATGGCGATGATTCCCCGCGTGACCCCGCTTCTGGACAAGATCGAACCCCTATCGCCGTTCCGGCTGATGGTGTTGACGCCGACAGGGGTCGTGGGGGCGTTTGGCTCTGGCATGCTGGCCGCTGCCGTCTATTCGCTGCTGCCGCTATACCTTCAGCGCAACGGTTTTGGCGTGGCGGATGTTGGCCAGCTGATGGCGGCCACGGTGCTGGGCGCCATGTTGCTTCAGTACCCTGTCGGACGCTGGTCTGATCGTCATGACCGGCAGACTGTGCTGATTCTTATCGGGATCTTCTGTCTGGCGATCTCGCTGACGGTGCTGTTGGTGCCGTTGCCTTCCTGGGGGCTCGCGGCGCTGCTGTTCCTGCTCGGGGGTGGGGTATTCTCGCTGTATCCGGTGTCCGTCGGTCACTCCGCTGACCGCGCCCCGGCCGGTGCCCTGGTGCCGATGAGCCAGGGACTGCTGCTGATCAGCGCGCTGGGCTCGTCGGTGAGTCCGCCTCTGATCAGTCCGGTCATGGCTGCGCTTGGCGACACGGCGCTGTTCATGTCCTTTGGTGCCTTGGGAGCTGCCCTGGTGCTGTTCTTCGCCTGGCGTCGTCTGGTGCGTCCTGCTCCGGTGCCTGTGGTGCCGTTCTCTGCGGCCACCCCGCTGTCCTCGGTGGGCGCGGAGCTGGTGGTCACCGACGAGTGGGTGCAAGGCGCCAAGGAGCACGAGCACATGGAAGACTTGTCAGACGTGGTGCCTGACGTGGATGTGGCCGAGCCTATCGTCGGGCCCCCGGTCGAAGAGGGACAGTACGTGGCCTACTTTGACGACGCCGGCTTCCACGACGGGGTGCTGCATCATCACGAGGCCACCGAGGCTGTCGATGAGCACGAGTCCGAAGCGGTCAAGGACACGGCGGGGCCGGAAGCAACGTCCAGCGATCCGTCCACCGCCCATCCAACGGCGTCAGATTCCGCCTGCGGCAAGGCCAGCGGCACCTGACGTTCAGCGCCTGCGCTAGCGTGGGTGTCATCCGCCGCCCTTCGTTTCCCACTCAGCTATGTGAAAGACCGCGGGGGAGAGACGGCGCAGGGGTGGTCATTGCTCGAACAGCAGCTTGAACAGGGCGCGCCGCACTGCCGGCGTGGCCTGCTGGCGCGCATAGGCGAGCAGCAGGTCGTGGTGGTTGGGGTGGCGGGCGTTGCGGACCAGAATCTTGCGAGCTTGCTGAACAGGGGTGGTAGTCATGAGTGTTCCTCCGGGGACGAGGCCCATCGTGGGCCCTGGCATTGGAGGTAGTCGTCGCGAGGGACCTATCCTTGACGTTGCGCCCTGTGCCGCAACGCTAACAGGGCGGACAGGGCCCGCCACAGCGCCCCTGCGGCGGATGATGAGTGATCAGTCGCTGTTCCCGTCGGCTGTCCTGTCCAGCTGTGCACGCCAATCCATGATGCGCTTGAAGCGCTCTTCCTGGCCGTAGTCAGACGGCTGATAGAATGCCTGAACGGGTAGCTCCTCCGGCCAGCAGTCGTGCTGGCTGCCCGCTGGGTATCCGTTGGGTTCATTGTGGGCATAGCGGTAGCCGTCGCCATGGCCGAGGGACGCCATCAGTTTGGTCGGTGCGTTACGCAGGTAGGTGGGCACCTCCAGGCGTGGTTGTGACGCGACGAATGCCTGCGCCTTTTTCCAGGCCTGGTCGATGGCGTTGCTCTTGGGCGCCACCGCCAGGTGGATCGCGGCATGGGCGATAGCGCGCTGTCCCTCGTAGTCCCCCAGGCGCAGATAGGCGTCCCACGCCGCCATCACCAGGGGCAGGCAGCGCGGATCGGCATTGCCGACGTCCTCCGAGGCAATCGCGGCCAGTCTGCGCACCACATCAAGAGGGTCACCACCGCCCTGAATGAACCTCGCCATGTACAGCAGGGCAGCATCTGGACGGGAAGATCGCACGGACTTGTGGATGGCCGACAACAGGTCATAGTAGGCATCTCCCTGCTTGTCGAAGGCGCTCGCCGTGTGGCCGATAACGTCGTCGAGCACCCCGGCCTCAAGCCGTTCTCCCTGGCCCTGGGGCGCGCTGAAGGGAACGGTGAAATCGCAGGCGGTCTCGAGCAGGCCCAGGGCGCGGCGTGCGTCGCCCGCGGCGGCCCTGGCCAGGGTGGCCAGTACCTCATCGTCGACCTGGATGTTGCGCTGGCCAAGGCCTCGCTGTGTATCGCTCAGCGCTCGGCGCATCACCTGGATCAGGGCGTCGTCATCCAGGGCCTTGAGCACATGGACTCGCGCTCTGGACAGCAGCGCCGAATTGACCTCGAAGGACGGATTCTCCGTGGTGGCGCCAATCAGCGTCAGCAGGCCTGACTCCACGTGGGGCAGCAAGGCATCCTGCTGGCTCTTGTTGAGGCGGTGAATCTCATCCAGAAACAGCACCGTGGTCTGGCCTTGTCCCTGGGCCGCCCGGGCCCGCTCGACGACCTCGCGAATGTCCTTGACCCCAGCCATCACCGCAGACAGGTGTTCCAGGCGTGACTGGGAGGCGTGGGCCAGGATGTCTGCCAGGGTGGTCTTGCCGACTCCCGGGGGGCCCCACAGGATCATCGAGCGAATTTGTCCGGCTTCCACCATGCGCCGCAGAGGCTTGCCCGGGCCCACCAGCGATGGCTGTCCCAGGTAGTCGTCGAGGGTTCTCGGGCGCATGCGCCAGGCCAGCGGCGCTGCGTCTTCCTGGTGGGCCTGTTGAAACATGTCCATCGCCGACTCCTGCTCAAATGGAAAAATGCGCCAGAGGTTAATGCTTAGGCGGATTGTAAGAAATCGTTCATTACTTATGTGGTGGAATTCGTCGGGCAGAAACGTGATTATGCGTCTAGGGTGATACATTCCGGTGTGTGATCGATCCGGAACCTGATCCGAGAAGGCCAGTCTAAGCTAGGGTGCCTTCAGCTCACGCTGACCACAGGAGGTTTCCGTCATGCCCATGCTAAAGCAACTGCGACGGGATCACGCCAACATGGCGCGCATACTGCACGTCCTGCAACTCAAGCAAAAGACCCTCGCTCAGGGAGAGCGGCCCAATTTCCAGCTTGTCAGGGAGGTGGTCGATTACATTCTCGACTACATGGCAGGCTTCACGCTGCCGCTGGAACAGATCTGCACCGATCGCCTCAGGGAGGTGGCGCCAGCCAGCGAAGACATCGCCGAGCGCCTCTCCGGAGACTACCGCAAGCTCAAGGCAAGGCTCTCCCGCCTGTCTCGCGACATCGACATGATTCTGATGGACGTCGCTGTTCCCATGGACCAGTTCTCCAGCGACCTGCGCGACTACCTCGACAGCCACCGGACCTACCTGCGCCAGGAACGGGAAGAGCTGTTTCCGCTGATCAGCGAGCACTTCTCTGACGAGGACCTCGAACGGCTGGCGCATGCCTTGCCGGAACACGCCACCTCTGAGCTCGAGAGGCTGCAGGGGGCCTACCCGGAACTCTACGCAGAGCTCAGGGAAGAACCCATGCCGGCCTGACAGTCGGTGCGCCCGCAACCTTCCATCTGACACGTCACTCCAGGGTAAATGGCGGTAACGGCGGTGGCGCTTGACTCGCGCTGCTGCTGACTCCGCTGCATCCTCTCGGGTAGAATGGCGCCATGATGATCATGGCGCCATATCCTGTGTCTGCTCCCGTTCAATATCTTCTTCGTCGCCGTACCAAGGGCCCATCGTCGCCGAGGATGGGCCTTCGTGTGATCGTTGATGGCGTGGGGGACTGATGGCGGGTCCTGTACTGGTTTTCGACTCAGGGGTTGGCGGGCTTTCGGTGGTTCGGTCGCTGCGCCAGCACCTGCCCGAGACGGCAATGGCGTATTGCTGTGACAACGCCATGATGCCCTATGGCATCCGCCCTGATGACTGGCTGGTCCAGCGTATCGTTGCGGTGTGTGCTGCCGCCGTCGACGCGACCTCTGCAGATACCCTGGTGGTGGCCTGCAATACCGCCAGCACGCTGGCGCTCAACGAGCTTCGTGAACGTCTTGCGCTGCCCGTGGTGGGTACCGTACCCGCCATCAAGCCTGCCGCTTTGGCATCACGCAGCGGCTGTCTGGCGTTGTTGGCCACCAGTGCGACGGTATCAAGGCCGTACACGCAGCGACTGATCGATAGCTACGCCCCTCATTGTCGGGTAAAGAAGGTCGCCGCTGATGCGCTGGTGACCCAGGCTGAGCACCAGCTGGCAGGGCACGCGGTAGATCTTGAGGTGGTGCGTCACGCCCTGGCGCCGCTGATCGACGATCCGCTGGTGGATACGGTTGTGCTCGGCTGTACCCATTTTCCCCTGCTGTTGCCTTGGCTGGACGAGGTCATGCCGCGAGCCATCACCTGGATCGACTCGGGGGACGCCATTGCCCGGCGCACGGTTCAAGTGATGCAGCAACCCGATGCGCGCCAGGGAGCGCAGTGCGCCTGGTTGACGGCATCGTCGCCGGCGCTGGAGCCTGGGCTGTCGCGCTTTGGTTTCGACGCGGTTCGCCAGCTGCCGACGGTGTAAAGCGTCTGCCTGACGCGGAGCCTGTGCGTGCCAGCCTTGAGGCTGTCCGGCGGGGTCGGGCAGCGCTGGGCCGGGTTGCGCTGGGTCGGATAAAGCAGAGCCGGACATCCAATGTCGTCTTGATGTCGCCCTGATGCCGTCTTGATGTCGCCTTGGTCGCTGCTCGTTCTGGCAGTTCTTGATGAGAGCGCTTTATGACAGCGCTTTATGACAGCTCGTTTTGACGGTTCTTGCTGACAGCGCTTGCTGCCGACGCTGTCTGTCTACCCTGTTTTTCTCTGGTTTCTCTACTATCCAATGTTTGTTGCGGAGTCATTGTGGCCATACCTGTTGTTGACCCTGAACGCTATACCGAACAGCTAGACGCCAAGCGCGAGCGCCTGGAAGCTCAGTTTGCCCGCTTCTCGCCGCCGGCCCTCGAGGTCTATCCGTCACCGCCGAGCCACTATCGCCAACGCTGCGAGTTCAGGGTGTGGCACGAAGGGGATGATCTCTACTATGTGATGTTCGAGGTCAATCCCGACGATCCTTCTGACAAGGCGCTGGTGCGTATGGATCAGTTCGCCGTGGCCAGCGAGCGGATCAACGCCCTGATGCCAGCCCTGCTGGATGCCATACGCGACAACCCGGTGATGCGGCGCAAGCTGTTTCAGGTCGAGTTTCTCTCGACACTGGCGGGGGAAACCTTGGTCAGCCTGATCTACCACCGCCCGCTGGAGGACGACTGGGAGGCGGATGCGCGCGCGCTGGAGCAGGCGCTTGGAGTGATGATCATCGGCCGATCGCGCAAGCAGCGTATTGTGCTTACGCGCGATCACGTGTGGGAGCGTCTGGAGGTGGATGGCCGTACCCTGCACTACCAGCAGGTCGAAAACAGCTTCACCCAGCCCAATGCACAGATCTGCTCCGCCATGCTGAGCTGGGCCCGCGATGTCACCGCCGGGAGCCAGCACAGTGACCTGGTAGAGCTCTATTGCGGCAATGGCAACTTCACCATCGCGCTGGCCGAGAACTTCCGTCGGGTCCTCGCCACCGAGATTTCGCGCACATCAGTGGCCAGTGCCAAGGTCAATCTGGAGGCCAACCAGGTGACCAACGCCGTCGTCGCCCGGATGTCTGCCGAGGATTTCTCGGCTGCGCTGAAAGGGGACAAGGGCGGACGACGTGTCGACGAAATGGCCCTGGACGGCTATGACTTCTCGACAGTGCTGGTCGATCCCCCGCGGGCCGGCCTGGACGCCGACAGCTGCGCACAGCTGAGCGAGTATCAGCGTATCGTCTATATTTCCTGCAACCCTGACACCCTGGCCGACAATCTTGAACAGCTGACCCAGACCCATGATGTGGTGAGGTTTGCTCTGTTTGACCAGTTTCCTTTCACCCATCATTGTGAATGTGGCGTACTGCTGGAGCGCCGCTAGCACCAAGGCGCAAGCTGAGGCCGCTGTCAAGACCGATGCGCAACCGTCATGCTCCATGAGAAGGCGGGCATCTGGATGGGGGAGAGGAAGGGATTGCCGTAAGCTTGGCGACCATGCACTACGCTCGTCATAACCGTTCAACTGGCCACAGTGAAGTGGCCGCCGCCAACCGAGGTGAGGATGTTACACGTCGCACAGGATGACAGTCGCGAAGATCTGCTGAAGCAGCTCGAGGAAAGGCTCGAGGGGCGACTCGATCAGGACAAGGCCGGCCAGGTGAGTAACTTCGCTCGTCACTTCTACTCCACGATTCCGCTGGAAGATCTGACTGAGCGTCGCCTGGACGATCTCTACGGCGCCACTCTCTCGGTATGGCACTTTCTGCAGCAGTTTGATCCTGCCTCGCCCAAGGTCAAGGTGATGAACCCTGACTTCGAGGAGCACGGCTGGCAATCGACCCACACCTTCGTGGCCGTGTTGCATGAGGACATGCCGTTTCTGGTGGATTCCGTGCGTATCGAGCTGAATCGTCGTGGCATGACGGTGCATGCGATCCACAACTCGGTGCTGTCGGTGGCCCGGGACGAGCAGCACCGGGTGGTGCGCCTGGCCTCTCCGCGTGACAAGGACGCACCGGAGCAGCGCGAGTCGCTGATCGCCATCGAGGTCGACCGCCACTCCGATCCCGCCGAGCTGGCCGCCATCGAGCAGAGCCTGCAGGAAGTCTTGCAGGAAGTCCGCACTGCCGTGGCGGATTTCGAGCCGATGCGTGCGCGCATCCGCGAAGCCATCGATGAGCTGAATACCTGCTGCCCCGGACCGGTGAACAAGGACGACCACGCCGAGGCGGTGGCCTTCCTGGAGTGGATGCTGGAAGACAACTTTACCTTCCTGGGCTATGACGAATTCAGCGTCGATGGGTCCAATGGGGGGCAGAGTCTCAATCAGGTGGACGGCAGCGAACTAGGACTGTTCCGCCTGTCCGAGGCGCAGTATCGCCAGCGTATCCGCACCGACCAGGGGGTCGAGGGGGATCGTTACGTCCTGGTTCCGCAGCTGCTGTCCTTTGCCAAGAGCGCATTTCATGCGCGGGTGCACCGTCCGACCTACCCGGACTACGTCACCATCGATCGCTACGACGACCAGGGTAACGTGATCGGCGAGCGCCGCTTCCTTGGCCTGTTCACGTCCGGGGTGTACAACGACTCTCCGCGCCACATTCCGATCCTTCGGCGTAAGCTCAAGGCGGTCATGGACATTGCCGGCTTCAACCCCAAGGGCCATAACGGCAAGCAGCTGACGCAGATTCTGGAGGTCTATCCGCGCGATGACCTGTTCCAGATCGACACCGACGAGCTGGCGCAGACGGCACTGGGCATTCTCGACATCCGCGAGCGTCGCCGCGTGCGTCTGTTCATTCGCGAGGATCGCTTCGGCCAATTCTACTCCTGCCTGGTGTTTGTGCCTCGTGATGTGTTCTCCACCGAGCTGCGACTGCGGCTGCAGCGCGTGCTGTGCGAAGAACTTGACGCTACCTTCGGTGACTTCAATACGTACCTGTCCGAGTCGGTGCTGGCACGTATCCAGTTCATCCTGCGCTTTAACGGAGAGGCGCCCAGCGACTACGACATCAAGGCGCTCGAAGAGAAGCTGGCCCGACTGGCCCGCAACTGGCGTGATGATCTGCTCAATGCGGCCATCGACGGATACGGCGAGGAACAGGCCAATCATCTGCTGGCCCGCTTCCGTGACGCTTTCCAGGCGGGTTACCAGGACGATTTCAGCGCCCGCACCGCGGTCTATGACCTGCAGCACATCGGCGAGCTCGACAACGGCAAGCCGCTGGCACTGTCGCTGTATCGGCTGATCGAAGAAGAGGGCAGCGGCGTCAATCTCAAGCTGTTCCACAAGGGCAGCCAGATTCCGCTGTCTGACGTGCTGCCGATGATGGAAAACCTTGGCCTGCGAGTGATCGGTGAGCGACCCTACGAGGTCGAAGCCGTGGATGCGAGCTACTGGATCCATGACTTCGATCTGGAGCATCACACGGCCACCGAGGTCAATCTGCAGGAGATGCGCAAGCCGTTTGTCGAGGCTTTCCAGCGTATCTGGGCCGGTGAGGCGGACAATGATCGCTTCAACCGCTTGATCATTGGTGCCAATCTGGATTGGCGCGAGGTCGCGATGCTGCGCTCCTATGCGCGCTACCTCAAGCAGATTCGCTTCGGCATCTCTCAGAATTTCATCGCCAATACGCTGGTCGCGCATCCGCACATCACCCGCGAGCTGGTGACCCTGTTCGAACTGCGCTTTGACCCAGAGGATCGTCCTGACGAAGGCGAGGTCGAGGCATGCGTCGAGCGCATCAACACCCTGCTCGACGATGTGGCCAGCCTCAATGACGATCGTCTGCTGCGCCGCTATGTAGAGCTGATCATGGCGACGCTTCGGACCAACTATTACCAGAGGACCGACGAGGGCGGCTTCAAGGATTACCTGGCCTTCAAGCTGGAGCCGTCCAAGGTGACGGGCATGCCCAAGCCGCGCCCGATGTTCGAGATCTTCGTGTGTTCTCCCAGGGTCGAAGGGGTCCACCTGCGCGGTGGCAAGGTGGCCCGCGGCGGCCTGCGCTGGTCCGATCGCCACGAGGACTTCCGCACCGAAGTGCTGGGGCTGGTCAAGGCGCAGCAGGTCAAGAACTCGGTGATCGTGCCGGTCGGTGCCAAGGGCGGCTTTGTCTGCAAGCGCATGCCCGAGGGGGCCGATCGTGAAACGGTGCAGAAGGAAGGCATTGCCTGCTATCAGACCTTCATTCGCGCCTTGCTGGACGTGACCGACAATCTGGTCGGCGGCGAGGTAGTTCCGCCCCAGAACGTGGTGCGCCATGATGACGCCGACCCCTACCTGGTCGTGGCGGCGGACAAGGGCACGGCAACCTTCTCTGATATCGCCAACGAGATTTCCCTGGAGTACGGCCACTGGCTGGGCGATGCCTTCGCCTCCGGCGGTGCCAACGGCTATGACCACAAGAAGATGGGGATCACCGCCAAGGGGGCCTGGGAGTCGGTCAAGCGTCACTTCCGCGGTCTTGGGGTCGACACCCAGTCCGACGAATTCAGTGTCGTCGGTATCGGCGACATGGCGGGCGACGTGTTCGGCAATGGCATGCTGTTGTCCGAGACCATTCGTCTGGTCGGGGCCTTCAACCACCTGCATATCTTCGTCGATCCGACGCCGGATGCCGCGTCCAGCTTCAAGGAGCGCAAGCGTCTGTTCGAGCTGCCTCGCTCCAGCTGGCAGGACTACGACGAGAGCCTGATCTCCGAGGGCGGTGGCATCTTCTCCCGTGCGGCCAAGTCCATCAGCATCACGCCGCAGATGAAAGACGCCTTCGGTATTACCGAGGACAAGCTGGCACCCAATGACTTGATTCAGGCCATGCTGCGCTCCCGCGTCGACCTGATCTGGAACGGCGGCATTGGTACCTACGTCAAGGCCAGTACCGAAACCGATGCCGAGGTCGGTGACAAGGCCAACGACGTGCTGCGCATCAATGGCAATGAGCTCAACTGCAAGGTAGTGGGCGAGGGCGGTAACCTTGGCCTGACCCAGCGTGGGCGCATGGAAGCCGCCACTCGGGGTGTGCGGGTCAACACCGACTTCATCGACAACGCGGGCGGGGTCAACTGTTCCGACCACGAGGTCAACATCAAGATCCTGATCGATGAAGTGGTGGCCAACGGCGACATGACCGAGAAGCAGCGTAATCAGCTGCTGGCGGACATGACCGAGGAAGTCAGTGAGCTGGTGCTGACCGACAACTATCGTCAGACCCAGGCGCTGGATCTCTCCGAGCGTCTGTCGCTGCAGGGCATCGGCCCCTATCGTCGCTTCATCAGCGAGCTCGAAGCCGCAGGTCAGATCGACCGTGAGCTGGAGTTCCTGCCGTCCGACGAAGAACTCCAGGAGCGGGCCGCCAACGATCAAGGCATGGTGTTGCCGGAGCTGTCGGTGCTGATCTCTTACGCCAAGAGCACCCTCAAAGGCGATTTGATCGCCTCGGACGTGCCTGACGACGAAGTGATTGCCCAGCATGCCGCGCGGGCCTTCCCCCAGAGTCTGGTGGAGCGCTACCGTGACCAGGTGTTCAGTCACCGCCTCAAGCGTGAGATTGTCGCGACCCAGCTGGCCAACGATCTGGTCGACCATATGGGCATCGTGTTCACGCGCCGGTTGATCGATTCCACCGGGATGGGACGTGCCGATATTGCCCGTGCCTACGTGATTGCCCGAGACAGCTTCCAGTTGCCGAAGCTGTGGGAGCAGATCGAGGCGCTGGACAACAAGGTGTCCACGGACATCCAGTACAGCATGATGCTGGACCTGATGCGGATGATCCGCCGGGCGTCACGCTGGTTCCTGCGTAACCGTTCTGGCCAGTCTGCCGCGGATTGCATCGAGTACTTTGCACCGCGCATCGCTCAGCTGCAGGAGAATATCGGCAAGCGCCTGCGCGGTGAAGACCTTGAGGCCTGGCAGGCCCGCCGTGATGAACTGGTCGCAGCAGGAGTGCCTGAGGCCCTGGCATCGACCGTCGCCGCCACCGATAGCCTGTACACGGCGCTGGGTATTATCCAGACCGCGCGCCAGGTCAACGAGAAGCCGCAGAAAGTGGCCGAGGTCTGCTACGAGATCGGGGCTCGCCTGGAACTTCCCTGGATGATCCAGCAGGTGACCGCTCTGCCGGTGAAGGATGGCTGGCAGTCCAAGGCCCGCGAGACCTTCCGCGACGATATCGAGCGTCAGCAGATGGCCTTGACCGCCAGCGTGTTGACCATGGAAAGCGGTGCGCGTGATACCGCCGGGCGTGTCGAGCAGTGGCTCAAGCATCATGAGTCGATGCACAAGCGCTGGTGTCGTCTGATCAACGAGGTCGAGAGTGGCGCCCAGGGTGGCTTCCCGCTGTTCGCCGTGGCTGTGCGCGAACTGGTCGACCTGGCAGAGAGCAACAGCGAGGTGTAACCGCCATCACCCGTGCGCCGTCGAGGGCATCACACTGATGCCCTCACTGCCGCTGCCTGTTGGCAGTCGTTATGGTAGACGGCTGATGGTAGACAACAAGAAGGGCGCCCCTCGGGGCGCCCTTCTTTAGTCATGGCCGTTGCTGGAATGCTGATATCAGCGGCAGCTGATGCTCCAGATCGCCTTGAACTCGGCACTGTCGTCGTTCAGCGCGGCCAGGTTGGTGTCCTCGCTGACGGTGCCGCCTTCGACCATGGCCTCAGCGCGTTCGCGCTTCTCGGCGCTGGTGTTGGGACCCAGCACTTGCTGCTCTTCAATGATGAACTCATCACGATCCTGGGCCTCGCACTGCTCCAGTGCGCGTTCCTTGGCCTCTTCCAGCGCCTCCTGACGATCGTCGCCGAGTCCGGTGACGATGTAGTCGGTGCTCTGCTTTTCCATTGACGCGCTATCGCTGGCACAGCCAGCCAGGCCTACCAGAGAAGCGGCGCCCAGCACGAGCATCATGGAGCGGGTCTTGGTCATCATGCGGTCTCTCCTTTTTCCGTTCGGGACAGTGCAGACCGGCGCAATATCCGTGCGCCTTGGTGACCATGCTAACGAATACAGCAATCAGCACAAGAGTAGAGAGATTGCGACGCCATATGTCGCTTAAAGGAGACAGATGGCTGCCGCGGGTAACGAGGCGGTGCTGGGCATGAATTCGCGGCGGGCGATACAGAGCACAGGCCATCACCGGCCACCACAGGCCATCACCGGCAGGGGGGGGCAGCGTGCCCCACCAAGCCAGCCATGGCTTGGTGGGGGCGATGCGGGTTAGAGCAGGAAGATGGTCGCCAGACCCAGGAATGACATGAAGCCGATGACATCCGTGACCGTGGTCAGGATGACCGAGCCCGACAGGGCCGGGTCGATGTTCATGCGCTTGAGAATCAGCGGAATCACGATGCCGCAGACGCCGGCAGCCAGCATGTTGATCACCAGAGCGGCGGCGATGATGGCGCCAATGGCCATGCTCTTGAACCAGAGGACCGCCAGTACGGCGACCACCAGCGCCCACACCACGCCGTTGAGCAAGGCGATGCCGACTTCCTTTCTGAGCAGCCAGTTGCTGTTGGTCTTGCTGATCTGTCCCAGAGCCAGACCACGGATGGCCAGTGTCAGAGTCTGACTGCCGGCGATACCGCCCATGCTGGCGACGATGGGCATCAGCACCGCCAGCGCGACCACCTTCTCCAGCGCATCTTCGAACTGCCCGATGACCCACGCCGCCAGGAAAGCCGTCAGCAGGTTGATGCCCAGCCACACGGCACGGCGTTTGGCGCTGGGCAACACCGGGGCGAAGAGGTCTTCCTCTTCATCCAGGCCGGCCATGTTCATCAGCGCCTGTTCGGAGTTTTCCTGGATGACGTCGACGATATCGTCGATGACGATACGGCCGAGCAACATCCCATCGTTGTCCACCACGGGTGCCGACGTCAGGTCGTGGGTCTGGAACAGGGTGGCGACGTCGCGGGCTTTCATATCCCCCTGGATGACGTCGACGTCGGCGTCCATCAGCTCGACCACCGACGTTTCCTGGTCGTGGGAGACCAGTCGGGCCAATGGCAAGACCCCAACGAAGTGGCCGATGCGGTCCACCACCATCAGGTTGTCGGTGTTGTCCGGAATCGACTCCTTCCAGCGCAGGAAGCGCTGTACGGTTTCCAGCGTCACGTCCGAGCGCACCCCAATGGCGTCGGTGCGCATCAGGCGACCGGCGCTGTCTTCCTCGAACGACAGCGTCTCCTGCAGGCGTGTGCGCTGCATTTCGTCCATGGTACGCAGCATGTCCTCGGCCACCTGCTTGGGCAGGTCCTCGAACAGCTCGGCCAGGTCAGCGGTGTCCAGCGAGGCGGTGGCCGCCACGATCTCTTCTGGATCCATGTCCTCGATGAGGGTGCTGCGGACCTCATCGTGAACGTGCAGCAGTACTTCGCCATCGTCCTCTGATGGCACCTGTTCCCACAGCTTGATGCGCTCGCTCAGCGGCAGCGACTCAAGCAGCAGAGCTACCTCGGCAGGTTCGAGATCCTCTAGGACATCGGAGACTTCCTGCGAGTTTTCATCTTCCAGGGCCAGGTGGATGCGCGACAGCTGGCTTTCAAAGGTCTCGGTCACTTCTGTCATGGTCCCTCCCGGCATATGTTGCTGACTGACAAGGCAACGTTCGTGTCCTACGTTGATTGGGCAGAAGTCCTTTGCCACCAACGTGTGAATCAGGACACCAGTAGACCACAACTGTTTGCAAAGAAAAGGAGTTGCACATGGCCGGATCGAGCGAGGGCTACCATGAGCCGGTGGAAGAGCTGACGGCTCAGACCCGTGATTACCATCGCGCCATCGTGTCGCTGATGGAGGAACTGGAGGCGGTAGACTGGTACAACCAGCGTGTAGATGCCTGCAAGGACGACGATCTACGCAAGATCCTCGAACATAACCGCGATGAGGAGAAGGAACACGCTGCCATGACCCTGGAGTGGCTGCGTCGCAAGGATCCCGTCATGGACAAGTATCTGCGCGAGTTTCTGTTTACTGACGGCGATATCGGCCATTGAACGAGCGTTGATTGCCCCGGGGAGGAAAGCTCGCTGGGGCAAAGTTCATGACCCTTGATGCAGAGCGTCGTCGTGAAGGCGTGGCTGCGCTATACTCGCGCCCGGCCGCACGCCCTCGTCTTTTTCTCGTTCCGGAGATGTCATGTACGATCTCGCCCGCTCTCTGCTGTTTCGCCTCGACCCTGAACGGGCTCATGACCTCTCGCTTACGTCACTGGACTGGGCGGCGCGGGTCAAGGCCACGCGATGGATGGCGGGAGCGCCGGTAGATGACCCGACCACCGTGATGGGGCTGACCTTTCCCAACCGTATTGGTCTGGCGGCCGGGTTGGACAAGAATGCTGACCACCTCGATGCGCTTGGGGCGCTGGGCTTTGGTTTCGTGGAAGTAGGCACCGTGACGCCGCGAGCGCAGTCCGGTAACCCCAAGCCGAGGCTGTTCCGGCTGCCGGAGCGCGGCGCGATCATCAATCGCATGGGCTTCAATAACCACGGTGTCGACCATCTGGTGGAGCGGGTCAAGGCCAGCCGCTATCGCGGCGTCATCGGCATCAATATCGGCAAGAACCTGACCACGGCGGTGGAAGACGCTGAGGCCGACTATCTCTACTGTCTCGAGCGAGTCCACGATCACGCCGACTATGTGGCAGTGAACATTTCGTCCCCGAATACGCCGGGATTGCGCAACCTGCAGTTCGGTGACCACCTGGACCGCCTGTTGGCCAGTCTGCGAGAAGCGGGAACACGCCTGGACGAGCGTAGCGGGCGCCGGGTGCCGCTGGCCGTCAAGATTGCGCCGGACATGGATGAGGATGAGGTGCGTCTGGTGGCCGGCGCGCTGACCAGCAACGGTATCGATGCGGTCATTGCGACCAACACCACGGTATCGCGTGAGGCGGTGGCGGGGCTTGAACATGCCGACGAGCAAGGCGGCCTGTCAGGATGTCCGGTGCTGGATGCGTCCAACCGCGTCATCGCTCAGCTACGCGAGGCGTTGCCGCAGCTTCCCATCATCGGTGTCGGTGGTGTGGACAGCGGCCAGGCGGCGGTGTCCAAGCGGCAGGCTGGCGCAGATCTGGTGCAGCTCTATTCCGGCTTTATCTATCGTGGCCCGGCGCTGGTCCGTGAAACGGCCAGGGCGCTGGCGTCCAGCCGCTAGCGGAGCATCGTCAGGCAGGTTGTCTGGCGGGGCCGCGGGCAAGAGCGTGGCGATGTTGCTGAAACAAGTGCTGCAGAATGTGGCAGCAAAAAGCCCATGGCACTGACGGCCATGGGCTTACGGGGTCTTTCCCTTACCTCAACAGTACAGCGTTATCAGAGCACCATGGGGTTCTTGTGAATGCCGGACACTCCTGTCATGCCCGACCACTGGTCCCCACGACCTTCACGCCAACCGCTCATCCAGTACTCCCGTAGATTGATGTCCTGGCTGGGGCAATCGTCTCGGGATCTACCCGAGAGGCCTGCCTTATAGCCGTGTACATAGGCGCGCTGGAAGCGATCACGTTTCTGTCGTTTCATGGGTCTACCTCGTGACAAAGGTACCAATCCGACCCGCTCCCGCCGTACATTGGGGAAGAGCGTGGAACGGGCCCGTGATGCCCAAGCCTTGCGATGTGCGTTCTAGCGTGAGAAGCACGAAATGAAGGCTTGTTGACAGGATCACATGTGTCGTATCTCGTAGCTACCATTTCATTGATAGCGTAAGCCACGAGCCGTTGTCGACGTTTGTTTTGTAACAACCTGTTCATCCAGCGGTCATCGAACGATTAGTCGAAAAATGACTTGCAGGTTCATTATCAAAGTAGGAGAAGCAAGTGCCTGAGAAGTTAGACCTTCTGGCGACCTGTCCACGCGGCATCGAGCAGTTGCTGGCCACTGAGCTTGCGACATTCGGTCTCGCCCCTGGTAAGTCCACCGTGGCGGGAGTCAACGCCGAGGGTGACCTCGAGGGTGCCTATCGAGCGTGTCTGTGGTCGCGTCTGGCCAATCGGGTCATCCTCTGCGTGGCTCGCGTCGAGGGGGTGGAAACTCCCGATTCCCTGCGCGACGCGGCAGCGGCCATTGACTGGCAGCGCCATGTCCGTCCCGGCGCGACCATCGCGGTGGACTTCCACGGTCGCAGCGAGGAGATCCGCCATACCCGTTTCGGTGCGCAGACGGTCAAGGATGGGGTGGTGGATCGCTTGACCGCCTCGGGCCAGGCGCGCCCCGATGTGGATACTCGCCAACCCGACGTGCGTCTATACGCGCACCTTCACCGGGGGCGCCTGGTGCTGGGGATCGACCTGTCCGGCGATAGTCTGCATCGTCGCGGCTATCGTCGTGACACGGGCCATGCTCCGCTCAAGGAGAACCTGGCGGCGGCCCTGCTGGTACGTGCCGGCTGGCCTGAGTTGGCCAAGGAGGGCGCGCCCCTGATCGACCCCATGTGCGGTTCGGGGACGCTGCTGATCGAAGCGGCGCTGATGGCGGCGGACATGGCTCCCAACCTGTCTCGTGAGCGTTTCGGTTTCCATCGCTGGGCCGGGCACGACCGAGCTCTGTGGCAGGAGGTGCTGCGAGAGGCCCAGGCGAGAGCAAGCTTTGGGCGCAAGCGCGCGCAGTCGTCGATCTTCGGCTTTGACCAGAGCCCGCCCGCTCTGACGGCCGCCAAGACCAACGCCATGCGAGCCGGCATTCCGGCACTGATTCACCTGGATGGTGCCAGCGTGCAGCGCCTGTCACGTCCACGGGTACTCGACCCTGAGCTGCCTGGACTGGTGATCAGCAACCCCCCTTATGGTGAGCGAATCGGCGAGCTGCCGGAGCTGGTCAGGCTGTACTCGGATCTTGGTGTGCGCCTCAAGGCGGACTTTTCCGGCTGGCGGCTGGCGCTGTTCACCGGCAACCCTGATCTGGGACACCGCTTGGGAATGCGTGCCCACAAGCAGTATGCGCTGCGCAATGGGCCGTTGGACGCCAAGCTGCTGCTGATCGACATTGGCCAGCGTCGTGAGGGCGATGTATCTGCATCAGCGGAAGGGCTGACAGACAAGGCGACGGAGGCGAGGCCTGCGTCATCCTTCGACGATGCTGCGCACAACCCCCAGGGCAGTGCCAGCGCCGAGCCTAAAGGCTCGCAGCCGCAGCCAGGGCAGGGGTCAGAACACCCCAGTGCAGAGCGTGACTCCCGTCGAGAGACAGGCGAGGCCGACAGCCCGACACAGCCGGCTCGTAGTTCAGGCGCGCAGATGTTCGCCAACCGTCTGGAGAAGAACCAGAAGAAACTGCGCAAGTGGCTCAAGCGAAGCGGTGAGCGTTGCTATCGCTTGTACGATGCCGACATGCCCGAGTACGCCCTGGCCATCGATGTCTACGGTGACCATGTGCATGTACAGGAGTATGCGCCGCCCAAGTCGATCGATGCCTCCCAGGCTCAGCGTCGGCTCTATGATGCCCTTGGCGTGATACCCGATGTGCTTGGCGTGGAGCCCGGCAAGGTCGTGGTCAAGCAGCGCCAGCGCCAGCAGGGCAAGTCACAGTACGAGAAGCAAGGTCGCAGCGGGCAGCGTTTTCAGGTGAGCGAGGGGCAGGCGAGTTTCTGGGTCAACCTGCGTGACTACCTGGATACCGGTCTGTTCCTGGATCATCGTCCGGTACGTCGGATGCTCGGGGAAATGGCCGCGGGCAAGCGCTTCCTCAACCTGTTTTGCTATACCGCGACGGCGACGGTGCAGGCGGCACTCGGCAGTGGCAAGGAGGGTCAAGCCGGTGCCAGCGACAGTGTCAGTGTCGACATGTCCAACACCTACCTGGAGTGGGCCCGGGACAACTTCGCGCTCAACCGCCTCGACCCGTCACGCCACCGGGTCGTGCGTGACGACTGCCTGCGCTGGCTGGAGACGGCCAAGGGCGAATTTGATCTGATCTTCATGGATCCGCCGACCTTCTCGAACTCCAAGAAGATGGACGACACGCTGGATATCCAGCGTGACCATCCCCGCTTGGTCGAGCTGGCGATGGCGCGACTGGCCCCAGAGGGCACTCTGGTGTTCTCCAACAACCAGCGCCGGTTCAAGATGGATGAGGCGTTGGAGCAGCATTTCGAGATCAAGGACATCTCACGCCAGACGTTTGATCCGGACTTCAGCCGGCGCCCCGACCTTCACCACTGCTTCTTGATTCGCCATCGGGCATCGTGATGGGGCGCTGGGTGATGATCACCACGCTGGGTTGCCACCTGTGCGAGCAGATGGCAGCGCTGGTCAAGACGCTGTCGGTGGAGGACATTGCCATCGACAGCGTCGAGATCAGCGACGATGAGGCGCTGCTGGAGCGCTTTGCCGAGCGCATCCCTGTGTTGATCGACGAGACGCGCCCCGATGATGTGCTGGAGGGGCGTGTCGACGCCGACAGCGTGGCTCGTTGGCTGGATGCTCGCGGTCTGCTTGATCACAGCGCGTGGCGGGCGCTGGTCCAGCAGACTGAAGCGGGTGAGGCAGACCATGTCGTCGGCGCAAGGCTGGTACGGGGTAGGCGGGTATTCGGCGGTCGCTGACCAAGGTCAGCGCCGACTGGCCAGGACGGCGGCTAGCTCCTGGCGGTAAGCCTGCGGGTGATCGTCCTGATGCTCGGGAAAGCGGCCCAGGGCAACGGCCAGGCTGAAGAAGCCGGGTCCAGGCAGGTGAGGGGGCTGGCGGCTGACCACCAGAGTGGCCAGCAAGGGGCGGCCCGCTGCCACGTCTTCGTGGATGGTGACTTCCAGCGCCTCGGCAACCCGGCGAATGGTCCGGGGTGGCATCAGCCCTAGTGCCTCGGCAGCCTGCTGGTAGGTCAGCGGTAGCTGGTGGGTCTCAGTGGTCTCCAGCAGTGCTCGCAAACGTGCTGCCAGCGCGTCGCTGGTGGTGGAGGCGTCAGCTGCCGGCATGTCAGTTGGCGTCCAGCAGCGACAGTTGACCGACGGCCTCACGCCCTTCAGGACTGTGGTCATCGGCTTCCAGGACCTTGCTGAAACCGCGCGAGGTCAGGATGGTCTTTTCGTCTTCCAGCCACATCATGGCCTGGGCATAGTCATCGGCCAACTGATGCTTGAGCCCGCCGAACTGGGTGCCGATCTGCCCCCAGGCACGGCTGAAGATCCAGTCGCCGAACATGTCCTGATGCACATGCACAAGGACATAGTCATGGTCGGTTTCCCAGCGGACGATCACGGCGACTCCCGTCTATCAGCAGTGGTCGGCACCTGAGGGCCTCAAGCACCGTCTTTTTTCGGTTAAGATGGCCATTGTAAGCCCTTGAGGCTCATCCACAAATAGCCCGATCTTGGGTCGGGCTGTCGATTGCCCTGCCGCCAGGAACCGTTCATGAAGATTGTCGTCGACGCCAACGTGCCCGCTGCCGATGCTTGTTTTGGCCCGCTGGGAGAGGTGGTGCGCGTACCGGGACGCGAGATCAATGCCCATCACCTGGCTGATGCCAGCGCGCTGGTGATTCGTTCTATTACCCAAGTGGATGAAGCGCTGATCAACCAGGCGCGGTCGCTGGGATCGCCCTTGTCCTTCGTTGGCAGCTGCACCATCGGCACCGATCACGTCAGTCTCGCAGCCCTGGCGTCGAGTGGAATAGCCTTTGCCAGCGCGCCTGGCTGCAATGCCGAGCCAGTGGTGGATTATGTGCTGTCCGCTCTGGCCTTGGCCTGCGAGCGACGGGGCGAGTCGCTGCTCGATAAACGGGTGGGCATCCTGGGTGTCGGTAACGTGGGGGGGCGTCTGGCGGCGCGTCTGGCCGCCATGGGAGTGGCCCACGAGCTGTGCGATCCTCCCCGGGCAGACCGAGAAGGTCAGCAAGGGTTTGTCGACCTGGATACGCTGATCGAGCGCTGTGATGTGCTTTGCCTGCATACCCCGCTGGTCAAGGAGGGGGCCCACGCCACCCGACACCTGCTGGACGCAGGGCGCATCGAGGCCTTGAAACCAGGCAGCCTGCTGCTCAACGCCGGGCGCGGTGACTGCGTCGATGGGCAGGCGCTGAGCGCGAGGCTCGAGCGCGACAACGATATGACGGCCCTGCTGGATGTGTGGGAGCGGGAGCCGGCCATCGATCTGACGCTGGCTCACCAGGTAATGCTGGGCACTCCTCATATTGCAGGGCACAGCCTGGAGGGCAAGCTGCGTGGCACTCACCAGATCTATCAGGCCTTGGTCAAACACCTTGGTGTGGATGAGGCCGTCACGCTACAGGAGCTGTTGCCTTCTCCCGCGTTGGCGCGCATGACCTGGCAGCGAGCGCTGCCGGTCGAGGAGGTGCTGCGCGCCTGCATGCGCGCGGTGTATGAGCCCAGACGCGACCATGACCGGCTGGCCCAGGCCCTGGCCACCAGCTCGCCGGCTCAGGGGTTCGACCAGTGCCGCGCCAGCTATCCGCTGCGCCGCGAGTTCTCGACCCTGAGCGTCGAGTTGACGGGCGAAGCACAGAGATTGGCCAAGGTGCTGGCAGGCGCGGGCTTTCGCATAGTGTGAGGCTGAGGCTGAGGCTGAGGAGGCAAGTCAAGCCGGGAGGCCATGGCCTTTGAGCACCCGTGGCCGGGAGCCTTGGGCACGCCTTTTTGGGCACGTCCCGCCTTGAAGGGCGGCGGGACGCATCCGGTGCGTGGTGGAGGTATCGTCGGGGACTGTCTTGGCCTGTTTCGGCCTGCCTTCGTCCTTTATAGCCCCATGGCAGAGGAGGTGGAGCGTCGTGGGTCGGCTCCGCCGTAGAAGGTGCCGTCCTCGATCATGATGGACTGAGCGGCGCCCATGGCTTCCTGCAGGCTGACGCTGTGGCCCATGTTCTCGAGCAGCTGGATGGTGTCCGGGCTGATTCCCTGCTCGATGCGGATCTCGTCAGGCAGCCACTGATGGTGGATGCGCGGCATGCTCACCGCAGCCTGGATGTTCATGCCATGATCGATGACATTCATCAGCACCTGCAGCGTGGTGGTGATGATCCGCGATCCGCCCGGACTGCCGGTGATCAGGAAGTTCTCGCCATCCTTCTTGACGATGGTGGGCGTCATCGATGACAGCATGCGCTTTTCAGGCTCGATCTTGTTCGCTTCGCCGCCGATCAACCCGTAGGCATTGGGTACCCCCGGTTTGGCGGAGAAATCGTCCATTTCGTTGTTGAGCAGGAAGCCTGCGCCATCCACCACGATACCCGAGCCATAGCTGAAGTTGATGGTGTAGGTATTGGAGACCGCGAGGCCGTTGCCGTCGGCGATCGAGAAGTGGGTGGTCTCGTTGGACTCGTAGGGCAGCGGGTTGCCGGGGGCGATATCGGCACTCGGCGTAGCCTGGTCGGCGGCGATCTCGCTGCGCAGTTCAGCGGCATAGTCTTCTGAGGTCAGGCCGGCCAGGGGGACGTCGACGAAGTCGGTATCTCCCAGGTACTGCGAGCGATCGGCATAGGCGCGCTTCATGGCTTCGGACATCAGGTGGATGGTGCTGGCGGAGTTGAAGCCCAGCGCTCCGATGTCGTCGCCCTCGAGCATGTTGAGTATCTGCACGATATGGGCGCCGCCGGAGGAGGGTGGGCTCATGGCGTAGACATCATAGCCCCGGTAATTGCCGTGCACCGGCTCTCGCACCGTGGCCTGGTAACCGGCCAGGTCTTCCAGGGTCATCATGCCATCGTGGCGTTCCATTTCGGCCGCAATCAACTGTGCGGTCTCGCCCTCGTAGAATTCCCTGGGTCCCTGTTCGGCAATTCGCTTCAGGGTGGCTGCCAGGTCTGGCTGGCGGTAGATGTCGCCTACCTCGTAACGAGAACCATCTTCCTTGAAGAACTTGGCGCGACTGGCTTCCCAGGGCTCAAAACGTTCACTGGCGCTCTCGATGCCATCGACGAACCGTTGCGGCACAGCGAAACCGTCCTCGGCGAGCTTGATGGCGGGCGCCAGCGTCTCGGCCAGCGTCATGGTGCCGTACTGCTCCAGCGCCAGGGCGAGTCCGGCAACCGTTCCGGGCACGCCGGCGGCGTTGTGGGTATAGCGGGACAGCTCGGCTACGGCGTCGCCGCTGTCATCCTGAAACATCGTTTCGTAGGCCGCCTTGGGGGCCTTCTCGCGATAGTCGATGGCGATCACATCGCCGCTTGTCTCATCGGAGATCAGCATGAAGCCGCCGCCGCCGATATTGCCCGAACGTGGCTGGGTGACAGCCAGGGCAAAGCCTGCCGTGACGGCGGCATCCACCGCGTTGCCACCGTTGGCCAGCACGTCGCGGGCCACCTCCGATGCCAGGAAATGGCTGGTCGCGACCATTCCCCTGGTGCTCACTTCCGGATGGAACCGTTCGCCTTCGAGAATGGCTTGGCTGTCACTGAGCGCTGGGCTCGCGCTCAGGCTCAGTGATAGACCGATGGCTGAACCAGTGATGGTGGTGCGTAAACGGCGGGAGATCGACATGGCGTACCCCTCAGGTTGTCGGATCGTTGGGTGATGGAATGGTGGCACTGTCGAATGGTGCTGCGGCCATCAGGCATGACTCGCCGTTTTACTATTGACGCCCATGGACCACAGCGCAAATAGGGTTGGGCGCCAACAAGAGAGGTGTGCGGGTGTCGAAGGGAGCTGAGGGCGACCGGTACAAGCGCAGTGGCGAGGAGCCGGGGCCGTGGCAAGCACGACAAGAGGCGCGGTAGACCACAGCAAAAAATGATGCTGAAAAAGAAACACCCCCGCCGGCGGGACCGGCGGGGGTGTTGGCAGGACGGCGCTTTCGTCACTGACGGTAAGCGGCTTCCTTGAGGGCGCGAATACGATCGTCCAGCGGCGGGTGGCTGGCGAACAGTTTCTCCATCAGCTTGCGGGTCTGGCCGGTGGTAATGGCGAAGGCGGTCAGGGTATCCGGCATCTGATCGGGCATCTGGGTCTCGGCCTTGAGGCGTGCCAGGGCATTGATCATGGCGCCGGAGCCCGCAAGCTTGGCTCCTGCAGCGTCGGCACGGTACTCACGGAAGCGGGAGAACCAGGCGGCAATCATCGAGGCGAGAATGCCGAACACGATCTCGGCGACCATGACCACGGCGAAGTAGCCGAAGAAGCCGAGGCCTTCGTTGTCATCGCGGCGCAGGAAGCTGTCGACCAGCTGTGCCACCACCCGAGCGAAGAACATCACGAAGGTGTTCAGCACGCCCTGAATCAGCGCCAGGGTGACCATGTCACCGTTGGCCACGTGACCGATCTCGTGGGCCAGCACGGCCTTCACTTCTTCCGGCTGCATGCGGTTGAGAAGTCCCGCAGACACGGCGACCAGGGCGTCGTTCTTGTTCCAGCCGGTGGCAAAGGCGTTGGACTGCTGGGCCGGGAAGATACCGACCTCAGGCGTCTTGATGTTGGCCTCGCGGGCGAGTTCGGCCACGGTGTCGAGCAGCCACTTTTCGGTGGCGTTGGACGGGTTCTCGATGATCACGGTGCCGGTGGAACGCTTGGCCATCCACTTGGAGATGAACAGCGATACCATTGACCCTGCCATGCCGAACACAAAGCAGAAGATGAGCAGGCTGTTGAAATTGATGCCCTGGGCGTTGAGGTACGGCTCCACGCCCAGCAATCGCAGGGTGATACTGGCGACCAGGATGACCGCCAGGTTGGTGCCCAGAAAGAGCAGGATTCTCATCATTGCCGACATTCTCCGTAAGGAAAGAAACCTGAAGAGCCCAGTGGCTCGACGGGGGAATCAGATGCTTAGATAAGCCCTGGGGCGCCAAGTTTCAAGCGCCCGGGCGTTGATCGCTCCATCGCTTGTCGAGCGAAGCGCAAGTACCTGTCGGTTTGCGCCTGCCGGTGCGTGCCTGTGCTTGCCGATTTACTGGCGATAGCGCGACAGAAAACGGGCAAAACGATCCAGCGCATCACCCAACTGGTCCGCCCAGGGCAGGGTAACGATGCGGACATGGTCCGGATCCGGCCAATTGAAGGCGGTGCCCTGTACCAGCAGGATCTTTTCCTGCAGCAGCAGGTCGAGTACCAGCTGCTGGTCATCCTGAATGTTGTAGACCTTGGGGTCCAGGCGCGGGAAGGCATACAAGGCGCCCTTCGGCGTGGCGCAGCTGACCCCCGGGATGGCATTCAGCTTTTCTACGGTAATGTCCCGCTGTGCCAGCAGCCGCCCACCGGGCAGGACCAGATCATTGATCGACTGATAGCCGCCAAGTGCTGTCTGAATGGCATGTTGCGCAGGCACATTCGCGCACAGGCGCATCGATGCCAGCATGGTCAGCCCCTGAATGAAGTCATTGGCTCGCTGCCGGGCGAGCGTGCCGGATAGCGTCATCCAGCCGCTGCGAAAGCCGGCGCAGCGATAGCTCTTGGACAGTCCATTCATGGTCACGACCAGCTGATCTTCACTGGCCAGCGCCCCGGTGGCCACGTGCACGGTGTCATCGTAGAGAATCTTGTCGTAGATCTCGTCGGAGAACACCACCAGGTTGTGCTCGCGGGCGATGTCGAGCAGCTCGCGCAGTACCTCGGGGGGATAGACGGCGCCGGTCGGGTTGTTGGGATTGATGATGACAATGGCACGGGTGTGGCTGGTGACCTTGGCCCGGATATCATCCATGGCGGGCGCCCAGTCTGCCTGCTCGTCACACAGGTAGTGGACGCCACGGCCACCGGACAGATTGACGGCGGCGGTCCACAAGGGGTAATCCGGCGCCGGAATCAGCACTTCGTCACCGTCGTTCAGCAAGGCCTGCATGGCCATGACGATCAGCTCTGACACGCCGTTGCCGATGTAGATATCCTCGATGCCAACGCCGGGGATCTCCTTGCGCTGGCATTCCTGCATGATGGCCTTGCGTGCCGAGTACAGTCCCTTGGAGTCGCAATAGCCCTGGGCCGTGGGCAGGTTGCGCATCACGTCCTGAAGAATCTCTTCCGGCGCTTCAAAGCCGAACGGGGCTGGATTGCCGATATTCAGCTTCAGAATGCGCTGGCCTTCGTCCTCGAGGCGCCTGGCGTGCTCCAGCACCGGGCCGCGAATGTCGTAGCAGACGTTATCCAGCTTGTGTGACTTTGAAAGGGTAGGCGTGTCCATGGCGCGGGTCTCGCAGAATCCGTTGTAACGTGCCCGCTGAGGGCGGGCCGGTCGTGTAGCCGTGTGTGGCAGGTCGTGATGGCCGTCTGCCGGGTAGTCAGTCTTCCGAGGTCGCACCACCCGATGCCGAGCTGTCGTCTGCTTCAGCCGGGGAGGCCTCGGCGCTGATGTCGTCGTCGGCAGGGGCATCCACCGGGATGTCATCCGGGGTTTCCAGCGTCAGTCGGCCGAGCTTGCCATCACGCAGCTCGTGCAGCAGCACTTCGGCGCCACGATGCAGGTCAATTTCCCCGCCGGCACGCAGTCCCCCACGCTTGGCGGCGATATCCGCCAGGATAGCGTGGCCGTCGAAGCCAGCCTGGGCCATGAGGTCAGGACGCTCGTCACCATCCGCGTCGACCTTGTCCGCGTCAGGATGCGCGTCGTAGGCAGGCAGTGACGTCAATTTATAGCGTGACCTGAGGGCTTCTGGATAGCGCTTCGCCAGTTCGGCAGCGGTAATCAAGGCCACATCGACATAGTCGATAGCGGTGTCTCGGATGGCGCCGCTGGCGGCCAGGCGGTAGGCACTGGCCTGGTCCTCGATCTTGGGCCACAGCACGCCGGGAGTGTCGGTCAGGGCAACGCGACCCTGAATGCGCACCTTTTGCTGACGCTTGGTGACGGCGGGCTCGTTACCCGTCTTGGCAATGGTGCGGCCAGCCAGTCCGTTGATCAGCGTCGACTTGCCGACGTTGGGGATGCCCATGACCATGACCCGCACATCCCGGTCTGCGCGAACCTGACCGGCCAGTTCGTGACATAGCTTGGGGATGCGCTTCAGCTCGCGGGTGTTGGTCGTGGTCACCGCCAGCGCGCGGGTGTCTGGCTGTGCGTCGAAGAAGGCGGTCCAGGCGCGGGTGCCCTCCGGGTCAGCGAGATCGGCGCGGGACAGAATCTTCAGCACCGGCTTGTGGCGGGTCAGACTGGCCAGCATCGGGTTCGCGCTGGAGTAGGGCAGGCGGGCGTCGAGCACCTCGATCACCACGTCGATTTCCGGCAGCGCCTCCAGTATCTGACGGCGCGCCTTGTTCATGTGTCCCGGAAACCAGCCCAGCATCTCTTTCTCCTGCCTACTCTATAAGCGCAAATGACGCTCCATCTTAGGGAAACCCGAGTCAAATGTCGTCAGCAGAGATGCGGGCAGGCTGCTGAAGCGCGAGTCGATGCAGTAAGTGGGCGACCACGAGCCGCCGGGGTGGCCGTGGTCGCCAAGGGGCGGGAAGGGCGTGCTAGGTGCGCCAGGCGCTATTCACCTTCGTGAAAGTTCAGTGCCAGTGAGTTGATGCAGTAGCGCTGGCCGGTGTGTGTAGGGCCGTCGGCAAAGACGTGGCCGAGGTGGGCGTCGCAGCGCTGGCAGCTGACTTCGGTACGGCGCATGCCGTGTCGATGGTCGTCATCGAGCTGGATGCAGTTCTCGGACAGCGGCCGGTCGAAGCTTGGCCAGCCACAGCCGGCATCAAACTTGTGCTCGTTCTCGAACAGTGGCGCGTTGCAGCAGGCGCAGTGATAGATGCCGTGGGTATCGGTGACGTGGTAGTCGCCGCTGAAGGGGCGCTCCGTGCCTTTTTCGCGAGTGACGTGATATTGCTCCGGGGAAAGCTGTGTCCGCCATTCGGCATCGGTTTTCTCGATCTTCTTGCGCATGGATGTTCTCCCGTGAGGTTCGACGCAGGCGCTCACTTCAAGCTAAGACGTTTATGGCCGTTTGACCAACCCGACGGTTTCACGCTGACCGTTCCATGGTGTACGTGGGACGTGCTCGTGAACACTGCGCTGGGTGTCGGCCTCATACGAGGCCCGTGTGTCTAAGTACATGTGCCTATGTACGTGTGCCTGTGTATGGGGCAAGCAGGACGGGTAATAGAGAAGGGCGTTGAATCGAACAGGAAAATCGTGGCTCGGGGTTGACACTTTTCAGGGTGCTCAGTAACATACGCGCCACCTCGAGAGAGACGAGGCCGATGCGTCCCATTCGTCTAGTGGTCTAGGACACCGCCCTTTCACGGCGGGAACAGGGGTTCGAACCCCCTATGGGACGCCACTTCGCCTCTTGAAAGGCCGGAATGCGGGAATAGCTCAGTGGTAGAGCACAACCTTGCCAAGGTTGGGGTCGCGAGTTCGAATCTCGTTTCCCGCTCCAATGCGTCCCATTCGTCTAGTGGTCTAGGACACCGCCCTTTCACGGCGGGAACAGGGGTTCGAACCCCCTATGGGACGCCACTTTCCGGTACAATTTGCGATGCGTTTGCGGGAATAGCTCAGTGGTAGAGCACAACCTTGCCAAGGTTGGGGTCGCGAGTTCGAATCTCGTTTCCCGCTCCATGCGTCCCATTCGTCTAGTGGTCTAGGACACCGCCCTTTCACGGCGGGAACAGGGGTTCGAACCCCCTATGGGACGCCACTTCGCAACGCAGCAGAGGGACGTCGACAGCTGTCGCGGTCTCTGCATCGATAGAGCGGGAATAGCTCAGTGGTAGAGCACAACCTTGCCAAGGTTGGGGTCGCGAGTTCGAATCTCGTTTCCCGCTCCAAAAATTATTGGCCTGTTGCCTCGGCGGCAGTGCCTGACGAAAAAAGGGCCCCCGGGCCCTTTTTTTGTGCTTTCTGGATGGTCTGACTCGCTGTGCGTATCTCTTGTCGTGGGCCGTCAGCCGCTAGCGGGCCGACGCTTGTCTGATGGTGCGCGCCAGCCCCCTTTGACCTCACGTCACCTATGTCACGACAGTGATGGGGCCATGATCGTCACAGTGATCCCCATGAGGGTGGTGCAGGTGGCCATCGACGAGGTAGTCGATATGATCCCCATGAGGCACCGGTTCATGACCGCATCCGGGGCCATGCACATGATCTGCGGCATGGCCTGAACACTGGTGGTGCGGCGTGCAGTCTGCCGGGTTTTGATCAGTTACCTCGATGGTGTGCTCATCCACGTGGTCGCCGTGCATGTGGTGCAGGTGCCCGTCGTGCAGGTAGTCGATGTGCCCGTCATGTTCTATCGCCGTGTGACCACACCCAGGCCCGTGCTGATGCTCATGATGTGGGTGCTTGTTGCAGGTCGTCATGGCGTTGTCCTCGTAGTGGTTAAGACTGTTTAGCTTAGGCTGCGTTCAAGGGGGTGGCCACTGACCTCCGTCATGCTTTGATGGACGTCGGCCCTCGCCTTTGGCCCCTCGTCCCTCACCAAAGAGGTGTCAGTGGCAGGTTGGGCGGCGTTCGACACGTATGTCCAGGCGCTCTCGGGGCATCGTGTCGCCCTCTAGGTGACACGCTGCTGGCAGCGGCAAGGCGGGTGGCTCGGTTGAAGATGTGGCTGAGTGACCCCATATGGTGAGCCTTCTATCTATTTCCCCTGACACCCACACCAAGGATCCCTCATGGCCGAACCGGCTCTGTCCATTCGAGGCCTGACCAAGGTCTACGGCAATGGTTTCAAGGCTCTCAAGGGCATCGACCTCGATGTTCAGGAGGGCGATTTCTACGCGCTGCTGGGTCCCAACGGCGCCGGCAAGTCCACCACACTGGGCGTGGTCTGTTCGCTGGTGCAAAAGACCGCGGGCCAGGTATCGATCTTCGGCATCGATATCGACAAGGACTTTGCCCGTGCCAAGTACCACCTCGGGGTGGTGCCCCAGGAATTCAACTTCAACCAGTTTGAGCGAGTCATCGATATCGTGCTGGCGCAGGCGGGCTACTACGGGATGTCCCGGCGCGAAGCGCTGCCGCGGGCAGAGAGCCTGCTCAAGGACTTGAGCCTGTGGGACAAGCGCAACGGCAGCGCGCGCATGCTGTCTGGCGGGATGAAGCGGCGGCTGATGATTGCGCGGGCGCTGATGCATCGACCCAAGCTGTTGATTCTCGATGAGCCGACCGCCGGCGTGGATATCGAGCTGCGCCGCAGCATGTGGGAGTACATGCGTCGCATCAACCGGGAGGAGGGCACCACCATCATCCTCACCACCCACTACCTGGAAGAGGCCGAGAGCCTCTGTCGCAACGTGGGCATCATCAACCACGGGGAAATCGTGCGTAACACCAGCGTGAGAGAGCTGCTGGCGGAGCTGGACACCGAAACTTTCCTGCTCGACCTGGCAGAGCCGGTGTCCGAGGCACCGGCCATCGAGGGCTTCGAGGTGGGCAAGGTCGACGATGCCCAGCTGTCGGTCGTGGTCCATCGTGGGCAGTGCCTCAATGACGTGTTCGACGCGTTGAAGCGGGACGGCATCAAGGTGCTGTCGATGCGCAATCGTGCCAACCGGCTGGAGGAGATGTTCGTCTCCATGGTGGAAAGCGGCAATGCAGACAAGGAGATGCGTGGATGAATCCGAGCCAGATAGCGATCGCCCTATGGACCCTGGTGATCAAGGAAATTCGTCGCTTTACCCGCATTTGGCCTCAGACGCTGCTGCCGCCGTCGATCACGATGACGATGTACTTCATCATCTTCGGCAACCTGATTGGCTCGCGTATTGGCGAGATGGACGGCTACAGCTACATGGACTTCATCGTGCCAGGACTGATCATGATGTCCGTGATCACCAACAGCTATTCCAACGTGGCGTCGTCGTTTTTCTCCAACAAGTTTCAGCGCAGTGTCGAGGAAATGATGGTGTCGCCCATGCCCAACTGGGTGATGCTGGCGGGCTTCATTCTGGGCGGCATGGCTCGTGGGCTCGGGGTTGGCATCATCGTCACCGGGGTGTCGCTGTTCTTTACCCGGATCGAGGTCGCGCATCCTCTGTTGACCATCGGCGTGGTCATTCTGACTGCGGCGCTGTTCGCCACGGGCGGTTTCATCAATGCGCTGCTGGGCAAGAAGTTTGATGACATCTCCATCGTGCCGACCTTTGTACTGACGCCGCTGACCTACCTCGGCGGGGTGTTCTACTCGATTTCCCTGCTGCCGGACTTTTGGCAGGGGGCGTCGATGCTCAACCCGATCCTGTATATGGTCAACGTCTTCCGCTACGGCTTTCTTGGGGTGTCGGATATCCCGGTGGGCTGGGCCCTGACCGCGATCTTTGGCTTTATCATTGGTCTATTCGCCATTGCCCTGTGGATGCTGGAAAATGGCAAGGGCATTCGTAGCTAGCGCCGCGTCATCGCGGCGTTTGCCGTGACCCTTTTTCTTGGTTCTTTTGTGTTCAGGTAGCGTGCATGAGTCACTCGTCCGATCATCCTCACCATCGCCCCGCGACCTTGGCCGACGCCCCGCTGGGACGAGAGTCGGCCTACCCCGACCAGTACGATCCGGGGCTTCTCTTCCCCATCGAGCGGGCGGCCAACCGAGCGCCCCTGGGCATCGCGGAGGATGCACTGCCATTCGTGGGAGAAGACGAATGGCACGCCTTCGAGCTGTCCTGGCTGACGCCCAAGGGCAAGCCATGCGTTGCCGTGGCGCGCTTTCGTCTGCCAGCGAGCTCACCGCGTCTGATCGAGTCCAAGTCGTGGAAGCTGTACCTCAACAGCCTGAACCAGACGCGCTTGAGTTCGCGCAGTGAACTCATCGCGACCCTGGAGCGGGACCTTGGCGAGGCGGCAGGAGCAGCGGTGAGCGTTGAGATTCTCGACGTCGAGGATGAGCAGCTGTCACCGCGCCGCCTGCCGGGTGAGTGCATCGACGACCGGGATATCGAAATTGCTCGTTATACACCCAGTCCCGATCACCTGACGGTGAGCGATGAGATTGTCGAGGAGACGCTGACCTCCCACCTGCTCAAGTCCAACTGCCCGGTCACCGGCCAGCCCGATTGGGGCAGCGTCATGATTCGCTACCGTGGGCCCAGGCTCGATAGAGATGGCCTGCTGCGCTACATCGTCGGTTACCGCCAGCATCAGGACTTTCACGAACACTGTGTCGAGCACATGTTCGTGGACCTGATGGAGAGGGCCCGCCCTGAACGCCTGCTGGTGTTGGCGCGCTACGTGCGGCGCGGTGGTCTGGATATCAGCCCCTGGCGCGCCACCCCCGGCGAGACGCCTCCCACGCCGCTGCGCCTGGCGCGGCAGTGACCAGCCGCACGCAGTGGATGCGGCGCCCTAGATCGCGGGGATAGATCGCGGCGATAGATGGTGCCGCAGGGACAATACCTGAGTGGTCTGGTAGGGTAATGCGAAAGCGTCTCAACCATTGAATTGTGACAGGGCATTCGCCCTCTGGAGTGACACGATGGATGCCATGACATTGCTGCATGAACGCAGCTCCATGGGCAAGCTGGCGGGGCCTGCTCCGTCCCGTGAGCAGCTCGATGCCATGTACCGAGCCGCGCTGCGCGCGCCGGATCACAAGGAACTCAGGCCTTGGCGCTTTATCGAGTTCTCCGGTGAAGGCCTCGATCGACTAGGCGAGCTGTTCGCCGAGGCCGAGTTTCGCGAAGACCCCAAGGCGACCGACGAGTGCCTCAACAGCGCACGGATGAAACCCAAGCGCGCACCGATGATCATCGGCGTCGTCGCCAAGGTGGACCCGGACGTGCCCAAGGTACCGAAGATCGAGCAGGTGATTTCCGCAGGGTGCGCCGCCCACGGTATCTTGCTGGCCGCTCACGCCCAGGGTCTGGGCGCCATGTGGCGCAGTGGCAAGTACGCCTTCGACGACACCGTGCGCAAGGGGCTCAGGCTGGGAGAGCACGATGAGCTGGTCGCCTTCATCTACCTGGGCCAGCTGGGTGGTCGTCACAAGCCCATCGCCGAGCACCGGGTAGAGGATTACGTCGAGGTATGGGACTAAGCGCCGTTGCGCTTGGGTCAGCTGACACGGGACGCACGTTCATGGATGACATGACAAGACAGGTTGGCCACGCGCATCCGCGGCCAGCGCTGCCGCCCACAGGTGTGCCTGAAGACCTGAACGGTTTTCTTGACTGGCTGGGGGAGGCCATCCCCCTGGTGGGATCGCTTGGCATCCAGCGCATGCGGGAAGAGGGTAACGCTCTCGTGTGGGAGCTCGATCTGCGTCCCAACCTCAATGACAAGGGCACCGGTTTTGGCGGTTCGTTGACCGCTCAGACCACCCTGCTGGGCTGGTGCTGGACGACGCTGTGGCTTAGGCGTCGCGGGATCAACCAGGATGTGGTGGTAGCGCAGGCTAGCCAGCGGTTCGTGGCGCCGGTGACCGGGGACTATCGCTTGATCTGCCGGCCGGAAGAGCCGGGCGACGACCGAGCAATGCTCGACCGTGCTATCGCCGGGGAGACATCGCCCGAAGATGCGCTGGAGCGCCGCCTGGCCGAACGAGGGAAGGGGCGAATCGCCCTGGTCCAGGAGCTGTGGTGTGGTGAAACGCTGTGCCTTGAGGCGCGTGGTGACTACGCCGTGCTGCCCAGCGAGCCGCCAATTGCCGTCTAGGCACCAAACCGATCTCCAGTATGGGCAAAGTAGCAAAAAACGGCTTGCAATCGAGAACTTAAGGCGATAAAGTATGCGCCGTCTTGAGGGATAAGCACCGCGCAACGCGGGCATCATGTTCTTCAAGATAACAATGCGGAGGGGTGTCCGAGTGGTCGAAGGAGCACGCCTGGAAAGTGTGTAAGTCGAAAGGCTTCGAGGGTTCGAATCCCTCCCCCTCCGCCACGAATTGTTGAAAAGCCCGCTGAGAGATCAGCGGGCTTTTTCTATATGGGTGGTATTTACCTGGCCTTGTTTACCTGCTCTTGGAAACTTTCGTCGGTTGACCTGTCACGCGAGGTGGTCCCGGGGACTTGAGCCAAGGGCTAAGCCTGCATCGTCCCGCCCCAGAGATCCTGAACACGAGCAGTGAACGGCGGCTATTTAGCTGATGCTGCCTGGAGCGTATCGCAGCGTCCCACGAAAGCGAATGGATCCCCAGTTTCGCACCAAGCACCAAGCACCAAGCACTGATCAGATCGAGCATGTGTTCCTGTTCGACCGCGCGTTAGGGATTTTGCTCGAGCGTGGCACCTGCAGCGCTATAGTGTTTGGTGTGAAACCTCCTCATCAGTGCCGGGATAGAGACATGCATGTCAAAAGGCTTGGGCGACTGAAATACGGACTAATGGGCGGCCTGTTGCTCGTGATGGGTCTGCTGGCGACGGGAGCGGAGGCAGGCTGCCCACAAGGGCAGGAAGCCTTCACCTCCTGCCAGATGGAAGGCCTCGGTACCGAAGTCTTCGTGTGTTTCGATAGCCAGACTGCCACCTACAGCTACGGCCCAATTGGCGGGCCAGCGGACCTCACTCTGTCAGAACCCATTGAACGCGTTGATTTTGAGCCATGGTCGGGGCTTGGCAAGGCGATCAGCGAGTCAGTCACCTTCTTCAATCAAGATTACGGTTACAACGTTGTGGGCGGCTTTGACCGTCCGTTTTCCGAGGAGGAGATGCAGCGTCCGATAAGGCGCTTTGGGTGGGTTGAAGTGACCGAGAGCGGCGAGCGGATCGCCCGCCTTGAGTGCATCCCTGAGACAGTAAGCTATGGCTTTGGCGGCGGGCTCCATGATGTCAAAGTGGCCGCCGGCCAGACGTGGGATTGGGACTCCCAGACCTGGATATCGGATGCTGTTTCATCGGCCTCCATACCGCTTCTGCTAAAAAACCATCAATATAGCGACGAATTTGATTGCCTTCCCCCATCGGAGCTTCGCCTCAATGGGATAAAGATGGGCGCGCCAGTGGGCGCACTCAGAAAGTTCGGAACACCGAAAGCCACCGACGCAACCTCGTTCAGTGATGAGCCAATTGACCGGATAGCCCTGATTGGCGCGAATATCGATTTTTTCCAAGATGTCGTTGTCAATATGTCCACCATCTCGCCGAACTGGCAGACGCCCTCAGGGATCAGGGTTGGTTTGACCCGTGGGGAAGTGATCCGCATTCTTGGACGCGTGCCCTCAGGATATACTGCCAGATCGCAAAATTTCGTTATCCCGGCCTGCTCCGACATTCCCGATACCCATTCTGAGGATGCTTACCGGGAATGGTTTGCTCTGATCGAATTCGGACAGGACAAGCGCGTGAACCGAGTCGTCTTATTGACGTCAACCCAATAGGGGATCACTGCGGCTTATTCCGGCTATGTCGGACAGCGTTGCGTGCAGCTCGAGTAGACGTGGAGGGCTGTCTGGAAGACACTGGCGGTACCACTCGCATGGAGAACGCACGAATGCATAGGCGTCGGCTGTCGGGATTACTTTTGGGAATTGGCATGGCCGGAGTGGCGGTGGTGCTGTCGCTTAACTTGTACACGGCGTTGAACGCGCAGTCTCTCAACGGCTTGCCGTGGTACTCCAGTGAGTGGTGGACGCGCTGGTTTCCTGCTTACACGATCTGGGTGAGTTTAACCGCAGTTGCTCTGCTGCTTCGTTTTTTGCCTTCAAGGCACGCTCGCAAGCGGGCAGAGCAACCTGAATGATGCTGTGACACCTTGCGTGAGGAAAGTGGACTCTCGGCGCGCTCTGTCTCAGAGATAAGGCGACGTCTTGATCGGAGTAGCTTCGGCCTGCAACGGACATAGCCTGAGGGCGGAAGGGGAGCCGTTTGCAGTTAGGAAGTTGAGCTGCTTCGGTCCGCTAGCACAATGGGCTGGCCGAGCGAACAGCGCTCGACTCGGGCTTCAATGGCATAGGCCTCATGTAGTCGTTCAGGTGTCAGCAGCTTGTCTGGTTCACCGAGATAGGCCGAACCGTTGGGTGTGAGTATCAGCAGTTGATCACAGAAGCGCAGAGCAAGGTTTAGATCGTGACTTGCCACAAGTGCAATAGCGTCCTGTTCGTCAGTCGCATTGCGTACCGCTTGCAGAACACTAAGCTGCCAGTTGAGATCGAGCGCGCTGGTCGGCTCATCCAACAACATCAGAGGCGGGCGACGCACCAGTACTTGAGCAAGGCCGATCATTTGTCTTTGTCCACCTGAGAGCTGGTCGAGCTGGCGCAGCGCCAGCGAGCGAATTCCCAGTGTGTCGAAGACACGCTCTACCGCTTCATCGACGCCGAGCGAAGTGCCACACCCAAGCGAGCGATAAGCGCTGACAACCGTTTCATATGCCACAAGAGGGACCCGCTGGGGTAAGGCCTGGGGCAAATAACCGATTTTCGCTAGGCGTTGCCTGGAGGGAAGTGATAACAACGCCAGGTCATCCAGACTGACGCTGCCCTTCGCGGGAACGAGGCCCGCAATTCCTTTCAGCAGGGTCGACTTGCCGACTGCATTTGGCCCAACGACCGCTACCAGGCTGCCACGAACAATCGCTGGCAGAGTCAACTGACGAATGACCGGGCGGTGCCGATACCCGAGTGTCAGCTGTTCGAGTTGGAGCGTCATGAGCTTCCTCGCCTACTACGTAGCACAATTAACAGAATGAATGTGGGGACTCCCACCAGTGCTGTTACCAGGCCGACGGGCAGAACAACTCCCGGGACAAGAAGCTTGCTGGCAATGGAGGACAGCGATAATAGTGTTGCGCCTGTCATGGCGCTGCCGATGAGCAGAAAACGATGATCCTCTCCGAGCAGCAGGCGCGCTATGTGCGGGGCGACTAGCCCAATGAAACCGATCTCTCCAACAAACGCCATGGCAGCCGCTGTTAACAGGCTGACGCGCATCAATGTCATGAGGCGGAGGCGCTCAACTGGAACCCCCAGGCTTTTGGCCTGATCTTCTCCACTTCGAAGTAGTGTCATGGACCAGGCATTGCGTAGAGAGAAGGGCAAGCAAATGGCTAGCACCGTTGTCACTACGGCCACCTTCTCAAGTGATGCACGGGAAAGACTCCCCATGGTCCAGTAGACGATTTGCTGGACGGACTCTGCATCTGCCACGAATTGCAGTAGCCCGACCAGGGCATTGATACCGAACAGCAATGCGATACCGAAGAGCACCACAGCATGAATCGAGGCGCCCAGCGAGCGGGAAAGTAACAGCACCAAAAGGGATGCTGCCGCTGCGAAGACGAAAGCCGCTAGCGGTAGCATTAGATAGCTGGCAATGCCGAAAAAGGAGACCGGATAGACGATGACTAGCGATGCACCTAGAGTCGCCGCTGCGCCGACGCCGAGTGTAAAGGGACTGGCCAAGGGGTTGTTGAGCACGGTCTGCATTTCGACTCCAGCCAAGCCTAGACTGGCGCCGACGACGACTGCCATCAATGCGTAGGGAAGCCGTATATCGAACACTATGACGGAGGTACTTGGTTCTAGTGACTCTACGGACAACAGCGCTTCTAGCACATCGTCAAGACCCAATATGGAAGGGCCTGAGGCAATGTCCAGCAATAGTGTGGATAGTGACGAAAGCGCCAGTAGGAGGAGGCAAAGCCAGCGGCGCCATACAAATCGGCGATACAGCAGGGCCAAAGACGGCTGTGTCATTGTAGGCATGCTTATGGTGCCTCATCGCCGAGCGTGACCCAGTAGCAGCCGCTCAGTGGTACGGGCTGGAATCGTTGATACAGCTCAGCCAGCGTACTTTGCGGTGAAAGCGCTGAAAACTCGAGCGGATATAGCCATTTGGCAATAGCCTGAACCGCCACTACGTTAAGTGGAGTGTTGTAGAAATGATGCCAAATGGCCAAGGCGTGACCGGGAACGTTGATCGGGTCTAATTGCTCAAGTCCTGGACGAGAGACGGCGCGCTGGAACGTGCGCTGAGCAGTGTTTTCGTCGACGCCAGCTCCCAGCACGACGTAAGGCAGGTCATCGGCGGAGAGTTCGAGGCCGGGTGCACCGATGGCTGTTGCCAAGTAGCGATCAGGCGGTTCGGTCAACAGGGTTTCGAGGCTCAGCATGCCACTGACGCCCGGGAGAAGCTCAGTCGCCATGTTGTGGCCTCCAGCAAAGCTGATGAAGTCACTCATCATGCCTCTGGCCATGGTTTCACAGCACCCGTCCATCCGTCCGAGGCGACTGTGAAGGAATACCTTCAATCGGTGGCTTTCAGGGATACGGTTAACCGTCTGGCCTACCTTGTCGAGCTCACTTTGATAGAAGCGGTTGAAGGCCTGAGCCTGGGCTTCACGGCCTAGAACTTCGCCGAGAACCGCCATACTTGTCTGGGTGTTCTCCAGAGGTCTTTGGCGGAAGTCAATGAAGATGACAACGACGCCGGCTCGCTCTAGCCGATCAACCAGGTCTTGGTGACGAGCTCCTGGACCATGTCCATCCAGGCTGAAGATCGCTAGATCAGGGTCCATCGCCAGCACGTGCTCCAAGCTAAAGCTATCGGCTGAGGTGTGGCCGACACGAGGAATATCGTCCAGCGCTGGGAAGCGTGCGAGGTATTGAGCGTAGCCGGCAGGATCCGTCATTTCGAAGTCTGGCAGCATACCTACCAGTCGATCGACCACGTGCTCGCCCTCAAGGATTGCGAGTGCGGGTATATAGCGGCTTTCGCCAAGGACAATGCGCTCTATGGTATCGGGGAGCTCAACCTTTCTCCCTGCAAGGTCTGTGACGGTTGAGGCAGAGACTGAAGGCGCCAATAACAGTACCAAAAGGGTAGCGCCAATATAGCGAAACACGGAAGAAGCGACGACGGATGGCTGCATATAAAGGCCTGGTTGTACAGATATTGCAGCAGCGGCCAGGGGCCCCCGCACGAGAATAGGCAATAAGCGTTGGGTCGAGTGCTCAGGGCAACATTTGGTCAAATGCTGCGCCAGAGTTCGTTGCTGGACCGAACAAGCGGCAGCTGCCGGTGCACTAGAGCCACTTTTCCTAGTATGTGAAACGTGGCCTTGGTGCTTTGGCAGCTACCAATCAGTCGTCGCACGCATCAGGTACCCAACGCTACCTTAGAAGCGGTAGGCCACGTTGGCGCGAATATCGCGACCAGCCTCCGGCAAGCCTGCAGCGACGTCGCCGTAAACGGCGTAGCTGGCGTGGTCGTAGTACTGCTTGTCGAGCAAATTATTGACGGTCAATGAGAGAGTGAGCTGATCATCACTCAAGGGTTGCCACTGGGCGTATACATCATGCACAGCGAAACCGGCCTTTTCTGAGTAACCATCCGCCACGTCGGTGAGGCGCTCCGTGAAGCGGCTGCTCCAACCGATATCGAGACTGTCGGTGGCCTGATAGTTGAGGTTAGCAATCCAGGAGTCACCTACGCTGGTGCCCAGGCTGAAGTTATCGTCGTTGAGGGGTTCCCCATTGAGCTCAGGGCTGGATTGGCTGTAGGCAATAGAGGCACTGACGCGCTCCCAGTCATAGCCGATCTTGGCTGTGAACCCTCGTGTCTCAAGCTCTCCTATATTGTTGAGGACACCGGTATAGCCTTCTTGACCGACGACGTCGTCAATCTTGGTGATGAACGCTTCACCCGACACGTAGAGGTTGCCCTGGCGGTAGATCGCGCCGACTTCATAATTGTCGGAGGTTTCTTCCTTGCGATCCTCCGCATTTCGGTAGTAGTCAAGGACAAACAGCTCTTTGACTTGAGTTCCACGGATAGCCCTGGCCCAGCCGCCATAGAGGTTGAGTTGTTCTGTCGCATCGAAGCTGACGCCCAGGTTGGGACTGAAGCCTGACTCGTCAAAGGACTGGCCGGTGCCATTCTCATCGAGCTCGTACCAGTCGTAGCGAGTACCGGCGCTGAGGGTCAGGCGATCCGTGACGTGATAGTCGTTCTGAATGTACAGCCCAGTGACGCTGCCGGTTTCCGTGTCGCTGTTAAGGCTGCCTTCGTCATGTCGGTAGTCAATACCATAAGTTAAGGTGTGATCGCCCAGATAGCTGGTGTTGCGCAGGTCGGCACCGTAGCTATCAAGCTCACCTAGATAGGTGCCATAAGGTCCATCGATGTGCTCAAGCGACGCGTCGGTATCGTAGACAGTGAATTCAAGATCTAGCCAGTCGTTGTCCAGGCTATTGAAACGGTACTTGCCGGTGATCGTTTCTCGCACCATCTCCTGATCAAACACCGGATTGCGCACGCTTGGCACCCAGTGAGGACGGTGCTTGCGGTATGCTTCATCTTCACTGCGCTCATAGCTGATGGCGATCCGTTGCTCATCGGTCAACTGGCCGACAACCTTGGCAAATCCAGACTGCAGCTCGGTACCCGTGAAAGGCTGGGTGTTTCCGTCGCCGTCTTCGTAATCATCATGATCGCTGTCAACCAACGTGGCCATCGCGCTCCAGTCATCATTGATGCGCCCAAACAGCGATGCTGAAGCCTTATAGCCATCTGTGTTGCTGAAGTAGCCTGCCTTCAGCAGGCCTCCAATACTCTCGCCAGGGCGGAGTAGGTCATCGGGATCCTTGGTCTCAAAACGAATAGCTCCGCCTAACGTTCCGGGCCCATTGGTGGCATCGCCCGGGCCTGCCGAGACCGATACACTTTTGAGTAATTCTGGCTCGACCATCAGCCTGCCTTGATGGTGGAACAAATAGCCCGATTGCGTAGCACCATCGACGGTGACGTTGAGCAGGGTATCTTCCAGGCCTCGAACATAGACTTTCTGAGCCACTGGCGAACCTCCACCTCCAACCGTGACATCCGCCATGCCGCTGAAGATGTCTTGCAGGTCATCTGCCTGATAGCGACGAAGAGTATCGTCATCGACGCGCTGTTCATCATCACCAATACGGTCTGCCGTGACCTGAATGGGGGCCAGAGACGCGAGGGGCTCCTGCGCCATGACAGCTGAACTGGAACAGATTAAAGCGATGGCTGAGCACAATGTACGGCGCTGCAGGATGAAGGGCGACGAGGTGGCGGGGCGTGACATGTAGAGGAACTCTCCAGAGAGCGATTGGGATGAGAATCATTCTTTTTGGAGAGACATTTTCACCACAGCGTTTTCAGAAAGGAACGAAATTTACAATTGTTACGTCTACGTTGTCTGAGCAGGGGCATGGCGTGCGTCTGGCAGCGCTATTTGCATGCGCAAGCCACCTGCCTGTCGGTTGTAGGCCTTGATGGTGCCACCGATCGCTTGCACTTGGCGTCGTGCCAAGGCGAGACCTACGCCATGACCTGAAACGTGCGGGCGATGAATCTCAGCTGGGCAGAAGCGCTGGACCCGAAAGAAGGGGACGAAAATGCGGTCCAGGTGCTCTACCGCAACACCAGGGCCTTCATCATCGACGGTAAGTCGGTAGTGCTCTGTCTGCTTAGCCAGTTCGACGACGACGCGTCCGCCGGGGGGAGTGTGGGTGCAGGCGTTACGCAGAATATTCTCGATGGCCTGGGCCAGTGAACGCTGACTGGTTCCACTGATGATTGCTGAGCTTGGAAGCTTGGCAGAGATCTGGTGCGTGGGATATTCGTAGCGTGCATCTTCGACGATCGTGTCAATGAGGTCCGTCAGGTCCAGAGTATCGTCAGACAGGCGAGGTTTCTCGTTTTCCAGCCACGCCAGGGTCAGAGTATCCTCCACCAGTCCTCGCATCAGTTCACACTCTCTTCGGATGCGTGGCAGTAGATGATGAGTATCGACGCCTTCTTCGACGCAACTGATGGCCATGTCGATACGGGTGAGGGGGGTGCGCAGCTCATGCGATAGATCGGCGATCAATTGCCGCTGAGTGACGATCAACTCGCCAATTCGTTCAGCCATGCGATCAAAGGTGTCAGCGAGTGCTGTGAGCTCGTCGTTTCGGTTGCCGAGCAGCGCCCTGATACGAACGGCGAGGTTACCTTCGCTGAATTCTCTGGTGGCAATCTCAAGCTGTCGCAGCGGCGTCATCACGTGGCGGTAGATGATGAGACTGAGCACCCCGAGTACCGCTAGTGGCAGTGCAATCTTGAGCAGCAATGACACTTGAGGTAGGTAGGTGCCGGGACGCATACGCTGGGGAAGCAGCACGAGAAAATGCGTTTGGCCATCATCGAAGGTGGTCTCCATGATGGGATTCTCTGCAAAATAGAGGTGGATCTTCCATTCTTCGCTGCGACCTATCCTGAAGCCTTGTTGCAGACGTTCGGTCACTTGGCTGCCGGCTAGAGGCTCAAGGTGTGAGCGAATGACCGCCGCCCAGGTATTCTCGCGCGTCTGCAGTGCGTCGAGCCACTCGGTCAAGGCCTGGTCGTCTCCGCTACGGTACAGGCGTTGTGCAGTCTGGCCCCACTCTCTCAAGGTCTGCTGGTCAGCCTCGGCGATAAAGCTCATTTTCTGCTCGGTCTCAGCGCCCAGAAAGGTGATCACCCACACCAGCGCCAAGGTCCCGAGTGCGAGAGTTGCGCTTAGCTTCCACAACAATCGACGGTTCATGAAAAGCGATAGCCCTTGCCATGCACCGTCTGCAGGCGGTCGGCGCTCATCCCCGCTTCTATCAGTTTGCGACGCACTCGACTCATATGCATATCGAGGCTGCGATCGAAGCGGCTATAGTCCCGTTCAAGCACTGTGCGGTACAACACTGGCTTGCTGAGCGTATCGCCCTGATGCAACACCATTTCCCATAGCAGTCGAAACTGCAGGGGGGTCAGGGTGACTGGTTCGTTGCTATGGGAGACGGTCATATCGGTGCGACGCAGTATCAGCGGCTCCGCGGCCAATGTGTTTGGCGTTGGCCTCAGACGGGCCACCTGCATACAGCGTCTGAGTAGAGCTTCGATACGCAGCACCAGTTCGGTAAAGGTAAACGGTTTTGGCACGTAGTCATCGGCCCCGCAGCTGAAGCCGAGAATGCGGTCTTCTTCGGCCCCGCACGCCGTCAGCATGATGACAGGAGTCTGTAAACGTTTGCGTAGTGTGTTGAGTACTTCAAAGCCGCCCAGCTTAGGTAGCATTACGTCCAGAAGAATGAGGTCGAACGATTCGCTGTGGGCTCTCTCCAGAGCATCTTCCCCGGAGTAACAGGCGTGTGTGCGATACCCCCTGCGCTCAAGCAACTGGGAAATCTGGTCGTTTAGCGTTGGATCATCCTCGACCACAAGGATACTGGGTTGGGCAGCATGAGAGCAGGTCATGGCAAGAATAGTCATGTGTACATGAGACGTATTATCATATGCGACCTGGCACTCTGGGACAATAATCTGGTGCCTCCTACTGGCTAGCTGTTGTCCGGGCCACCCGTCGTGCCTTGCTGAGTGCAGCGGCGTATGGCAGCTGTAGCGTCCTTCAGTAATCTTAGGATTTCGAGCTGTTCTGGCTGAGGTAGATGACGACTCTCGTACAGAGCCGCATTGAAATCCATGCGAGCCGTTAACAACTCCTGCGCCAATGGTTTGGAGTTATCTCTCGAGACGGTCTCTGCGAGTGCCCCCTGAATGTGTCGTATGTGGCCCTCCGATCACACCCTGCATCAGTCGTGTAGGGGGTAATCGGGGCGGCACTGCAAGCCAGCGTGAGAGGCACGTAATGTCCATTCGGCAGTGTAATACCGAAGGGCTCGACGGTTTGCTCCGTGTCGGTGCTGATTTGTTGTGTATGTCAGCGGAGAGGAGGAGCCGGAATTTCATATTAGGTAATGGGGCCGGAGTTTACTGCCACGCTGTTGAACGCGCGCCTGGAGCGCAGGAGCAAGTAACGCAGCAACGCCAAGTGGGGAAATTCGAGCAGCATGCCGATCACGATGGCAGCATAAACTAGTGGCTGACCAGGCAGCGCCACCATCGTCACCGCCAGCATGAGCGGGGCGTTGCGCGCCGCAGTCGTCATGGTCAGTAAGGCATGTTCGGGGTAGGGCAGCCTTGCCAGTCGACTCGCGGCCTCTCCTAACAAGAAGGTGACCACGAAGAAGGTGAATGCCGCCAGCAAGAGCCAGATGAAGACCCGACCATGCTCCAGGATGACGCCAATATTGTCGGCGAAAATCTGAGCGACCAGTAGAGCCAATACCAGCGGTGTACAGCGGTCGCTCCATGCCAACAGGTGTTCTAAACGTTCGCCTCCCACGATTAGGCGAAGTGCATGTCTTGCAGCTAAAGCCAGGGCCAACGGCAGCACGAACCATTGTAGCAACGCGCTACCGACAAGTGCGTTGTCTACCTCTACCACATTGCGTGTGAACAAAAAGACAAAGAACGGATAGAGCAGCAGCTGAGCTAGCATGTTGATGGGAATCAGTGCTGTGCCCAAGGTCACGTCGCCGTCGGCAAGGCGTGTAAAGCCCAGGAACCAGTCGGTGCAAGGCGACATGAAATAGATCGCCAACCCCACCATCAGCAACGGGTGAGCGCCCAGAAACAACGAAGCGATGCAGTAACCGATAGCGGGAATAAGCACGAAGTTGGCCAGTATCGCCACGCCTAGGAATCTCAGGCGCCGTAGTGCCTTGAACAAGGAGCCGAAGCGCACACCCAGCAGCAGCAAGACGATCAGCAGTCGCAGGGTGGCGTCCATCCCATCGCCCAGCCACTGGCCTGCTGAAGGCGCATAGTGGCCAATGGTAGCGCCCGACACCATACCGCCCAATAGCAGGCCGGTGGTGCCGCAAGCGGCAAGAACACGAGCCGCCGTCAACATTCGCAACCCTCGCAACAGTCGCGGTTGCCAAATGGCCCCCAGGCCCCGGAACTACGCTGCAAGCCGTCAACGTCCAGCCCCATGCGTTCGGCAATCTGCTCAGCAACGAGGGCGAATCGCTGGCGAAACTTGTAGATGAAGCAAAAGATGCGTCGGTCGTGACGTACCTGTGGTCCCACCAGGAAGAGTCCAGGGGTGCGGGTAGATTCATCGGCTGGCGTCAGGGAGATATGCCCTTTTTCCGTCCAGTCCCACAGTGAGGAGATGTGTTGCGCACCACCACCCTGGTGAAAGCCTGTGCCTAGAACCGGTGCTTGAGCGGTATCCCATTGGCGGCCATCCGCTGCGTGGATGCTAAAGCCGCTCTTTTCATGGCGCTTGACCTCGACCACATCGGTACCGAAAGCGACATCCAGCTGACCGGTCTTGAGCGCCTCAGACAGCCGCTCTCGGGTGTAGGGCGACAACGATAGGCTGGGATCGTAGGCATTCTCCTGTGCCCAGGAACGTTTGCGCACCAGAAGCCGCACGTGGTGCCCCAGCCGCACCAGATTGACGGCCGCATCCACACCGCTTTCGTACCCCCCGATCACCGTATGCGGGAGTGAGGAGTCATCCGGAGCAGACAGATCCTGCCAGTTGCTGACTTGGGCATAGTGAGTGCACCAATGCGAACCGGGAAATGGCGTCAGGTCGGGATACTGAAACTCCCCCGTCGCCCAGACCAGAAAGCGCGTACGCAGCGGACCCCGCCCGGTTTGCAGCAGAAAACCGTCCTGCTCTAGCGGTTCGACCTGCCGCACCCCGCAGCCTTCAACAATGGGTAGGTCGCGTGTCCGCGCGACGAATGCTAGGTAGTCAGCATACTGTTCGCCGCTCAGGTGCTCCGCCCCTGCGAAAATAGCTGGGGAGCTAGCCTCCTCCACGGCGTTCAGGTCTGCTAAACCGAAGGGGTTGCTGTGAAAGGAAGGGGTGATAAAGCGCGTTTGCGTCGGCCAGCGCCTGAAGGAGGAGCCGACCTCATGGGCTTCCAGCACGACATATTCGACATCAATGAGCTTCTCAAGCTCAAGCCCGATGCCAATCCCTGCCGGGCCAGCGCCGACGATGACCACATCCACGCTGGGAATGTCCTTTAGATCTTGTCGCTCAACCCGACTCATGACGACACTTCCTCTATTGTCTGCCAGCGGGGGCCTTGTGGCGTATCGCGCACCTCGACGCCCAGCTCAGCCAGAGCGTCGCGAAGCTCGTCGGCGCGGGCGAAGTCGCGCTGCTGCCGGGCCTGCTCTCGCTTGGCGATCAGGGTCTCGATGCGCCCAACCGGTAGGTCGGAGCGTTCCGGGGCCAGCGCGGCCAGGGCCTTGGCGGGGGACTGTTGAAGCAGGCCGAGTAGTTTGGCTGAGGCCAGCACCGTACCCTTGGCGCGGGCACGATCGGTCTCCCCATCTGCGGCCTTCAGGTCGTCCACCAGCTGCTGCAGGCGGGCGAGCGCCTCGGCGACGTTGAGGTCGCGGCGCAGCGCCGCCAGCAGTTCGGCGTCCGGGGGAGTGTCGACGGCCTCCAGGGCCTCGACCTTGGCCAGGACTCGATAGTGGTGGAGCAGAGTGCGCCGCGCACGCGAAAGGCGTTCTGCGTTCCAGTCCAGGGGCCGGCGATAGTGCGTGCCGAGCAGCGCCAGGCGCACCGCTTCCCCGGGACCCTGGTCGAGCAGGTCGCGGACCAGCAGCACGTTGCCCAGCGACTTCGACATCTTCTGCCCGTCCACGGTCACGAAGCTGTTGTGCACCCAGGTGTGGCAGTAACGGGCACCGTGGGCGCAGGTCCCCTGAGCGATCTCGTTCTCGTGATGGGGGAAAATCAGGTCCTGACCACCGCCATGAATGTCAATGGTATGCCCCAGGTGCTCGCCAATCATGGCGGTGCACTCCACGTGCCAGCCGGGCCGCCCGCGCCCCCAGGGGCTCTCCCAACCCGGCTGCTCGGGCGAGGAGGGCTTCCATAGCACGAAGTCCAGCGGGTCGCGCTTGTAGGGGGCCACTTCCACCCGGGCGCCGGCCAGCATTTCCTCGGGGCGACGGCCCGAGAGCTGACCGTACTCAGCAAAGGAGCCGACCTGAAAGAGCACGTGCCCTTCGGCCTCGTAGGCGTGGCCGCGTGCAATCAAGGTCTCGATCAGCGCGATGATCTCGGGAAGGTGGTCGGTGACTAGGGGTTCGAGATCCGGTGGGCGCACGCCGAGCGCCTGCATGTCCTCATGGTAGGCGGCGATATAGCGCTCGGTGATGGTGCCGATGGGCACCCCGGCCGCGGCGGCGGCGGCATTGATCTTGTCGTCCACGTCGGTGAAGTTGCGCGCATAGACCACCTGCGCATAGTCATGGCGCAGCACCCGTGACAGCAGATCGAAGACCACCGCCGGGCGGGCGTTGCCGATGTGGGCGTAGTTGTAGACCGTGGGACCGCAGACATAGAGCGTGACGCGGTCAGGTCGTTCGGTGCGCAGCGTCTCGCGACGGCGGGTCAGGGTGTTGAAGAGTTGCATTGTACTCCTGGCATGGCGTTCGGGAGGAGGGGCCGTCAGGGGCTCAGTGGTGCGGTGATGACCTCCACCGAGCCGTCGCGAATGGCGTTGTAGAAGCAGTTGGGACGCCCCGTGTGGCAGGCCGGTCCCTGCTGGTCGACGAGCAGCAGCAGGGCGTCGCCGTCGCAGTCCAGTCGGGCCTCGACGAGCCGCTGCCGGTGGCCCGAGCTCTCACCCTTGCGCCACAGGACCTGCCGGGAACGTGACCAGTAGCAGACTCGCCCGGTGTCCAGGGTCTCGCGCAGTGCCTCGCGGTTCATCCAGGCGAGCATCAGCACCTCGCCACTGTCGTGCTGCTGGGCGACGGCGGTCACCAGGCCGTCGCTGTTCCATGGCATGGCGTCGATGACGGTATCGAACGGGCGGCGCTCACCACGCTCGGCCTCTTCCAGTTGTTTCCAGATATCCATCAGGTCTCCTGCCAGTTCCACTGCTGCGGGCCACGGCGTCGTGGGCGTGAAGGCGCTCGACATGTACCACCCGCAGGGTGCCCCCTTCCCTGGATATGGGGATGGTCATGCATGGCATGGTGTAGGCGACGCGAGGCGTCTGCACAGAACATCGGGTTGTGGTCATTGGCGAGTGCGAACGACCGTTCTTTGATTCGTTTGACTACTGCTAGAGAGTCTGTGCTGGTGCGGTTCATATTCGTGCGTTAGCACCCCGTGACCGTGCAAGTTGTCTTCCCTCTCCCGCCCATCTGCCGTTGTATCCACCATCAGAGTGGCGGTGAGTAGAGCGAGAAGGTGAAAGGGGCTCTCCCTGTCTACCAACGGGGTTGGCGTAGGGTTAAGAGCAAACCAAGATTAATATGTTATAACATAACACTTCTTAGGCCCTCGTTGTCTAGAACTCTCTCGCGCAGGTGAGTCTGCTCGTTCAGGGGCACCTGAGTCTTGCGTCATGAACAGCCATGACAACAACGGGGTCGTCAGTGAACGGCTTCCTGAATGGACGATGGCTGAGCAGGATCCAGGACGCCAGTGCTCAACAAAATGGAGAGCGTCACTTTTTAGAATGACTCGTCTGGAGCAGCGTCACCCACGCTGCTCCTAACACGCTAGTCACCCGACGTTCGGGCGTGAATGAGGAGCAGTTGACGGTCTCGAATTATCAGGCGGGAAGAATATAAGCGCCCTGTGCGATGGCGCAGGGCTCGCTTTCGCTGTCATCCATCCACACCGACACGCTGCCGATCATGGTTCTGCCTCCACTCTTGTTGAGGTCGGCCCGGGCGATGATCCGCTGGCCGACAGCCGGCGACAGATAGCGAATCGCCAGGTCAGAGGTCAACGCCATGGCCTGTGGCGTTTCACGGCCAGCAGAAGCCAGAAACCACAGTGCCGCGTCTGCAGCGGCAAACAGGGCAGGGCCACACACATAGCCACCGGGCCGCAGGTCCTCTTCTCGGACCTCGACCGTGGCAATGGCGTGGCGCTCGGCAAGTTCGAGACAGGTAAACGGACAGCTTGGCCAGTGTGTTGCCAGCATGCGGTTAATATCGTCGGCGGTGGTCATGGCGGTGATCTCATTGTGAGGATAATTTTGAACAGCGCCTACGATACACACTGGCCAAGGGCTGTCACTATGACGTCGCTACACACCTTCAGCGATGGGCCACGTCGGGTCGAGTTCAAGTGCGCACATCGGAGGAAAAGCGTGCCGCATTTTCCTTGAGAAACTCGCTTTCGTCGGCGTCACCCCAGAAGGCGGGCTGTGCCTTCGGGATGGTCAAGGCCTTCTGAATCTGGGGGCGCGCATCGAGCCGCTCGAACCAGGCCTTCAGGTGGTCGAGACCGTCGATCGACACCTTGGCCCAGACGTAGGCGCGGGCCCAGGGGTAGGTCGCCATGTCGGCGATGGTGTACTGATCCCCCGCCAGCCACTCGCGGCCTTCCAGACGGGTGTTCAGGACCTCCAGCAGGCGACGGGACTCATCCACGTAACGCTTGATGGAGAAGGGTTCCTGCTGGCCGTTGGGGGCGGCGATGCGCTGGAAGTACATGGCCTGGCCCATCATCGGACCGATGCCCCCCATCTGGAACATCAGCCACTGTAGCGTTTCGCTGCGGGCCTTGGCCTCTCTGGGCAGGAACTGGTCGTACTTCTCGGCCAGGTACCACAGGATGGCGCCACTCTCGAATACGGCGAAGTCGTCATTGCCTCGGTCGACAATGGTGGGAATGCGCCCGTTGGGGTTGAGCTTGAGATAGTCGGGCGCCTTTTGCTCCTTTTTGCCAAAGTCGATGAAGGTCAATTCGTAGGGCACCTCGGCCTCTTCGAGAAAGATGACCGGCTTGTAGCCGTTCATGGTGGCAGCGGTGTACAGGTGAATATCCGGCTGTGGCATGGAGGCTTCCTCAGTGGAGTGACGATAAGTGGGGTTACGCCAGGTCGTCGCGATCCAGGCGTTCGAAAATGATGGCCTCGACGGAAGTCGCGCCAACGTTGGTCACCTGGTGGGCCCAGGCCTCGTTATGCATGACGTCCCCTGCAACCACGTCACGCTCCACGGCATCGCCACTTTCCAGCGCGATGCGCAGGCGGCCGGCAGACAGGAAGTAGACGATCTCTTCGGGATGGCGGTGAGGCGCATCGGCGGCGCCGGGGGCCATGGTCATGTGTACCAGGCGTGTCTCACCGGTGTTGATGAGCTCGCGGTAGAACTCCGGAGAGGCCTGGTCGGCCAGCGGAACCGGGTGCCCAGCGTCAGGCCATTGAGGTGTTGTCATGGGGTGTTCTCCTGAAGGTGACGGAGGCATCAGCCGAAGACGCGCTCGAGATGGGCATCGAAGCGCGCGAGGTCTCTGTCGATGTCGGGGTTCTTCATCACGTCGAAGGCGCCGAAAGTCGGCAGTGGGCTCATGTCAAAGAAGCGTGCGTTCAGATGCACGGGGGCGACCAGGTCATCCAGCGACTTGCCGGCGAAGAAGGGTTCCTCGGGGTCATCAAAGGCTTCGGATGGCGCATTGAGGGTGACGCTGAGCATGTAGTCGGTGTCGGTCAGGGTACCGCCCAGCCCATAGTTCTCCTTCGGCTTCTCGGCGGTGCGGCCGTCGCCGTTGCACAAGCGGCCATCCATGCCGGCGGTGTAGACCTCATCCATGTATTTCTTGAAGGACCAGGGCACCATCATCCAGTTGATCGGGAACTGCATGATTACCACGTCGGCCCACTGGTGGTCGGCAATGGCCTCCTCGACGTCATACCCTTCGGCGATGCGACTGACGCGGACCTCGTGGCCCTTGCTGGAAAGCCAATGACGAGCGCGCTCAGCCAGGCTGTCGTTGAGTGTGCCCTTGGCAAATGGATAGGGCTGGTGACCGTTTATGATCAGTACGTTACGCATAAAAATCTCCGTCTTGAGTGGCAATGAGTCATGGATCTGCAGGCTCTTCAGGAGTTAAGATGAAGCGAGCGGTATGTAAAAACAACTAGTATACTTTTGGTAACCTGATCGCTGGACAGCAGCGTGACATCCCGGCGGACGTCTTGACGCTTTGTAAGAGACGCTTTGTAAGAGACGTCTTGGAGGCGACGCGCTGGTGGAAGGCGCCCTGGTAGAGGACGCCCTGGTAGAGGAGAGCGGCCAAGGCGCTGTCAACGCCACGATTCGAGCGGGGGCTGGGTAGGTACACAGGAGATAGGAAAGTGGAAGCGTCTGTGACGGAAGATTCGAAAGGCCGGCGTCGTGTCGCGGCGCCCTGTCTGGAGCCGTGTGCCATCGAGAAGGGCATGCGTGTGCTTGGCGGCAAGTGGACAGGATCCTTGCTGTGGCACATCAACGAAGGGCCGGTGAGGTTCAATGACCTTGCTCGCATGGTGGGGGGCGCCAGCAAGAAGATGATCACCGAGCGCCTGCGTTTTCTCGAGACTAAGGGACTGATCTCCCGGCACGTGCGCGAGACGTCGCCGGTCGTGGTCGAATACGCGATCACGCCACTTGGCGAGACGGCCATCAGGGTGCTCGATGAACTGCGTGAATGGAGCGAGTCATTGCCGGAAGGGGTCGTGGACCAATGATGAGGGTGTCTCCGGGCCGCTCTCGCGGGGTGTCGGGCGTTCCCACCGCACGCTCCGGGACCCAGGGCGAGGCACGTCAGTGACCAGAATGATCCAGTCGGTGTCGCGCAGCTTTCTGCTGCTCGAGGCGTTGCGACGCGCCGACAAGCCGCAGACATTGGCCCATCTCAGCGCTGAGGTGGGCTTGGGCAAGACCACCGTTCACGGATTGCTGAATACCCTGGTGGCATTGGGCTACGTCCGGCGCCTGGCCGAGGGCTACTGGCTTGGGTTGCGTCTTGACGAGCTGGCTGAGCCATTGGCACAGGAGCGTGAGCAACTGCGTCATCATTACCGCGGACTACTGGAAGAAGCCGCGGCGCTGAGTGATGAGACGGTCTATCTGGCCGCGCCCTGCGGCAGCCAGCAGTACCTGTATCTCGAGGCCGTGGAGGGACGGCAGCCGCGGCGTGTCCAGAGTCCACGGGGACGTCGGGAGTCGCTGCGGCATTCGGCGATCGGCCATGTCTTCCTGGCCAACGATGACGACCTGCTGCGCCAGGTCAGGCGCGATGGCCCCCTGACCGATGCGCAGGAGGCCCGGCTTCGGGAGGTCAGCCTCCAGGGCTTTGCACTGGACCTTGAAGCCGTGGAGGCAGGTCTTTGTTGCCTGGCGATTCCGCTGCGCCAGCGCGGAGAGTGCGTGGCCGCTTTGGGCATGGCGGGTCCCTCATCGCGCTGGACGCAGGCGCAGCTGAGCCGGTTGGCGAAGCAACTTCTAGCGCGCTGACCCTCCTGTACTCCTCGCCGTTCGACATTGTCGAATCTTGATCGGCATCCGCCGCTCCCCCCTGTGCCTGCCTGCGCGGCATCGGCATGCTCCTCATCGCGTCGACGACGACGCTGCTCTTGTCTGTATTCATGAGGAGAATGACATGCAACTTGACGATGCCCAACACGTGATTGCAGGGATTCACGAGGCTGCTGCCGCTGAAGGGTTTGCCGTCTCGCTGGCCATCGTGGACGCCAGCGGGCTCCAGGTCGCCTTCGAACGCATGGATGGCGCGGTTCCCGGCAGTATCGATGTCGCGATCAAGAAGGCGCGCACGGCCTCGCTGTTTCAAACCGACAGTGCACAACTCGGTCAGATCGCCGCTCCCGGCGAGGCCGTCTATACCCTGGAAAACACCAACGGTGGCCTGATCAGCTTTGGCGGCGGCGTGGTACTGCGCGATGCACAACAGCGCGTGGTCGGGGCCGTCGGTGTAGCCGGCGCAACCGTCGAACTGGACGAGACCCTTGCCCAGCTGGGGCCGCGCCTGATGGCACGGGAGGCGGCATGATGCGCGGCCAGCATCCTGCCGTGCTGGCACTGGCGGTGGCTGCCTTTGCCATCGGCATGGCGGAGTTCATCGTGGTCGGGGTGCTGCCCACCATCGCCAGTGATCTGGGCGTCACCCAGGATCGCGCCGGTGCTCTGGTGAGTGGCTATGCGCTGGCCTTGGCGGTCGGTACGCCGATGCTCATGCTGACCTTGTCCCGCTTCCCGCCGCGTCGGGTGCTGACGGGGCTGATGGCGCTCTTCCTGGTCGGCAATCTGTTGGCGGTCATCGCCCAGGACTTTACCAGCCTGATGTTCGGCCGAGTGATCACGGCCGTGGCGCATGGCGCCCTGTTTGCGCTAGGGGCGACGGTGGCCAGTCGGCTGGCGCCGCAAGGGCAGGCAGGTAGTGCCATTGCGCTGATGTTCTCAGGGCTGACGCTGGCCATGGTGATTGGTGTACCTGTCGGAAGCCTGCTGGGTAACGGCGTGGGGTGGCGGGTTCCCTTCGTGGTGATTGTGGTACTGGCGAGCATGGCGCTAGTCGCGCTGTGGCGCTGGGTGCCGGCGCATCTGGACGCTCAGCCGACAGGCAGCTGGCGAGAGCAGCTGTCGGCGCTCGGCCATCCGGTCATCGTGGTGACCATGGCGCTGACGGCGGTGGGCTTCGGTGCGACCTTTCCGCTATTCACCTACATCAGTCTCTGGCTGACCGAGCAGTCGGGTTTCTCCACGCATATCGCCAGTGGACTGCTGATCGTCTTCGGTGGCGCGACCCTGGTTGGCAACCTGATGGGCGGTCGAATGGTCGGCGCCATGGGATGGCGGCGCACCGCCGCCTGGCTATTGCTGGGGCTGGCGGCGATCCTGGCAACCATCCATGCCTGGGGACAGATAAGCGCGTTGATGCCGATATGGCTGGCGGTGTGGGGTGCCTTGGCTTTTGGTCTGTCGCCCGCGTTTCAGTCAGGCATGCTGGCGTCTGCCGAACAGCATCGGCCGCGGGCGGTGGCGTTTGCCTCGGCGCTCAATATCTCGTCGTTCAATATCGGTATCTCGGCCGGTTCCGCCGCGGGCAGTGCGCTGGTCGCAAGGGAGGCGCTGGCACTCACGCCATTGGCCGGAAGCGGTCTGGCGGTGCTGGCGCTGGGCATCCTGTGGCTTCAGGGCAAGGTGAACCGCTCTCGTGTTGTCGAGGCGGCGGCGTGATGGAGTCGCCATTTCACCCGCCCCCGCCCACTTGGTGAAGGGGCGGGGGCGGGTATGTTCTTGCTCGTTGCGCCTCTATCAGGCGTCGACTGGGTCGATCAAGCGAATGTCGGCATGGGTGACCCAGTCTGCCGTGGCGTCGCGAAAGCGTGCCATGTGTGGAGTCTCCATGTGGGCTTCCAGTGCCGCACGGGAGGACCAGGTTTCGATGACGGTGACCGTATCGCTGCGCGCGGTGTCGTCATGGGTCAGGCCTCTTGGGGCGTCGATGGCCGGCTGATAGCGCAGGCAGCCCTCTTCCTGTTGAACCGTTGGGGCTACCTCAAGCAATGCATCCAGCACGTTCTGGGCGTTGCCCGGGGTTGTGGTGATCGTCGCAATGACCCACAGCATGGTGACACTCCTCTGGTCTTGATCTGGTGGACGGGCCCCGGCCGGATTGTCGGGGCCGTAAAGCGCTCAAGGAAATACGGCATCAATGCCTGCACGGATGAGTCGCTGCGTCGCCCACTGCGCGAAGGCTCTACCTGACAGCATCGAGGCCTTGGATGCTGGGCTTCGGGCGCTGACGCGTCGTTCCGCACGGCTAATGACGGCAGCGTTTGCTCAGGCCTCGGTGGTCGAGAACAGCGCGAGCAAATGTTCGCGATATTCGGCGACATGGGTATCGATCGCGGGCGCCTTGATCACGTCGTTGGCGAGGTAGGTGGGCAAGCCTTGCATGCCGAGGAACTCCATCGCCTTGTGGACCGGGAAGTAGACGCCGTCGACGCCCTTGCCCTCGAAGAAGTTGCCTTCCTCATCGAAGGCTTCTCTGGGCGCATTCCAGGTCAATGACAGCATATAGCGGCGCCCCTGCAGCAGACCGCCACTGCCGTACTGGAGAGACGGATCCTTGCGCGAGCGACCGTCGCTGGCGTAGAGGCTGCCATGGCCTTCGGTCAGTACTTCGTCCAGGTAGCGTTTCACGATCCACGGCGGTCCCATCCACCAACCAGGCATCTGCACGATGATGGTGTCTGCCCACAGCCACTTGTCGATTTCGGCCTGAAGGTCGTAACCCTCGTCGATGCGTGTCTCCTGAATCTGGTGACCCAGCTCAGCGAGGACGCCTCGGCCCGCGTCATGCAGAGTGTCGTTGTAGCGGCCGCCGGAGTGAGCGAACGCCTTGCCGCCGTTAAGCATCAGAATGTTCATGGACTGTCCGATTCGTCTAAAAATGGTCACGCGGTACAGTGGGGGCTCGTGCACGCTTGGACAATCGGTATGAGTGCAAAACACTTTCTCGCTAATGATGTTGCACGTTGGCGCCAAGGAGCAGCCAAGAACTGACGGCAGGAGACCCGTGAGCGCTACGACATGATCGGCTGACCGTAAAGCGAAAGGAGGAAGCCGATAAAAAGAGACAGCAGATCAGCAGGATCGGGGAGAGAGTGGCGAGAGGGGAGAGAGGGGAGAGAGGGGAGAGAGGGGAGGGAGGGGAGAGAGGGGAGAGAGGGGAGAGAGGGAGAGCGAGATAGTGCGAGAGAGAGAGGGATAGCGAGATAGTGCGAGAGAGAGGAAGAAAGAGCGGGAAAGAGGAAAGAAGGGCGAGATGATCGGGGCGAGCAGCTAAGCGAGCGAGGCCACTGAGCAGCCACGGGCAGCCAGCGCTGCCCGTGGATATGCCGTGCTCTATCAGCCGAGGATACCCTGGCTGCGCAGATAGTCGTCGTAGCTACCGCTGAAATCGACGATGCCATCGTCCTTCATTTCGATGACGCGAGTGGCCAGCGAGCCGACGAATTCTCTGTCATGGCTGACAAAGATCAGGGTGCCGGCGTAGTGCTCCAGGGCCAGGTTCAAGGCCTCGATGGACTCCATGTCCAGGTGGTTGGTGGGCTCGTCCATGACCAGCACGTTGGGATTTTGCAGTGACAGCTTGCCGAACAGCATGCGGCCCTGTTCTCCACCGGAGATCACCTTGACCGACTTGCCGATATCGTCGTTGGAGAACAGCATTCTGCCCAGCGCCCCTCGTACGATCTGCTCGCCAGACGTGGTCCATTGTTGCATCCACTCAAACAGCGTCTCGCCACCCTCGAAGTCGGCTGCGTGGTCCTGGGCGAAGTAGCCCACCTCGGCAGCGTCGGTCCATTTGACCTCGCCCGCATCGGGCTCCATCGAGCCGACCAGGCAGTTCAGCAGCGTGGTCTTGCCGATTCCGTTGGGGCCGATGATGGCAACGCGTTCACCGGCTTCGATGCGCAGACCAAAGCGCTCGAACAGCACGTTGTCATCCCAGGCCTTGGTCAGCTCCTCGACCGCCAGGGCATGGCGATGGATCTTCTTGTTCTGCTCGAAGCGAATGAACGGGCTCACCCGAGACGAGGGCTTGATCTCATCCAGCTTGATCTTGTCGATCTTGCGCTGGCGTGAGGTGGCCTGCTTGGCCTTGGAGGCATTGGCCGAGAAGCGGCTGACAAACTGCTTGAGCTCGGCGATCTCCGCCTTCTTCTTGGCATTCTCTGCCTGCAGACGCTCACGGGCCTGGGTGGCGGCCGTCATGTACTCGTCATAATTGCCGGGAAACAGCTGCAGTTCGCCGTAGTCCAGATCCGCCATATGGGTGCAGACGCTGTTCAGGAAATGGCGGTCGTGGGAAATGATGATCATCGTCGAGGAGCGCGCCCTGAGCACATCTTCCAGCCAGCGAATGGTATTGATGTCCAGGTGGTTGGTCGGCTCATCCAACAGCAGCACGTCGGGGTCGCTGAACAGCGCCTGAGCCAGCAGCACGCGAAGCTTCCAGCCCGGTGCTACCACACTCATCGATTGATCGTGCTGTTCGAGGGGAATGCCCAGGCCCAGCAGCAGCTCTCCGGCACGCGCCTCGGCGGTGTAGCCATCGAGCTCGGCATAGCGGACCTCCAGGTCGGCCACCGCCATGCCATCTTCTTCGCTCATCTCCGCCTGGGCATAGATGCGCTCGCGCTCCGCGGCCACCTTCCACAGTTCTTCATTACCCATGATCACGGTATCGATGACGCGTTCGTCCTCGAAGGCAAACTGGTCCTGGCGCAGCTTGCCCAGCCGGGTGGTGGCGTCCTTCATGACTTGACCGCTGGTCGGCTCCAGGTCACCGCCAAGGATCTTCATCAGGGTGGACTTGCCACAGCCATTGGCCCCGATCAGGCCGTAGCGGTGCCCCTGTCCAAACTTGACAGAGACGTTTTCAAACAGCGGCTTGGGGCCAAACTGCATGGTGATGTTGGCGGTAGAGAGCACGGCAGGGAATCTCGCGGAAGCAGCATGAATGTGAGACTTGGGCCGGCACGACAGGAGGCTTCGACCAAAGTGGATCGCGCATTGTACGCGTCCGACCCGGGGGGTATCCACTCGGTGAGCGCCCAGCGCTGCCTGTCTGCAGCGTCAGGGCTTGCATAGCTGCATGTCAGGCAGCCAGAACTGAAAAGCCCGAATCCGCAGGGATTCGGGCTTGTCACCTCAGCGACGGGACAGACGAGAACGTGGTCGATAGGGATCGCCCGGCTCGCGGAACAGCGACAGCAGCACCGCAAGGGTCATCACCAGAATGACGACGCTGACCGGCAGCGCCGCTGCGATCAGTGCTGTCTGCAGCGCAGAGAGCCCGCCGACAACCAGCAGCACCGCCGCCACCAGGCCGATGATGACGCCCCAGAAGACGCGGAACAGCTTGGGCGGATCGTCATCGCCCAGGGACAGAATGGTGGTCAGCACCAGGGTGCCCGAGTCTGACGAGGTGATGAACCAGCTCATCAGCAGGAACACCATCATCGCCGACAGCACCCAGCCGAACACGCCGGAGCCGACGATACCGTCTGCGGTGGCAAACAGCGCCGAAGGCAGGTCCCAGGCACGCACCATGTCCATAATGCCGGCGGAGCCGGCGCCACCGGCCGCGTTCAACTCCTGATGGATCGCATTGCCGCCGAAGATGACCAGCCAGATAAATGCCAGCAGGGTCGGCACCAGCAGCACACCGAGCACGAACTCCCGCAGGGTGCGGCCTTTCGAGATGCGGGCAATGAACAGACCGACAAACGGAGCCCAGGCGAGCCACCAGCCCCAGTAGAAAATGGTCCAGGCCTGTTGCCATTCGCTGGTGCCTGCCTTGTCGGCATACCAGAGCCCCATCGGAATCACTTCGGTGGCGTAGTCGGCCAGCGTCTCACCGAAGGTCTTGAACAGCCATAGGGTGGGCCCGCCGAACAGGAAGATGCCGATCACCACCGCCGACACCCAGATGTTGAGCACCGAAATGATACGGATACCGCGCTGGACACCGCTGACGACCGAGATGATCGACAGGGTCGAGATGACCGCAATCAGGGCTAGCTGAGTGGGCAGACCATCACTGATGCCAAACAGCTTTTCCAGCCCGACGCCCATCTGGCTGACCCCGAGCCCGAGGGATGTGGCGACGCCAAACACGCAGCCCAGTACCCCGAAGATGTCGAATAGATGGCCAAGGGGACCAAAGATGCGATCGCCGATGAACGGATAGAGGGCTGACCGCAGCGCCAGGGGCAGTCCCTTGCGGTAGGCAAAGTAGGCCAGCGACATGCCGACGATGACGTAGATGGCCCAGCCGTGCAGGCCCCAGTGAAAGACGGTGACCCGTAGCGCATCGATGGCGCGCTCGTGGCCGATCTCGGTGGCCCCGGCCATGTCGGCATGGGGGTTGTTGGGATAGCCGAAGGCACTGGAGTTGTCGAGGTAGAAGATCGGTTCGGCAACGCCAAAAAACAGGATGCCGATGCCGATACCCGCCGAGAACAGCATCGAGAACCAGGCAAAGTTGCTGAACTCAGGGCGGCTGTCATCGGTACCCAGGCGGATATTGCCGTAGCGACTGCAGACGATAAAGGCACAGACGACGAGCAGCGCGACCACGGAAATCAGGTAATAGCCGCTGAAGGTGCTTTCGATCCAGGTGCGGGCGGTGCCGAACACCACGCTTGCCGTGTCTGAGCTAAGGCCGGTGAACAGCACAAAGAGCAGAATAAGCGCACCAGAGGTGATGGTCATGCCGCGGTGCATGCCCTGGAAAGGACCACCCTGGTCAAGCTCTGTGACCATGTAGTCGGTGCCCATCACCGCATGGGGATTGTCGTCGGGGGGAGAGTCGGAAGACGCCGTGCTGGCGGCTGCCGTGGAGGGTGAATCTGAAGTAGCGATAGTCTCGTATCCTCTTGAGCCGGGCCACGGGCCGGCGATCCCGCTGTCACTCCAGCTACGAGCGACCTCGTGGCGCGAAGACTGAGAGCAAGTCATCGTGCCTGGACGTTGGCGAATGGGACGCACCAAGCTCGCTCGCCCGTATGGTAAGCGAGGGCCGGTGCGCGGTCGCAAACGCCAGCAATGCTGGAAAGAAGGTGGCGTCGGGCCACCAAAGCGTTGCATATCATACACTTTTTGGTGGCGGCCGTGGCGCAGGTCATAGCTTGACGAGACGTCTCTGGGTGCGCCGACGCTACGTTTAGCCTCAAGCGCTCCACCATCGCTGCGCGTCATGGGGCCCGGGAGAACTGCCCCGGCGCTTCGGGTGCGGGCGCAGTTCATCCCTCTAGGAGTGGGTTGACAGTTACATTGCCCCCTACGAGTAGGCTATCGCTGGCTGAGTAGCTTCAAGTTATTGCGAAGCTCCTGTGGCACATCTTCGATCAATACGAGAGTGACCTCTTGCTCCCCACCTTGTGTACTCGTGAGACTGTCGCCCAGATAAGTGTTTATCTCATCCGGGGTCAACGAGTACATGGCCCCTGTTAATGGGTCGACGATTAACCAGCCAATCAATCCCCCAAAAATTAAGTTGCCTCCTACATACCAGCCGTTGGCATGGCTGGTAATCTCTATAGAGCGACTCTGAAAACCATCTTTACTGATGGTGACAACATAATCCTTTCCGCCAAAGTAGGAGCCGTCAGCCTTTTTGAGCGTTACACTGGTTGGCGTGCTTCCCTCGAAGACTTGCTGACCCTTTTCGTCGACGATTGTAATGTCTGCATGGGTTGGAGCACTGTTGATGGTGATTGCCTGATCGCGATCACCAACGATACTGGCACAACCACTGAGCATCATGGCACTTGCTACAGCAACAGATAGTAGGGTACTCGTTCGTTTCACTTGGCGTTACTCCCGTGCGTAAATATTCATATCATTCAACAGAACGTTTTTATTTATTATTGAAGTCTGATGGTATGAAGCCCAACTGATGCCATCAAGCGGTCACTGTAATCTTGCTGTTCATTAGCGCGCGGGAAATAGAAAACCTTGCCGTATATCAGAGGTTGAGAAGGAACTTCTTAGTCAGAGGAGAGGTGTCGCTCACCGCAGGCGCAGGGCTCTCGACTCATCGGTGCGCCGCTTGACCCGGCCCGGAAGGTCATTTACGTTGCTAGTACCAACTAAACTACCAAAGACCCAATGTCTCTCCATAGCGATAGCACCCAAAAAAGCGACAGCGACAACTCCCGAGACCTCCCTAGCGGCGAGAACCTCGACCGGGATGCCCGAGCGCTCTATGACGCGCTCAATCAGTTGATTCGGGTCCACCAGTTTCGAGATCGAGATCGCATTTGCGGCTATGACCTTTCTGTGGCCCAGTGTTATGCCCTGGAGACTCTGGTCCATCAAGGGCCATTGCGCCTGCAGGGGTTGGCTAGCGAAATGTACCTGGACAAGAGCACGGCGAGTCGCGTGGTGGACGCCCTGGTCCGCAAGGGACATGTCGACCGGATCGCCGATCCGGCGGATCGACGTGCCGCGCTGATCCGGCCTACAGTGCAGGGAGAAGCGTTGTACCAGACGATTCGCGCCGACCTAATCGCCGAAGAGCGGGCAATGCTCGAAGGGCTCACTCCGGATATGCGTCGGGCGGCGCTGACCCTGATACGGCAGTTGACCCAGGCAGCGCATCGGCGCTGTGGTCCAGGGCCTCGGCCCTGAGTTGTAATGAGGACGAGACCTGAGTTTTTTTGTACGCATTGTTGGTACTGACAACTAATGTCGGATGTGAGGGCGCGTCCGCCAAGGTACCACTCTCTCAAGGAGCGATAGATGAATCAGACAAGTGGCAGGATCGCGATCATCGGAGGCGGTCCTGTAGGGCTTGCCGCCTGCGCCCACGCGCTAGCGCATGGACTCGATCCGCTGGTTATCGAAGCGGGCAAGGGCGTCGGTGAGCATCTGCGGCAGTGGGGGCATGTGCGAATGTTCACGCCCTGGGAATGCAACCTCGACGGTCATGCTGTCGCCTTGCTGCAGGCCTCCGGATGGCAGCCACCTGGCGGCAATGCCTGCCCGACCGGGCAGGAGCTTGTGGATCACTATCTGACTCCTTTGGCGAACCTGCCTGAGCTCCGAGACCGCGTGCACCTGCAAAGCCGTGTGCTGGGAGTCAGTCGCTCCGGTATCGATGTGCTGAAGAACAGTGGGCGTGTCGAGGCGCCGTTTGTCCTGAGGATCGAAGATCTCGATGGTGAGCGGGATCTGTTGGCCGATGCGGTTATCGATGCCTCCGGTACCTTTGGCCAGCCCAACTGGATGGGGGGGCACGGCATGCCTGCGCTGGGGGAAGCGCGATGCCAGCAGCGAGTCACCTATGGTCTGCCGGCAGTGCTCAATGGGGGGCGTGATCGCTACGCCAACCGGCGTGTACTGGTCGTCGGAGCCGGGCATTCGGCCTTCAATCTGCTACGTGATCTGGCTGAGCTCGCCAAGGCGGCTCCGGACACCAGGGTGCTGTGGGCAATTCGTGGAGATTCACCGGCCAGAATGTTCTGCGGTTGCGCCGACGATCCTCTCGAGGAACGCGGTCGGCTGGGGCTTGAGGTCCAGCGTCTGGTGAGCGATGGCAGGATCGAGGTCTATCCCGGGGTCAGGATCGAGCGACTTGAGGAACGGGCCGATGGTCTGGTCATCCAGGGGCAAGGGCATGGCTTGCCGCCGGTGGACGAGGTAGTCGTCGCTACCGGCTTCCGGCCAGATCTGTCGCTGTTGTCTGAGCTTCGCCTCGAGCTGGATCCCGCCACCCAGAGCCCGGTTCGTCTGGCGCCATTGATCGACCCCAACGTACATAGCTGTGGCTCGGTGCCCTCCCACGGCGCCGAGGAACTCCGTCATCCGGAGCAGGGGCTGTTTATCCTGGGCATCAAGAGCTACGGCCGTGCTCCCACCTTTCTGTTGAGGACCGGTTACGAACAGGTGCGCTCGGTGGTCGCAATGCTGGCGGAAGGAGCGGCACGAGGTAGCTTCGGCCATCGATAGAGCGACGATGCTTGCGAGGATAGCGAGGCTAGGGTACGTGCCCGACCGCATCGATCTGTCTGACACAGCCAGCCCCCGGTAGTTGAAGAATTACTTACCAGGGGCTGGTAGGTCCGGCGACGGTGTTTCAGGCGGTGGTCACTGGCGCCGAGCGTTGCAGCGTCAGCAAGGTGTCCTCGTCGCGCAGCCGGTACAGGGTGTAGCAGGCCGCCAGCATCGGCAGGGCGGCGAAGAACAGCATATGGCCAAAGGGATCTGTCACCATGGCGGGAATCGTCACCAGCGTCGAGATGCCGTGAATGGCCAGCACGCCTGCGTATGTCATGCGCTTGTAGAGGCCCGCCACGAACGCCAGGATCAGGGCTAACTCCAAGGCGCCGAGCACCATCACCACAGCGGTGTCCACGCCCGCGACGCCGAAGTACTTGTCGATAATGCCGCTGCCCTGGGCTGGGTTGATGAATTTGCTTAGCGTCCACACCAGTAGCACCAGGAAGATGCCGACACGCATCGCCAGCAGCCCGCCTTTTAGTCCTGACATATCTGTTTCCTCTCCTTTCCTGAGATCATTCCGCACGGCGGCGGTCACGAGATGGTGGTCTTGGCAGCCCGTTGGCAACCTGTCGCGAATGCGCAACTGCACTGTCGAGGCCGCGCCGGTTTGCGTCGGCCGGTGTCGCAAATCCTTACAGACCTTGTCGGCGAGCATAATGCTGGGTCGGATAAGAGGAGGGGAGAAACGCTGTGAGCAGGGCTGTATGCATGTCTGTAAGTAGGGCCGGGCTGAAAGTGGGGTGTATCGACGGGGACTGCTCGAGAGTCCGGGGAAGCCTGGCGATGGCCTTTTCTGCTCGCCGCCTCTGCTTCCCCGGTCGTGCTGCGTCAGTCCAGACAGGCGATGGCGCCGCTGACCAACGCTTCGATCCCGGTGCGCAGGGTCACGGGGTTGCCCGGGAAATAGTGGGGAGAATGCGGCATTTCCAGGTGCCGCATCTTGTCTGCCACCGTGCTGCCCGGCGTTGCTGCCCAGCGCTCTGCCGGGGTGGCCCCGATGAACCAGTAGGCGCAAGGGATATCGTCGCCGCCGAAGCCGCCCGCCTTGGCATCACCAAAAAGCGGAAAGTCCTCGCTGCCGTTGAGTCGGTGCATGTCGTAGAGCGCGTCCTGGCCGAAATGCTCGCCATGGGCGCGGCGAAGGCGTTCGACCAGGCCCGTGTCGTTGTATAGCGCGATGGTGTCATTGATCACGCGAATATCCGGCGGGCGTGGACAGCGTCCAGCGTCGCATTCCGCGCGCACGATGCGTTCGATCGCCTCGAGCAACTGGCGGTGCAGGCTGTTGTCGAAGCTGCGGATATTAATGTCCAGCTCGGCATGGTGAGGAATGATATTGGACTGGGTGCCGGCGTGCAGCCGGCCCACCGTGACCACGGCGGTCTCTTCCGGGGGGACTTCTCGCGACACGATGGTCTGCAGCCGGGTTACCACATGGGCGGCAATGACGACCGGATCAATGGTGTGAGCTGGCATCGAGCCATGGCCGCCAGCGCCATGAATAGTGATCGCCAGATTCGAGGCGGCCGCCATGGCACGTCCGGCAATGTGCCCGACGTTGCCGGCCAGTGCTGGCATATTGTGCTGGCCGAGAACGATATCCGGGCGCGCGAAGCGGCGATAAAGCCCATCCTCCAGCATCGCCTTGGCCCCACCGAAGATTTCCTCGGCGGGCTGGCAGATCAGCATCAGGGTCCCTTGCCACTGGTCGCGCATGGCGGCCATCACCGTGGCGGCGCCGACGATGCAGCTGCTGTGCAGGTCGTGTCCGCAGGCGTGCATCAGCGGCACGCTGCCACCGTCAGTGTCGGCGGTATCCGTGCTGGCAAAGTCGACACCGGTGTCTTCCTTGATCGGCAGCGCGTCCATGTCCCCGCGAAGCATCACGGTAGGACCATCTCCGTTGCGTATCAGGGCGACGACGCCCGTGCCGCCGACGCCACGTGTAACCTCCATGCCTGGGGTGTCCCGCGCTACCGCCTCCAGGGCGTCGGCCAGGCGGGCACTGGTCTGATGTTCCTGAAAAGGCAGCTCCGGGTGCTGGTGCAGCTGACGGTAGAGCGAGCCGATAGTCTCAAGCGTCTGCTCTGCGTGGGCGCGGATAGCCTGACTGAGGTCAGCGCTGATGTGAGTGGTCATGGGTACGTCTCCTTGTGGGTGTCACATCAGTTGGCGAGGGATGGGGTGTCGGCGGCCGGCTGGATGAAGCGCTGACAGGCGGTGACCATCAGCACGTTGAGCAGCATGGCCCACAGGCCGGAATGCCAGCCCAGTGGCGAGAACCAAACGAACTCCATCAGCAGGTAGGCAACGCTTCCCGCCATGGCGCCTGCCAGGACGCTGAGGCGTCGTAGCGTCGGCAGGAAGACCGCGCCCATGACCATGGGTAGCAGCTGGACGATCAGTCCATAGGCGACAAGCAACAGCATGACCAGTGACGACGGGTTGGCCAGCGCACAGGCGTAGGCGACCAGGGACAGCCCCACCACACTCCAACGAGTGGCGCTGACCAAGGTCTTTTCACTGGCGCCGCGCATGACCGTCGGACCCAGCACGTCTCTGACCAGTACGATGCCCGCGGTGTGGGCCAGGTTGGCCCCGGTAGACATGGCGGCGGCCAGGGCGCCAGACAGCATCACACCGATGACCCAGGGCGAGTAGTCGGCCACGTCAAGGACGAGCTTCAGCAGGACCGTATCCGGGCGCGCCAGCGGCTCCTCGGCAAACACGATAATGCCCGCAAAGCCGATGAATAGCAGAGGTACCAGCAGGTAGGCGTAGAGGGGATAGAAGACGCTGACCTTACGCAACGTGCGACCGCTGTCGGCGGAATAGAACTTCATGAACAGATGCGGCCACATGGCGCCACCGAAGGCACTGACGAGGATCGCGGTGCTGAAGTAGCCCCAGCCCATGCTGGTGGCGCCGGGCAGGGTCAGGTATTCGGGAGCGCTCTGCTGGATCTGGCTGAACATCTCGCCGACCCCGCCATAGAGGCGCTCGGAGAGGCTGATACCCAGGTACCAGGCAATCACGATCATCATGATGCCCTGCAGCAGGTTGGTCCAACCGATGCCCTTAAGGCCGCTGGTGAAGACGTAGGCAGCGACCACGATAAAGGCGAGCAGCGCACCAAGCCACAGCGGCACCAGGCCATCGGTGGCGGCCTGGAACAGCATGCCAGCCCCGGCGATCTGGATGGTCAGGTAGGGCACCATGGCGGCGACGCCGATGATGCCGGCGATCATGCCGAGGGGTTTGCTGCGGTAGTGATGGGCGATCATGTCGCCCTGGGTCAGGTAGCCCCGCTCTCGTCCCAGTTTGGCGACCCTTGGGCCAAGCACCCAGATCGAGATCGGCACCAGCGCCAGATAGGCCAGGATATAGAGGGCTGGCGCGCCCCTCTCATACGCCCAGCCGGGGGTGCCGAGAAAGGCGAACGCCGAGAAGATCTCGGCGCCAAGGATGAAGAACAGAATGATCACCCCGACGTGGCGACCACCGGCCACGTAGCCTTCGAGGCTGGAGCTGTGCTGACCACGGGCGCGGATGCCCACCCACAGCACTACGCCCAGGTAGGCGAGGGTAATACCGGCGACGATGAAGGCATCATTCATGGCGATCCCCTCCGTGTCGCACCACAAAGGCGATCCACATGCCGGCGAACAGAATCAGCATCCACAGGATGTACCAGAAGAACAGGAACGGCAGGCCCAGTACCATCGGTTCAATGCGGTTGGCGATCAACGCGCCGGGCCAGATCATGGCGAGCGAACACACGGCGAAGTGCAGCCCGGTCAACAGGTGAAAGGTCTTGTTCATGGAACGTTCCTTGGCCTTGGGGGGCGCGGGAAGGGTGCTGCGCACGAGCGTTTCCCGGTGCCGCCTGCGGGCGGTTATTGAAATTGTGCCTTTACTATGGGATAGCTCTTTCGATACCAAAAATATGGCTTTTTGATAGCAGCGATATCGACATGGCATGGGAACGAGGTGATTGCCGTCGCCGTCGTCAGCGCCGTCTAACGTCGAGGGAGGCATTAACGTCATGGAGTTCCGACAGCTGAGCTATTTCGTGGCGGTGGTGGAGGCCGGGACGATTACCGAGGCCAGTCGCCGGGTGCATGTGGCGCAACCGGCGCTGACTCGCCAGATTCGTTTACTCGAGGAAGACCTGGGCACCCGCCTGCTGGACCGTCACGCCAGGGGCGTCCGACTGACCATGGCCGGGCGTGCGTTGTATGAGGAAGCCTTGCTGTTGCTGGATCAGCGTTCGCAGATCAAGGCCCGTCTTACGGCCTTGGGCAGCGGTCGCACGGGCACATTGCGCCTGGGCATCACGGTGGCCCACCTATGGGTGCCCGAAGTGGCGCGGATGATGGGGCAGTATCGGGCGCAGTATCCGGGCGTGGCCTTTGAGGTCTTTCCCTTGCTCTCTGGCCCGCAGCTAGAGCGGTTGAGCGAAGGCACGCTGGATGCTGGCGTGGTGTATCTGGATGGGCCGGACTATCCCGGGCTCGACACCTTGCCGCTGAAACACGACAGCCTGGTGCTGGCGCTGCCGGAGTCCTCTCCGTGGGCCAAGTGCCCGCCCCAGTGTCTGGCGGACCTGCAGGAAGAGGACTTTGTGTGGGGCTTTCGCAGCGCGTCGCCGATGTACTACGACCGCATGCTGTCGCACTTCAAGCGCCTGGGCTTTGCGCCACGAGTCGTCCAGTACGGCGCCGACAACATCACCATTCTCAGCATGGTGGCGGCAGGTCTTGGCTTTGCCATCGTCACCTCAGCGAGTCGGCATCACCCCTTGCCCGGCGTGCGCTTTGTCAGGTTGCCCGAGCTCGATCGCTGCGATATGCCGCTGTGGTTGGCATGGCGCCATGGCAATGATTCACCGACCCTGTGCAACCTGATTCAGCAGGTACAAGCCGAGCTATCGTCCGGGGCCTGATGGTTCGCGTCCCTGTTCTGGCGCCCCGGTTCTGGCGCCCTGGTTCTGGCGCCCTGGTTCTGGCGCCCTGTTCTGGCGCCAGCGCGGTGGGGGCTGTCCGAATAGCTGCCGAGTCAAGGCACGAGCAGGCCTGCGGTATGTCTACTGGGGGTGGCGCAATGCCTCGACCAGCAAGGAAAACGCGGGGGATGCCTGGCGACGGTTGGGATAGTACAGATGAAAGCCAGGGAAGGGAGGGCTCCAGTCATCCAGCACCTGAATCAGGCGTCCATCGTCAATGGCACCCACCACCATGTCTTCGGGCAGGAAGGCCAGGCCGAGTCCAGCGAGTGCGGCTGACAGCACCTGTTGGCTGTTGTTGACGACAAGCTGCCCGTGAGTCTGGACATTGAGTGCGATACCGTCTTTTTCGAACTCCCAGGCGTAAAGCCCTCCTGACGTCGGCATGCGGATACTGATGCAGTTGTGTTGGGTGAGCTCGTGGGGTGTCAGCGGGACTGGGTAGCGCTGAAAGTAGCTCGGTGCCGCCACCGCCAACATGCGCATGTCTGGACCGATGCGGGTAGCGATCATGTCCTTGGCAACGCGCTCGCCGAGACGGACACCCGCGTCCAGCCGCTCGGAGACAATGTCGGTCAGACCGTTGTCGATGCGCAGCTCTACCTGGATATCGGGATATTGCGTCAGCAGTGGAGATAGCTTGGGCATCAGTATGCTGTCCGCGGCGTGGCTGCTGGTGGAGATGCGAAGCGTGCCTGCGGGCTTGTCGCGCAGCTCGCTCAAGGCCTCAAGGCCGTGGTGAATGTCCTCGAAGCAAGGCGCTATCGTGCGTAACAGTCGATCTCCCGCTTCGGTAGGGGAGACGTTGCGTGTCGTACGTGTCAGCAGACGGATTCCCAGCCTCGCCTCCAGCCCGCGAATGGTATGGCTAAGCGCTGACTGGGATACGCCGAGTTCTGCTGCCGCCCGCGTGAAGCTGCCTTTTTCTGCCACCCGAAGGAAGGCATGTAGGTCGTTGAAGTTCTCGCGGGGCATTGATGAGCCTCTTTCATGGGTTCATGCGGTGTATGGCATCTAATCATATCTGTGGCCATTGTCTAACGTGGAGTCGGGTGGGGAGTCATTGCTTCCCTTTGAACCATTCTGTCGTTTTGACAAGGAGAAACACATGTTTGCGACTGTCATGCATGGACCCGGTGATGTCCGCTACGAAAAAGTCGCGGACCCCAGTATCGTTCAGCCTACCGACGCCATTATCGAGCTTGCTGCCAGCTGTATCTGTGGCTCGGACCTGTGGCCGTATCGTGGGCTACAGCCCCAGGATGGCCCTGCCAACATGGGACATGAGTACTGCGGCGTGGTGGTTGAGGTGGGCACCGAGGTGCGCAACATCAAGCCCGGACAGTTTGTCGTCGGCAGCTTTTGTCTGTCTGACAATAGCTGTCCGCACTGTCAGTTCGGGTTCCAGTCGTCCTGTGCCCAGGTCGAGTTCATGACCGGCGCCCAGGCCCCCTATGCCCGCGTGCCGCTGGCCGACGGTACCTTGGTAGCAACGCGTGAGGTTCCTGACGCATCGATGGTGCCGCACCTGCTGGCGGTGTCCGACGTGCTGGGCACCGGCTGGTATGCCGCCGATGCTGCCCAGGTACGTGAGGGCAGCACGGTGGTGGTGGTGGGCGACGGGGCGGTCGGGCTGATGGGCGTTATGGCCGCCTCCCAGATGGGGGCAGAGCGCATCATCGCCATGAGCCGCCATGCCAGCCGTCAGCAGTTGGCGCGTGATTTCGGGGCCACCGATATCGTTGCCGAGCGTGGCGACGAGGGCATCGAGCGAGTCATGGAACTGACCCGGGGCATCGGTGCCGAGTCAGTGCTGGAGTGCGTTGGGATGGAGCAATCGATGCAACAGGCGCTTGGCATCTGTCGCCCTGGCGGCACCATCGGCTATGTCGGGGTGCCCCATGGTGTGACCTTTGATGGCCAGCAATTGTTTTTCGGCCAGAAGCGCATGCTCGGCGGGCCCGCACCGGTGCGACGGTTCCTCCCGGACCTGATGGAGCGTGTGCTGGCGGGCAGCATCGTGCCAGGCAAGGTATTCGATCAGACGCTCCCCATTGAGCAGGTGGCCCAGGGCTACAAGGCCATGGACGAACGAAGCGCGATCAAGACCCTGCTGACCATGTCCTGATTCGAACTTATCCAGCTAGGCTCAACCTCAATGGCGCCGCCTCATATAGGTGTGAGGCGGCTTCTTGTTGACTGCATGTTACGCCGTCACTGATCCAGCCCCTTCTCCGCCAGAAAGTCTGATACCTGGTCGGCAATGTCGATGCTGTTGAGATCGGAGAAGGGGAAGTGCGTGTTGCCCAGGATGCCAATCTTCGGGAGATGCACCAGGGTCACGTCACCACCGTGCCGGTTGACGCTGTCTCGCCAGTCTTTCGCCATATCCAGGCGCACTCTCCAGGCGTCCTGGGTGGGGATGTCGCTAGGGGCTGTCGGAATGTTGTCGCCGTAGAAGATAACGATCGGGATGCGGGTCAGCCGCTCGAACTTCTCCAGCGGCACTGCCACACCCTCCAAGGTATCGAAACTACTGACTTTGGGGGCAGGCAATTCGCTTTCAGGAAAGACAAAACCGCTGCCGGGCTCGAAAGCGACGATGGCCTCGATGGCGTCGTTGGACATGGCTGTCTGCCACCCGAGTCCACCACTGTGGGAGTGGGTGAAGAGAATGCCGGAGCCGATCTCCTCAAACAACGCCGAGACAGCATCGGACATCACTTCCACGTCAAAGGGGCCGGTATCCGGCGTCATCGAGCGAAAGTACTGATCCAGGGTGTCAGGTGCCTGATCGAACTGCACACCCTCGAAGTAGTCAGGCCATACCCCCAGGCGGAACTGCCCGAACCAGAACTGCTCATCTGCGATAGGTTCGATGGTCTTGCCCTGCATGCTGCGTCCGGCATTGCCCCGACGAGGCTGGTCGATCAGATAGACCGGAAAGCCACGACGCAAGAACAGGCTGCGAAAACCCTCGCGGCCATCCGCTGTGGTTTCCCATGTCTTCGAGAACTGCCCGAACCCATGCCACATGACGATGGGGAGTGGGCGAGGGTTCTCTGGTATCTGATAGGACGCATACAGATGATCGCCGCGGAAGGTCTGTCCCGCTGGCTCGGTGGGGCGCCTGGGATCGAAGCTACCGGGTTCCTGATGAATCCTGCCGCCGACGCTGAAGCTGCCTTGCTGCTGAATGACCAGTGGGGCGGGAGGCTCGGCGGCGTGGCTAGCTGCCGGCAAGGCCAGTGCGGCGGTGAGGGCCAGGGCAGTGGCGCCTGCCACTAGCGTGGCCGTAGAGGTCTGTAATAGCGAGGTCATGGTGAAACTCCCCGATTGTCATGATGCCCCTGGGTGGCGTTGCCGTCTGACCGGGACAGGGGCTGAATGGTGGCGTTCAGGTCCGAGCGCAGTGGCGTTGGTCGCTGGGTTTCGGTGAGGGCAGTACGATCAGTAGCGTGGCCACGGCTAGAGCAATCGCCAGCAAGCCAGCACTGCCCAGCAGCGCGCTGACGAGCTGATGGGCCAGCAGTTCCCGGCCTTGCAAAGGGGAGTCACCGGCGACGGAGTAGACCACCACCAGCACGCTCAGCCCGAGCGCACCGCCCAGTTGGTGAGCCACATTGACCATGCCGGAAGCCGCACCGGCGTCACGTTCTTCCACACCAGCGACGCCGGCCACGGTCAGCGGGCCAAGAGCAAGCCCGTTACCAACGCCGATCAGCACCATGGGCAGCGCAACATCCACAGCGTAGCGTGACTCTGGCGTCAGCAGGCCGAGCCAGGCCATTCCCGCCAGCGTGCTGACGAGGGCCAGGGCCAGCAGCCGTGCATGGCCGAGGCGATGTGTCAGTCGTGTCACCAGCAGTGATGCCAGAAAAATCGGCAGGGTTACCGGCAGAAAGGCCAGGCCAGCCTCGAGGGGAGTGAACCCCATCACGTCCTGCAGAAACTGGGTGATGTAAAAGAAGAAGCTCAGCATGGCGCCAATGAACAGAAGGCGAGCGAGGTAAGCGCCGACGCGTTGGCGACTGGCAAAGAGGCGAAGCGGGAGAATGGGCTGTCTTACCCTGCTCTCATTAAAGACGAAACCGCTCAGCAGCAACCCGGCGGTTGTCAGGCTTGCCAGGGTCGGACCATCGCTCCACCCCTGCTGCGCCGAGCGAACGATGGCAAATACCAGCGCTGTCATACCTAGTGTAGAGAGCAGGGCGCCGAGAGTATCGAAGGTACCGCCGCGTTTCGGCGTTTCCTCCAGCACCTGATGGGCTGCCCAGACCAAGGCTACGCCAATGGGGATATTGATAAAGAAGCCCACTCGCCACGAGAGCTCCCCAGCAAAGACGCCACCCAGTACCAAGCCCAGGCTTGAGCCGACCCCTGCTGCCGAGGCGTAGTAGGCCAAGGCTCGGTGGCGTTGACTGCCCTCACGGAAGTGAGTGGACAGCAGGGCCAAGGTGGAGGGCGCCAGAATGGCCGCACCACTACCCTGAATGGCCCGACCCACCAGCATCCACGTTGTCGACTGGGCTAAGCCAATGGCCAGTGAAGACAGGGTGAAGAGCCCCAGGCCTGCCACCAGCATGCGCCTGCGTCCGAGCAGGTCGCCGGCACGAGCGCCCAACAGCAGTAGCCCGCCAAAGCTCAGAGTATAGGCGGTCTGGACCCAGGCCAGGCCACTTACAGAGAAGCCGAGGTCCTGTTTGATCTCGGGCAGCCCGGTAATGACGATGGAGATGTCGACCACAATCATTAGATAGCTGGTCAGCACGATGGCGAGCACTGAGACCTGGTGTCGGGTGAAGGTGGTGGCGTCAAGGCGAGTCATGACGTGCTCCATGGCAGAGGAGGACAAGCCGGTCTCGAGATCATTGCTAGGGCCAGGCATGGAAAGCGGGAGTGATCGCTAGTCTAGAGGCTCAGCCACCGTTCGATTAGCACGGGCAAACGGCATGAACTGATGTAAAAAATTCATGAATTGAGAGTGAGCAAGAATGAGGTGACAAGGAAAGAGGCAGGAACAGTGGGAGGGTAAAGCGAGAGGAAAGCGACAGCGAGCGCTGGGAAGCCACAAAAGGGAAAACAGGGCGGGTATGCGATGCTCATTCAAATGATTTTGTTTCTCATTCTTGACTTTGTATGACCTAATCCCGAGAATTTGGTTGCTCTGCGAACCATCACAATAACCAGACTCCATAACGATTTCTCGGGATGTATCACATGAACACTTTGCTCTATCGTTTCGTGGGCCGGGCGGGGGCCTGTCCGCGTGCGCTGACGGCCGTCTGTTGCCTGGCTCCGGTGTTGTCGTTTCCGGCACTGGCACAGGAAGCCGACAGCGATGCCAAGGATGAGGTCTATCGGCTGGCGCCCATCATCGTCAATGCCAAGGCGGTGGCTGACGATGATGCCAACGCCATTGTTGCCCAGGAGCTCTGGGTCGGTGGCAAGGTCGCCACCAGTATTCTGGATACTCCCGCATCGGTCTCGGTGATCACCCAGAAAGAGATCGAGCAGCGTAATGCCAGTACCACCGAAGAGGTGCTGCAGTACACGCCTGGCGTCATCACCGATTACTTTGGCACCGATGATCGCAACGACTACTTCCAGATTCGCGGCTTCCAGGCCACCACGTATCGGGATGGCATGACGCTTGGGTCGATGCGTGGTGTCAGAGAAGAGCCGTTCGCCTACGAGCGTATCGAGGTGCTGCGGGGGGCCAACTCCACGCTGTTCGGGCCGGCCGACCCTGGTGGATCGGTCAACTTTGTCACCAAGCGCCCGCGCTTCGAGCGTTTTGGCGAGGCCTACGCAAGCTACGGCTCCTTCGACCACCTGGAAACGGGCGTCGATTTCGGTGATGTGCTGGATGACAGTGGCACCCTGGCGTATCGGATCACTGGCAAGGTGCAGGACAGCGATCGCGAATACGACCACTCCCGCGACGACAACGAGTTCGTCATGGCAGGGCTGGCCTGGGAGCCCACCGACTTCACCACCGCCAGCCTGATCATCGATCACCTGGATCGCGATGACACACCCAATAGTGGCGGTTATCCACTCGACCGTGACTACTCACGGGATGAGTTCTTCGGTGAGCCGGACTTCAATTACCACGATGTAGAACGTACCAGCGCGACCGGCCAGTTTACTCACGATTTCGACAATGGCCTGGTGCTGCGGGGCAACCTGCGCTATAGCGATCTGTCCGATGACTTCGGCTACATCTATCTGACCGATTCCGCAGCTCGCACGGGCTCCATTGTGGACCGCGACTACTTTGGCACCGATACCGATGCCCACGAAGTGATCGGTAACCTGATGGTGCAGTACGACGCCAGATTCGATGGTTTCGACAGCAGTACACTGGTAGGCACCGAGTACCGAGACGCCTCGACCGACGATAGCTCCATCTATGGCGATGCACAGCCGATTGACCTGTCCAACCCGACCTTCAGCGGCGGGCCGTCCAGCCTCAACGTGTATAGCACCAATGACCAGGACTATGAGACCCGCTCGGTCTTCCTGCAGCAGAACCTGTCCTTCGACGATCGCTTCATCGTCACCGCAGGGGTACGCAATGACGATATGGACCTGTCGAGCAAGGGGGTGTCCTGGGGCGCCGCCTTCGACGACAGTGATGATTTCTCGGAGACCTCCTTCCGTGGCGCCTTGACCTATATCATCAATGAAGAGCTGTCTTCCTATGTCAGCTACGTCGAGTCGGTGGCACCGCCTTCCATCGGTGTGACGCCCGAGCGTGGCGAGCAGTATGAAGTGGGGCTGAAGTACGCTCCGATCGGTACCAACGCCCTGTTCTCGGCATCGGTGTATGACCTCAACCAGGACGACATCACCATCGCAGTGGTCCAGGAAAGTGGAATCATCGAGCGTGAAACCATCGGGGAGTCGCGGGTAAGGGGACTGGAGCTTGAGGCCAAGGTAGAGCTTTCCGACAACCTCAGCGTGATCGGCGGCTACTCGTACATGGACTCTGAAGTGGAGCGTGGCACGCTGCGCGACGGCAGCTCCATCGAGGGCAACGAACTCACCACCACGCCGGAGCATATGGCCTCACTATGGACTCACTACACGCTGCCCGACCTGAACATGAGCGTAGGGCTTGGGGCGCGCTATACCGGTGAGTACTACTTTGATACCGCCAACACCATCAAGAGCGAGTCGGCGACCATCTTCGATGCATCGTACAGCTACCAGTTCGTGCAGAACACTGACCTCTCTCTGCATGTCAGCAACCTGTTCGACGAGAAGCACGTAGTAGGTTCCGGGACGGCGGATTACTACAACCCAGGACGCGAGGTGACCGCCAAGCTCAGCTATCGCTGGTAAAGGCTTACCTCGACGTTGTCGTGTGATATGCCGTACTCGTGCAAAAGGGGCGCCGTCTAACGGCGCCCCTTTTTGATGATGCATGATGGGACAGCGCGCCACGAGACGTTGGAATCAGCGGGGTAGTAAAGAGATAGAGGATGGTGCCAGAAAATGATGCTTGCCAATTGCCGTAACGGTCAGTGATGGGGTGTTGTGATAGTGTCTCAATAGCTCCTATGAACGATTTTCTTCATCACGTTCTTGTGACGAACCTCATGAGTAGCCGTGGTGAGTGGAAAAGCCCTCCCTCGCCGTCAATGTCCTGGGCTGTTCAACAATGTTCCGCGACTGTGCCGTTGTTGGTAAGCCATGTTCTTGAATCTTTGCCGACGGCGCCATACCAAAAAAAGTGTATGACATGATGTTGCTATGATGCTCTAGCCTTCCTCTGCAATGTGAATGCAGTTTCCATTTAGAGGAAAAGCGATGCCACTTTTTTCCGTTTCCAAGTTGAATGTTGAAGATGCAAAGGCACTGACCGTCACGGCATACGAACTCGCGCTATATTCTAATTCGGCTGATGATGACGCTGGCTTCTCGGCGGTTGATGTGCTTGAAACCATTAACCATGTATCAGGGCCGGCACTGGAAAGCGAGCATAAAATACCATCCGGGTGGCGTGAAGTGTCCGCTGCTGAGCTAGGGCTTGATGCTTCCATTGTTGATAAAGACGGTTACATCACACTGAGCAGCCCTTTGCTGGGAGGTGTCTCGGGGGGACCGCAGCTGAAAGTCCTCGCTGAACATGACTCTCTAGGTAACATCAGCCGTGTCTGTGTCTCCTATGCCGGCACCAACAATCCGGTCGATATTGTCGACTATTTTTACTTGAATGAGGGCAATCAGATTGCCGACACCATGGAACCTGTGTTGGCAAGTGTGGCCAGTTACATGAGTGCACATGGCTTGAGTGGAGACGATGCCATCATTACCGGCTACAGCCTGGGCGGAGCCCTGACCAATATTCAAGCGCGCTTCTCTGGCCAGTTGGCAGATGGCTTCTTTGCAGAGAGCAATTATATGGGCTATGCATCGCCTTTCATTTTTGAGGCTGATAATGTCCTGAATGTCGGGTTTGAAAATGATGCAGTGTATCGCTATGTGGGGGATCACGAGGACCTGGAGACGGCCATCGGCAATCTTGATGGCGCCTTGGAAAACAATGATGGCAACTACTCAAGCTCCGTAGACAATCTCGTTATATTTGATGACGTTTATGCCAGTCTGACACTTTCCCTATCAAATCACTCCGTGCTAAATCCCTTTGCGTGGAGTGCCCATCTTAGTGGAAGGACTGCCGATCTGGTTTCGCGAATCGTATCGTCGTCGTTCTACGAGTGGATGAGTCAGGATAGTGTGGTCGTGGTTGCCGCGCTGGGTGAAGACGCTAGAGGCATCTACTGGGTGGGCGACATCTGGTCGCCGACGTCTGACCACTATGGTGATCCCGCCTTTATCGTGGGGAGCCACTTTGCTGACCTGCTGGCTGGCAGCGCTGCCAACGACTACATCGATGGCCTGGCTGGGGACGACCGGATACGCGCCTCCAGCGGATACAACCGGGTAGAAGGGGGAAGCGGTGACGACGCTCTGATTCTCGAAGGACGGGGTAGTGATTACGACGTTTTCAAGCTAGATGACGGTAAGGTGGCGGCATTGGGTAACGGGGGGCTGACCATCGCCCAAGGTATCGAGACGATCGAGTTCACCCGCGGTGGTGGCTGGTTCCACTCTGGTCCAGGGGTCAACTATCTCGTGCAGGACTCCCACCTTGAAGACGCATACAAGTTTTCCTGGTTTGACCGCGATATTGCCTACAGCAAGGCCACGTTGGGTGATGCGGGCGATAACGTGATCAAAGGCACGGTCGTTTTTGCTGGCGCTGGCAACGATCACCTGAGCGGAACCTCGGGCCAGGACGTGCTGGTCGGCGAGGAAGGTCGCGACTGGCTCAATGGCGGTGGCGGCAGTGACCTGCTTTACGGCGGGGAAGGCAATGACGTGATTGTGCTGTCGGCCGGAAACGATCGTGCCAATGGTGGGACTGGGCAGGACCTCTTCGTGGTGAAGGACGGTGCTACCATGCACGCGGTGATCGAAGACTTTGCGCTGGAAGGGGAGCAGAAGGATATTCTCGATCTGCGTGATGTGTTGTCGGACGATGCTGCCTTCGAGCGTTCACTGGTTCAGGTTGGCGATGACAGTGTCGTGCACTTTGCGGGGGGCACGGTCAGGCTGGAAGGCGTCGATGCAGCGTCGCTGATGCATGGCGCGGTGTTGACGGGGCAAGTCGACTTACCTGACGCGCTCTCCGTCGTCTGATAGGACGCCTGCGACCGCTCGGATCCGCCGAGCGGTCGTCAGGATGGAGGCGACGCCAATGGCGATGGCTATGCCTAAGCGCAAGCCAAGCGGCCTAGCTATCCACGCCCGCCTGGTGATCTTCGTTCACCATCTCGCTTGCGACCTGTCGCAACACTTCCTGATAGTTCTCAACGCCCTGGGCCCCGGTGACCAGGTAGCGGCGGTTGAACACCATGGCAGGTACCCCGCTGATGCCCTGTTGTTGCCAGAAGGCCTGGCGCTGGCGTACCGATTCACCGCGCTCGCCCGACTCGAGTATTGCCACGACCTTGTCGCGGTCATGGCCAAGATCCGCCGCCACATCGGCCAGCACGTCGATCTGGTGAAGGTCGCGGCGCTCGCTGAAGAAGGCGCTGAACAGGGCCTGCTTCATGCGGTGGCCTTCGTCTGGCGAACGCTGCTCCACCCAGTCGATCAACTGGTGGGCGCGGAAGGTGTTCACCATGCGCATGTCATCGGTGTAGTGGAAGGCAAAGCCGAGCTCGGCGCCCATCTGGGTGAGCCGTTCCCGAGCCGCTCGTGAGTCCTCTTCGCTGGTGCCGTACTTGGCGGCGATATGCTCGCGCAGGTTTTCACCTTCCTCGCCCATCTGCGGATTGAGCTCGAAGGGGTGCCAGTGCACCTCGATATCTATGCCGCTCTGACGCGACGCTTCGGCGAGCTGGCGGTAGCCGATGATGCACCAGGGACAGACGACGTCGGAGACGATGTCGACGGTAATCGTGGTGTCGGTAGTGCGGTCGCCGCGACGGCTGTCGGGGTGAGCAGTCATATCAGTCTGTGCTCCTGAAAGGATCGAGTACGGCGTTGGTCGTTAGCAGAGCAATTACCTTACACCCCGCAGGTCCTTGAAGACCACCACACGCAGGCGGCCGTATCGTCACTTTCCGGGCGGCTGGCCTGCCTGATGCCCGATAGATGGGATGCCCCCTCAATGTGAAGCCCGATAAAGGGAATTCCTGATAGGTCGGGTGCGCTTGGAGGCGATAGCCGATAGCGGATGAGGCCTATCGGCCAGCAGTCCAACCCTCGCAGCAAGTCACTTGTGCCTATTGTCACGCACAAGAAAGGTCAGCAAGTACGGCGCGCCCAGTACGCCGGTGACAATGCCCACGGGGTAGCGCGCTGGGAGCAGGTGTTGGCCGATAAAGTCGGCCGCCAGTACCAGCAGCGCGCCGACCAGCATGGCCGGCAGCAATACTGAGCCCTGGTGCTGGATAAGGCGAGCAGCGATGGGACCGCTGAGAAAGGCGACGAAGGCGATCGGTCCCGTCACCGCGGTGGCAAAGGCGACCAGGCCGACAGCTGCCACCACGACAACCAGGCGCAGCAGCGATAGGCGAATACCGAGGCCGCGCGCCACATCATCCCCCATGCGCATGACCTCAAGATGGCGCGCCAGACACAGCAGGGGAATGCCAAGTAGCGCCAGTGCCAGCAATAGCGGAAGGCCTTGGGCCAGATGCACACTGTTGAGGCTACCTGCCATCCAGCGCAGCGCTTCCTGCAGTGACCAGGCCGGTGCTTGGGTGAGCAGATAGGCGATAGCACTCTGCAGCATCGCGGAAAGGCCGATACCCACCAGAATCAGGCGAGTGTCGGCGATCCCCTTGCGCCAGGACAGCAGGTAGATACACAGGGCCACACCGAGCCCGCCGATGATGGCCATGAGCGAGACCAGTGCACCGCTGAGGGATAGCCCGATGATCGCGAACACCGCACAGGCACTGGCGCCGGTACTGATGCCGATCACGTCCGGGCTGGCCAGGGGGTTGCGCAGCATGGTCTGAAAGGCCGCACCACCTAGCCCAAAGCAGGCACCGGACAGCACGGCGACCAGGGCTCGTGGCGCACGCAGTTCCCATAGAGTGAAGGAGGCGCCAGCGATGTGCTCTCCAGAGAACACCGCCAGGATGGTGGCGGGCGACAGATAGGACTGCCCGAGCATCAGGGTGATGGCGACGCCTGACATCACCGCGGTCACCAGGGCGACGATAATGCGCGACCGCCGTTGGTCGGAAGGGGCGCTGGATAGCGATGCGGTTGTCACAGTGACCTCAGCTGATGGCGACGAACGATCGCAATGAAGACAGGGCCGCCCACCAGGGCGGTGACGATGCCCACGTCGAGTTCCGCCGGGCTGACCAGCACGCGGCCTAGGGTATCGGCCAGGGTTACCAGCAGGGCGCCGCCAAGGGCCGAGAGCGGAAGCAGTTTACGGTAGTCGCTACCCGTCATCATGCGCAGGGCGTGTGGCACCACCAGTCCGACGAAGCCGATGGGCCCGCAGGCGGCCGTGGTGGCTCCGCATAGCAGGATGGCGCCCGATGCCGCGAGCCAGCGTGCCTGGGCTACCCGTTCACCCAGTCCTGTGGCGGTATCATCGCCCAGGGCCATCAGGTTGAGTCGGCGCGCCGAGCTGAGCGTCAGGATCATGCCAAGCACCATCAACGGCAGCACCGGCAGGATGCGGTCGAGGGTGGCACCGCCAACGCCGCCGATCAGCCACGAGTGCAGCAGTCCGGCGATATCTGAGCGGGGCAGGATGATGGCCGAGGTGAGCGATGCCAGGGCGGCGGACATGACGGCGCCACTCAAGGCCAATCTCAGCGGCGTGGGGCCGCCGCGGCTGAGGCTGGCAATCAGGTAGACGACCAGTGCGCTGATAGCGGCACCGAGAACGGCGACCCACAGATACTCGGCAACATGCTGCATGGCAAACCAGGCAATGCCGATGACCACCGCCAGCGAGGCGCCGGCGTTGACCCCGAGAAGGCCTGGATCCGCCAACGGGTTGCGGGTCAGGCCCTGCATGCCGGCTCCGGCCACCGCCAGTGACGCACCTGCCAGGATGGCCAGTAGCGTGCGTGGCAGGCGACTGGCCACGGCGGCTTCTGCCATGGAGTCGACGCTACCGTCGGTCAGGCCCAGCAGGGTGGCCCAGCCGGTGTCCCGGGTGCCAATGCCGATGGATAACAAGGCCGCCGCCACGAGGGCGGCGGCGAGCCACCAGGTCAATGCACCTGGTGGCGTCAAGCGCTGGAGGCTCATGCCAGAACGCTCACTCCTGTTCACGTTTCAAGGCGGCCTGGGACAGCTGGTCGACGTAGGTGTCGAGCACCCAGGGTATGGACAGCGGGGTAGGGTTGGCGGCAGTGCCTTGCGGATCGTTGCCCAGCAGCACCAGCGCATCCTGCTCGACCGCTGGCAGCCGCGAGGTCAGCATGTGTTGGTTGAGCCTGTCCACCAGTGGCTGACCGCCATAGGTGACGATGATATCCACGTCGGCAATGTCATCGATACGCTCTGCGCTGATGGAGCCGCCGAAGCGACCGTCTACCGAACTGTCCGTGACAAACTGAGGTGATGTCAGGCCGAGCTCGTGAAAGAAGCGAACCCGCGCGTCGTTGTCGTTGTAGAAGTTGATCTGGCTCAGGTCGGTGGGTTTGATGTGGCTAATCAACATCGCGCTTTTGCCCTTCAGCTCCGGGTGTGACGCGATCTGTTCATTGACCTGGGCCTCCAGGCGCTCGATCAGCGCCTCGCCTTCCTCCGCCATTCCCATGCCGGCACTGTTGAGGCGGATCATGTCACGCCAGCCCGATGACCAGGGCGCCTCGGGATAGGCGACCACCGGGGCGATCTTGCTGAGGGTGTCATAGTCGGCCTGACTCATTCCCGAGTAGGCCGCGAGGATGACGTCAGGACGGCTCGCCGCCACCGCCTCGAAGTCGATCCCATCGCCTTCGTCGTACAGCGTGTAGGGGCCTGCATTCAACTCGTCCAGGCGCTCTTCCACCCATGGCTGGATGCCATCGCCGTCGTCGTCGCCGAAGGACATGGCAGCAAAGCCCACCGGCACGATGCCGAGTGCCAGAGGCACTTCGTGGTTGGCCCAGGAGACCGTGGCGATCCGTTCGGGCTGTTCCTCGATCACGGTGACACCGAGTGCGTGCTCGATTTCGATCGGGTAGTCGTCGGCGAGCACCGGCGGGGCGATGGCCATCAGCAGGGCAAGGGACAAAGGCGCGTGTCGCATGAACATCTCATCTTCCTTGTGGCGGTAGTCGCCGGCGAGCATGCGCCAGCGTGACAATCGGGAAACGTGGGACGGGCGCCGGAGGAGGCGCCCGTCGTCGACCCTGATATGACTTAGAAGTCGTAGTTCAGGCTCAGCAGTGCGCTGCGGGGTTGGCCGTAGATACCCTGGCTGTAGAAGCCCAATTGAGAATAATACTCTTCATCAAACAGGTTGGTCACATTGAGCTGCGCGCTCAGATTCTCGTTGATGCGATAGCGCGCCATGGCATCGGCAACGAAGACATCGCCCTGGCCAATCTTTCTGGTTCCCAGCGGAGTATCGTTGTCGCGATAGGTATCGCCCTGCCAGCGGGCGCCGCCGCCTACGGTCAGGTCCGACCAGCGTCCCGGCAGTTGCCAGCTGGCAAAGACCTTGGCCTGCTGGCGCGCATAGCTGGTATTGAGCTGATTGCCGTCGGCATCCTCGGCATCCACCAAGGCATAGCTGGCGGAAAGGTTGACGCCTGCGGCAACTTCACCGGCAATTTCCACCTCGAAGCCTTCGACCTCAGCACCATCGGTGGTGGTATAGGCCTGATCGGTGGTGCCCGCGACAAAGACGCCGGGGAGTTCCACGGCCAGGTTGTCCTGCTGGCTCTGGAAGACAGCGAAGGACAGGTCGGCGCGGTCGTCGAACAGCTCCGCCTTCAGCCCCAGCTCGTAGTTGATGCCCTCCAAGGGATCCAGCAGCGCGCCGCTGGGGGAGCGCTCGCTCTGGGTGTTGAAGATCTCGGTGTAGCTGGCGTAAGCGCTGAGATCATCGGTGATATCAACGATCAGACCCGCATAGGGAGTGAGCTCGTTGTCATACTCGTACTCTCGTTCGCCGCGATAGTCCTGATCGATCTTCCAGTCGGTCATGCGCGCGCCGACGATAAAGTGCACCGGGTCCGCCAGCGAGAAGCGAGATACCGCGTAGTAGCCGGTCTGCTCGGTCACCGTATCATCGGTCAGTCCCCACTCACCCCAGGCGGGCTCGGCCAGCGCCGGGTCGTTGCGGTCGCTGAAGCTGCCCAGTGCCGGCACATCACCGGCCGGGCCGCGGCTGCGAATTTCGTAGTCTTCGTTGAGGTCCATGTAGCCGAAGCCCAGCTGGTGCTCGCGACCGAACAGTTCGAACGGGCCTTCCGCGCTGAGGTGCAGGTTCTTCTGGGTACGGTCTCCGCGATAGTCGAGCAGGTAGGACTCAGTGGCGTAGGAGGGCGTGTAGTAAAGCACGCCGGTCTCGCGGTCCGGGTAGCCGCCACGGTAGTTATAGGTAAGGCCGTAGTTGGCGTCGCCGTAACTGTAGGCGGCGCGGGCCTTCCAGCCGCTGTCGAAGTGGTGGGTCAGGTCGACGAAACCACGCGTGTTCTCGGTAAAGAAGTTGGCCCACTCGGTGTTGTTGGCGGTAGAGCGGTCGTAGTCGGTGCGTCCGCCATCCAGGTAGTACTGAGGCACACCGATGTAGGCGCCATCCTGATCATAGTGCTGATACTCGACCCCGAGGGTGAGTTCTGTGCGGTCGGTCAGCTCAGCGGTAAGAACGCCATAGAGGGTCTCCCGGTCGTGCTCGACATCATCCATGAAACTGTCGGAGCGGTCCTTGGCGGCGACAAAGCGCACGCCGACTCGGCCTTCACTGTCCAGAGGCGTGCTGACGTCGACCACGCCACGGCCACGGTCCCAGCGACCCACCGCCGCACTGACGCTGCCGGCGGCCTCATCCAGCGGCTTCTTGCGCACGAAATTGACCGTGGCAGAGGGATCGCCAACGCCCGTCATCAGTCCGGTGGCGCCGCGTACGACTTCCACTCGGTCGTAGATGGCGGCATCCCACTCGGCGTCGCCGAAGGGCCAAAACGGACTGGTGTTGCTCTGAAGTCCATCGAACTGGAAGTTGCGGATGGAGTAGCCGCGGGACTGGAAGTTGGTGCGTGTGCCATCCAGGCGAATGGCCGATACCCCCGGGAGCCGTTCGACCGCCTCGGTGGTGCTGGTGATCGCCTCGTCATCCATCTGTTGGCGAGTCAGAAAGCTCATTGACTGGGGCGTTTGACGAGGCGTCAGCGTCAGGCCGCTGGCACTGGCGCTGGATTCGACCCGGTAGGTCTCGCTCAGCTCGGTAGTGGGGCGCAGGTCCTCTCCCACCACGGTGATATTGCTTAGCTGCTCGGTGTCTTGAGCGAACGTCGCACTGGAGATCGGCAGCAGGGTGCCAGCGGTAAGGCCGATAGCCACCGTCAGAGGATGCAGGCGAGGGCGTGAGAGGTGAAGGACCGCGTTGGAGCGAGCGTGGTGTGCCACTGTGTCAGTTCCCTGGAATTTATTTATGAATGCGAATTATTACTGTTTTTGTTTTTGCGCGTTTATGCACAACGCCACGCTTGCTATGCGGCGTGCCATAAATGAGCGTCGCCGGGGAACGTTTCCTGGAAATCGAGAATGGGGGGAGCCGACGAACGGGGAGAAGCAGGGGATCGTCGGATATCAGGCCTTTATCGTGTAGGGCCCCTAGGTCAGGGCTGAATCTATCCGTTGAAGGAAATGATGGGCCCAGTGTTTACCGCGCAGACGTCGATGCACCTTGGGGGAGGTGAGACGTTGGAGCCGGTCGCCGTGCGGGGACATCGGCGCGCGGAGATGGAAGGGCGACTTCCTTTGCTCGCGTGAGCGGTAGCAGGGTGGTGCGTGAGCGGTAGCAGGGTGGTGCGTGAGAGTCAGCCAGCGGGGATAGGAGAGGCTAGGACAGGGTAAGGCTTGCACAAGGTGAAGCTTTGATAGCGTGACGACAGGTGACGCTCCTGCCGATGTATCGGCACCTTTATAGAAAGATAACTTTGCTCCATGTTAGGCAGGTTGGACATTTCAGTTCTGGCTCAGTAAGGTATGGGTCTCGCGTCGCATGGAGATCCGCCTTTTTCGCCGGAAAAGCGCGCCAAATGGATTTTCTGTCGCCGTACTAAGTATAAAATGTTGCTGGTGTCATCGTAGGTCCCACTAGCGATTTCTGATGAGAAAAGTGTAAAACTCGACAAATTTCAGGTTGGGTTTTCGCGCTATTTATTGACGAAACCTGCCATTGAAAGGTTCGTATCGCTTCCTTGTCGATATAGAGGATGAAGATGTCGCCTCATTACTCCGACCAGGGTCGTTGCATGCCCCGTCGACCTCCTCCCTCCTGCCCTTAGGGAGTGGTGCCTGCGTGCTGACTTGAGCACGTGACTCAGCGATGATGGCTGTGCAACAGTCCGTGGGATCAGGTTTCCGGCAGCTGGCGACGGGTGACGCCCTTATTGCATCGCCTAGTTAAGCCGGCCTTGATGTCGTCGCGAGCTTGATGTCGTCCTGAGTGAGTCCGCGGCCAAGTCGCTCTGAGCTCGCCATGGTGCGAGTCAGGCAGTCGGCATGTTTCCAGGCGGAAACGACCTTCCCCTCCCTGCCCCTATGTTGCCCAACGCTATGCTATGCGCCGTCGCACGGTGCTGCGGTGTTGTGGGCCACTTTTCCGTTCGCTGTTTGACGTCGCAGCCCTTGCTTCGCGGGTGCTGGCTAGCATGCCATGCATCTGGCGCTCGCTGGTGGAGACTGCGCGCCTCCCATAGCAGAACTCGACGGCATGCCACGGAAAACGCTGCGTAAATGTTTCGATCGCGGTCGTTTATGCGGTGTTTCCCTGACGCGACACAAATCGGCATGCCTGTGTTCAACTCACAATAGGATTGCCCTTGAACAGTTCTTCGCTTTACCAATTCTCGACCTGGACCGTCATCCTGTTGATGGTCGCTTTTTATGGCGGTACCTACCTGCTGACCCTCGGCATCCGCAAGAAGAAAGAAGACGCCGACGCCTTCATGGTCTCGAACCACCGGGTCGGCTTCGGCATCGGTGCCGCCAGCATGACGGCCACCTGGATCTGGGCCGCCTCCTTCTACGCCGCTGCCACCTCCGGTTATACCTATGGTGTGTCCGGCCCGATTCACTACGGGCTGTGGGGCGCGCTGATGATCCTGTTCATCTATCCCTTCGGCCGCCGCTTCCGCAAGCTTGCCCCCAACGCCCACACCCTGGGCGAGCTGATTCATGCGCGCCACGGCTCCTCCAGCCAGCTGATCCTGGCGCTATCGAATCTGCTCGGCAGCATCATCAGCCTGATGGTCAACTTCACTGCCGCCGGCGCGCTGGTGTCGGTGCTCTCGCCGCTATCGTTCCAGGCCGGCGTGATCATCGCCGGTGTCGGGGTGTTGCTGTACACGCTGTGGTCGGGCTTTCGCGCCTCGGTGCTGACGGACTTTGCTCAACTGGTCGCGCTGATGGCGATCGCCGTGGTGATCATTCCGGCGGTGTTCTTTTCCATGGGTGGGCCGACCGAGCTGGTGGCCGGTCTCGATAACCTGACGCCTGAGCAGGCCGACTTCTTCTCCATGGACGCTATTCTCAACCAGGGCGCGCCCTTCTTCGTGGCGGTACTGGCCTATGCCATCGGTAATCAGACCATTTCCCAGCGCCTGTTCGCGGTGAACGAAGATCACATCAAGCCGACCTTCCTCACCGCTACCGTGGGGTATGGTGCCATCGTCATCGGCCTTGGCATGATCGGCCTGATGGCGCTGACCCTGGGGATCGAGCCCCTTAACGGAGACATGAACAACCTGATCCCGCAGATGGTGTCGAGCTACCTGCCGCCGGTGTTCATCGCGGCCTTCTTCATCCTGGTGATCGGCTCATTGTCCTCGACCGCCGATTCCGACCTGTCGGCCCTGTCTGCGATCATGATGGCCGACGTCTACGGCAAGAACATTGCCCGTGGCAAGGCCGACCCCCGCCGCATGCTGCTGGTGGGCCGCCTCACGATGATCGTGGCCACCATGATCGGCATCGTCTTTGCGAGCTTCTCGCTGGATATTCTGGTGATGCTGGTATTCGTCGGCGCGCTATGGGGCGCCATCGTCTTCCCGGTCATTGCCAGCTGCTTCTGGAGCCGGGTCACCAACGCTGCCTTCACCACCTCGGTGCTAGTGGCCATGGTGGCCTTCTGTGCGGCGCGCTTCGAATGGCTGCCGATGAGCGGCATCACCGGGCTTGGGTTCGAGCTGCTGGCCAGCATCGGCGGCGGCATCATCATCGCGCTGATGGTGTTCGGCTTCCTGGGTCGTGTGGCCGGCGCGCTGGCTGGACTTGCGGCCTTCGTTGCCATGCTGGTATTCGCTACCGGCTCCCTGCGCGAGTACACGGTTCTGCTGGCGTCATTGACGGCCTATGGCACCAGCACGCTGGTCTGTGTGGCGATGAGCCTCGCCAGCCGTGAACGCTTCGACTTCGACTGTATTGCAGAGCGTGTCGGCAACTATGACGCCGCCGAGGCCGCGCCGGTAGCCGACGAGCACCCGCGCAAGCCCGCCCCGGCAGGACTTGCGACCCAGCGCTGAACCCTTGTTTGACGGGCGCCGCAGGCTGGCGGCGCCCACCGATGGAGATTCCCCATGACCCTGCTCTTTGGCCTTTACGTATTGATCTGGCCTGCCCTCACCCTAGGCGTGCTGCTGCTGATCTGCCGCGCCGTTGCCCGCGACCGTCGTGAGGCGAAAAAGGACCACCGCACCCTGGTGTGAGACGTGACACGCACTGACCTGTTGCGTTACCTGACCTCGATGCGAGGGACAGGCCACAACGCAAGAAGCCGCCCCTCGGGGCGGCTTCTTTCGCTGTGGCTGGCGGTAGGGCTGGCCTTATGGCTTGCGGTAGGGCGGGGAGGTCCCTTCAGCGCCGCGCCATGCCATGCCAGATCAGATCTGACACAGGACTCAGTCTTCCTCTGTCTCGTCTGCTTCTTCTGTCTCGGCATCGCCGACCCAGACTTTGAGGATGGCGTAAGGCGCTTTGCCCTCATCGTCCCCACCGGTGAACGGCGGTGCCTTGTGCAGTTGATTGACCGCGACATAGAGCCAGCCATCGTCAGCAAGGCGCACACTGTCAGGCCAGTCCAGGCGTTCGTCGCGCACGAGTGGCTCCAGGCGTCCATCCATGGTCAGGATGTCAACGCCATTCTCGTTGAGGTTGGTGAAGAAGTGGCGCCCATCCTCGACGGTGTCGGCGCCGTCAGATACCGGCTTGTCACCGACCCGGGTGATGGCATTTGCCAGGTCGTCACGCTCCGCGTCCTCGACCAGCAGGTCCGTAGGCATGGCGTACCAGCTTTGACCATTCATGGCGCCGTAGAACAGCGTTTCACCGTTAGCTGACAGGGTGATGGGGTTGACCCCGACGCTGGCCGGTTCGCCGCCAAACTGGATGTCCTCGCCGTTGATGGTGAGCGTCGCGGACGCCTCAGCCTGCAACGAGGGATGATCATCAAAGCGGTGAGCCTCGCCGCTCTCCAGATCGAGGGTGATGATGCCCGGCTTGGCGATATCTGCCAGGTAGGCAACACCGCGTTCGCGGTCGACTTCCAGATCCTGGACAAAGCTGCCCTCAGGGGCGATGTCCTGAGGCAAGGTAATCTTGTCGATCAACTCGCCGGAGGCAATATCAAACCCCCAAAGTCGCGTCTTGCCCAGGTGGTTGCCCATATCCGTGATCCACAGGCCCCCTTGGCCATCCAGGGCAATGCCCAGCGGTGAATCGATGGTGTCGTCGGTGTAGTCACCACCATGGGTCTGCACCTGTGGCGATGGCCAGGCCCGGTAGCTGTGGGGACCGGTGATCTCGATCAACTGGACGTCGTGATCGCCGTCCATGGGATGGACGGTGGAGAAGATGCGACCTTCTGCAGTAACGGTGACGTTGCCTGGGCGCAATGGAAGTTCGGCAACGCTTCTGATCTCGCCGCGATACAGAGGCTCTGCGGCAGCCTGATAGTGACCCTGGAGGGGGTCATGGGCGACCGCGGTGACGGGCAGGGCGGCGGCCATCAATGCGGACAGCAGCAGTGAACGGGGAAGCTCGCGCTGGGCACGGCGACGGGCGGTGGACATGGGGCGACCTCGTAATAGCGATAACTTGAGCGACTGCTCAATGCCCAACCCTAGCATGTTTTGTGCTCACCCCAAGACGTCACTGGGTGAAAACTGGATAATGCGCCTCAATGGCGTGGTCACGTGACCAAGGTTGACCACCCCCACCCATTACTCCGGTGCTGACTCCATGGAAATCAAGGTCAATTTTCTCGACAACCTGCGGCTTGAGGCCAAGTTCGACGACTTCACCGTCGTCACCGACCAGCCGATTCGCTACAAGGGTGACGGCTCTGCGCCGAGTCCCTTTGACTACTTTCTGGCGTCGTCTGCTCTGTGCGCCGCCTATTTCGTCAAGGTGTACTGCGTCGCGCGGGATATTCCCACCGAGAATATTCGCCTCTCGCAGAACAACATCGTTGACCCGGAAAATCGCTACAACCAGATTTTCAAGATCCAGGTCGAGCTGCCGGAAGATCTGTCTGACAAGGACCGCCAGGGCATCCTGCGCTCCATCGAACGCTGTACCGTCAAGAAGGTGGTGCAGACCGGTCCCGAGTTCCAGATCGAGACGGTGGAGAACCTCGACGAAGACGCCCAGGCGCTGCTGATGGCGGAGCCGCCGGAAGGAGAGCGTACCTGGATCGAGGGCAAGGACCTCCCTCTGGAGCAGACCATTGCCAACATGACCGGCATGCTGGCGGAGCTCGGCATGAAGGTCGAGATCGCCTCCTGGCGCAATATCGTGCCCCATGTCTGGTCGCTGCATATCCGTGACGCCGCGTCCCCCATGTGCTTCACCAACGGCAAGGGGGCGACCAAGGAAAGCGCGCTGTGCTCGGCGCTGGGTGAGTTCATCGAGCGCTTGAGCTGCAACTTCTTCTACAACGACCAGTTCTTCGGTGAAGAGATCGCCTCGAGCGAATTCGTTCACTATCCCTGCGAAAAGTGGTTTCAGCCAGGGCCCAACGACGAGCTGCCCAAGGGCATTCTCGACGACTACTGCCTGGAGATCTTTGATCCGGACGGTGAGCTTCAGGGCTCGCACCTGATCGATACCAACTCGGGCAAGGTCGAGCGCGGTATTGTCTCGCTGCCGTTCGTGCGTCAGTCCGATGGCGAGGTAATCTATTTTCCGTCGAACCTGATCGAGAACTTGTATCTGTCCAACGGCATGAGCGCCGGCAACACCCTGGCCGAAGCCCAGGTGCAGTGCCTGTCGGAGATCTTCGAACGGGCGGTGAAACGACAGATCCTGGAGCAGGAGCTGGCGCTGCCAGACGTGCCCGAGGAGGTGCTGGCCAAGTACCCGGATATCGTTGAAGGCGTCAAGGCGCTGGAGGATCAGGGCTTTCCGGTACTGGTGAAGGATGCCTCGCTTGGGGGGCAGTTTCCGGTAGCCTGTGTGACCTTGATGAACCCCAAGACGGGCGGCGTGTTCGCCTCCTTTGGCGCTCATCCGAGCTTCCAGGTCGCCGTGGAGCGCAGTCTGACCGAGCTGATGCAGGGTCGCAGTTTTGAAGGCCTGAATGACTTCATGCCACCGACCTTCAACTCCCTTGCCGTGACCGAGCCGAACAACTTCGTCGAGCATTTCATCGACTCCTCGGGCCTGGTGTCCTGGCGCTTCTTCAGTGCCAGGGCGGATGTCGAGTTTGTCGAGTGGGACTTCTCCGGCAGCAATGACGAAGAGGCTGCGACTCTGTTCGGCATTCTCGAAGAGCTTGGCAAGGAAGCCTACATGATGGTCCACGAGGATCTCGGGGCGCCGGTCTGTCGCATCCTGGTGCCAGGCTATTCCGAGGTCTATCCCGTCGAGGACCTGGTCTGGGACAACACCAATGTGGCGCTTGAGTACCGCGAGGACATCCTCAACCTGCACCGGCTCGACGAGGAGCAGCTCAGTGATCTGCTCGAACGTCTCGACGAGAGCCAGCTCGATGAGCACATGGATATCATCACCCTGATCGGCATCGAGTTTGACGAGAATACCGTGTGGGGCCAGCTCACCATTCTCGAGCTCAAGCTGATGCTGAATCTGGCGCTGGGCCAGCATGAAGAGGCCCTGGATCGGGTCGAGATGTTCCTGCAGTACAACGACAACACCGTCGAGCGTGGCCTGTTCTACCAGGCGGTGCGGGCGGTGTTGGAGATCGAGCTCGATGACGAGCTTGAGCGCGATGACTTCCTCTACAACCTGCGCCGCATGTTCGGTGAGGACAGCATGGACACGGTGGTGCGTGCCGTTGACGGTGAGCTGCGCTTCCCGGGGCTTACGCCCACCAGTATCCAGCTGGAGGGCCTGGAGAAGCATCAGCGTCTGATCGAGAGCTACAAGAAGCTGCACGCGCGCAGGGCTAGGCTGGCGGCTGAAGGCTGACTCGGCGGCGACTAGCGCTGGTGGGGGCGACCCAGCCCCCACATGAAGTAGGCTCCGCCGATGATTGCCGCGACCATACCGGCAGGCAATTGATAGGGCATCAGCAACTGACGACCTATCCAATCGGCGAAGACCATCACGCTGGCCCCTAGGCAAGCGGCGGCGAGCAGTTGATCGCGTGCCTTGGAAAAGCCCAGCTGTCGCGCCATGTGGGGCGCCAGCAGGCCGATAAAGGTCAGCGGGCCCACGCTCAGAGTGGCGGCAAGCGTCATCAGTACGACGAGCCCCAGCAAGATGGCGCGGCTGGCCGTGATATTGATGCCCAGTGCCGACGCAGAGGCCACGCCGAGTGGAAGAATATCCAACCAGCGAATAAAGGCCGCAAGAAGGGCGGCGAGCGCCAGGGATATTCCCATCAACCAGATACTAGACGTGGCACTGGCATAGTAGGTAGAGCCAGACAGCCAGGACAGCAGTTGTTGGATGCGCGGATCTCCGCTCGACAAAGCAATGGTCTGAACAGAATCCAGCAGCGCCGAAATTGCCACCCCTGTCAGCAGCAGTCGCGTCGGCGCAAAGCTCTGTCTTGCGGTGCAGGCGACAAGTATCGTCAGCGCCACCAACGCGCCCGGCAATCCGCCTGCGACAGATGACAGCGGCGTGATGTGAAACGGCAACAACAGCAAGGCGATGACGCCCATGGCCACCCCCGCACTGATGCCGAGGACTTCGGGGCTTGCCATCGGGTTGCCCGTCACGCGTTGCAACACGGTGCCAGCGAGTGCCAATATCAATCCGGCTGATGCCGCCGTTGCCACTCTCGGCAGGCGCCACGGGGCGATGTCGTCCCATGCGGTTGTGCCAGGTAGCGTCCATGTCAGTGAGGGAGGCTCGACACTGGCGAACAGCGCAATGCCGATGGCAAGTAGCAACAGGATGGTCAGGATCCAAAGGGTTCGTCGCGGATGAACGCTGGGACGAGGGCCCGCGGTGACGGGGGACGGCCTTCCCGAAGACAGGTGAAGTCGTGGTAGTAGCCACAGCAGCAAGGGGGCGCCAAGCGCTGCCGAAACGGCCCCCGTCGGTAGATGAATCGCTGTCCACATGGCCAGGCACTGGACCGCCAGGTCAGTGACCAGCAAGAGCAGTCCGCCCACGATGGTGGACCATACCAGCCGTTGGGCGAGAGTGCGCGCTCCGGCGAGCTTTACCAGCATCGGTGCGGCCAGGCCGATGAAGCCAATCAAGCCCACGGCACTGACCACACTGCCGGTCAACAGAATGGCAAGCCCAAGACCGGCGACCCGCAGGCGCACCAGCGATGCCCCAAGACTGCGCGCACTGGCGGCTTCCAGGTCCAGCAGCGCCAGCCTGGGAGCGAGTACACCGGCGACCGCGATGGCGACGGCAAGGCGCAGCAGTAGCTGTTGGCTGTCGTGCCAGCCTGCTTGGTCCAGTGCACCCGCTCCCCACATCAATACGTTCTTCAAGCTCTCGTGGTGAAACAGCATGACCGCGCCATTGATGGCGCTGATGTAGAGACTGACCACCATGCCTGCCAGCACGACCACCAGAGGGGCAAGATCTCGCCTCCAGGAGATCGCCAGTACCAGCAATGTGGCGGCCGACCCTCCGACCATGGCGATGATGTCGCGTCCCCCCGCGAGCATGCCGGGAAACCAGATGGTGGACACCACCAGCGCCAGCTGTGCACCGCTGGAAATGCCAAGTGTCGATGGGGAGGCCAGAGGATTGCGCATGACCTGCTGAATAACGCAGCCCGCCAGCGCCAGGCAGGCGCCGCTGACCAGAGCCGTGCACAGGCGGGGCAGAAAGGTGTAGTGCAGGACTGCCTGTTGTATGTCACTGCCCTCTGGCGACATCAGTGCTTGCCACCACTGTCCTTGCAACGCCTGGTATTCGTTGTCGAGAACCAGCCAGGCCATGAACAAGGCCGCTGCCGCAAGGATGAGAGCAAGGCCGAGAGGGGAGCGCTGGGCCGCTGGAGAATGCGTGCAGTGGGCGGTGGTCATCTGGCATCAGCCTGCTGAACATCTGGAGTCGACAGGTGTGCTTCGAGCTGCTCCAGCAGGCGCTGGAAAGAACGTAGACCACTGTAGAGCCAGATGGGATCCGTGATGGTGACCCGGCCTTCGCGGACGGCAGGGAGCCGACGCCAGATCTCGTTGGTGGGCAGTTGTCGCAGCACCTGTTGGTCGATGGGGGCGATGATCACGATCTCTGCCTGTGGATTCTCGGCCAGCAGGCTGATGGGGACCTGAGCAAAGCCCCAGCTGTTGGTAGGGCCCTGCCAGGCATTGGTGAGCGCCGTCTGATCGAACACCGCTTCCAACATGCTGTGTTCGCCAAAGACTTGAACATGCCGCTCGTCGATCAGGCGTATGACGTAGAGCTCCCTCGGGTTTCCGCTGAGGCGGTCGCGTGTGTCTGCCAGGTGCTGCAGCGTGCTGGAAACAAGAGTTTCTGCTTGCTGCTGAGTCCCGCTGAGACGAGCGATTTCCCGGGTCATGGCGATCGTGGCCTCAAGATATGGCTGACCGGTCGCGAAGTTGTTCATGACCTTGACGGGGGTGATCCGGGATAACCTGGCGTTGTCCCCCGAGAAAAGGTCGCTGGTCAGCAGAAGGTCGGGCGGGTCCAGGGCCAGCAACTCCAGGTGTGGCTGGTTGCGCAGGCCCAGGTCCTTGACCCCATCAGGAATCGGCGGCTCCACCACCCATTTGTCGTAGCCTGGAATATCTGCCGTGGCCATTGGCGTGACGCCAAGTGCCAGTAAGGTTTCGGTGACAGGCCAACTCGCCGAGGCAATACGGGGAGAGGAAACCACTGGTAGATCTGGGTGAGCTGTCCAGGTCTCACCTGCTGAAGCAGTAGCCATCCACAGGTAAAGACATGCCGCCAGCCAAGTGCCAGCCTGTCGAGACAGGGTCCGTTGAAAGAGTGACCGTCGAAAGAGTGTCCGTCGAAAGAGTGTCCGTCGAAAGAGTGTCCGTCGAGACCGTGACCGTCGAAAGAGCCCCCGCCGTGAGAATGACGGCCAGTGGCAAGCGTGGGGACGTTGGGGCATGCGGATATCCAGACACCAATACGTTGGCCATGACGAGGCAGGCCATGACCAAATCATCAACAGCAGATTGTTAAATCCAGATCTTAAAACCCAGATGTTACATCTGGGCAAAAGCAAGAAGTGCAAATACTATTTTAAAAAACAATCATTATCAATTAAAGTGGCGACCCTTAACCGCTCCGTCACCACTCAACGACGAGACGCTGGAGGGCATGGCAAGGCCCGCGCCCACTGGCTTGCTGCAGATAATGGTTGTCTGTGACAAGTCGCCCAGGGGCACGAATGATCGCGACAGGCCGTCTGCCATGGACGGGAGTTAGCCTGATGTGCCGTGACATTCATCCCCCGGCGCAGCCTGAGGATGCTGCTTGCTTTGCTCTTGTGCCAGTGTGCCTCGTCGCAACAAGGAAATAACATGTTTGCGTTGGCTCCCAACTCCCGTCTTGGCATGTCAGGAGAGTCCTTGCTTCGTCCCGTTGTCCCCGCAGGCTTGCCGACACTGGGAGTCGCCATGCTGGCGTTTCTGCCTTTGGCTGCGCTAGCGCAAGAGCAAGCGTCAACGGCATCCGCCGGCGATGGGGCCATGGACCTGAGTACCGTGACGGTGGTGGGGGAGCAATGGCGTGATCGTGGTCACGAGACAGTGCCGGAGTTTTCAGGTGGGCAGGTGGCGGCAGGTGGGCGCATCGGAATTCTCGGGGAGCAATCGAGCTTTGATGTGCCGTTCAATGTCATCAGCTACACGGATCAGCTGATCGAGAACCAGCAGGCCGATACCCTGGCCGATGTACTGGACAATGACGCCTCAGTACAGAGTGAGTATGGCTTTGGAAATTTTGCCGAAACCTTTTCGGTACGCGGGTTTCGCCTTTACACCGACGATGTGTCCTATGGTGGCCTTTACGGGGTCCTGCCTCGCCAGATCATCAATACCAGCATCGCCAGCCGGGTCGAGGTGTTCAAGGGTGCCAGCGCCTTTGCCAATGGCATTCCTCCGGGGGGCTCTGGTGTCGGTGGGGCCATCAATATCGAGCCAAAGCGCGCGCCGGACGAACCCTTGACGCGCATCACCACCAGTATCGAGTCCGACAATCAGGTCGGCACCACCGTGGATGTGGGTCGCCGCTACGGAGAGCAGCAGCAGTTCGGTGTGCGTGCGACTGTCGACAGGTCGAGGGGTGATACGGCCATCGATGACGAAGAAGCGAGTGCCACGGCTGCCAGTGTCGCGCTGGACTATCGTGGTGAGAGATTTCGGGCGTCGCTGGACCTCGGTTATCAAAAAGCCGAGCTTGACGGGGGGCGTCCTATCGTCAAAGCCGGTGCCTTGATGCCTGGCGATGACTTCCCCGACGCACCGGATGCCAGCAGCAACTACGGACCTGACTGGCAAGAGACGTCACTGGAAGGCGGCTTTGGCATGTTGCGCGGTGAGTACGACCTGAGCGACAGCTGGACGGCCTATGCCACGATTGGAGGCAACAACAACCACGAGTCCGGAGAATACTCGTCGTTGACGCTACAGAATGAAGAGGGCGACGCTACCGCATCACGCCTGGGGGTTCCCTACCGCTCGGGAACCGTGACCGGCGTGGCAGGGATTCGAGGCGACTGGCAGACCGGGGCCGTCAATCATCAGCTCAACCTGGGGTACTCCGGCTACAGTCGCACGACGCGATCGGCCTGGACCCTGGGCAGTGCGCAGGCCACCAATATCTATCATCCGGTTGATCTTGATTACCCGGAGACAACGTTTTCCGGTGGTGATCTCAGCGACCCCAACCGGCGCTCGCGTACCATCACCAATGGTGTGGCGGTGTCCGATACGTTGGGCTTCCTGGACGAGCGCGTGTTGTTGACCGTGGGCGCTCGCTATCAGGATATCGATATTCGTAACTTCACCTATGAAGGAGAGGTGGAGAGCACCGTATCCGGAGATCGTTGGACTCCGCTATACGGGATTGTCGTCAAGCCCTGGGAAAACGTGTCGCTCTACGCGAACCATATCGAAGCCCTGCAACCGACCGATCCTGCCCCTGGCACGGCCAATGGCATGCCGGTCACCAATGCGGGCCAGGTGATCGGGCTTGCGCGTTCAGACCAGAATGAGGTGGGGATCAAGTACGATGGTGGTGGCCTTGGTGCCACGCTTAGCGTGTTTCGCATTGAACAGCCCCAAGCCTACGTCAATGACCGCAATACGTACGCCTTCAACGGTGAGCAGGTCAACGAGGGTGTCGAGTTGAGCCTTTACGGTGAAGTGACCGACCGCCTGCGGCTGCTGGGTAGTGCGACCTGGCTTGATCCAGAACTACGCCATACGGCGGACGGTGCCAATGACGGTAATGACGCGCCGGGTGTTCCCGAGTTTGCCGCTGTGCTGGGTTCTGATTGGGACGTGACGGATCGTTTTACCCTTGAAGGGCGAGTGATTCATACCAGCTCGCAGTACGTCGATACTGCCAATGAGTTTGAGATCGACGACTGGACCCGGCTTGATCTGGGGGCGCGCTATACCGCTCCAATGGGTGACAGTGACCTGATCCTGCGTGCCAACATCGAGAACGTGACCGATGAGGACTACTGGGCATCGGCCTCGAATGACCTGAACTATGTGACCATGGGAGATCCCATGACGGTCAAGGTGTCGGCGACGATCGACTTCTGACGGTTCAGCGGGACTCCCAAGGCTGCGGGACCACCTGGCGAGGTGGTCCCGTCGTCGTTCTGGAGGGCGTTAGAGGCGCCTTTGCGATCAGGCGGGCTGTCGCGTTGCCGCAATGGTCACGTCGCGGATGTTGATATGCTGAGGCTGCTGATACATGTAGAGCGCGGCTGCGGCGATATCATCGGCATGCAGTACGCCTCCCATGGAGGCTTTCCACTGTTGGTAGCCTTCTATGATGTCGGGGTCTGTGGTGTGTCCCAGTAACTCCGTATCGACCGCGCCTGGATGAATGGCCATGACGCGGACGCCACTGTCGGCCACTTCTTCACGCAGGTTTTCGCTGATGGCACTCGCCGCGAACTTGCTGCCAACGTAAGCCGCGTGGTTGGGGAAGCTCTTCTTGCCGGCGATGGAACTGATATTGAGAATGGTACCCGCACCGCGTTCACACATGGCGGCCAGTACGGCTTGGGTTCCATGCAACAGGCCCAGCACGTTGACGTCGAGCATTCGCTTCCACTCTGCTGCATCCTGAGTCGCGAGCTGGCCCAGCAACATGACCCCCGCGTTGTTGACCAACAGGTCCGTGGGCCCGAATGTCTTCTCGGCCTCGCCAATGGCGTTGGCCAGGGCGGATGGGTCGGTCACATCGACCTGTCGGCACAGGCTGTCGGAAAGGTTCATCGCTTGCATGGGTTCGAGTCGGCGCGCCAGCAACAGCAAGGGGTGTCCGGCGCTGGAGAAATGGCGGGCGATTGCGGCACCGATGCCAGAAGAGGCTCCGGTAATGACAACGAGGGGCTTGGTCATGGGTCACCTTTGCGTGTGAAAAGCCGTGCGAGACGGCCTTTGTGAATCGACAGGGGCGCATTCTGGGGCTTGCCGCTATGATGAAAAATCCATCCATTGCAAAATGACTGTTCACATTTTATGAACGATATCCCTTGGCGCTGGACGCGTGCCTTTCTGCTGGTCGCTGAGCACGGCAGTTTTACCGCGGCAGCCCATACTTCTGGCCAGTCCAAGGCGAACCTCAGCCAGCAGATCACCGAGCTGGAACGCGCGCTCAAGGTGCAGTTGCTTCACCGCACCACGCGCCGCTTGCGCCTCACCAGCGTGGGGGAGGGGTACTTCGAGCGCGCGACTCTGGCGTTTCAGCAGCTCGATGCGGCCACCGAGTGGGCCATGCAGTCGACGCGAGAACTCAAGGGCGTGATTCGAATGAACGCGGTGGGTGGTCTGGTAGGCGAAGAACTCATTGCACCGCTGGTGTTTCGGTTCCAGCAGGCGAATCCCGGGGTCGAAGTGGAGTTGGACTTCTCCAGCCTGCGGGTAGACCTGCTGACGAGCCGCTACGATCTGGTGATGCGCATGGGCGAGCTGGAAGACTCCACGCTGGTGGCCAGGCGGCTGCACCAGGTCTCCACGCGCTATGTGGCAAGTCCGGAGTTGCTTGAGCAACACGCACCTGTGCGCAGGCCCGAAGATTTGCAGGGGCTGCCGTTGATCTACGGGAGCGTTGATCACTGGTTATTGAAGCGGGGTAATCAGCAGCGGGTAGTGCACGCCCGCGGAGGCTTCAAGATCGTCAGTGGCCATGCCATGCGTCAAGCCGCGTTGTCTGGCCTTGGTGTCACCCGCTTGGTCGATGTCTACGTCGAGGCGGACATCGCCCGGGGTGACCTGGTCGAGGTATTACCTGATTGGTCTGATACGACTCCCTTGTCGCTGGTCTGCCCGCCCCATCGCTATCAGCTTGAGCGAGTGCGCGCGCTGATGAGCTGGTTGATCCAGGAGTTTACTGACGTGTACACCCGGGCCCTGCGCGAGGGGCTAGCAGCAAAGCGCGTGCGTTAGAGGGTTTTGATGGGCCTATGATGAGCATGAGGGGCTTGGCGAAGGGAGGGCTGTAGCGTCAGTCCCGATGTAGTCGCTGTTTAATTGGCTTTCTTCGTGTGCGTCTTTGCTTTTCCTTGCGTGTTCTCCTTTCGCCGTTCGTCGTTCTCCTTCCACCTCCATCTCCACCTCCACCTCCACCTTTTTCATCTCGACATCTCTGCGTCATGGGGAAGGGGAGCGATGGCAACAGCCGAATGTTGCGTCGGACACCTCTAGAACTTTGGTCTCGAGTATTGAAGAAGCACTGGATTGTGAAAAATACGGTGCTATTTTTCACTTGTGTGAATAAAAAGTTTATCTGATCACATTCCAGTCGCTTTGATCGTGCCGCGATAGAGCTGCGGAAATGTGATGACGTCAGCGGCTCGCTTGCGCCACCGCAGCGACCAGCAAGCGTGGGCACGCCTTGGCGCAGAGCGATTGAGCACTCAAGTCAAAGGAGTTTTCGATGACACAAGAATCGATAACGCATGTCGAAAGCATTCCACCCCCAGGCACTATTGGTCGCCTCTTTGGCCAATATGACCGCTCTCTGTTCTGGCCGGTGCTGCTGATCTACAGCCTGATCATGGCCTGTGCACTGCTATGGCCTGAGCGCATGGGGCAAGCATTGTCATCGACCAGGGATTTTTTGATTTTCAACTTTGGTTGGGGCTTTTTGCTGGGAATGGGCGGTGCCCTGCTGTTCTGTCTGTATCTGGTGATCAGTCCCTACGGAGACTTGAAACTTGGCGCGGATGATGAAGTCCCGGAGTTCTCATACAGCGCATGGATTTCGATGCTTTTCAGTTGCGGATTCGGTATTGGCTTCGTTTTCTTCAGTGTGGCCGAGCCGCTAACGCATCTTTATCAGTCTTCCCATGTCATCGATATGGGGGTTGCCGGAGAGTCGGCTGGAGTAGCTAAGGCCGTACAGTTGACGTTGCTTGATTGGGGCATGCATGGCTGGGCAGTATTTGCGATCGCGGCTTGGGCGATCGCTTTTCCGGCCTACCGCCTGGGCCTGCCGCTTACGGTGGCTACCGGTCTCTACGGCATTCTGGGAGAGCGCTGTAACACCAGCCTATGGGGTCGCTTGGCCAACGCACTGGGGATTATCGGCACCATCGGGGGCAATGCCACCATGATCGGTCTTGGTGTTGCATCCATCAACTATGGCCTATCGACCTTGTTCGGTTTGAATTTCGGCCCTATCGGGCAGGCGTTTGTAATGATCGCGGTCATTGTGGCCTACGTGATTTCTGCCGCCACCGGTGTGGAGCGGGGGATCAAACTGTTAAGTCAGGCGAATATGGTGATCGCCGGCTCTATCTTGCTGGTGCTGCTGTTCTTCGGCCATGCGCCGACCCAGTACTTGCTCAACCTCGGTACGCAACAAATTGGCGATTACTTTGGTGAAGTCTTTGCCCTGCAGTTCTGGAGCGATGCGGGCAACTTTGAACAGCGCGAATGGCTTGGCTGGTGGGTAGTGTTCTACTGGCTTTGGTATATCTCCTATATACCTTTCTGTGGCGGATTTATCGCCCGAATTTCGCGAGGACGAACGCTTAGAGAGTTCATTGTCGGTGTCATCCTTGTGCCGATGTTGCTGGCGATCGGATGGTTCAGTATCTGGGGTGGGTCTGCAGGTTATGTAGAAGTCACTGGCATAGCTCCGCTGTGGGAGGGAGTTCAGCAGAAGCCGGAATCTGGCATCTACGCCCTGCTTGAGACCATGAAAGGTGGCTGGTGGATGAGCTTGGCGGTGCTTTTCAATATTGTCATTTTCGCGGTTACGACATCTGATTCGGCTTCTTTCTTTGCTGCCATGCAGGTCGCCAATGGTGATGAAAATCCACGTGTTTCAATGCGCCTTCTCTGGGGTGTGGTGATTGGTCTTACTGGCATCATGTTCCAGCTTACAGGTGGATTCGATGCGATAAGGAGCTTGGCGATCGTCGTAGGCGCTCCTTTCTTCGTGGTCGGAATCGCTTACATGGTATCGGTCTATCGAATGCTTAAATCGGCTAAGAAAGGTGGCGTCAGTAATGACAGTATCGGCATCTTTCACCGGGGAATGGCGCCTTACCGACTCGGTGGTAAGCCGTCTCATAGCGATGCAGAAGAAGGAATATAAAAGTGGAGAAAGAGGCCAGTTTATTACGTGTTGATGTTCGCCTCGCTCACCTTTCGAAAAGGAGCGTCTGATGCCAGTGCTATCGCCATTTGATCCCAACTATGACCCGCTCAAGAACACTTCTCCCGGTGAAGGACGCGAGTACGCCCCAAGTTATTGGCGCCATCACGCCGGGCCTCCGCCCGAGGATGATGGCCCGGTGGATCGCGACATGGATGTCGACGTGGTGTTGATTGGCGCCGGTTTCACGGGCCTTGCCACCGCGCTCTTTCTCGCCCGTGAGTACGGTATCAAGGCCTCCGTGCTGGAAGCCAACCAGATTGGCTGGGGCTGTACCAGTCGTAATGGCGGGCAAGGACATCTTGCCTGGGGGAGGCTGAGTCGCAGCCAGTGGGTCAAGCGTTGGGGCGAGGACACTGCCCGACGCTTGCATGCCAACAGCCTGGAAGGGTTCGAGGTGTTCCAGTCAATGGCGGAGGATCCTGAGATCGACTGTGAACCCCAGAACCACGGTAACCTGCTGATCGCCCACAGTGCCAAGGCGCTGGATGGTTTGAAGGAAGAGTCGCGACTGTGCAATCGGCTCCTTGGCTACAGCACTCGGGTGCTTGGTCGCGATGACGTACTCGAGGGCTACATCGGCGACCAGGAGGCCCATGGGGCCATGCTGGAGCCGGTCGGCATTGCCGTGCAACCGCTCAAGTTGGCCTATGGCTACGCCCGGATGGCACGTCGATTGGGTGCCCGGATCCACACCGCAAGCCCGGTCGAGGGTTGGACAACGACAGATGGTGTACATCACCTCCAGACCCCTGGCGGAGTCATTCGCGCCCGGGCGGTAGGTATTGCAACCGCCGGGTATACCAGTCCCCAGCTGCATAAGGCAACTGCCTATCGCAACATGCCGATCATGGCCAACTCGGTATGGACCAGGACGTTGACCGATGACGAGATCGAGGCCTGCGGTTTTCGTTCCACCGTTCTGACCACCGATACCCGCAAGCTGCGCTATTACTATCGCTTCCTGCCGGAAAAGCGCCTTCAAATCGGAACGCGCAGCGCGATTAGTGGGGCTGATGCGCAGAACCCACGGCACCTGAAAGTGGTGCACGAGGCCATTGCCCGCAAGTTTCCCGCCATTGCCGGTATCGAGACACCCTGGTTCTCCCACGGCTGGATGGACATCTCCCACGACATGATGCCGCGAATCGTCAAGCCAGATCCGGGTCAGAGCGTTTTCTACGCCCAGGGCTACAGCGGCAACGGGGTCGCTTTTTCTGCCTACGCCTCAAAGAAGCTGGCGGCATTGATCGCGGGGCAAACCCTCAAGGAGGCGGATCTACCGATCTTCAGCACGCCCTTGCCCGGGCACCCGCTGAGGCCGGTGCGTCGCCTGGGCCAGCGAGCCCTCTACCGGTACTTCCAGGTTCTCGACAGCCTGCGCTAGGCATGGGCAGTCGAACGGGGGCGGCGGGCCTTGTCTCGCTGTCTCGATAGTGACGACCACAATGACAGGAGTGATGACGCATGACCATGATCACGAATGAGCAACTCGATCGCCTCTTCGCAGCCTTCAATGCCCACGATGGCGATGCAGTGATGCGCTATTTCGCAGACGATGTGGTCTTCGATACGGTGGCCGGCGACCAGGCCCATGGCACGCGAATCGAGGGGCGCGAGGCGGTCAAGGCCGCTTTTGAGAACACCTGGGGAACCATGCCTGACGTGCAGTGGATCAATGGCAGACACTATTTTGTCGAGGGCGCCAGCGGGTTTGTCGAGGGCGCCAGTGAACAGCAGATGATCGTGTCCGAGTCGACGTTTGTGGCCACCCAGCCCGATGGTAAGCGCGTGGAGGCAGACGGTATCGATCTGTTCACCGTGCGTGATGGCAAGATCACTCGCAAGCAGGCGTTTCGCAAGCAGCGGCCACCTTTCATCCCTCGGTGACGCCTCTCCTTCTTACCGTCGTCTGGTAGTCTAGGATGATCTAACCGATGGCGGAGCAAGCGATGGTCAGCAGTAGGGGGGCGTTCCATGGACGGTAACAGCAGTCGCGCGCCAGAGCAGGATGCCCTGCGGCTTGGCCAGCAGATTCGCGATCTGCGTAGGGCCCGCAAGATGACCTTGGCGACGCTGGCCGAGCGGATCAACCGCTCGGTCGGCTATTTGAGCCAGGTCGAGCGGGGCACGTCATCGCTGCCCATCGGCGTACTGCAGTCGATCAGCGATGTGTTGGGGGTTAGGGTGAGTTGGTTCTTTGATGCGGACGCTGACATAGCGGAGCAGGAGCGCGATGTGATTGTGCGTGCCAGCGCGCGGCGAGCCATGGAGTTCTCCGGTATCGGCGTCCGCGAGGAGCTGCTGTCCCCGCGCTTGAGCGGTCAGTTGATCCTGATCATGACGCGGCTGGAACCGGGGGGGAGCGGCGGAGAGGTGCCCAGGCAACGCAAAGGCGAGGAGGCCGGTTACGTCGAAGCCGGGCAGCTCGAACTCACCATCGGCGATCAGCAGCACCGGCTCGAGGCCGGTGACAGCTTCTCCATTACCGGCGACGAGCCCCACCTTATTCGCAACCCCGGTGACAGTGAGACCCGGGTTATCTGGGTGATGACCGGGGTGGAGTATTGAGAGGTGTTGGTGATGCCCGTCACTCTCGGCGTGTCGCTAGCTCGAGATAAGGAATGACGTGTCCTGCCCAGTGAGAGGCGCTAGCAGTCTAGAGCCTGCTATTCGCATGATTGTTACCGCCCCATCCATCCTCCATCGACCGTCATGACGCTGCCGTGCATATAGTCCGAGGCGCGGGAGGCGAGAAATACGACAGGTCCCTTGAAGTCATCGGGGCTGCCCCAGCGTCCAGCGGGGATTCGGGCCAGGATGTCTCGGGATCTGTCGGAATCTTCCCGCAGTGCCTGGGTGTTGTCGGTGGCAATATACCCGGGCGCGATGGCATTGACGTTCACGCCATGGGCCGCCCATTCATTGGCAAAGGCCTTGGTCAGCTGGGCAATGCCGCCCTTGCTGGCGGCGTATCCCGGTACCGTGATGCCGCCCTGAAACGACAGCAGTGAAGCAGTGAAGATGATCTTGCCGCTGCCCCTGTCGACCATGTGTCGACCGATCTCCCGGGTCAACACGAAAGGTGCACTTAGATTGATGTCGATCACCCGGTCCCACAGCGCGTCCGAGTGTTCATGGGCTGGCGCGCGCTCGATGGTGCCGGCGTTGTTGATCAGGATATCGATACGTCGCTCACCAAGTCCCTCCACCAGCGTCATCAGCGCCTTGCGGTCAGACAGGTCGCAGGCGATACCCTCGAAACGTCGTCCCAGCTTGCGCACCTGTTCACCCAGCTCGTCGCCATCGCTGGCCATGCTGGCGCTGATGCCGATGATATCGGCACCGGCTTCAGCCAAGGCCAGCGCCATGGCCGCGCCGATGCCTCTGCGAGCCCCTGTTACCAGCGCCGTCTGTCCAGTCAGGGAAAAGTGGCTAAGCATTGTCATCCTGTGTCTCCTTGAGCCTGGTGTATCCGTTGGTGGTGAAGAGCAGCTTCTCATCTCGACATGGTGAGGTGCCATCTGCGATCCATCCGTAGGGGGTGGGGAACAGACGTCGTGTCGACTCCACGGCCTGGGTTAATACAAATATTGCCTTGTTATACCTATGTCTAATCGCCAGGATGGCGTCGCTACCTGGCGTGCTATTTTTACGTAAAAAATGTTTTATTTCAGCGTTTTGGTGATTGATGTTGAAAGCGATGTAACATGCTTCTTGGCTCTGAAGAGGTGTGGGGATAGATAAGTTGTAAAAAGTTGTTTGAAAAGCGGCAGGGCGATTTCTATAGTGACCACGTCACTTACCGGCCCGGTGGGCCCAGAACAGGCGAAGCCCATGAGCATCATCAACGATTACCCCCACCCCGAGTTGTCCAGCCTGACCCGTGAGCGCCTGATGCGCGCGTCGACGGCATCGCTGCACACCTTGCTGCACAAGCGTGGCCTGAAAAATACCTACATCCAGAACGTCGGACGCATGAACACCGCCCCGGTCAAGATGGTGGGGCAGGCGTACACACTGCGCTATATCCCGGCCCGGGAAGATCTCGACACGGTCGCTGCGTTTCGTGATCCAGAGCATCCCCAGCGCCTGGCCGTCGAGACAGTGCCACCGGGGCGTGTTCTGGTGTCCGACTGCCGTCAGGATGCCAGCGCCGCCAGTGCCGGGAGCATCCTGCTGACCCGGTTGCAGGTGCGCGAGTGCGCGGGCTTTGTGTCCGACGCGGGAGTGCGTGACTCGGAGTACGCCGAGACCATGTCGATGCCGGTGTTCTGTACCAAGCCCAGTGCCCCGACCAACCTGACCAAGCACCATGCCGTGGACATCCAGCAGCCCATCGGCTGTGGCGGCGTCCCGGTCTACCCGGGCGATGTCCTGGTGGGTGATGGTGACGGCGTCATGGTCATTCCGCTGGAGCTGGCTGATGAAGTCGCAGAAGAGGCGGCAGGTATGGAGGCCTTCGAGGCCTACGTGCTTGAGAAAGTCAGCGCTGGGGCCAAGGTCATCGGCCTTTACCCGCCCAACGAGCAGGCCCAGGAGGAGTATCAGGCCTACCTGCGTCAGCAGCAGTCGCGTTGAGGTTGCAGCACTGATGCAGCCGCGCTGACGCCTCACTGCAACACGATGACTGGTCACTTCCAGTGGCCACTCACTCGACTATCACAATCAATAATGAAAGGAGCCGCCATGACTGCTCACACCTTGCTCTCGACTCGCCAGTGGTCACGCCTTGCTTCCGTCACGACCGGGGGTACCCTGGCAAGTGTTCTCCTGGCTGCCGCAGTCGCCGTGCCTGTGGCCCAGGCCGACTTCCCCCAGCGCGACGTGCGAATGATCGTGCCGTGGCCGGCGGGAGGTGGTGCCGATGCTATCTCGCGCAAGATCAGTAATCTGGCCGAGCAGGCGCTGCCGACCTCTGTCTACGTCGAGAATATCGGTGGTGCTGTCACCGCGACCGGCCTGATGCAGTTGGCCAAGGCGCGTCCTGATGGCCACACCATCGGAGTGCTGACCTACGATAGCGTGGTGACCTTGCCGCGGGGCAATATGGTCCCGGGCTACTCGCTGGATAAGCTTGAACCCTTCGCCCGTGTGACCCAGGAGGCCGATGCCATCGTGGTGTCGAAGCAGTCTGGTTACGGCTCCTACGAAGAGCTGATCGAGGCGGCCCGAGCGAACCCCGGTACTGTGCGCATTGGTGTAGCGCCGGAAGGATCTGGCCCTTACCTGGCGGTGCGCCGACTGGAGGCCGCGACGGGGGTGAGCTTCAACGTGATCTCCTATCCGGGATCCTCCACTGCGGAGGCCGAAGCCCTGTTGTCCGGAGAAATCGACGGAGCGATTTCGAGCCTGGGAGACTTCTCCGGCATCCTGTCCTCCGGCGACGCGCTGGGTGTGGTCGAACTGTCCGGTTCACAGAATCCTGCGTACCCGGAGGTCCCGCCGATATCCGAGTTTGGCATCGAGCTTGAGACCGGCAGTTTCATTGTCCTGGCGGCCCCCGCGAATACACCCGAGGACGTGATCGACACGCTGGAGTCCGCCTATCAGGACGCCTACGAAAGTGATGAGTTCCAGCAGTGGGTCACCAGCATTGGAGTGACGCCAGGGTGGCTGGGCAGCGAGGAGGTCGACGACTGGATCGCCAGCTACCAGCAGAGAACCTTTGCCGCGATGGATGAGCTGAACCTGTAAGACTGACGCGAAGGTCGCCAGCATCTGGCGATCTTCGCCGATCGCCACCCACGGAAACGGAGCGGAGGACCTTAGGAAGCGCTGAATACATCAGCCGAGCGCAATGAGATGCTAGGCGCCCGCAGCGCAGAACCCGGAGCCTATGCGGTATAGGTGAGGAGTTCGAGCAGCGCGCAACGCAGCGACTCGTCCGCGCAGGCATTTATGCAGTGTTTCCCTTACGTCGCTGTCCGTTTCCGTTCCTACCCAATGATCATTGTGTGGTCGGCTCCTGGTTGCGGGGGCCGAGAGAGGTTCCCTATGTCCCGATTTTCTGTCCCCACGATGGCGCGTGCACTGGGCACCGGCGCCGCCTGCTTTCATGGTGTCCTGGCGCTGATGTCGCTCGGTTACCTCATCGTCACCTTGACCATGGGGCCACCGCTGCAAAACGGCAAGCTGACGCCGTCCTTCTTTCCTTTACTGATAGGTGCGCTGGCGAGCGTGCTGTGCCTGTTGCAATGGCGTTCTGCGGTTCACGAGAACCTTGCAGCGACAGCCTCGGACGCATCGCAAGCGACGGTGCAAGCGCGGGCACATCGCTTTTCGCCTGAGCTTCTGTTGATGCTCGCAACGCTGGTGTATGTCCTGGCCTTTCAGGGGATTGGATACCTGCTGTCTACCCTGATCTACGTGCTGACGGTGATGATGCTGTTCTCTGGCGTCGATAGGTGGCTGTCGAAGGTAGCGATCGCCATGGCCATCACCGGGGTGGGCTACCTGCTGTTCCAGCAGATCTTCAATGTACGTCTACCGGCGCTATGGGGGTGAGCCATGGATTTTCTGACACAAGTGGTAGCGAGCTTTGCTCTGCTGCTCAACCCCACCGTAATGTTCTACGTGGTGGCCGGCTTTCTGATCGGCACTGTGTTTTCGGCGATTCCAGGACTCACCGCCACCCTGGCGTTGGCGCTGCTGCTGCCGCTGACCTATAGCCTTGACGTGACCACCGCGCTGATGGCCTGTGCCAGCATTTATATGGCCGGCATGTGCGGCGGCAGTATCACCGCCACTACCATCAATATTCCCGGTGCTCCCTCGTCGATGATGACCGCCCTGGAAGGCTATCCCATGCAGCAGCGGGGCGAAGGGCCTCTGGCGCTGGGGCATGCCTCCTTCGCCTCGATGATCGGGGGCGTCTTCGGAGCGGTACTGCTGGTGCTGCTGGCGCCCTTGATCGCTGACCTGTCGCTGCTGGTGCAGACCACTGGCAAGTGCGCGCTGATCCTGTTTGCGCTGATCGTGATTGTCATTGCCCAGCGGGGCAACGTCCGCCGTGCCGGCATTGCCGCGTGCCTCGGGTTGATGTTGGCGACGGTGGGGCTCGATGCCATGGTGCCGGTGGCCAGGTTCAGCTTTGGTAGCGGTGACCTGGCGGCAGGTATCGATCTGATGCCCGTCATTATCGGCACCTTTGCTATCAGTGAGCTACTGACACAGTTGGCCGAGAACGACAAGGCCTTGAGTATTCGTGAGAAGTTGAAGGGGGTGGCAAAGATTCGCCGTCGCGACTTCATCCCTTCGCGCTCGGCGATTCGTCGTATCGGCGCCGCCTGCTACCTGAAATCCTCGACCATCGGCTACCTGGTCGGCACCCTGCCCGGCGCAGGTGGCTCCATGGGCGGCTTTCTGGCCTACGTGGAAGCGGTACGTACCTCGAAAGAGCCTGACACTTTCGGCAAGGGCAATCCCCAGGGAATTGCCGCAGCGGAAAGCGCCAACAATGCGGTGTGTGGCGGTGCCCTGGTGCCGATGCTGACCTTCGGTATACCGGGTGATCCGATTACCGCGATCGTGCTTGGCGTGCTAGTGATCAACGGCATCCAGCCCGGACCCCAGTTGATGGAGTCCCAGGCCGGGTTAATCGCCCCGATGCTGGCGGCCCTGATCTTCAGCGCCTTGATCCTGATTCCGTTGACGATGTACCTGCTGGGTCCGTACTTCATCCGTATTGTGCGCATTCGCCGCGACGTGCTGTTCGGCTCGATCGCCATGCTGGCAGTGGTGGGCAGCTATGTGGCCACTTACTCCACCTTCCAGATGATGATGACCCTGATCATGGGGGTGCTGGCCTTCTATCTGCGCAAGCACGGCTACCCGGTGGTAACCCTGCTGCTGGGTTTCATTCTCGGCCCAGGCCTGGAAGAGTACCTGCGGCGTGCGCTGACGTTGTCCAATGGCGACCTGACGGTGTTTGTGACCCAGCCTGATAGCCTGTTCTTCTTGGTGCTGACCGGCGTCTTTGTCTACTTCCTGGCAATCCGCAAGCCAGTACAGCTCAAACGTCGCGAAAGCACCGGCTGAGGGCGGCGATACCTGGCATACCTTCGCGCCTGATCCTGTCACGTCGACGGGGTCAGGCGTTTTGTTGCACGACCCCGAAGGCACGGCCGTGTCTGAATCAACTCGCCTTTGGGGGGGAGAGAGAAGGGGCCATGGGCCGCCAGGCACCGATGACCGCTATCAACAAGAAGGCCCTCGCCGGTGGCGAGGGCCTTCTTGTCTTCGTGGTGGCGGTCTTCTCTTGGGTCCCGCGACCCTGGCAAGCGTGGCGGCTAGGCCGGTCTTTCGAAAGGCCTAGCCCTGGCGCTTGCCGTTGACCTGGCGTGGCAGGCCCAGCGGGTTGTCGGCCTTGAGACTGTCCGGCGCCAGCGCCTCGGGCAGCGCCTGATAGCACACCGGGCGCAAGAAACGCTGGATAGCGGCACTGCCCACCGAGGTGGTGCGCGTGTCGGAGGTCGCGGGCCAGGGGCCGCCATGGACCATGGTGTGACACACCTCGACGCCGGTGGGCCAGCCGTTGAACAGGATGCGGCCAGCGCGGCGTTCGAGCAGTGGCAGTAACCGCTCGGCTAGCGCATGGTCGGCCTGGTCCAGGTGGACTGTGGCGGTTAGCTGGCCCTCCAGGGCACTCAGCACCTGCGTCATCTGTTCTACCGACGCACATTCGACGATCAGTGCGCAGGCGCCGAACACCTCGTCGTGCAGAGCGTCATTGCCGATGAACGCGCTGGCGCTGGTGCGGAAAAGGTGCGGCTGGCAGGGACAGGCGAGGTGCCCGGTATCCTTGCCCTTGGCGACCAGGGCAACGTCCGGCTGATCGGCGAGTTGGGCTACGCCCTGCTGGTAGGCGGCGTGAATGCCAGGAGTCAGCATCAACTGGGGCCCCACCTCTCTGACCGCCTTGCCGGCCTGGTCGACAAAGCGTTCCAGGGCATGGCCGGACAGTGCCAGGATCAGGCCCGGGTTGGTGCAGAACTGCCCGGCTCCCATGGTCAGAGAAGCGACGAAGGCCTCACCCAGATCCTCAGCCGCCGTTTCCAGCTGGTGTGGCAACAGCAAAACAGGGTTGATGCTGCTCATCTCGGCGTAAACCGGGATCGGCTGCGGGCGCGCCTGGGCGGTGCGAAGTAGCGCAGTACCCCCAGTGCGTGAGCCGGTGAAGCCAACCGCCTGGATGCGTGGGTCTCGCACCAGGCCCTGACCGAGTTCGCGGCCGCTGCCGTAAAGCAGCGAGAAGACTCCTTCGGGCATGTCGCACTCCCGCGCGGCTTGCTGAACGGCACGTCCGACCAGCTCCGAGGTGCCAGGATGAGCGGAGTGAGCCTTGACGATCACCGGACAGCCCGCTGCGAGGGCAGAAGCGGTGTCGCCTCCTGCCACTGAGAATGCCAGCGGGAAGTTACTGGCGCCAAATACCGCCACGGGACCCACTGGCACCTGCTGCTGAGCCAGCGCTGGGCGTGGCATGGGCGTGCGTTCAGGAAGGGCATCCTCCACGCGCACGCCCAGGAATTCGCCACTGCGCAGCACCTCGGCGAACAGCCGGAGCTGCCCGCAGGTGCGGCCGCGCTCGCCTTCCAGTCGGGCCTTGGGCAGGCCGGTCTCGGCCATGGCGCGCTCGGTCAGAGCATCACCCAGGGCATCGATGTGGTCGGCGATGGTGTCCAGAAAGCGGGCTCGATCACCAAGTGGTAGCTGTCGGTATGGCAGGAAGGCATCTTCCGCCAGCTGGCAAGCTCGCTCGATCTCGGCGGCCCCCGCGCTGGGGTAGGTGGGTGACAGCATGTCTCCCGAGGCGGGATTGATGGCGGCGATACCGCGTTCGCCAACATCGCCTGCCAACGACCGGAAGCCGATCAACTGGTGTCCTTCAAGTGTCATGACCATCTCCTGTTCGAAGGGGCGCTCAGGGGCACATCTGGCCGCCGTTGACGTCGATCACCTGGCCAGTGATGTAACCGCTGGCGGCGTGGGAGGCCAGGAACAGGAACGACGGCGCCACTTCCTCGGAGGTGCCGACACGACCCATGGCGATAGTGGAGGCGATTTTTGCCATCAGTTCGGGGCTCTTGTCGGCGTGGAAGGCGGTGTCGATAGTGCCCGGTGCGACGATGTTGAAGCGCACCTTGTCCTTGGTGAATTCCTTGACCCAGTTGCGGTGGAGGTTATGCAGCATGGCCTTGGAGCCGCCGTACAGAGAGGCGCCCAGGCCGCCGCCTTCGCGTCCGGCGATGGATCCGGTGCTGATGACGCTGGCGGTCTCTCCGCGCTTCTCGGCAGAGGCCTTCAGGTGCGGCATGGCGAAGCGGGTGGTCATGATCACCGAACGCAGGTTCAGGTCCATGACCAGGTTGAAATCGTCGTCTTCAAGGGACTCGAGACCCTTGCGTACACCCAGGCCGCCGGCGTTGTTGACCAGCACGTCGAGGCTGCCGAACTGCTCGACGAATTCGTTGACCAGGGTCTCGCACTCGCCGCTCTTGGTCAGGTCGCGCTCATAGTAGGCGAAGCGCGCACCTTCAGACTCCAGCTGGGCAATCAGCTCCTCGGCGGCGGCGTCCTTCTGGCTGCTGTTGATGCCGACGATGGCACCTTCGCGAGCGAAGGCGACGGCGGCGGCGCGCCCGATGCCCTTGGTGGAGCCGGTGATAAGGACGGTCTTGTCGTTGAGGTCGGCGAACATGAAATGCTCCTGAACTAAGCGGGCCTACGACAGGCCGCATCATGGGATGGTTCGGTGCGGGGAGGGCGCAGGGCGCCACCCTCGATGTTGTGCAGCCAACCTTAGCCCAGAGTCTTATGGTCTTCAAACAAATAAGAACAAGTAGGGCTCGTACTTTGGTCTTGTTGGGGTGGTGAGTGGAGAGGTTAAGTGCTGTGTCAGGCTTGCGATGTGTTTTGTTTGTGATTGTTCAAAATACTGTTTTGTAACATTTTCATTCGATTTCGTGTGCGGGTTTTTAAGCGCTTTTGCGTCTAGATGATGCGTCTGTCCTGTTCCCGTTAGCATAAAGTATAAGTTGTAATAACTTGTCTGTTTTACGGTCCGAGGGCACTCTTGCAAGCGTTCATTCCGGTGCCGAGCAAATGCGTTGACGCCGGAGCTTCCGACGCTAGCTGACAAGAGAGATAACCCATGCGAACGCTTCCACGCCTGCTATGTGCTTCCCTGCTGGTGGCGACCTCCTCGGTCGCGGTCGGTGACGACTATCCCACCAAGCCGATCACCCTGATTGTGCCCTGGTCTGCCGGCGGCGGCACCGACGCCGTGGGTCGACAGTTCGCTGCCGGGCTGCAGCAGGAGCTGGGGCAACCGGTCAATGTGGTCAACCGCACCGGCGGCTCCGGTGTGGTCGGTCACATGGCGATGAAGATGGCGCGTCCGGACGGCTACACCCTCGGCCTGGGTACCGCTGAGATCGCTACCTATCGGCACATCGGCACCGCGGATCTGTCCTACGAAGACTTTACCCCGATCGCGCTGCTCAACCTCGACTACGCCGCCTTTACCGTCAACGCCGAGGCGCCCTGGCAGAACCTGGAAGAGGCGCTGGCGGATCTGGCCGAGTCACCCAACGAGTACACCGTGTCGGGCTCCGCGCCGGGTGCCGCCTACCACCTGTCCTTTGCCGGCTTCCTTGATCAGCAAGGCATCGATCCCAACACCGTCAACCTGGTGCCCAGTGAGGGGGCGGCGCCAGGTCTGCAGGAGCTGGCTGCGGGCGGTGTCGATATTGTCTTCTCGTCGCTGCCGGAAACGGAGTCCATGCGTGAGTCTGATCGTGTGCGCACGCTGGCGGTGCTATCCAGCGAGCGTGAGAACGCCTTCCCCGATATTCCCGCCGCTGGCGAGGTGACCGGCGATGACTGGTCCCACGGTTCCTGGCGTGGCCTGGTCGGCCCCGAGGGGCTGCCAGAAGACGTCACCGAGCGCCTGCTGAGCGCGGCTGAGGCCGTGTGGAACTCCGAGGACTTCCAGGCGTTCATGGAAGGCCGCGGTTTCGGTGCGGTATGGGAAGGACCGGAAGGCTTCGAGGCGTTCATGGCCGAACAGGACGCCAACAACGCATCCATCATCGACAAGCTGGGCCTGGCCCAGTGATCGACCTTCGGTCTTCACCTGCTGATGGTGGGTGGGGACCGTCAGTGACACTTTGTAGAAGCGCCGCTTGGGCGGCGCCTCTCCGCTGATGCGTCTGCATCAAGGAGACATGTCTCATGCGTACCAGTGATGCAATATCAGGAACCATGGCGGCGGCCTTGGGGGCTGCCCTCATCGTGGCTTCTGCCGATTTGAGCCCATTGCCGCGGCAGGTCTACGGCGCCGGGACCTTTCCCAAGGTGGTCGGCGGGCTGTTGTTGCTGATGGGGGGGCTGCTGATCCTCAAGGGCTTGCGACAGCGCCAGGCCTTGGTGCGCTGGTCGGGCAAGGTGGCCGGGCGCCCCTTCCTGCTGGCGCTCGGTGCGGTGGTGGCGAGCGTCATTGCCTATGTGCTGCTGACTCCGGTGCTCGGCTTTCCGGTGGTGGCGGTGACGCTGTTGACGCTGCTGTTCCGGATGTATCACCGCCGCGGCTGGGGCCGCGCGCTGCTGATCGCGGTGATGGCGACGGCAGTGATCTGGATGCTGTTCGCCCAGGTGCTGCACGTCCCCCTGGCTCCCGGACTGCTTGAACAGGTGCTCTACTGATGAACGAATTACTGCAAGCTGCCTCCATGGTGCTCGACGCCGAGGTGATCCTGGTGATCATCGCGGCCTCCCTGTTCGGGCTGTTCATGGGCGCTATTCCTGGTCTTACCGCGACCATGGCGACCGCCTTGCTGGTGCCGGTGACCTTTTTCATGGAGCCGCTGCCGGCGATCGCCGCCATCGTCTCAGCCACCGCCATGGCCATCGTCGCGGGTGATATACCTGGGGCGCTGCTGAGGATGCCGGGTACGCCGGCGTCTGCGGTCTATGCCGACGAGGCCTATCTTCTGGGCAAGAAGGGCAAGTTGGGGCTTGCCCTCGGCATCAACGTCACCTGCTCGATGCTGGGTGGCATTATTGGCGTAGCGGTGCTTGCCCTGTTTGCCCCGCGGATCGCTGAATTTGCGCTGCAATTCACCAGTGACGAGTATTTCTGGCTGGCCTTGTTGGGGCTGTCCTGCGCCATCCTGGTGGCCGGTGGCGATCCGCTCAAGGGCGCTATTTCGATGCTGATCGGCCTGTCTCTGGCGATGGTCGGCATGGACAGCGTGTCCGGCCAGATGCGCTTCACCATGGGCAGCTATGACCTGCTTGCCGGTATCTCGTTGCTGCCGGTGCTGATTGGTTTGTTTGCCATTACTGAACTGCTGCGCAGCCTGCCTGGGGCGGGACAGAGCGCCGCCAACGTGGAAACGCCCAAGGGCAAGCTGCTGGACGGCGTTGCCGGGACAACCTGGCGCTACAAGGGGGGCGTTGCCCGAGGGGGCCTGCTTGGCACCATGATCGGGGCGCTGCCCGGCGCCGGCGCCGATATCGCGTCCTGGATCAGTTATGCCATCAGCCGCAAGCTGTCCCGTGAGCCACAGAAGTACGGTACCGGTCATCCAGAGGGGTTGGTCTCGGCCAGCGCCGCCAACAACGCGGCCCTGTCCGGCGCCTATATCCCGGCGCTGGTGTTCGGCATTCCCGGGGATACCGTCACCGCTATCATCATCGGCGTGCTGACCACCAAGGGCATCACCCCGGGCCCGGACGTCTTCACCGAGCAGGGTGCCCTGGTCAACGCCATCTTCATGGTGTTCGTGCTGGCCAATCTGCTGCTGCTGCCGCTGGGGCTGATGGCGATCAAGGGGGCCGGCAGGTTGCTGGCGGTGCCCACAGGGGTTCTCTACCCATTGATCCTGATGTTTTGTATCGTGGGTGCCTTCTCTGCCAACAACAGCATGTTCGACGTCTGGATCATGCTCGGCCTGGGGCTGGTCGGGGTCTTCCTGATGGAGAACGACTTCCCGCTGGGTCCGCTGATTCTAGCCTTTATCCTCGGTCCCATCATCGAGAGCAACTTCATGCGCTCGATCCTCAAGTCCGACGGCGACCTGATGGCCTTCGTCGACCGGCCCATCGCCATGGTGCTGGCGGGGCTGGCGATTCTGACCTGGACCCTGATCATTGCCAACGGCATCTGGAAGGGGCGTCAGGCTAGCAGGCCCGGCAAGGCCAAGACGGTGGCCTGAGCGGGAAAATGCGCCAGTGTTGGGGCAAGGAACGGCGAAAGGCGGCCGGGTGCGACCTCAAGGTCCAGTGCAGGGCGCCGTTTGCGATGGTAAAAAGGGAGGGGGCCACGGCGGAGTGACGAGCCGGACGGGCAACTTCCAGGGAACAAGAGATCCGGAGCAAGGCAAGATGGCATTAGAGGCGAAATTTTCACTGGCTTCGGCGGTCTACGAGAAGATTCTGGAAGCGATCATCGAAGGCCAGTATCCGGTCAATGAGAAGTTGCCCACCGAGGCGCAGCTGTGCCGTCGCTATGAAGTCTCTCGTCCGGTGCTGCGCGATGCCCTGGCCCGACTCAAGGAGGATGAGCTGGTGGTGTCCCGGCGCGGCTCCGGCAGCTTTGTCATTCGTCAGCCTGACAGCGCGGTGCTCAAGTTTGCGCCTATCTCAAGCATTGCCGACATTCAGCGCTGCTTTGAGTTTCGCACCAACGTCGAAGCGCGGGCAGCACATCTGGCGGCGTTGCGACGCACCCAGGAACAGCTCGACCAGATTCGTCGCTGCTACGACATCATCGATGAGGCCAATGCTCGCCACGATCTGGCTACCGACGAAGACTATCGCTTCCATCTGGCGATTACCGAAGCGGCCAGCAACCACTACTACACCACCGTATTGAAGTCGCTCAACGAGAGTATCAAGGAAGGGATGAACCTGACTCGTGGGCTGTCACTGATGGCGTCGCAGGCGCGCCTGCGACTGGTACAGGACGAACATCTGGCCATCGTCGACGCCATCGCCGCCAAGGATGGAGAGGCTGCTGAAGCCGCCATGCGCGCCCATATCGACAATGCCCGACATCGGATGTTTGAAGGCACGCGTTAGCCACTCGTCTGGCGTGCGCCTGGCAGGCTCCATGGAATCGATGAACCCTCAGAGCCGGCTATCGCCAGAATGTCCACCAGCGACGCTCCTTGCCCGTTGGGCGCCGGACGTGCAGGGCATCGATGAAGGGATTGATGTCGTGAGTCAGGGTGAGAAAGGCCCGATCCACCGCAGCGCTCCCATATTGCGCTTCCAATTCGGCCCACCTGGCCTCTGGCAGCACGCTGAAGGCCAGGGTATCGCTGCCTTCCGATTCCCATACCATTCTGATGCTGTAGTCAGGGGCCATCAGTTCGTTGATCGTCATCAACGTGATGTGCCGGTCCCCCGGTGACTGGGTCAGCGGCACTGCCCGTGACCGTTCTGCGTAGGTGATGGTCAGCACGTCGTCGATCCAGTGGGAGCCCAGCATACCGGTGTGGGCGACGGCCTCGCAGTAGTCAGCCAGCACGGCGTCGTTATCTCGCCAGTCGACCCAGAAGACCTCTTTGTCATCGGCCAGCAGAAGATCAAAGATATCATCGGTCGGTTCAGCGATGAGTTTCTCTACCAGGTCCATGGGATGCCTCCATGTCAGAGAGGGGCTGGTGATCGCAGGCTGGAGATTGTCGAGGCCGGCAGAGGTCAGGCGACGAGAACGGGTGAGTGTCGATGTTTCCTGCTGCATGAGAGGAGAGTGATACTCGAGTCTACCGCCGGGCAGGGGCGATAGAGCAAGCTTGGGAGCGACATCTGGGTGTTTCCGCATAATTCCTGCGAACGTTGCCAGGGTGGCTTCAGATGTTGGCTCCCGCTAGGTTTATCTGGGGACGAGACAAGTATCTGGCTGGGTAGCGAGTGCTGAATCCCGAGGCGAGTGTCGGCACTGCGTCGATAAAGAAGGCTCCGCCGGGAGACTGCTGCGGGACGGAGCCTTGTATGGATTGCGGACGGGCCTAGAGCCAACCGAACAGCAGCGGGTCCAGCAAGCCTTGCGGGTAGGTCAGGGTGAGGAAGGTTGCCATGCTGACCAGGAATCCCGTCACCCCCATGGCCATCAGCAGGGCCAACCACCACCGCAGCTTGGCAATAGCCAGCAGGAAGACCAGAGTGAACAGCGTGGCGGTGGTGATAAAGCCGATCGAGAGCATGGCACCGACCAGCGCAAAGAACCCGATGAGCCAGACGCTTTCACGCTCCAGACCTTGCTGCTGCCAGCGGGGACGGCGAATCACGCTGCGCGCCACTTCCGCCAGACAGGCCACGGCCATGATGGCGATGGCCAGGCGGGGCATGATGCCGCCGATGAGTGACAGCTCGGAGACGTTGATCCAGGCGCTGGCCGCCAGGACCAGCAGGGCCACCAGCAGGATGATGTCGATGATGCCGAGCTGGTGCGGCGCCACGTCGTCGTTGGTCTGGGTAGCAGCGGCCCCGACAGACATGGCCTGGCGGCGTTTCTTGACGCCGGCACCAATGATCGGGATGAACAGCGCAGCCAGGATCATGGCGCCGATGATCAGCACACCGGGACGCAGGAAGGCGTCAGCACCCTGAAACTGTACCGCCTGGTAGAAGTAGGCCTCAGCCCCTGGGGCGAGGACGAAGCCGATCAGGAAGGCGGGGCGTGACCAGTTGGCGCGCTTGAACAGCACGCCGATGACGCCGATGGCACCCAGCGCCAACAGATCACCGGTGGCTCGCGTCGCCTGGAAGGCGGCGAAGATGATGAGCACGGTGATCAAGGGGGCCAGGGTGGCGAAGGGCACCCGGGTCAGGTTGGCCACCGGGCGTGCCAGGAGCAAGCACATGGCGGCGCCAAGGATGTTGGCAAGGGCCAGTGACCAGATGATGGTGTACGTCAGATCAAGATGGGTCTCGATCATGCCAACGCCAGGTTGCAGGCCCAGCAGCAAGAGACCGCCGAGAAACACGGCGGCAGTGCCCGAGCCCGGTACCCCGAACAGCAGTGTTGGTACCATGGCGCCGCAGGCGCAGGCGTTGTTGGCGGATTCCGGGGCGATGACGCCACGAATGTCGCCCTTGCCAAATGCGGACTTGTCCTTGGCGGTCTGGACCGCATGACCATAGGTCAGCCAGTCGACGACAGAGCCCGCCAGGCCAGGAATGGTGCCCACCAGACTGCCGATGGCGGCGCAGCGGGCGACCAGGCCACGCTGTTGGCCAACATCCTGGATGCCGCGGCGCCAGCCTTCACCAAGGCGGCAGGGCTTTTCGGCGATAGCGCCACGTTTGACCAGCAGGTCGATGATCTCGGGCAGGGCGAAGATGCCCAGGCCGACAACGACCAGAGGCAGGCCATCAAACAGGTAATCGATGTCCAGATTGAGACGAAACTCACCGGTGGCCGGGGCCATGCCGATACCGCCTACCAGCAGGCCGAGCCCGCAGGCGGCAAGCCCCTTGAACAGATCTGCGCCTGACAGCACCGCCACCATGGACAGGCCAAGCAGCGTCAGCATGAACAGCTCTGATGACGAGAAGGACAGTACCAGCGGGCGGGCGATCAGGATAAATCCGGTCAGCACCACCGCACCAATCAGGCCACCGATCATGGAGGACAGGAAGGCGCTGGACAGGGCCCGGGCTGCCTGGCCCTTCTTGGCCAACGAGAAACCGTCGATAACGGTGGCTTGAGAAGCGCTGGAGCCAGGGATGCCGAGCAGCACGGAGGCAAAGGTGTCGCCAGTCGGGATGACGGCGACCAGTCCCATCAGCATGCCCAGTGCCACCGTAGGCTCCATGCCGTAGAGGAAAGGGAGCAGCAGGGACATGCCAGCGATGCCCCCGAGTCCGGGAATGATGCCGACGATCAGGCCGACCATCACCCCCAGCAGCATGAACAGCATATGGGACAGGGTGAACAACTGTCCCAGGCTGGAGAGGAAGATATCAAGCATGGCGTTGGACTCTCGTATTGTCGTAGCGCTGGGGCGTGCCCCCAGCGCTGTTATCGTCACGTTGTTGTGGTCGATCTGTAAGCCGAGCGGTGAGCCGAGCTCCTTTCGGCAGTCCTAATGGAGAAGCTGCTGTTAGTCGCTGATAGCGCCGGAGTCCGCTGGTATCTGGAGGAGGACTGCGCGGCGCTTGGGCCATTCAGATCTGGGCGTTGTGTTTTTCCTTCAGCCAGTGGGTGAGCCACTCACGGGTCGCATCATCAATGCTCATGGCGTCTTCCAGGTGGCGCTGGATGACCTCGCCGACCACCGGATCATAGGGTCCCAGCTGAGCTTCAGCGTCCTGCTTGAAGGCGTCGGTAGCGATGAACTCGAGTGCTGCGTCACGATAGGTCTCGATCAGGTCTGCCGGGGTGTCCTTGGGGACCACAATCAGCTTCTGCAGCGCGTAGCCCGAGGCGAAGAACTTGCGAAAGGCTTCGTAGGCAGGGCCTGTTGGCGCTTCGCCGTGGCGGGCGGCGTAGACTTCATTGAAGGTGGGCAGGTCGGGGAAGGCGGGGTCACGTACGATCTCGCCTTCATCGTTAAGCAGCCCCAACGAAAACAGCGGGACCGCCTTGCCGGACTCCACCAGCGGCAGGACGTTGCTCAAGTAGGCTGAACTGGTTTGAAAGTCGATGTCGGCCTCACCTCGCTCGAAGGCCAGTCGACCTTCGCCACGGCTGCGCATGCCGAATACGGCCTGGACGTCGGCGCCCAGCAGATCCAGAGCGATCAGTACTGGCAGTTCCAGGCCGGTCGGGTTCTGGGCGGCGATCTTGACCTGCTGGTCGAGCATCGCATCAATAATGGCGTCGGCGTCTTCGCCGAGACTCGGCTGGCCGTAAACCACGCCGCCAGTAGGCGTGGCCAGGATCGGCGTCCATTCCTGGTAGTCGTAGCGAACACGGCGGTCACCCAGCATGGCCGGGTACTGAGTCGATGCAGAGGTGCCTAGCCAGTGGGAGCCATCCGTCTTGGCACGCATGGCGAACAGGTTGGCTCCGTTGATCGAGCCTCCACCTGGGACGTTATCAATCATGATGGTGGGTTCGCCGGGCAGGTAATCGCTGAGCCAGGGCGCGAAGAAGCGAGCCCACACGTCGGTGCCGCCACCGACGCCAAAAGGCACTGTCCATTTGATGTTGCCAGGAACATCGGCGTCATCTGCGTGGGCCGTGCCGCAGAGCGTCGCAGCGGACACCGCGAGGCCTAGCAGGGTGGCGCGGGCCATGCCGCGAAGCCGAAAGACTGAGGGTGATGACGTCGAGGAAGACGGCTGCGACGAGACGTTCTGTAGCGAGAAGTGCTGGAGCGAGAGGTGCTGTAAAGAGACAAGCTTTGGCTTGGTCATGGCGTGGTTCCTTCTGTGTTGTCGTTATCAGGGGCCTGCCGTTGTCGGCAGTGCCCGTAGCGCTGACATCATCGTCATGCGACGAGGCCAGAGCGGGACCGGGTTGAGTCGGATCAATCGGGCAGGGCGTAGAACAGGGTGCCGGCCATGATCTTGCGCGCGGTTCGGATCAGCGAGGCGCGCGCGATGTCGGTGGCGTTGCTGCCGCGGTGTTCGACTTCCAGATCAATGAAGCCCGATGGGTGTTCGATACTGACCCGGGAGGCCAGCTCGTTGGCTTCCAGTGATCCCGCGCCAACGGCGATCAGATTCGCTACGGTTCCCGGCACGCTGACTGACGACGCGACGGCGATGGCGCCGGTCACGGCGATGGCCTTATGGCAGCGATGGGGCACGAAATAGCGGGCGCACAGGGTGCGTCCCTGTTCCAGTGCAGGGGACACCAGCACCGGCTTTGGCAGCACGCTCTGGCTGACATCGCCCAGGCCCATCAGCTCGCCGGCGTGTCGGCGGAGGCGCTCTATACGCGCCAGCAGCTGACGGTTCGCGTCCAGCTGGTCAGGGGACTCGTGCCCCGTCAGCCCCAGCTCTTCCGCTCTGATCATGATGATGGGCGTCGCTGCGTCGAGGCAGCTCACGGCGACGCCATCGATCAGATCCACCACATTGCCGGTGGGGAGAAGGCCACAGGTCTTGGTCCCGACGATATCAAGAAAGCTCAGTTGAATGGCCGACGAGGTCCCGGGAACGCCGCTGATACGGGTGTCGCCATCGTAGAGAACCTGGCCGCCCTGGGTCGGAACATGGCACTCGATCAAGCGCTGCGTATTCAGGTTGCGCACCCTTACCAGCGTGAAATCCTGCTGCGGTTCCACCAGGCCGGACTCAATCGCGTAGGGCCCCACCGCCGACAGCATGTTGCCGCAGTTGGGATTGAAGTCGACGCGGTGATTGAGCACGTCGACCTGGGCAAACAGGTAGTCCACGTCGGCATCGGGATGCGCCGAGCGCTCAACGATGGCGACCTTGCTGGTCAGTGGGTCGCCACCCCCTATGCCATCGATCTGTAGGGCATGACCGGATCCCATCAGGCTGATCAGGATATCTGCCCGAGCCTTCTCATCCTCGGGAAGGTCTGACATGCGCAGGAAGGGGCCTCTGGAAGTGCCGCCTCGCATGATCATGCAGGGGATGCTGTTCATCATGGTGATGTCACGTCGTTGTTGGAGGTCATGACAGCAGCTTGTCACCAGGCATTTGATGCTTCAAATGCAAAGAGCTTTATGTATCAATGCGAAAGCCGGATTAATGCGCTATGGTTATCAGTGGATCACCGATCATGCAAGAGTAGAGATATGCTGCACAGGCTGGAATTTCTTGATCTACAAGCGTTTATTCAAGTCGCCGAGCTGGGGTCGTTCCACGAAGCGGCACAGCGTCTGCACCTCTCGCAGCCTGCGCTCTCGCGGCGAATTCAGAAACTCGAGGAGTTGCTGGAGGTCAGCCTGCTGGAGCGCACCACGCGGCGTACTCGCCTGACGGCCATTGGCGCGGACTTCCTGCCGAGGGCTAGACGCATGATCGAGGAGTACGAGTCCTCGATTCTCGGCATTCGCGAGCTGGCCACCCACCAGACCGGCACGGTCACGATTGCCTGTCTACCGACCGCCGCGTTCTACTTCTTGCCGAGTGTGATTCGTGAGTTCAGCGAGGCCTGGCCGGGTATTCGGATTCGCATACTCGACGTCAGCGCCAATGAAGGGCTGGAGAAGGTTATCAGTGGTGAGGCGGACTTCGGCATCAACATGTTCAGCGCTCAACGCCCTGAAGTGTCGTTTACGCAGCTACTGAGAGACCCCTTCGTACTGGCGCTGCGATCGGATCATCCGCTGGCCGCCAAGACGCAGATCGCCTGGGCCGACCTGGAGCAGGTAAGGCTGATCACCGTCAGTCGCGATAGCGGCAACCGCACCCTGCTGGACAGTGCCATGTCAGCCGAAGGCATCCACCTCAACAGCTTTTACGAGGTGCAGCATCTATCGACGTCGCTGGGGCTGGTGGAGTCTGGATTGGGGGTGGCGATACTGCCGCGCATGACCATGCCGGGCCCGGACCACGAGATCTTGTGTTCGCGCGAACTGCCCGAGCCACGCATTCTGCGCACCATCGGCCTGGTGCGCAGCAATCTGCATAGTATTTCGGGGACTGCCCAGCTGTTTATCGACCTGCTGCTGGAGAAGTGGACGCATCAAGGCTGAGTATGGTCAAGGTGCTGGCTAATGAGCGGCAGCTTCTTGTTGATTCCCCTGTCGACCACGCCTGGTACAAGACCATTGAGCGCGTCGAACAGGCGCTCGGCTGCCCCCAGGCGCCTGCGCTGTTGGCCGCTTTTCAGTTGCGCGACGATGGCATCGGCAACGGCCTCGGGGGTGTCGACCGCATTGCCGAGGGAGGCGTTCATTGCCTCGGCCGTCTTGTCGTTCATGCTGGTGCGGGTGGCCCTTGGAGCCAGGTACTGGACGCGCACCGAGGTGGCTGCCAGCTCTCGCCCCAGTGCCTCGGTGAATCCCTTGAGCCCGGCCTTGCTGGCGCAGTAGGCGGCGTATCCCGGATGGCCGATGTGGCCAAGTAACGAGCCCACGAAGTAAAGCGTCGCGGCCGGTTGTTCAAGGAAAAGAGGTAGCAGCGTGTGGGTCAGCAGAAGGGTCGACGTCAGGTTGGTGTTCAGGATGTCGGCGATGTTCTGTTGTGGGTGGTGCTGAAACCACCCCAGGTGATTGATGCCGGCCAACTGTATCAGCGTCGAGGGTCGCTGCTCCAAGGGCGTTTCCTGCAGCCAGGAAAGTACCCGTTGGCGCCCGGCGGGAAGGGTAAGGTCGACCTCGCCCAGTAGCCGGTGCCGGGGCAGGTCGCCACCTAGCTGTTTGACTAGCGCGCGCAGCTTGCCGGTATCTCTACCCACCAGCCAGAGGGTGGCTCCCTCCTCATCAAGTTGGCGGGCAAGCGCTGAGCCGATGCCACCTGAAGCCCCCGTGAGCAGCACCCGTTGATTGCACAAGGTGCTCATGGTGCGTCCTCGCAAACCTGGCCCTGCCAGTGTGTGGCGTCCTGGAGCGCCGCTTCATGCACGGCGCCATAGAGACGATAGAAGGCCTTCGCCGCATGGATGATGTGGGCCTGTTCATCTGGCGACGTCAGCGTGTCCATCAGCTTGGCAAAGAAGGCCATGTGCGAGACATCGAGCTCACCGTGGGAGAACAGATAATGGAAGGCATCGTCGCCGAGCCCCAGACTGTCGCGGATGGCACGGCCTGCCTGACTGGCAGCCGATGTGCTGGTGCCTTCCAGTACGAGCACCATGCCAAACATGGTGAGGGGATGGCGTCTGCGAATGCTGTCGTAGGCGTAGGCGACCATCAGCTCGGTCTCGTGTAGCGGCGGCCGTGAGCGAGCTACCTCGCGATCAATGCCGGTCGCCTCAAGATCATCGAGAATCCACTGCTCGTGGCCCTTCTCTTCCTCGATGTAGTCGGTAAGCGCATTGGCTAGCGCCTGATAGCGATGATGTCCTAGCGCTGGTGCGTACCGGCTAAGCTCGCTGCCACAGGCCATCATCAAGGTGACGGTGTGGCTGACATGGTGATAGGCCTGGGCCAGGAAAGCACGGTATTCCCCCAGGCTAAGTTCACCCGCCAGGCCTCGCGTGACCAGTGCTCCGTTCATCAGCCTTTGCCGCTCGCCCTGGGTGGCGTCAAGCAGCGCCTGATAGAAGCCCGGCTGGGCACCGGTGTCTGGCAGGGGGGTTGCCGGGGCAGGTACTGCGTGCATGGGGTTATTCATCGGATGGCCTTCCTGGCTGTCGGGTAACACGTTGAGGGGAGAAGCGGTAGAGCGGTTCAACAAGGGAGTTGGTGACGCTATCTGCGCTGTCGCCAGGCATTGAGTGCAAGGGATCGCATGGAGTTTGCTCTGGCGGGGGCGCTTCACAGAAGGTTTGCTCCGCCAGGCGCTGCATATCGCGATGCCTGCGCAGGCGAACACTGTCACGGCGCAGTCGGCCGTTGCTGGTCAGTTCGTGACTGGCTTCTGACAGTGGCGTGGGTAGCCCGGGCAGCGCGGCGGTCAACGCTGCCCAGCCGCGGATCCTGGCGTAATCTGGTAGCCGTTGGTTGAGTGAGGCGATGGCCGAATCGATGGCCGTCGTATCGACCTGGCAGGATGACAGAGAGATCAGCGCCAGTAGGCCTGGCAGGCCATCGCCAAAGACAAAGGCTCGGTCGATACCGGCAAGGGTTGCCAGTTCGGCCTCTATCCACTCGGGGCTGAGGTTGCGTCCCGTCGACAGGATGATGACATTGCGTTGACGTCCGCTAAGGTACCAATGCCCGCCATGGCGCTGCTCACCCAGATCACCGCTGGGCCAGGGCACATCCATTGGGCCAGGCCCTGTATCAGTCGCCTCGCCCAGATAGCCGAGCATGCGTGGGCCATGCACGAGTAACTGCCCCGATGGGTCTGTGGTGATATCACGTCCTTTCAGCGGGCGCCCGACGCGGCCATCCTGGGGTTCATCGGGGCGACTCAAGCAAACCACCGAGCCCATTTCGGACATCCCGTAGCCCTGTGCGACGGGCAGCTTCAGCGCTTTGGCATCGGCAAGCAGTACCGGAGGTACATGGTCACCGCCTACGGCAACCAGGTTCAGCGATGTCATCCATGGGGCGTCGTCTTCTTGTCGAGCTATCTGGCACAGAGCCGCCAACAGGGCGGGGACGAGGATCAAGCTGTCGGGTTGGCGACCGGCTAGCCAGCGCTGCCAGTGGGGGCACGATAGGTTGCCACTGCCCTCGAGACCGGTCACCTGAGGAGGGTCGATGATCACTTCTGCCCCTCTCCAAAGCGCGTACAGAGCCCCTGCCAGATGCTCAAGAAGCACCGCCAATGGCAGCACGACGCCATGTCGTGTCAGCTCAATGCCCTGCAATCGGTCGTCCAGTCCGAGTAGCACCGACTCAAGGTGGGGGCCCGATAGACAAACGCCTTTCGGGGTACCCGTGGTGCCGGAGGTGAAGGTGATCAAGCGTGTTTCCGCGGGCATTGGAGCGGGAATGCTGGCCCGCTGAAACAGGGCCACGTCGGGTTCGACGCCGATGCCGTGGGGCGGTTGCTGTTCAGGTAAGAGCCCGCGGTCGAAGACCGGCAGTAGGCGAGCGTCGACCCAGCGGTCAAGTGAACTGCCGTCGGTGATCAGGATGCCATCCAGGCCCGTGGTGGAGAGCAGGTGGGTCACCTGATCATCGCTGAAGAAGGAGGGTATCGGGGTGACAGGTAATCCTGCGCGCCAAGCCGCCAGTTGAGCGACCAGCCAGGAGGGGGAGTTGTGGCCGGCAATACCGATATGACGAACGCCTGTCTGGGCAAGCTGCTGTGCCAATGCGGTGACGCTATCGTGCAACTGGCGGGCATCCAGCGCCACCAGTTTGCCGCTGGCAGTAGCGCCTCGCAGGCTCGCTGAACGTGGCGCGAGGGTCGCCCGTTGTTCCAGCCGCTTCAGCAGGTTATCCATGGCAATGGAACTCCGGAGCTGGCACTGGCGGCAGCGCCGGAGTAGGCGTCACGGCGTGGGCGGGTAGCCGAGGGGCACTGGACAAGAGCATGTTGCCCATTGGCGTCGAGCGCATGCTCAGCGCGACCTGCAGAGGCCGAATGACCACGACCCTCGGGTCCCCCTCGTAGTAGCGTCCCCAGTTCTCGGTGGCAGGCAAGCAGTGGCGGCGAGCGCTGCCAAGAGGCGTTAGCGCAATGCCCAGGCGCCCGAGACCATTCCTGACGTCACGCGACGCAGTGACGACCAGCCAGTCGATGTTCAACTGTTCCAGTACGAGGACCAGAGCCAGCATCAGGCGTCGGCCAGCCCCGGGGGAGGCACTCGACAGGGCGCCCACTTCCATGATGGTGTGACGCGTCGGGGCCGACGTGGCCAACCCCTGGGAGGCTAGCACCTGGTCGACGGGGGCCGTCAGGTAGCGCTCTACCATCAAGCTGCCCTCATCCGCCCGCTTCAGCCCGGTGGTCGCCAGCAGCTCACCGCTGTCAGCGTAGAGGGCCAGCAGGCGAGCATACTGGTGGCGGACGACAGCATTGTGCCGACGTTGGAAGGCGGTGCTCACCAGGTGGGCTGCCTCCTGGCTGTGCTGGCCGGAAAGCCAGGCCAACGTCTTGGCCGAGGCGCAGGCAGCAGGGACCGTGACACCCACCGCGATGTTTGTCGGCGGTGTGGCTGTGGGGCCCTGGTGTTGGTCTAGCGCGGGCCTGAAGAGGGCCTGCCTCGAGGCTGGGAGTGGTGTGGCCATGTCATCGCGTCCATGGGGAAAGGCATGGCCATCACTGTAGGTGTCGAAGCTTATCGAAAGCTTAATCTTCCTTGTCGAACTGTTGCGAATCGCCTTTTGGCAGCGCAGTGCTGACCCTGGGCCATCGTTCTGCTGGCCCGGGGCAAGAAAGGGTGGTCATCTCACGCGTCGAGTAGACGTCGTACCTCCGCGATGGCGGTGGCACTTTTCAGTAGCGACAGGGCCTGTTCCATGTCCTGATGCAGCGGCCGACTTTCGTCATAGTGATCGATACGCTCTCTGACCAGGCGCCGTGTGAGCTCGGCTCCCAGGCCAAAGCCCGTGTTCGGAATCAAGTCCAATGCCTGCACGGCCAGTAACAGCTCGATACTGAGCACGCGAAGAGCGCCTTCCAGCGCCTGGTCGAGCTTGAGGGCGGCGCTGTCGCCGAAACTAAGGTGATCTTCCTGCAGGCCAGAGGTGAGATAGTTATCGACCGATGCGGGCAGAGCCAGCCGCTTGACCTCTGCCGCCAGCGACGCTGTCGTGTACTGGGCAATCATCAGTCCGGACTTCACTCCGCTGTCACGCGTGAGAAAGGCGGGAAGCTCGCTGGCCTGGGGAGTGACCAGGCGATAGCTTCGACGCTCCGAGATCGATGCCCACTCACACACCGCCATGGCGAGGCTGTCACAGGCCAGGGCGACCGGCGCCCCATGAGGATTGGCCTGTGACACGATTCTGGCATGGGTGCCTTCGTCGATCACCAGAGGGTTGTCGGTAGCTGCGCTGATCTCTCCGTCGACCAGGCGTATCGCGTGCTCAAGCTGTTCTCGGCAACTGCCATGGACCTGGGGCATGGCCCGCAGGCTGAGCGCATCCTGCAGGTGGTGGCCCTGACACTGCTGCAGGTGCTGGCTGTCGGCTAGCAGTCGCCGTAAGTTGGCGCCACTGCGCACCACGCCAGGCTGACCCTTCAGCGCCAGCACCTCAGGCGTGAAGGCAGCCTGCTGGCCTGACAGCGCCTCGAAACTGGCAGCGCCGATGGCGTCGGCCCAGTCGGCAAGCACATGGGCATCGTCCAGGGCGATACAGGCAAGCCCTGTCATCGCGGCGGTGCCATTGACCAGACTGAGCCCATCCTTGGGACCCAGCACGACGGGTGTCAGCGCATGCTGAGCGAGCACGTCGCTGGCGGGGCGTCGTTCACCGGCATGGTCGACCTCACCGACGCCCAGCAAGGCCAGACCAATATGGGCCATGTGTGTGAGGTAGCCCACGGACCCCCGGCCTGGCACCACCGGGGTGATCCCCATATTAAGAAATGCCAGCAGTCCCTGGACAATGCCCGGGCTGATGCCCGAATGCCCATGGCTCCAGTTGATGACAGCGCAGCACATGATGGCACGGACCTGTTCGACCCGCAGGGGGGCTCCGACTCCGCAGGCGTGGCTCATCAGGGTATTGCGCGACAGGTCACTCAGTTGCTGGCGATCCAGCACCACGTCACACAGCGCTCCCAGGCCGGTGTTGATGCCATAGTAGGGGGTGCTGGCATCCGCCATCTGCTCCACCACCTGGCGGGCCCGCTCGATGCGTGCCCAGCGACCCTCATCCAGCGTCAGCTCGCGTCCTTGGCGGGCGACGGCGATGACATCCAGCCAGCCGGGGGCTACGTCTGAGACTACTATCGGGTTACTCATTCACGCCTCCCGTCACCGGCTGAGAGACCTCGGCCGGCTGCTTGGCAGCACCCTGGGGGGGGCGAGTCATGAAGGTTCGCACGGCGCTGATCAATATCAGCACGAACAGGAAGACCACGGTAAAGCCTCCCGCTGCGGCAAGATACTTGATGCCATCGACGCCTTGGGCGCCTCCGCCGAAGGCCACCATCACATAGGCGATAGCCGCGATCGACAGGCCCCACAGAATCTTCTGCTGCTTGGGCGACTCCTCGTCTGCGGACATGTTGCTGGTGCAGATGGTCGCGATGGTCGATGACATGGAGTCTGCCGCCGTTGCAAATGAAATGACCAGGGTGAAAATCGCCAGCGGTACCAGCAGGCTGGCCATGGGCAGGTGCTGGAGGAAGCCCCACAGTCCGGATACCGCGCCACTGTCATTGATGATGCTGATCAGATCCAGCGTTCCATCCATCTGCCATTTGAGGGCGGACCCACCCCAGATGGCAAACCAGACCAGGCCGAAGACAGAGGGCAGAATCCAGTTGATGATGAGGAACTCCCTGAGCGTTCTGCCGTAGGAGATACGGGCCAGAAACAGTCCCATGAGGGGGGCGTAGGCGATCCAGATCGACCAGTCATACATCGTCCACCAGGTGACCAGCGCTTCGCCACCAGACTCCTTGGTATCGAAAGCCCAAAGAAAGAAGTTGTCTGCCCAGTAGCCGAGGCTTGTCACCGACAGGCTCAGAATATAGTTGAGTGGCCCGACAATGATCAGAATCGCGACGAAGGCATAGAAGATATAGGCGTTGATCGATGACAGCACGCGGATGCCGCGTTTCAATCCCGAGACAGCGGAGGTGATGAAGATCGCCGAGATGGCAATCGTCAGCACCAGCCAGGTCATGGCGTTGGATTCGATGCCGTACTGTGCTTCGATGCCTGAGCTGATCAATGCCAGACCTGCGCCAAGAGAAGAGGCCAGGCCGAGCGCGATGGCCAGAACGGAATTGATATCGATCAGGGACCTTACCCAGATCTTGCTGCCGTGCCTGCCCAGTACGGGGCTGACGGTTGAGGAGATCGAGAAGCGTTCTCTGCGGTTAAAGTGCATGTAGCCGATCATCAGCCCCACGATGGAATAAAGTGCGTAGGGAATGAATGACCAGTTGTGGAAGCTTCTTGCCAAGGCAAAGATGGCGGCCTCGCCACTGCCGGGAGCGAAGCTCTGGTGACTGATTTCGCCGTAGATGTTGCCTAGATAGATGATCGGTTCATTGACGGAGTAAGTGACGACCCCCGTGGCAATCCCTCCCGTCAGCGCCATGGCGAAGGTGGCAGCGAAGGAAAAGGTAGGCGTTGCATCCTTGCCACCCAGCCGAATATCACCGGCCCGGGAGAAGAAGATGAAGCCCGACACCACCAGGGCCGTTACGGCAATCAGCTGATACAGCCAGCCAAAGTCAGACAGGGAGATGTAGAAGACCCCTTTGGCAACATCGACCAGCATGTCGTTGTTGATGAGGCCAGTGGCCACGGCCACCATGATGATGGAAAAGGTGGGTATGAAGACGGCTTTTCTTAGCGGCCTTCTGCTGGAGGCGGACATATTCTTGTTCTCCACGGGTGATGGCGTTACCAGGTGGCGCAGTGGATCAGCATTGTCGGGTGTTGTCATCGGCCGATCTCACAGATGCGTGTGGCAGGCTTAGGGAAACGCTGCACCGATGCCTGAGCGGAGGTGCTCAGCGCTTCCTTGGCGAACCGCTGATGCGGTCCGTCAATCCGTCATAATGTATATACAATAAAGATCGAAAAGGCTAGAGCCGAGTGAGCTGGCGATCACGTCAGCTCCCTTTCATGATGAAAGATAGATCACTCTTATATTAATTTATTTTTGATAAACAATACGTTGAATATCCTTCTAAGCGTCGATCCGATAATGGGTAGTACCAAAGTAGGGGGTGGTAACAAGGTAGACGAGAGGGTCAGGATAGAGGGGGAGAATGGGCGAGAGTCACAGCGGGAAGGCAAGCAAAGCCCAAGGCCGTGCAGGTCGAAAGACGTCGCTTAAATGTGTATACATTTGATTGGTGAAGGGGCCGGGGCGCGATAGGGTTGTCGCGGCGTGTGCCAGGATGGCAAATCAGGGTAGGCCCTTTCATCTGCTTGATACTCGCTGTCTTGTTCCGGGCAAGGTGATGGGCTAAGGTCGAGATCGCATGACACGGGGTGTCCTGGCTGAGCCAGGGCTGAGAAATACCCGTCGAACCTGATCCAGTTCATACCGGCGAAGGGATGTCAGCGCAGTCGTCTGTCCCTGGCTCGACGTGCGTTCCCCGCCTCGACCAAGGACTCATCGCATGACCGCTCCCGATACCTCTTCTGTTGTCGACCCCGTTGCGCCTGATATCTCCGCTCAAATTGTGCTGATTACCGGCGCAGGGCGTGGTCTGGGCGCTCACCTGGCGCGCGCCTTCCTGCGAGAAGGCGCTCGCGTGGTGGTCAACTACCGCTGCAGCGAAGAAGGCGCCCGGGCGCTAGTCGCTGATTACCCGGAACATGCCTTGGCCGTCGCTGCGGATGTGTGCGATCGGGATGGCGTGGAGGCCATGTTGGCGAGGGCCAGTGAGGGCTTCGGTGGGCCTGTGACTACCTTGGTCAACAATGCGCTGCCGGACTTTGCATTCAATGGGGACGCACGGCCTGGGCCTGACTCGCTGAGCTGGGAGCATCTGGACCATCAACTTCAGGGTGTGGTGCGTGGTGCGCTCAACACGGTGCAGGCAGCGCTTCCCGGCATGCGCGAGGCGGGTGTCGGGCGTGTCATCAATATTGGTACCAACCTGTTCCAGAACCCGGTGGTGCCGTATCACGACTACACCGCGGCCAAGGCGGCGCTGCTGTCGCTGACGCGTACGCTGGCGCAGGATCTCGGCCCAGACAATATCAGCGTCAATATGGTGTCCGGCGGCTTGCTGCGCACGACGGACGCTTCCAGGGCCACACCAGACGCGGTGTTTGACCTCATCGCCGCCAACACACCGCTGCGACGGGTGACCACCCCGCAAGAGTTTGCAGACGCGGTACTGCTGTTGGCTTCCCCGTGGGCCAGGGCCATCACCGGGCAGAATCTGATTGTCGATGGCGGACTGGTGAAAGGCTGATGACCTCTATGCACTTGAATCTCTTCATCCTGGGCTGCGGTCATCACAAGGCGGCCTGGCGACACCCTGATTCCAGCGTCGAGCGATTGGCGGATATCGCCTACTACGAAGAGCTGGCCAAGCTTGCCGAACGCGGTCGCCTGGATGCGGTTTTCTTTGCCGATGGCCATGCCGCGGGCAATGTCGCAGACGGTCCGCTGTGGACCTTGGAGCCGCTGACAATGCTTGCCGCGATGGCGCGTGCCACACAGCATATCGGCCTGATCTCGACCGTCTCCAGTACCTTCTATACGCCCTTTCATGCGGCTCGCATGCTGGCATCGCTGGACCATATCTCGGGCGGACGGCTTGGGTGGAACCTGGTGACGTCAATGTTCGACAGCGAGGCGCGCAATCATGGCCTGGAAGGTATGCCGGGCCACGCGCAGCGCTACGCTAGAGCGGAAGAGTTTGCCAATACCGTGCTGGCGCTGTGGGACTCCTGGAGCGATGGCGCGCTGCTGCGAGATCGCCACGGCGATTATGCGGATGCTGCTCTAGTGCAACCGATTCATCACCGCGGCGAGCATTTTCTGGTCGATGGCCCCTTGACGGTGCCTCGCTCGCCACAGGGCCATCCCGTGCTATTTCAGGCGGGGGCATCAGAACAGGGGCGAGACCTGGCGGCACGCTATGCCGAAGCCATTTACGCGGTGGCCTACGACCTGCCATCGGCCCAGGCTTACTGCGGTGACCTCAAGGCGAGGGTAAAAGCCGCAGGCCGTTCAAGGGTGGCGATCATGCCGGGGCTTGTGACCTACGTCGGGTCTACCGAGGAAGAGGCCCGACGCAAGCAGCGTGAACTTGACGAGTTGCTGCCGGTAGAGGCCTCGCGACGACAGTTGAGCCAGTTTATCGGCCAGGACGTCAGTCACTGGGAGCTGGATGCGCCCGTGCCCGCGCTGCCGCCGCTGGAGGCTTTTACGGGTCCGAAAGGACGCTATGCCACCATCCTGCGCATTATCGAGAGCGAACGGCCAACCCTGAGACAGCTAATGGGGCGGCTCGCCGCCGGAGGTGGGCACTGCACGATGGTCGGCACGCCGGAGGGAATTGCCGATGAGATGCAGCGCTGGGTCGAACAGGGTGGGGCCGAAGGCTTTAACCTGATGCCACCCTCACTGCCTCAGGGCATCGAGGACTTCGTCGAGCAGGTCGTGCCGGAATTGCAGCGACGTGGGGTCTTCCGCCGGGAATATGAGGGCAAGACGCTGCGCGACCATCTTGGATTGTCACGCCCCAGCTGCTGAGCTGGCGTCTTGTTCACACTGCTGCTAGGCATGACAGCCTCTACAGACATCCGCCATAACAGCGGGGGAGCTCGCCCCGCCGTTATGGTTTCGGTTCAGTGGCGTCGGTTTGATTGCCTTAGGGAAACACTGCATAAATTACTGCGCTCGATATCTCGGCTGCTGGCGGTGCTCAAGATCCTCATTTAACCGCATGTAAACTCCGGTCTTTCCGCTCCGGCAGCTACCGACCTGTCATCGCTCGAAACATTTATTCAGCGTTTCCTTAGTTCTGGAAGCGTCTCACCAGGCCGCTCATTCGGTCGAAGTCGTAGCTCTCCCGAGATGGCATCAGCTTCATCAGGACGAGAGATACCAGCACCGGAACAAAGGCAGCCAGCAGGAAGGATTCCAGTAGCGTCGCGGTGCCACCGTTAGGCGAGGGGAACATCCACAGTCCGGCCAGCAGACCTGCTGCGGTACTGATCACAGCATTGCGACCGTGATAGCGGCGGTTGAACAGGCCGAAAAACACCGGAAAGGCTGCGGCAGAGCACAGCAGGTCTGCCAGCAGGAACAGGTAGAGGACGCTGTAGCCCTGCGCAGCGACCCACGTCACTGGTATTGCAGCGACGACGATGAGCCAGCGCGCCATTCTCATCAAGGCCGCCTCACTGGCCTGGGGCAGCAGCCTGTGCATGTCGACGGCGATAATGCTGGAGGTGGCATTGATCGTTGTGTCGGCGCTACTCATTACCAGCGCAAGGCCAAGAGGAATCAGGGCCAAGGCAAACCACAGCGGCACGTCGGACAACAATACGCTGAACAGAGCGACGGAGCCGTCTCCCTCAAGTCCCAGGCCGATGAACGCCAGACCGAACAAACCCATGAGCACGATGACCGGGAAGTTGAAGAGTCCCGCGATCCAAAAGCCACGCCTGAGCACGCGAGTATCCCGGGCCGCATAGATCCTCTGCCAGGTTCCTTGGTAGAACAGACCCGTTAGCATCACCGCGAGAAAGAAGGTCAGGCCAGCGCGCAGGCCGCCAGCATCGGTGATATCCAGCAGTTGCGGAGCACGCTCGTGCAGCCCCTCGAGCGTCGGAGCAACGCCACCCGCCGCCTGCCAGCCAAACATGAGCAAGAGAGCCAGCAGTGGCAGGATCACCAGCATCTGCACCTTGTCAGTGAAGATGGTGGTGCGCAGGCCGCCGTAAAAGGTGTAGAGCAGGGTAGCGACCATCACCACGCTGGCGGTCAGCCAGAGGGGGATTGGGGCCAGCAGGGTCACCATGTGGGCGATGGCGGTCAGCCCTGCAGCCAGAGAGATAAACAGGTAGAACAGCATAATCGCCAGGGTGAAGGCATACATCGTGCGGCCGTAGCGGTGGATCACGAACTCGGTCAGGCCGTGGCCTTCGGGAATCAGCTCCCGCATGCGTCGACCAAGAGGAATCATCATCAGGCGAGGCACCATGGAGCCGAGCGCGTAGCCAATGACCGCCGCGATACCGCCCCAGGTGGCAGCCTGGGCCGGTCCAAACAGGATCCAGGTGCCCAGTGTGGTGGCAATCAACGTCAGCACCGTGGCACGAGTGTTTTGGCTGTTACGTGCGGAGATGTAGTCATCAAGGCCGCCCCGACGGCGTCGGGCGTAGAGCAGGCCTGGAATGGCAAAGATGGCAGCGCACAGCAGCAGCCACAGCGCCGTCCAGAGAGGGTCGAGCATCATCGAGAGAAACCTCTTTCTTATCGTTGTCCGCAGGGACCAGTGGACATCGGGACGGACGGCGGGCAGGAAGAAAGAGGGAGTGCGGCAACCATCCTTCCCTTCGCCGGCATGACCCGGATCAGGTTCAAAGGGTTACCGCGCAATGCGGAATCTCAGCCCCGTACTATGGCCTTGGTGCGATACAGCGCTGTCGCGGCGCTGTCACGACCTGTATGGCCAGTAGGGCTCCCCTAGGAAGAGGTCCAGACTAGGGCCGGCTCGCGGGGCTGTCAATTGCAGAAAGGTAGGGCGCTCGTTGCGGAAGCATCGCGCCGCTAACGCCCCTCGAGTGACAGTGTTTGGCAGGCCCGATCCAGCCAGTGGGTCGTCTCCGAGAGCCTGGGGTGGGGGTTGTTGTTGCAGTCGAAGCAACCCGAGCTCTTCGCCACCTCTGCCAGCGACGTATCAGAGGTAGCGTTCAGCACGAGGGTGCGCCGATGCCCTCCGCCGCCGGCAAGAAAGTGGGCAGCTTCAGCGTGCTGGACTTCCATGGGAAAGGACAGGTCTGACATGGGAAAGGACAGGCCTGACGTGGGAGTGTCTGGTGAGACAGTGTCCTCGGCAAGCGCAGTGCCTGGCTGGCCTCTGCACCAGATGACTTCGAATCCCCTCTGATGGGCATGCAGGCCAATGCGATGTACGTCCCTGATCTGCCCAGCCATTACCAGGCGCAGCGCAGGTTGGACCAGCAGCGCAAGCAGCTGATCGCATTGCTGTACCAGTGGCTCATGTTGCTCGGCACGCCTCAGTCGGGCGGGGGAGCCATTTAAGTTGATAAGGCGAACCAGCGAAGGTTGTCCGAGCAGCGTCGCGTGCAGGACTTCCAGATGGGTCTGTGTCGGGCTGTCCGGCAGCAGTAGTTCCGCGACGTGGTCGCGACCCTGGCTGACATGGACTGTCGTCAGGGGGGAGTGATGGACGTCGGCGTGCTGGCGCTGGTCCTTAAACGGATGCGGTAGTCGATAGGCGTTGCCGTCGTCGTCAACCGGCTCCGCTTGAGTGGTCTGCATACGGTAATCCACAAGACCGTAAGCGCTGCCCAGTTGAGTCACCAGCCAGGCGGCATGTCCTTGGTACGTGAGCGAGAGAGCTCTCTCGATCGCCATCAAGTTCTGGTAATACATGGCATTCGCCTCTTGAGCACCGTGAGCGAACGTGCTGTCCACGCAGCGTGGAAAATTCTGATGCATTCAACCATACAAACAGCCAAATTCATGAGCAGGCCAGAAGGATGCTTGTGCGTCCTATCACGTCAGGGGAACGACCAGGAGAGCCAGCATGGACCAGTATGCCTGGGTGCGAGAAGCATTGACGCTTGCCGGGACGGTACTCGTCAGGGTGTCGCCAGCGGCGGTGGTGCTAGACGTGGCCGGCGATTGTGCGTCGGTGTTGGGAGGATCTCGCGATGAGGTTGTCGGACGTTCGTTGTCGGAGCTGCAGGGGCACTCCGCCAGGCTTGCAGAAGCCATGGCGGGTGCGGGCAGGCAGTGGGATGAGCAGGGAAGGGGGCAAAGCCGTAGCTCGGCTTACGTGATGCTGCCTGATGGCAGCATGGTGCTGCGTCTGCCGATGCAGCAACGACCTGACCATGGTGTAGTGGCTCGGCTAGCGGATCATCTTCCAGTCATGGTGGCCTATGTGGATCGAGACCTGTGCTTTCGCTTCAACAATCAGGCATATCAGGACTTCATTGGCCTTACGTCGTCTGAATTGGCAGGTCAGCCAGTGGCATCGGTGCTCGACGCCTCCTCCTATGCGAAGATTCAGCCGCGCTTCGCGCGTGCCCTGGCGGGGGTAGAGGTCAGCTACGAGGATTCACTGGTATTGCAGGACGGCAGGAGAGCATTTTTCAAGGTGAACTACTTGCCGGATATCGTGGATGACGGTGTCGCCGGCTTCTACGCCATCATTCAGGACGTCTCTGAATACCGATCGATGATTCAGCTGCTACGGGATGTGCACACCGGCGTTAACCGCACGGATATCGAGACGTCCGAGATTGTCGACATGCTGCTGCGAGATGCCCTTGTTTACCTGGGCCTGGACATCGCGCTGGTCAGCGAGGTGGTGGGTGAGCAGTACAGCGTGCGCTGGGCGGCCAGTGATGGGGCGCCGGTAGGTCCTGGGGATACCTTTCCTCTGGGGGATACGTATTGCCGTCTTACCCTTGATGCGTGTGACGTCTTTGCTACCCATCATGCCAGGTGTGATGAGCGTGTCAGCGGGCACCCCTGTTACCAGGCGTTTCAGTTGGAAACCTATATTGGTGCGCCCATTTGGATAGAGGGCTCCGTCTGGGGAACGCTTAATTTTTCCAGCGCTAGACCTCGTCGCCAGCCCTTTTCAGAGGTTGATATTGAGCTGGTGCGTCTGCTGACCGGTGCAGTAGAGCGAGTGATTACCAACGAACTGGACGTAGCGCGAATCAAGAGGGAGCGCGACGAGCTGGAAGATCAAGCATTGCGTGACCCGCTCACGGGCTTGCCCAATCGGGCGCAGCTCGATCGCTATGTCGACGAACTTATAGAGGAGTGCACTTCACGGGGGACGGGCTTTGCCCTGGCCGTGCTGGACATCGACTTCTTCAAGCAAGTGAATGACCACTATGGGCATGTGGTAGGAGACCAGGTCTTGGTGTGGCTCGGTCAGGCCGTTGAGCAGTGTCTGCGTGATGGTGACCTGGTGGCCCGTACCGGAGGCGAGGAGTTCGTTATCGTCATGCGTCATGCCGCATTGGAGGAGGCCATGAGCGCGGCGCAGCGTGTATGCCAGGCCATCAGCCAGAGCCAGATCGAACTTGCAGACGGTCAGCAGTTGAACATCACCATCAGCATGGGCGTCGGTGCGTACACCAAGGGGGAGACATTTACGTCGCTATTTGAGCGCGTGGATCAAGAGCTGTACGCCGCAAAACACGCCGGACGCAACCGGGTATGTGGCAAGCGTCATATGGCCTAAACAGAGGCTGGTCTTTGGATGGTCTTTGGATGGTCTTTGGATGGTCTTCGCTTTCGGCGCGCTAGTGCTCGTTCCCTGCAAGGTGTCTTGCGAGGCGTCTTGCGAGGTCTCTTGCCAGGTGTAGTGGCGTGAAGGCCTTGGCGATGCCAGGGCCTTTTGCGTGCTGATGCCTTGCGACGGTGTATGGATGTGGCAATGACGGCGACTAAAGGTGGGTCCCCGCGAACGTTATGGCGAGGACATAACAGAGCCGTCATGCGCTGATGAGTTTTTTTGATTCAGGCTATTGCCAAGCTGCCTCGAGATCCGTAAAGTACGCATCCGCTGCCGGCGACGAGCAAACGTCACAGGCGGTGAAGAGTGGTAAAAGTAGTTGATTTGAAAAGGCTTTTTGAAGCTTCTCGGAAAAATCACTGCTTGACGAGCAACGAGAAATCGGTAAAATGCTCGCCACTTGATCGGGGTCGCCGACAGGGCATCGAAAGATGCACTGAGGCACGCTTCGCTCTCTTTTGAAGTCTGCAAGCATCGCTTGCGGGACGCAAAAGAAAGCGCTTGACGAAACGCTTCGATTCTGTAGAATGCGCCTTCCTCGCAGGGTGCTGGGCAAAGCGCTCGGCAATAGCGAGGCGCTCATTGAACTCACCAGAGTCAAGAGCACGCTCTTTAAAAATTGATCAGGTAATTCATGTGGGCGCTTGCCGATGAGTCAGTGACAATGTCACTGAAATATCAAGGCAAGCGACTCGTCAAACGAGACGTTTGA